>CAOKFN010000001.1 GCA_948467735.1 uncultured bacterium
TCTTTCTGCCATTTATGATGGGATTTCTACTCACACGCCCCTCGCGGAGCGTGACCCGACCAGCCTTAAATATATGCGGGACTATATTGCAATTTCTACTCACACGCCCCTCGCGGAGCGTGACGGGAGCGGCGGATCGGGACGCAGATAGGCATAAAAATTTCTACTCACACGCCCCTCGCGGAGCGTGACCAGCGAAAACTTTAATTACGCAGCGTACAGCCAATTTCTACTCACACGCCCCTCGCGGAGCGTGACGAGCTGGGGCAGTTCCGGGAAATTGATTTTATACGATTTCTACTCACACGCCCCTCGCGGAGCGTGACAATATACCGCCAGCAGCATGGCCGGAGCTTGATATTTCTACTCACACGCCCCTCGCGGAGCGTGACGCATTGGAGGCGGAGAACATAGACATCATACAGATTTCTACTCACACGCCCCTCGCGGAGCGTGACAGGCACAAGCACACATAGCACAAGCAAGCATTGATTTCTACTCACACGCCCCTCGCGGAGCGTGACCCAGGGACTGGGTAACGCTTCCGGGCAGGATTAATTTCTACTCACACGCCCCTCGCGGAGCGTGACCGCAATATATTGTGTATATAGCCATCACGCCCTCCACATATAGGGAACGGTCCAAAACTTTATCTTACTCTTTTAATTCTCTTCACACTTAAATCCACATTTTTTAGGCGAACCCCGCCATACTTTTCAACCACCTCCCCTTCGCCTCTGCCTTTAACCCCACACAACACGTTTTTTAGCAATATGTTATATGTTTTAAGCTAAATAATAATAACCCCCTCCGGATTATATGTCTCCTTCACGCCGATATGCTCTATTCTTTTCTCCCAGTGATTTCCTAAATAATAAAATCTCAGGCTGTCCTCCTTCGGATTAATCAGCTTACAAAGCCTGTCTTTTAATTTTAAAAAAGAAGAATAATCCAAATCCGCCTCAAATACCGAATTTTGAACACGCTGTGCATGATTTTGACACTCTTTTGCAACCTTTCGCAGTCTTGCCTTTCCCGAATCACTTACGGTACTTACATCATAGCTAATCAATACCATCATAATCGTCACCCGCTTTAAAAATAGAGCAAAATAATTAAACGTTGAAAAATAATTTTATTTTATCAAGTACGACGGATAAGCTTCCAAATCTCCCCTTACATACTTTGCAAGCAGATTGCTCTGGACATACGGAAGCAGTCCAAGAGGTATTTTTTCCTTTAAAAACGGATGCACCATATCTGTCCGCTTTTTTTCCTGCCAGCGCGTCAATACTTTCCTGCGACCTTCTTCGTTCAGCCATACCGCACCCGATACCTGCTTTTCAAAATCCTTTTCACCAATTACCTGAAGATTTAAAAGCGTTAATACAAAACGCTCTGCAATACAGCGGGCTTCCTCTACCATATCGCACGCCAAAGACGCCCTCCCGCTCCTCAGCGCATGGCAGAATCCGATATAACTATCCAGACCCACCGTCTCCAGCGCGGCGGCATATTCACTGGTAAGCAGTGTATATACAAATGATAAAACCGCATTAATCGGATCCAGCGGCGGCCTTTTGCTGCGAAATTCAAAAGTAAAAGGAACTTTCTGATTCGTTATCAGCGAATCAAAGATAGAAAAATAATTTTGTGCGCAGTTTCCTTCTATCCCCATAACCTCCTCGATGTTTTGAGCTTCAAATAATTTATCAATTCCTGCTTCAAGCACATCCATTACTGCCCGAATCCTCTCGTCCTCTCTCAGCGCCGCATTATCATGCAGGGTTCTTCGGATCAGCTGCCTTGTATTATTAAATTTCGCCGCCATGGTATTCTGCGCCAATCGCAATCCCGCCTCTCGAAACTTATCAATCTGCGCAACCCGCAGGAACACATTCCCTTTTGTCTCGCCACATACTTTTGCCAGAAACTTCCCTTGAGGCGAAATAAAATTAATCGGTATGGTTCTGCTCACACACTTTCCCATCAACGCAGGCGAGCAGCCGATATAATTAAAGCACACCACATTTTCGATATTCTCAAAAGGAATCCTTAACTTTTCGGCCCCTTCAATCCTGCACACCAAATTTTCTCCGTCCAATGTCAAATACGCCTGCTCATTTGTAACATAGATCGTATTTAAAAGTTTTCTCATCTTCAAAGCTCTTTTCTTATCTTTTTGATTTCAGCCAGAACATCCACTCGCCCATGTGCGGACGGCATGCACAAATCCTTCATAGAACATCCGCCGCATTTCTGTCCCTTTCTAATTGCCGGAACCACCCCCCGCTTCAAATAATCTCTCATCTCCTCCAGCAGCTGCCTCAATAACTTGTCGTACTTCTCATAATTCTCCTTTAAGGGAAGAGCTATCCTTTTCTTTACATCACCATAATACAAAACCCCGTCACAATCACATCCGAACACATAATCCACGCAAATCTTCTGTGCAAAAACCTGCATCAAATCCTCCTCATGAAAATCCTCCTTCTTAGGTTTTGTAGGTTTATACTCCACAATACAGACGTCATATGTACCTTCACAGCCTTCAACAGAAATACCCTTCTCTGCCTTTGTCATTTCCAAACAATCGGTCACGCCATATAAGCCGTACTGCTCCGAATCATGGTACACCGGAACGGATGTAAATACCTTCTTCCCCCTTGCAGCGTAATTTTTCTCAGGATTATGTACCCGCTCATGCATCAAATCAGCCTTGGTGACAAAGAAATTCTCAGCCCATGCCCGCTCAATTTCCACCAGCCCCCAGCGATGGGGACAGTACAGATAATGCTGTACGGAACGAATCGCTATCTCCATGCCGATCACAGCTTTTCAAGCAGCTCGACGCCCTCCGGCATCTGTCTGTCAACCATCACCTGATAATCCTGATAAGAACGGGGCGGCTTTTCTTCCTCTTTCAGTTCCACCTGTATCTTATCAAACAACACACTGGAAGAACAGTTTCCCAAAACCCTGCTGTGCTTAAACACATAAAGCTTCCTCATGCACATTTTTCCCCTTGCCGCGCTATGATCATGTTCAAACATATTGATAATGGCATCCCACAAAAGCTCCACATCCTTCTCCGATAGATCCGTTACCTTATTTGCAAGCGCCGCCGACACATATCCCTCCGCCCTGTAAAGCGCATATGGAATTATGCTTTTTCTGCCCATTTCAAAATCGCTCAAACTTCCTCTTTTTTCATCTGTACGAGCTTGGCGAATAATAGCAATATCCTGAACATTAATAGGTGATAGACTCCTTGCAAAGCTTATTTGAACCGGCCCTCGCACTATGCCGCAAGAATACTCTCCTGTTGTCATTACCGCCCCAAAAGTACGCACATCATAATAATTTTCGCACATAAACTTTTGAGCTTTCTTTTCATTATCTGGATTTTTCTTTTTATCTTTCGATTTTATTCCTATTTTATCATATGCCTCTTCAAACTTTTCATTTAAATATCTATCCTGCTTAATCAGGATATTATACCCTTTCTCTCTCTCCATGCATAATTCCACATAATTTCTTATCTTCCTTTTCAAGCACACATCGGTAACAAAACCATACCCTGTTTCCGCATCCATTCTGGGCGCGTTTCCAGCATCCGGATCCCCATTAGGATTCCCGTTCTCCACATCAAAGAGCATCACAAAATCATATCTGTTATCAATCGCCATTTTTCTCTGCCTCCGTCTCACTATTTTCCGCATTCGCAGTCAAATTTTCTTCTTCACTATTTTCCGCATCCGCAGTCAAATTTTCTTCTTCACTGCTTCCCGCACTCCCGCTGCCTTCGTTCTTCACAAAAAAACTCTGACGCTGCTGATAATACCCTATCATGAATCTTCCCTGATCCTGAAGCAGAAGCGTCTCCGGGAATTCCCCCCGCAGCTTATCCATGATTTCACCCATCCATTTGTCATGACGCACCTGTATCGGCCTGCTTACCTTGTTCCAATGATTCTGCGCCAGTCTCAGCAGCTTTGGGAACACCATCGCCGGCTTCGAGGACGCGGAAGCAAAATACGCATCCTTAATCGTCCTGTTTAATGAATTCCCCGACGCATCCTGCTGAAGCTTTTCCAAAACAGCAAATAACCTCCCGCATAAATACGCCTGTCCGTCATTTTCTCTGTCCAATGCCACACCAAATTCCTCCTTTTTGTAATTTCTATTGAGACATGCCTTAATAATGCCCGCCCTAACCCTGTTAAACTCCTTATCTCCATCCGTTTTCACCCTTCGGATCACCGTCTCCAGCAGGGATACGGGATAAGGCGTCCCATTTACCACCGCTTCAAATAATTTAGCAAGAATCGCCGGATTTACCTTCTCCTTAGTGCTTTTTGGAGAGACCAGCTCCCTAGGAATCTGCTTTATAGATACTGGTTTCAGCTCTTCCGATACCTGTAGCTCCTTTTGAAATCTGGCAATATTCCAAAGCACATCCGCATATTTCCTCCGGCAGCAGAATTTCACCGCCAGCCGGGACGAATTCGGCTTCAAACCCACCATGTAAAAGTCCACATCCGGATCTATCTTATCCAGCGACCGAAGCCTGTCTTCCGTAATCTTCCCCTTCCTGCCGCTCTCAAGCAGTCCTTTTAACATCAGCTCCACAGCCTTTTCATCCATTTTGTCCGACTGCCCATAAAGCATAGCCATAAACGCATCCTCACAGCCGCCCATATTCATTGCCCAGAATACTATGGTCGTATCATCCAGCAATACTTTATGTTTCCTATGTTTTAAATCCGCAGAATCCTCCAGAAGATAGTTTAACGCCTCCGTATACCTCTTCATTACATTTTGGGATATATTGCTGTTATAGGACTGCTTCCTTCCATAAGACCATCCCGACTTCTCATTCATGCATATTAAAGAATTTCCTGACGGTTCTCCCCCCTCTATCCCTCTTATCTTCTTATGAACATTCGCTATGGGAAGCCTCTCGCCGCTGACCGCACACTGCGAAATACACCCCTCCTCCTTGGAACTATCCTGCCGCCTTTGTTCCCACCTCTGTTTTATTTGTGCATCCTCATGCAGCAGCCTATCGGGGCTTCCGGTCAGACAGAAGGCATATCCCGAGCTTTCATATTTTTTCCCTAATTCCAGAAGTTCGCTGTTTTCCGTTTCTTCTTCCGGCTTCCACCCATTTAGGAAATTCCGATACGCACAAACCAAAGGAGAATCCAGCCCTTCAAGAAATGCCAGATTTAACTCTATAAAAGCGCTATGAGATTTCTTCGCTCTATCAGTTTCATCCTTCGGCGTCAATTTTCCCTTTTCATAATTCAGCCCAAAAATATACACGGGCCTGTGCTCTATGATATTGCTTTCAATTCCCGGTTTCTGTGTCCTCTCCGGCATTAGGACGCTTTTGGGCACCCATTTTTCTTTCATTTTCCCCTTTGCCCCCGGACTTTCCTTACGATCCTGATACGGGAGCAGGGCATCTATTTTCCCTTCCTCCGTGAGACAAATCAGATAATGGATATCTACTTTTGAATACCCTTCCGGAAGAATCTGCCCTTCTGAAGCAAGAAGATCATAATAATCGTTCAAGGCTTTTATCAGCATTTTCGTTTCCCTTCCTGTTTTTCTTTTCCTTCCTGTATTTTCATTTCCTTCCCATCATTATCATGATAGGACTATCCTGTTGGTCAGCCTTACCTGCCCATATCATTTATAGGCAGATTGAGCTGACCAACATAAGCCCCATCCACCCCCTAAACCGGCCGGTATTTCTTTACATCAATCACGCCGTTCACCATATGGGGCCTGTAGTACACCGTGGACGCCTCGTCCGAAAATTTCGGATTCTCCCAATCGCCATTTTTCGGCCTCCCTTCATCAGCAAACTGCACCCTGTAACTCATGTACCCCAAATCCACATCCCCCATTTCCAAAACCGCGCTGCTAATCAATTCCATGTCAAAGCTCTGTACCAATTCCATTTTCTTCACCGGAAATTCGCTGTAGCCCAAGCACGGCGTCCGAAAGTACTGTCCCTTTTCCAGCCGCCTCTTTATCATATTATAATGTTTGTTTTCCCCGTCCTCTTCCCGCTCATCCTTTAATCCGGTCAGTTCAAAATGAAACTCCACACCATACTTCACATTTTTCAATACCATCGAAGCCCTTTGGCTCCTATTTTCCGATGTGTAAATACAGGGGTTCCCTCCCTTGCCGTTCATCTGGCTCCTGACCGCACTGTACAGCACCTTATCCTTCACCTCATTCCTCCGGATGTTTATAAAGTCTATCGGTTGAAATACAATAATCGTATCAATCACATACCGTATGGCCGGCTTCCAATACACGCTTTTGAACAGCCCCTCCAGCGCCCCCGGCGTGGGCACGTCATAACTCACCCTTTCCACCTTCAGTTCCGGTCTGGTAAAACAGGCATAATCCCCTTCCAACATCACCTTAAAACCGTAACCCATACAAAACTCCACTCCTTCCCTTTTATTCCGTCTCTTCTGCTTTTGCCAAAATGCCTATCGGCATAATTTTCCAAACTGTCTGTTCCCTGCCGAAGCCGGCTGTCTTTCTCTTTCAAAATTATCTGTCAGCACAGTCCTGCAAACTTACCAAAAGACGGCTCTTTTACTAAAAAACAATTACACCATGCAATCCACATCCGAACCTATGTAATAATCCCTTCCCTCGAACAAAATTCCCACTTCTTCATCATAATAATCCAGATTTGTCAGGCACCAGATTCCTGTTCCAAAATGATCCGCCGCATGCTGCCGCGCTAAATCGTCCAATTCCTTTTGATACACGGAACACGCATATTTCTGTAATTTTCTCCCCATTGTCACACCAGCCCCTGAAACCTTAAGCGCCTCCACTAATTTCCGGCTCGCCTCATCCCTTGGCACCACCAGCGAAACAGTCTTGGAATCAATCAGTTCAAACCCTGCCGCATACTCGCTGAAAGGAATGCTGGAAATATCGGAGCATTCCCGGCTGATGGTATGGCTCTGAATTTCTTCCTGTTTCATAAAAAACAATCTGTCATAATACTCCTGAATGCTTTGAGGACAGGAGATATCTTCATATTTCTCCATGATCCCTTTGGCAAGATTGCCTTTTACATCCTGCCGCCTTCTTCCTTCTCCCTGCCGCTCAAATACTCCCACTTCCGCCCGCTCTCTTTTCCCCTCCCTGTTGCATCTGCCCCCTGCCTGCAGGATACTGTCCAATCCTGCCAGTTCCCGGAACACTGCGTACACATCCAAATCCACTCCCGCTTCAATCAAAGAGGTGGAGATGATGATAATTCTTCTCTCCCAAGGCACCTCCTCCATATCTGGATAATCCTCTTCCAGCTGATTCAGCTCCCTGCGAATTTCTTCTATGACCCTTTTGCGGTCAATGGAAGTCATATAAGTTGAAAGATGATACTTTCTCCCCCCGCACTTATGAAACAGCCTTCTGGCAGCCTGTCTTGTATTCACAATAATCAAGCTGGAAGCGCAGGCCATGGCCCTTTCCAATATCTCTTCCTCCTCCAGCTCCCCCAGATACCGATAATCACATTTCTGGAATTGCGAAAACAAAGACACATCCTGCACCAAATCCACAATATGACTGCTCTCTAACGCATACTGCCGTATTAATTTTGGAAAATCAGGCATGGTTGCAGTTAAAAACACTGCCTCACTGCCAAGATACTTTGTGATATGCACAACAGCCCGCAGACAGGGCTGTAGATAATCCTGAGGCATCAGGTGCGCCTCGTCAAAAATCAAAATACTATCCGCCATATTATGCAGCTTACGAAGCTTTCCCCTCTTATTGGCATAAACCGATTCAAAGAACTGAACGGCGGTTGTGACAATAATAGATGTAACATCCCAGTTTTCCGTCGCGCTTTTGGCTATTTTACCGTAATCTTCCGCACTGTTTTCCATTTTCTCATCTTCATAAGAAAATGTGGACTGATGCCTTAAAATTTCAGCATCATTTCCAAACAAATCCTCAAACACCTGCATGGTCTGATCCACAATACTGTTGTAAGGTATAACATAAATGATCCGTTTCTTCCCCGTCCTGACAGCCCTTTCCAGCGCAAACTTTACGCTGCATAAGGTCTTGCCGCTTCCTGTGGGCATATTCATAAGATAGATTTCCGCATCCACGCCAGCTTTCTCATAAACCTGCCCCTGTAACAGCCCACGGGTTTTCTGCAGGGAAGTGGTACACACAAAGGAAGAAAGCCTGTCATTTACCTTCTCCAGACAGGCGTGAAAATCCACATGCAGCGGCCTTGGCCTTTCCCCATTACAAAATTCGGCCGTATCCAGCGAATCCGCATCCGTCAGGCATGAAAAACAATATCTCGTCAAAAATGCAAACTTGTCTATCAGAAGTTCAACATTTTTCCCGCAATCCTGCGCAATAAAACGAAGAACCTCATCTGCCTTCACTGCAGGCGGCTGTAGTTCCTCTTTGTATCTTTCAAAATCTTCAAACCGACGCTCCAGCCTTCCCCACAACGTCGCCATATCTGCGGTATTATTTGAATATCCCCCATCTGGAATACCGCTGTGGTGCCCTGCGATGCAATACTCCATTAGCAGGCCAATCGCATTGGGATACATCTCTTTTGCCGCCAGTGCGCCGCATCCCGAATGCTCCACTCTGATATTCTCGCCGTCAATCCTGCGCTGATAAGAGGCCTGATATTTCCCCACATCATGAAGGAGCCCCATGACATATACAACATCCTTCAAAGCCGGTATGGCAAATTTCGCCCCAAGTTCAGCGGTATTTAGACTATGCTCCCGCACGGACTGCACTTCTCCCGACGCCTCGTTCTTATGCGCCTTATAAATTTTTGATTCCATTCGTTCCCCTTTTCATTTGTACTTCCAGCATCCAAAGCCCTTTGGCGCTTATCCCAGCCGTAGAAATATAAACCTTTTACCCTATCACATATTGCCATGGTGCGATACCATAATGTATTCGGAAGACGCCTTCTTCCATTTTCAATTCATATGCTGCATATGAATACATTTATTATATAATATTGGATTCTTACAGTCAACGCTTTCGATTCAATTTGGATTCCTTATTTAAAGCTGGCCGCTCCAAAAGCCTAATAAACTCAGTATTTCTCATAAACGCCGCCGCAATTAACAGTTATTCATTTGTTCAGCATTCCCGCCGCCTGTAGATGAAAAAAGAGAAAAATAATGCTTCCTTTTTTCACAATATATCCTCCAATTATTAACATTTATCGCTTTATGCTCATCACTCTATCAAATTCGCAATATCCCCATAACCCGCTTTCCTTACGACCTGCCGCAAGCCGTCCAAAACCTCCTCTTTTGAGTAATTGTTCTGCCGTAGAAAATCTTCTTCCTTCTCACATAAATATTGATAAAAAAGAGCCGCGGCGGCAGTATCCTCCTTATTGCTGTAATCAATTCCGCCAAGCAGTATATTTTCCGCCTCGTTTATTTTGCCGCTATCAGCCATGGCCAGCAGTTCGCTCAACTTTTTCCCGGACACTTCGTACTTGTTCTCGGCCGCTTGTTCCACGGAAACGTATTTTTTCCCGAACAGCAGCGAAAAAAGCACTCTGACCATCTCTTTCACAAGCCTCATAATATAGTCTTTTTCATCTTCAAAATTCATCCTTCAACCCCCCGCTTTTCCCGATTTTCAATATACCGCCAAATCCGCCCAAAACCAAAGCACCGCGGCAAAGCGCCTCAATCATCCTCTAAACCATTCGCCGAATGGTTCCACTATTTATGCTGCTTAACGGATAAATTTTCCGTGGTACCTGACTGTATAACGCCAGCCATATACGTTTAACCAGTGCAGTACGGTAAATTCTGGCGTTATGCAGTATATAACCGCACACCGATATAACCTGCCGCGAGTCCTGACAGCAAACCGCCGGCAAGATACCATTGCTCGTTTTCCCACTATCAGTTTCGACAGTCTACAGTATAGTATAATAAATTTGCCAACAAATGCAACACTTAATTACTCCTCAGCCGGGCCGAACATTCAGATGCGGATGCCTGACTCGCCGCCTGCAAAAACCCTGCCCCGCCGGACTTCATGTGCGGACTTATCCCGCCCCAATATCTCAAAAGCAGAGCGCTAAAAGGATATAAACGACTGGCCGTCGTCCTTCGAGCGGTAATAAAGTTAGTCTGAATTATGTCGCAAATAATGGCTCCAATCTCATAAATAATAGTTGAAACAAACCAAAGCATCAAGTATAATAAATAGGTACGCCGCAGATGACCTTTGATAAAGGTCTGTTTTAGATACCCGCCAAAACGGGCAGAGAGGAAGAAACACATGAAAAAAAGAATTCGCCTTGGATACCTTTTGTTGATAATACTGACCATGATATGCTGTTCGGGATGCGGAGAAAAGACAGCTCCCCCCATCCTGACCATTCAGGACATCAACATAACCATTGGCAGCTCCCATCTCTCTGACCTGACGTCCAACGGGTTCATGCCCACCTTTACGGGAAATCAAATGGTAATCGGAGACTTGTCAGGAAAAAGTCGGCTTGCCGATACCATTTCCTTCAAAAAGGATAACAACACCTATGCACGGGTACACATTTACAATCCCGATAAGAATTCCAAAAGCTACGAACAGTCCGTTATCTGCCAGCTGGAATTCTGCATGCATTCGGAGGAGGAAAGCTACTGGGCCGACGATAATTGTCTGGTAAACGGAATCAACTTTAACGGCATGACTTCCGAACAGGTGAAAGACGCAATGAAAGAATATACTGTGGCGGCGGGCGCTAATACGGACTCTCTTTGCTATGAGGACGGAGCTTATAAATATTACATCAGTTTTAATGAAGGCACCGGATTTGTGGAAAAAGTCATTGTGGAATTGGTGCTTGGGGAAGAGTATAACTAAAATTCAGAATTTTTTGATAGAAAGTAAATTCTAAATTTATCTACTAACTGCCTTAACTTTCCTTTATTTTCAAGGCTTTGCGGAATCCCGCTTCGCCTCCCTTGTGGCATGTGCATAGACATTCATAGGAGTATTTACGTCCGAATGCCCTAAAAGCGCCTGCACATCTTTTGATAACAGGTTTGTCAGCATAACCAGTACATTTGGGACAGATAAGGATAATAAGGATGGACAGAAATAAAAGAATTGCCAATAAAATAAGCATAAAACAGTCGGAAAACACATTTCACCGGATACCCTCGAAGAGCCCACAATATTAGCGAAGGCAATGGGAGAAATCTCTTTCAGCTTATCGGAAATAATATGCCTCTTTGTCATGAATGTGCTTCTAACCATTTTGCTACTCCGTCAGCATTATTACTTTCAATGATTCCCGTAGCGATTTCCTTTAATTCGTCAATTGCGTTTTGGGTTGCATATGCTTCATCTGCCATTTGAAACATAGAAATATCATTTGCCGAATCGCCAAATACAATTACCTTTTGGCAGCCGCATGACTGCTTTACTTTTTGAATTGCTGATGCCTTTGTTGCATTCCCCGGACATAGTTCTAACCAATATTCCGGTCTGTATTTATCCTGTTGAAAAACACAATTAATTCCCTCTATCTGTTTTACCCGTTCATAAAGGGGCTGTAATTCATTTTTGGGAGCAATAAATGTAAAGTAACAGGTTTTCCCTTCGTACAATTTATCTTCTGTATCAACTATATGAATACGTCTGTCAGTAGAATGGTTTTGCAGATAAGCCTGAAAGCCTTTATTCATTCTTCCTGCCAAGCATAATCTTACTTCATCCGAGCCAAAATAAGCAGTTGTGAATCCCGGGATGATGGTGTCAGCTAAAGCCTGTCTTATGTGCTGCAATTCTTCTCCAAACATCGAAATTTCGATTTCTTTCCTGGACTGAGGATTGGCAAGAATTGTTCCGTTGCGGATAATGACAGGCAGGTTAAAGGATATACTCCTTGTAATTTTAGAAGCAGAGCTAAGCGATCTTGCGGTCGCATATGTAAGAAATATACCTTGGGAAAGCAGACGGTTCAATATGGCAGCGCTTTCATTTGAAATTGTTTTATCATCCCGCATTAAAGTCCCATCTAAATCAGTTACATACAATGTTTTCATAATGGAATCATTTTACCCTTTCTGCAATCATAATATCCATACAATGTTGGTGTGGAATTCCACCGCTGTTGCAGTCAAAAATGACTTCTTCTGTCTTATGCAGTTTCCAATCATGGTAGAGCATAAAAAGCTCTCCGGATTTCCAGTGAAACCGATTGGCATCTTTATGCGGAGGAATTTCCACAAATGGTTTGTCTACAAATACATTGATTGCGTGTATGCCGCTTTTGTTTGTGTATTCTTTCAGATTTGCTGTGATTTCTTTCCGGATTTCCGGCTTAATAAAATGATATTATCTGATGTACCCTTATAATCCTATTTTTCTTCTTGCGCCATATTAGCCAAAAACAATAACTTCTTTTGAAGAACTTCTCTAGAGCCTAAATAGGCATCTTTCAATAAATTATATTCCGGCTGGTATTTTAAGTTTTCTTCCATTTGATAACCCTCCATTTTTGACTCATAAACCGCTATTCCAAACCCTGCCCTTCCTCATATTCCCTGACCGCCTCTTCTATTCGGCGCTTCACCTCAGCCGCAATTTCGTTAGTCTTCATAGCCCCATATTCCTCATAAAACATCGGCGGCAGGTAAACCAGCTTTACCGTCACAGGGGCAATGGATTTTTCGTCAAAAGGCCTGAAAGAATCTATCAGGGCGCAGGGCACAATGGGACATTTCGCCTTTACGGCGCTCTTAAAGGTGCCTCCCTTAAACGGCAGCAGCTCGTTTCCTTTCCTGCTGCGGGTTCCCTCCGCAAAAATCAGGAAATTTCTTCCCTTTTTTACTTCATCCGTCATCTGATTGATCACCTGCAGGGACTGCTTTAAATCCTCCCTGTCAATGGGAATCGCCCTCAAAGCCGCGATCACCTGCTTGAGCAGGATGATATTGCTGGCTTCTTTCTTAATCACAAAGGAAAAGGGAACCGGACAGGAATCCAGAAATACAAGCACGTCAAATAATCCCTGATGATTCGGGAAAAAAATAAAGCCGTTTTCTTTCGGTATATTTTCAAGACCATATGCTTCTATTTTGACTCTGCCCGCACGGTTTGCGGCCTTTGTCACCTTCTTCACACACGCATAAGACTCTTCCAGATCGATATGCTTTTTTCCACACTTCCAGATACAATAGAAATAATACGGTGTCTTCAAAAATAACCTGAGCACCATCATCATAATACGACGCATACGCTTCCATCCTGCCATTTTTATATTTTCATACAAATTAGTGTGAACTGCCTGCATACCGACGCAGATTTCACTTCACGGGAAAATTTTCGATTTGCGGAACAAACCTTTTTTCACAGAACACCTTTGGCGTCATCCGTCCTCGGCGGCGGCTAACGATGCCGCCAAGTGCTTCTGGAAAACAAAATCAGAATCGGAAAGATTTCCAGCCTTCCCGCCAGCATATCCATAATCAGCACCAGCTTGGAAAAAGTGCTGTAGGCGGCAAAATTGCAGGAAGGTCCCACCATTTCAAACCCCGGTCCGATATTGTTAAAACAGGTAATCACTGCGGAAAGATTGGTGGTGATGGAAAAACCGTCCACCGATACCAGCAGATAGCTGAGTATGATAATCATCACATAGGCGGCAAGGTAGGCATTGGTATTCTGCAATACCTTCTCCCCCACAGGCTGGTTATTGACCCTCACCACCTGAACCTTCTGGGGATGGACTACTTGACGGACGCTTCTGCGCAGGCTTTTAATCACCAGCAGAGCCCTGCCGCATTTGAAACCGCCTCCCGTACTGCCCGCACAGGCTCCCACAATCATAAGGCTGAGCAGAATCGCTTTGGAAAGTCCCGGCCACAAATCAAAATCCGTCGTGGCATACCCGGTGGAAGTAATAATCGATACCACCTGAAAAGCCGCCTGCCTGACAGTCTCCCCCAGCGTGGCATAACAGCCTTTCAGATTCCATACGATCAATGCAATGCTTCCCACCGTCAGCCCCAGATACAGCCTCAGCTCTTCATCCAGAAATACATTTTTAAATTGTTTGAGCAGCAGCAGATAATAACAGGTAAAATTCACCCCGAAAAGCAGCATAAATACCGTGCATACATTTTGAATATAGGGGCTGTATCCCGCTATGCTGTCGTTTTTGATTCCAAAGCCCCCCGTTCCCGCCGTGCCGAAGGCGGTGCATACCGCTTCAAAGAGGGACATATCCCCCAGCAGCAGAAAAATCACATTGATGACGGTCAATATAATATACAGAAGGTACAAAATACTTGCCGTCTTTCTCATTCTGGGCACCAGCTTGCCCACATTGGGTCCCGGGCTTTCCGCTCTCAGCAGATGCATGGTAAAACCGTTGTCGCTGCCTCCTATGGAGGACACGGCCAGCAGGAACACCAGCACCCCCATGCCCCCCAGCCAATGGCTGAAGCTGCGCCAGTACAAAATTCCTTTGGGCAGGGATTCCACCTCCGGCAGAATACTGGAACCCGTGGTGGTAAAACCGGAAACAATCTCAAAAAAGGAGTCAATAAAGCTTGGTATCGCCCCGGACAGATAAAAAGGCAGGCATCCCAGCAGACTCATGACAATCCAGCAGATGCCCACACAGGCCAGACCTTCTTTTGCATAAAACTGATTGCGGGGTCCTCTGCAAAGCAGAAGCAGCCCCCCCGCCGCCGCCATAACGGCAAGCAGGCTCCACAAAAAAGCCCATACTGCGGCATACTCCCTCTCCCACAGGCTTATAAGCATTGCAGGCACCATGAACACCGCCTCCACCAGCAGGATTTTGCCAACGAATCTCCCCATCATTTTAAAGTTCATAACAAAGCCTCGATTCCGTTATCTCATTCAAAAATATCGTTCAGCTGATAGATTCCTCTGCCCCTGTTTGTGACAATGATAACCATGTCGCCTTCCTGAAAGCTGGAATCGCCGTTTGGTATTTCCATTTTCGGCCCCTTTACAATACACACCACAAGGACGCCTTTCTTCAATTTCAGCTTTTTCAAAGGCTCCCCGCAATGCTTGGTACACTTGTCAGCCGGGAATTCCATGGCCTCCGCCTGTCCGTCCGCTATGGTATGAACCGTCAAAGCGGCGCCCGTCTGATTTTTCATTGCACGCACATACTGCACAATGGTATTGCAGCACAGCTCTCTGGGACTGACGATACTGCCCAGAGACAAATTCCCTAAAATATTGGTATCGTCCGTGCGCCCCAGCTTTGTGATAACCTGCGGGATATTGCTGCCGGTACCATAAAGGGATATAATCATATTCAGTTCATCCAGTCCCGTCATGGTGACAAGGGCGTCGCAGTCGGAAAAACCTTCGCTTTCCAAAAGAAACCTGCTGCTGGCGTCCCCTTGTATGATGCTGGCTTCGGGCAGCATGGCTGCAAGCTGGACGCATCGTTCCGGATTCCTCTCGATAATCTGTACGCCCATGCCGCTTTTTTCAAGAAGCTTTGCCAGATAATAACTAACCCTTCCTCCGCCGCACAGAATTACCCTCTTTACCTTATGAGTAATAACGCCTAGGTTTTTCAACAGCACCGCCAAAGTGTCGGTGGATGCCGTCACAAAGATACGGTCTCCCTCCCGAAGCACAAAATTGCCGTCGGGCGCCACGGCCTTGCCGTCCCGAAGCACCGCGCAGACCAGTATCTGGCACTTGACTATGGGCGCCATGTCGTTTAAGGCCACATTGCAGAGCTTGCTGCCGCCGTCAATGCGCAGCTCCACAATCTCCACACGCCCTTTCACGAAGGTGTCCCTTTTGAGAAATCCGGGATATTTTAACAGCCTCTCTATCTCTGCCGCCGCCTGTCTCTCCGGATTCACCGTCATGGAAAGGGCAAACATTTCCCTCATCTCGTATATCTGTACCGCATACTCCGGATTGCGTATTCTTGCAATGGTATGAATATTTGGATTGAGACCATGAGCCGTCATACAGCACAGCAGGTTTACTTCATCCTGCCCCGTCATGGCGATCAGCAGATCCGCATCCTCCACTCCGGCCTGCTGCAGAACCTCCATGGAAGCGCAGTTCCCCTGCACCACCATTACGTCGTACCGCACTTCGGTGGATTCGAGCACTTTCGGATTGGAATCTATCAAAGTCAGGTCATCTCCCTCGGCGGACAGCTGGCGGGTCAGAATCGCCCCCATTTTGCCGTCGCCGGCAATGATTATCTTCACAGAAGTCACTCCTTGTTCTTATATAATGATAAACTTCATGTTTCATTACAATTCGTTCTATCATAATATATTATTTTATCATGCTTTTATTCCCGCGTCAGAGACTGCCTGCCGGACAGACGCTCCCCGCTGGGCAATGAGCCAGCTTTTCATAACTGACTTTATGCCGCGCCCGCAGACGCCCCAGAGCTTCAATGTCTTCAAAACGCCTCCCTCACTTTATAATCCTGCGCACCGCCAGAATCGTCTTGTATTCCGCCCTGCTGACCTTGATGCCTCCGCTGGGATAGGGATTGCTGTTGCTGGCATGGACAATCATGCCGTTCCCTATGTACATGCCCACATGGCCCTCATAACAGATCAAATCCCCCGGCTGGGCCTCCGCATAGCTTATCCCCGTGCCCGCGCTCCGCTGTTCATATGAGGTTCTGGGAAGGGTGTAATTGAAATTAGCGTACACCCTGTATGTAAAACCGGAACAGTCCGTACCGTTGGTCAGGCTTGTCCCGCCGTACACATAGGGATTGCCGATATACTGGCAGGCATACTTGGCAATCTGCTTTCCCAATGTACTGCCAGAAGCATTATCAATGACCGTGGTATAGTTTGTCTCTGCAAAAGTGGTGTTGGCAAGCTTCTGGGCCTCTTCTAATCGATTCAGCTGCTGCTGATCCTGCTGCAGAGCTTTTTTGGCGGCGGCCGCCTCCTGCCTTGCCCTCGCTATCTCGGCTTCAAAATTAGCCGATTCCTGCTTCTTCCTTGCCAGCATAACGTCCAGATTATCCTTCTGGTTCTGCAAATCCGCCTCGTCCGCCTTCAGCTGTTCCCTGTGGGCTTCCAGCTGCTCTCTGTGGGCTTCCAGTTCCACCTTCTCTTCCTCCAGCCTGTCCCACAGAGCATGCACCTGTTCCTTCGTGTCCATATATTCCAGAAGAAGCTTTCTCTCATATTCATACAGCTTTTCAATTTGATCCATGCGGTTCAAAACATCCGCAAATCCCCTTCCCTCCAGCAGTGCGTCCAAAAGAGTATTTTTATCCGCCTCATAGAGAATGCGGGTGCAGACAGCCATATTCTGCCTCTGCGCTTCCTCTCTGGCAGCCGCCGCTTCATATTCCGCTTCGGTTTCCTCAATCTGAAGCTTCTTCTGAGAAATTTCCTCCTCCTTTGCGGAAATCTCATTCTCTTTTGCGGCAATCTCATCCTCTTTCATGCCGATGCTGGTCATGGTATTCATGATCTCGGAATTCAGGTCGTCAATCTCCTCCTGAATCAGATCCTTCTCATCCTCCAGCCCCATGATCTGTCCCAGAATTTCCTCAATGAGCCTCTGCTCCCGCTCTATTTTATCCCTGATCGCATCGATGGAAGACGCTTCCGCCGTCAATGTCCGGCTTCCCTCGGAGCCGGCAAAGGATGCTGCCAGACTGACGGCCAAAAGAAAATTAAATAATGGTTTGTATTTTTTTCTCATATTCTAAGCGTACCATAAATTCTTTGATTTTGCACTAGCTAATAAAAAATTAAGAATTCTACAATTCACAGTTATTCACCGTTCTGGGGAACGGAATCACATCGCGGATATTGCCCATTCCGGTCAAATACATCACGCATCTCTCAAATCCCAGCCCGAAACCTGCATGTCTCACGGAACCGAATCTGCGCAGATCCAGATAAAAGGCGTAATCCTCCTTCCGCAGTCCCAGCTCTTCCATTCTCCGTTCCAGAACCTCCAGCTTATCCTCCCTCTGGCTGCCTCCGATAATCTCGCCGATGCCGGGCACCAGACAATCCATGGCCGCCACGGTTCTGCCGTCTTCGTTCAGCTTCATATAAAAGGCTTTGATTTCCTTCGGGTAATCCGTCACGAACACCGGCCGTTTAAATACTTCCTCCGTCAGATACCTCTCATGCTCCGTCTGTAGATCGCAGCCCCAAGACACCTTATAATCAAAGGCGTCGTTATGCTTCTCCAAAATCTCCACGGCCTCCGTGTACGTCACATGGGCAAAGTCCGAATTTACCACATGCTCCAGCCGTTCAATCAGTCCCTTATCCACAAATTGGTTAAAAAACGCCATTTCCTCAGGGGCGTTTTCCAACACATAGCGGATGACATATTTCAGCATCCCCTCTGCCAGCTGCATATCGTCCCGCAGATCGGCAAACGCCATTTCCGGCTCAATCATCCAGAATTCCGCCGCATGGCGGGTGGTGTTGGAATTCTCCGCCCGGAAGGTAGGGCCGAAAGTATACACATTTTTAAACGCAAAAGCATAGGTCTCCACATTCAGCTGTCCGCTGACCGTAAGATTTGCAGGCTTGCCAAAAAAATCCCTGCTGTAATCTATCTCCCCTTCCTCCGTTCTGGGCAGCTTATCCATATCCAAGGTAGTCACCTGAAACATCTCTCCGGCCCCCTCGCAGTCGCTTCCCGTAATGATGGGCGTATGAACATATACAAAGCCTCTCTCCATAAAGAAGCTGTGGATGGCATACGCTATCAGCGAACGGACCCGGAACACTGCCTGAAAGGTATTGGTTCTGGGACGCAGATGGGAAATGGTCCGCAGATATTCAAACGTATGACGTTTCTTCTGAAGGGGATAGTCCGCCGTGGAAGCCCCTTCCACCAGCACTTCCTCAGCCTGCATCTCAAAAGGCTGTTTTGCATTGGGCGTCTCCACAATGGTTCCCCGCACAATCAAAGCCGCCCCCACATTTATTTTGCAGATTTCATCAAAATTAGCAAGCCCGTCCCCATACACCACCTGCAGGGTCTCAAAAAACGTGCCGTCATTTATCACCAGAAATCCGAAATTCTTGGAATCCCTGTTGCTTCTGACCCAGCCGCCCACGGTCACTTCCCTGTCGATATACTTCTCGCGACTGCGATAAAGTTCCTTAATGTCTGTCAAATTTAATCCCGTCTTAGATTCCGATTCCATCTTTACCTCTTTTCCGCATATGCCTGTTTTTTTAATTTCTATATAAAACCGCCGTTTCACAGCGCTTTCATTCCCGCTTTTTCCTCTTTACCATTGATTCCCTTATTGTGTAGTAATATTCGCATTTTGCATCAGAAAATTCATCACCTTTTCACTCATAATAAAATTGCGATATTCTTCTCTGTCAAAAAAGCCCAGCATCTCCTCCACGGAAGCATATCCGCCCTGCGCGGTATATTCTTCCAGCTTCTCCTGAAGCTCCTCGTCGGAAACCGTCAGTTTTTCCTGATTCGCAATGGCCTGCAGCAGAACATCCTGCTCCGCCTGAAGCTTGGAGTAGCGGCTCACATAATCTTCACTGCTCATCCCCATAAAGTAATTGGCATAGGTCTCCGCATCCACGCCATAACTGCCAGCCGCATTTTCAAGCGTCTCACGAAACGCATGGTTATAGGATTCCACAAAAGTCTGGGGCAGTTCCTCCACCGTACACCGGTTTAAAATCTGATCCATAATCGCATTCTGGACATTGTAGGTATATTCCTCCTCCGCAGTTCTCTGCAGATAATCATACACATACTGACGAAGCTCCTCCACCGTAGCCACATCCGCGGTTCCCTGCGCCGCCACTACGGAATCCTGCATCTCGTCCGCATTGGGAAGAATATAATTCAGGGTCACGGTAAATACCACCGCCTGTCCTGCCAAATCCGCATTTCCGTACCCCTCCGGAAATGACAGATTCAAATCCACCGTCGTTCCCGGCATAACCCCTATCAGCCCATCCTCAAACCCATCAATAAATTGTTTGGAGCCGAGGGTAAGGCTTGCGTTGGAAGCGGTTCCGCCTGCAAAAGCAGCGCCGTCTTTTTTCCCCACATAATCAATGATAACCGTATCGCCCGACACCGCCGCACGATTGGTAATGCTGCCGTTATCCGCGGTCACATAGCTCTGGTAGACCGCCAGCAAAAGCTCGTCCCACTCGCTCTGACTCACCGATTTAGGCGCGGGCACCGTCACACTAATATCGTTGTAATCTCCCAATGTAACATATCTGCCCACCTTCATTTCGCGCAGTTCCCTGTTTGTCACCGCCGGGTTACTGCCGCATCCCGCCAAAAGACACAAAGCCGTAAGCACCGCCGTCACTCCTGCCATTCTTTTCTTCATAAAGCTCCTCCCATTCAAAACCGCCGCCTGCGGCAATCTGCTCCGTTCCTGCCCTGCGGCGTATGGAACGGCTGCTGTTTTGTTCATATCCATACCGTTAATATATACCACCGTCATGATTCATGATAACAGAATCTTCGCAGACATGGCATTGTGTTAAGTATACCATAACTTATGCTGCTTTTCCATGGATTTTGTGTGAAATTTGGCGACATACCACCGGAATCAAAAAAAGCGGATATTGTCATAGCATCATGTCATCATGTACATCCCCTCCAAAAAGTCAACGGTCTCTTTGAATTTATGTTGCTTATTCATGGGCATTTGTGCTAAAATATGGGAAGGGGCAGTATAGGAAATTTATGCAAAATACCGCCCAAAAGAAATATTGGAGGTGTGTCATTTATGAAGCCATGGATGATTGTATTGATTGTAATCACGGTAATACTGGCTGCGGTTGTGATCGTATTGTATTTTCTGGGAAAAAGAGCCCAAAAAAAGCAGAATGAACAGCAGGCGATGCTGGACGCAAACAAACAGACTGTCTCTATGCTGATTATCGACAAAAAGCGAATGAAACTAAAAGATGCAGGACTGCCGCAGATTGTCATGAACCAAGTCCCCAAAATTATGCGCGGCTCCAAACTGCCCATCGTTAAAGCGAAGGTTGGCCCGCAGATTGCATCCCTTATCTGCGAAGAGAAAATTTTCGATTCCGTTCCCGTAAAAAAGGAAGTCAAAGCTGTCATCAGCGGAATTTATATCCTCGACGTAAAAGGCCTGCGCGGCAAGCCCCTGCAGCCGGCAGCTCCCGCCAAGAAAAAGGGACGTTTCAAGCGGGCATTGGAGGCGGCGCAGGAAAAAGCCGGTGCAAAGCCGCTGAAATAAAACTTTTTTCCGTTCTCTTCAAACATAAAACACCCATGAATCAAACTGCTTCCAAACGCTTTGATTCATGGGTATTTATTTTAACAGGATACATCCCCGGTTAATTCTTTGCAGCCATTTCCACTCGCAGCTTCTCTGTCAGGGCGGGAACAATCTTATTCAAATCACCCACCAAGCCATAATCGGCCACATCAAAAATAGGAGCGGTATCATCCTTGTTAATTGCAATGATGATATCGGATTCTTCCATGCCGGCCAAATGCTGAATCGCACCGGAAATGCCCACCGCAAAGTACACGTTGGGACGCACGGTCTTGCCCGTCTGACCCACCTGTAAATCCTTCGGTTTCCAGCCCGCATCCACCACCGCGCGGGAACAGCTCACGGTGCCGCCTAAAACCTCCGCCAGCTCCTCCAGCATCTTGAAGTTCTCAGGGCTGCCCATTCCGCGGCCGCCGGATACCAGAATCTTAGCGTCCATAATATCCACCGTGTCGGACACCGCTTTTACCACTTCCAGAATTTCCACATATTTATTGTCAGGAGTAAATCCGGGATTGAATTCTTCCACATTGGCTTTCACTCCGGCCTTCCTCTCTCTCTTCTGCATGACGCCGGGACGAACCGTGGCCATCTGAGGCCGGAAATCCGGGCACGCAATGGTGGCAATGGTATTGCCGCCGAAAGCGGGACGGGTCATGAGCAGCTGGTTGTGCTTCTGCTCCTTGCCGGGCACAGGATTCATCGGGAAATCCCCGATGTCAAGCTGGGTGCAGTCCGCGGTCAGGCCGGTATGAATCCTTGCGGAAACACGGGGGCCTAAGTCACGGCCAATGGCGGTTGCGCCCACTAAGAAAATTTCCGGTTTGTATTTCTTGATAACGGAAGCCAGCGCATGTGCATACGGCTCCGTGCGGTACTCCGCAAGCTCCGGATCATCCACCACGATTACCTTGTCGGCGCCATACTCCGCAAGCTCGTCGGCAAGCCCTTTGACGCCGCTGCCCACCAGAACGGCCGTCACCTCGGTGCCAAGATCCTCAGCCAGATCCTTTCCCTTGCCGATTAATTCAAACGCAATGCTGTTGATGCAGTTGTCCACCTGCTGCGCAAAGACATATACGCCCTTATATTCCTCTAAATTCATCATTATACCTCCCGTGCGCTTAAGCGCGCATTTCAATCATATTGGGATGGAACATCCAAACTTGTCCCTCCGATTCAGCCGCTGCTGACAGCCAATCTGTCGTCCACAGCAGCTTTTGCCGCCTGCGACAGTGTTTTTCACAGCGTTTCCCGCCCTCTGCGGCAGTTTATTATGTCTTTCTAAATCACATGCTTCTCTTTCAGCTTACCTACAAT
Organism: uncultured bacterium; assembly: GCA_948467735.1. Taxonomy (GTDB): domain Bacteria; phylum Bacillota; class Clostridia; order Lachnospirales; family Lachnospiraceae; genus Acetatifactor. Next base: position 22,676 of record CAOKFN010000001.1, read on the forward strand.
GTAGTCAACCGCCTCGGCGGGATCCAGCGTCACTTTCTCCCCCGCGCCCTTTCTCACCTTATCGGAAGCCTTGGCAATCTGGGTCGGAGAACCCTTCAAGCCCAGATTGGAATCCTCCACATCCTTCAAATCATTCCTGCCCCACACGGTAATCTCCGCCTTACATGCGTCAAAGATTCCGCCGGGCGTCATATATCTGGGCTCGTTTAACTCTGCCAGCGCGGTAATCAGGCAGGGCATCTTCGCCTTCAGCACATGATATCTGTCGTCAAACTGACGCTCCACAATTACGCTGTCTCCCTCTATTTTCAGATTCTGCGCGTAAGAAATCACGGGAATATTCAAATGCTCGGAAATCTGCGGGCCGACCTGCGCGGTGTCGCCGTCGATGGCCTGACGGCCCGTAATAATCAAATCATATTCCATATTGCGCAATGCGCCTGCCAGCGTCTGGGAGGTAGCCCAAGTATCCGCGCCCCCGAGCACCCTGTCCGTCACAAGAACGCCCTTGTCGGCCCCCATGGCGATGGCTTCCCTCAGAACGTCCTCCGCCTTGGGAAGCCCCATGGTCAAAACCGTAACCTCCGCGCCATACTGATCCTTTAATCTGAGCGCCGCCTCCAAGCCCGCTTTGTCGTCGGGATTCATAATCGTCATCATAGCGGCTCTGTCCAGCGTACCGTCGGGATTGAACTTTACGCCGCCCTTGGTATCGGGAACCTGCTTAATACAAACAACAACCTTCATTGTATTTTCACTCCTTATTTTCCTATTCTACTAATCCATAATTACCATCCGCATCGTTCCTAACATATTCCTTATTTCAACAGCGCCGCGCTGATAACCATTCTCTGAACCTCGCTGGTGCCCTCATAGATTTCGGTAATCTTGGCGTCACGCATCATGCGTTCCACATCGTACTCCCTTGTATAGCCATAGCCGCCGTGAAGCTGAACGGCCTTGGTAGTCACTTCCATGGCAGTCTCCGCCGCATAAAGCTTTGCCTGCGCGGCTTCAAAGCCGTATTCCTTCTGGGAGGCTTTCGCCATAGCGGCCTTATACACAAGCAGCTGCGCCGCCTGTACCTTCGTGGCCATATCGGCCAGCTGGAACTGGGTATTCTGCTGTGCTGCAATGGATTTGCCGAACTGTTTTCTCTCCTTGGTGTAGGCAATGGTCCTCTCCAAAGCGCCCTCCGCAATCCCCAGCGCCTGCGCGGCGATACCGATACGTCCGCCGTCCAGCGTATGCATGGCAATCTTAAAGCCCTGTCCCACCTTGCCCAGCAGATTCTCCTTGGGCACACGGCAGTCCGTAAAAATCAGTTCATAAGTAGAAGAACCGCGGATACCCATCTTCTTCTCCTTGGTGCCGAAGCTGAAGCCGGGGGTTCCCTTCTCCACAATAAAGGAAGAAATCTCCTTCATCTTCCTGCCCTTTTTCTCAATCATGCCCGTTACGGCAAAAATAACATATACGTCCGCTTCCTTGCCGTTAGTAATAAAAATCTTGGAACCGTTGATCACATACTCGTCGCCCTCCAGAACCGCCTTGGTCTGCTGTCCCTGCGCGTCAGTGCCCGCACCCGGCTCCGTCAATCCGAAAGCCCCCAGCTTCTCGCCCTTTGCCAAGGGTACCAGATATTTCTGCTTCTGCTCCTCCGTTCCGAACGTCATAATGGGGTCGCAGCACAGAGAGGTATGTGCCGAAACAATAACCCCTGTGGTGCCGCAGACCTTCGACAGCTCTTCCACGCACATTACATATGTCAAAGGATCACAGCCCTGTCCGCCGTACTCCTTGGGGACGGGAATGCCAAGGAAACCGTTCTTCGCCATTTTCGCGACAGTCTCTCTGGGGAATTCTTCCGTCTCATCCACCTCCTGTGCCAGAGGCTTTACCTCTTTTTCCGCAAACTCTCTAAAAAGGGTCCGCGCCATTTCATGCTCTTTGCGCAGCGTAAAATCCATTGTTATTCCTCCTCGCCCGTCTTCGCGGGCATTCATTCAAAATTATGACAATATCGCCTTACTTCATGGCATTGAATTTGTTCTTATTTCCGCTCAAAATTCTCCCCTCGACGCCGCCTGCGGCGGCAGCGCCTCTTTCAGAGGACGCAGGCAATAAACTCAGTACAGCGCCCGAAAAACGCCTCTCCAGAGCAGGCAGGCCCCCTTGGCGTTCTTTCGGGCGCATTGCGCGTTTATTTGCCGTAATGATAGAAACCTTCCCCAGTCTTCTTCCCCAGCCTGCCCGCGCGCACCATCTTGCGCAGCAGCGGATGGGGACGGTACTTGGAATCACCCGTCTCATTCTGAAGCACTTCCATAATGGCAAGAACAATATCCAAGCCCACCAGATCTCCCAGCGCCAGAGGCCCCATGGGATGGGAAGCCCCAAGCTTCATCGCGGTGTCGATATCCTCCACGCTTGCAATCCCTTCCGCATAAATGCCGATTGCCTCGTTAATCATGGGAATCAAAATCCTGTTTACCACAAACCCGGGCGCTTCCTTCACTTCCACGGGCGTCTTGCCGATTTCCGCCGCGATTCCCTTAATCTTCTCCACCAGCTCGTCAGGAGTATTTGCGCCTGCAATCACCTCCACCAGCTTCATTCTGTCAGCCGGGTTAAAGAAATGCATGCCGATCATGGGCCTATCCAGACCTGCCCCAATCTCCGTAATAGAGAGGGAGGATGTATTTGTGGCGAAAATGCAGTCGGGCTTCACAATATCCTGCAGCTCCTTAAAGGTGGTCTTCTTAATCTGCATATTTTCCGGAGCCACTTCGATCACAAGATCACAGTCCGTACAGATATCCTTCAATCCGGTGACAATCTTAGCGGAAATGGCGTCCGCCTGCGCCTGCGTTATCTTCTCCTTGCCCACCAGAAAATTCAAATTCTTTAAAATCCTAGCCTTGCCGCCGTCGGCAAACTCCTGCTTAATATCACATAGACAGACCTCATAGCCCTCCGTCATAGCAAATGCCTGCGCAATTCCGGCTCCCATTGTGCCCGCGCCGATTACTCCTACTTTCATGGAACGTTCCTCCTTCACATTTCATTCTACTTATTTTGAAACGGCTCCTTAACCTTCTCCTTGTTCTTGTCAAGGAAAAAGGCCATGCCGTATTTCTGGTCTTCCGTCTCAAAGCAGTCCCCGAAGAGCTTCTCCTCGATGACAATGGCCTCGTCCATATCCACATCCAGCCCTTCGTTGATGGCCTTCTTGCAGTTACGGACGGCAATGGGCGCGTTCTTCGCGATGCCTGCGGCCATCTTCTCCGCGGCCGCCAGCAGCTCCTCCTGAGGATACACCGCGTTCACCAGACCAATACGGTACGCCTCCTCCGCCTTGATATTGCGGGCCGTGTAAATCATCTGCTTCGCCATGCCTGCGCCCACCAGACGGGCCAGCCTCTGGGTGCCGCCAAAACCGGGCGTAATTCCCAGCCCGACCTCCGGCTGACCGAACACGGCATTGTCGGAGCAAATCCTGATATCGCAGCTCATGGAAAGCTCACAGCCGCCTCCCAGCGCAAAGCCGTTCACCGCCGCAATCACAGGGATGGGGAAATTCTCCAGCCTGCGGAACACATCGTTCCCCTTCCTGCCGAAAGCCTCCCCTTCCGCTTTGGTGAGACTGCTCATCTCCCCGATATCCGCCCCTGCCACAAAAGACTTCTGCCCCGCGCCTGTGACAATCAGGCAGCGGACCGTGTCCAAATCCACTTCATCCAGCACCTTGTCCAGCTCTTCCAGCACCGTGGAATTCAGGGCGTTCAGCGCCTTTTCACGGCTGATGGTGATAATGGCATAGCCGCCCTTCTGCTCATACACAACAAATTCCATTCAACTAGTCCTCCTATTCACTTACCGTCCGCGGCCTTAAATTAATCCTCCATTTTTACAATCGTAGAACAGCCCATGCCGCCGCCGATGCACAGGGTGGCAAGCCCGGTCTTCGCTCCCCTTGCCTGCATCTCGTACAACAATGTCACAAGAATTCGGCATCCGGAAGCCCCCACGGGATGGCCCAGCGCAATGGCGCCGCCGTTGGGATTCAGCTGCCGATCCACATCGATTCCAAGCTCCCTGCCCACGGCTACGGACTGTGCTGCAAACGCCTCGTTTGCCTCGATAATGTCAAAATCCTCTATCTTCATGCCGGTCTTGGCCAGAACCTTCTTCGTGGCCGCCACGGGGCCGATTCCCATGACCTCCGGCCGGACGCCTGCCAGCGCGCCAGCCACATAGGTCGCCATGGGTTTCACCCCCAGTTCTTTGGCCTTCTCCTCGCTCATGACCACAATCGCAGCCGCCCCGTCATTGATGCCGGAAGCATTGCCCGCAGTCACAAATCCGTCCGGATTGATGGGGCGCAGCTTTGCCAGACCTTCCATGGTAGAGCCCGCACGGGGGCCTTCATCCACCTTGAACTCAATGACTTCCTTCTTTTTCTTCACCGTGACGGGCACGATTTCCGCGTCAAACGCGCCGGATTTCTGCGCCGCCTCCGCCTTCTGCTGGCTCTTTAAGGCAAACTCATCCAGCTCTTCTCTGGTCAGCCCCCACTCCCGGCAGATATTGTCCGCAGTGGTAATCATATGATAATCATTGAACGCATCCCACAGGGCGTCCTTAATCATGGTATCCACCAAGGTGCCGTTGTTCATTCTATAGCCATAACGGGCCTGAGGAATGGCATAAGGAGCCATGGACATATTCTCCATGCCGCCTGCCACAACCACGTCCGCATCTCCTGCAAGAATCATCTGAGCCGCCTGATTGACACAGTTCAAACCGGAACCGCATACCACGTTCATGGTGACGGCGGGCACCTCGATGGGAAGCCCTGCCTTGACGGACGCCTGACGGGCAACGTTCTGTCCCTGCCCTGCCTGAATGACACATCCCATATAAACCTGGTCCACATCCTCAGGCTTCACACCTGCTCTGTTCAGCGCTTCCTTAATCACGATCGCGCCCAGCTCGGCTGCGGGAGTAGTGCTCAATGTGCCGCCCATGGTGCCGATTGCGGTACGGCATGCACCTGCCAAAACTACTTTCTTTGCCATTTGTCTTACCTCCAAATTTGCTTTTTCAATGACTGTTTCTTTTGATTGTTATTTTTTTATCATATTCATGGCTACTAGTTTATCATAGTCCTTTACGATTTGCAACGTTTTTTCCTTAAAATTTCATGAACGATTCGGCAATTCCACGTAAACTTCTTTCCTTCTATTTCCCGATGCCCGTGATTTTCCACTGCCGCCATTCTTCCTGCTCCGTCCGGCGTCTTCCGGTGCCTTTCGTTTATCGCCTTGCGACAACTTTCCTTCATCACCATTTCGGTATCTTTCATTTATCGTCTCCCGGCACCTTTCATTCACCGCCCCCCGGCGCTTTCCTTTTATCACCTCCCGGCACCTTTCATTTATCGCCCCCCCGACACTTTCCTTTTATCACCTCCCGGCACCTTTCACTCATCACCCGGCATCTCCTCATAGAAAAAAGTCTGACATTTTCACCCTTGCCTTTCCCGCCTGTCTGATATAAAATAGAAAAAGTGAATTCACATAGAAGAAAGCATCTGAACGGACAAATATCTTGAAATAAAGCAATGCATTTCCATCGGCGGCAGGGGACAAAGCATCCCCCCGCGGTATCCTGCCGCCCGAATGCGCAATGTATTCCTATCAGCAGATGCACTTCTCAAAAAATGAATCACCATCATCTTTTCACAGAAAGGAAATTTGACATGGCACAGAATCCTATTGTCACCATTACAATGAAAGGCGGGGACGTCATCCGTCTGGAGCTGTACCCCGAGACGGCCCCCATTTCCGTCTGCAATTTTATCAGCCTTATCAACAAGAAATTTTACGACGGCCTGATTTTCCACCGGGTTATCAGAGGCTTTATGATTCAAGGCGGCTGTCCCGAGGGAACGGGCATGGGCGGCCCGGGATACTGCATCAAGGGAGAATTTGCCAAAAACGGCGTGGAGAATCCATTGAAGCATACGGAAGGCGTATTGTCCATGGCAAGGGCGATGGATCCCAATTCCGCAGGCTCCCAGTTCTTCATCATGCATAAAAACGCTCCCCACTTGGACGGAAGCTATGCGGCCTTCGGAAAGGTCATCGAGGGCATGGACGTGGTGAACAAAATCGCGGAAGTCCCCACCGAAAGTCCGTCCGACCGGCCCTACGAAAATCAGGTGATGGAATGCGTTACCGTGGATACGTTCGGCGTGGAGTATCCGGAGCCGGAGCATTGCTGATGCATAATTCCAATACCGAAGCATTGCCGATGCATGACTTTGAAGCTCCAAAGAACGGAGGCCGAAGCATAAGACACCGAGATGTAGAAAAAATCTTACCGTTCCTGCATGGCTCAACACGTTTGCCAAAAACAGCCGCATCAGCTTTTCACAGGTGCTTCAGGAATCCCTGACCGCCCTGTATCAGCAGAAACAAGCCTAATCGGCTTCCCCTGTTCATGCCGGGGACGACGGCTAAACCGTAAAATATTTCCGGAGCCTGCTGCAAACCATGTCTGCATATGCCATAATATCGTTAGGCAAGAGATAGCAGTGTTCAATTAACACAAAAAGAACGAATCCCCGGTTGTATTGCGAGTACAACCGGGGATTCTTCTTTTCCGGAGAAGTCAACCGTCGGGGCCATGATGCCCACTATTCATCTCCATCTAACCACTTGCATATGTAGTACGCTGCTGAACCTGCCATTACGGAGAGAATAATAGATAGCAGTATATTCAATTAACACGCCACCTTTTTGTTGCCAGATTGGAGACGGCAGGATGAATATCTTGCCATACATGTTCTGCCATAACAAATCCTAAAATGCCCCGGAAGCGCCGGGAACACTACCCATCCGCTCTCTGGGCATACTCCTCCCGCACCGTTCCGAAATCCTCTATTTTCTCCTGCAGCTCCGCCGCCTGTTCCCGAAGGTTCTTCGACCACTCTTCCAGCACATGGCTCGCTTCCCTCTGTCTGTCCGACACAGAAAGTGCCTCCTTGGAGCTATACACGCACGAATCCGTATTTTTTAGCTTATAAGAAACAGGCCGATCATACAAATAATACACCTCGCTATGATAAATTTTCCCTTTAGGCTTTTCATGATATTTATAGTCTCCTGTAAATGATTGTTTTCTTTCCCCTTTTCCCATACCAGCCATCATAACGGATTTTCCATGACAAAACAAGGCATCCGGCAGGAACGTCAGCCCATTCCCCCTTGGCGTCCTCCTTTAAAACGCCGCATACAGGGGGCTATGAAACCCATGAAAGAACAAATTTTCAGGAAACTGAAAAAGCCGTTATCTCCCCAATCAGGAAGATAACAGGCTTTTAAGACGGCGTCCTCGCGCCCGGCGCTGCTATTTTTCTGACCACAGCCTCTATTTCTTTCATGCCCTTCCCTGCGACGTCCGCTATCTGCTCTAATGTATAACCCTTTTTGTACATATTGACTATAAATCCGGCTTCTCCTTCGGCCCTGCCTTCTTCCCTTCCTTCGGCTCTGCCCTCAGCCCTTCCTTCTGTCCTTCCTTTTTCACGAATTCCCTGACTCAGATTACACATGGCGCTCACATCCCCTCTCATTCTATCGTCCACTGGAATACTATATTCCGTTTCCATAATCTCCAGCTTCTCCTCCTCAGACAGCTCTGCCGACTCAGGAAGATAACAGCCTCTTTAAGACGGCATCCCCGCGCTCGGAGCCGCTATTTTTCTGATCACAGTCTCTATTTCCTTCATGCCCTTCCCTGCGACGTCCGCTATCTGCTCTAATGTATAACCCTTTTTGTACATATTGACTATAAATCCGGCTTCCCCTTCGGCCCTTCCTTCTGCCCTTCCTTCTGCCCTGCCTTCTGCCCTTCCTTCTGTCCTTCCTTTCTCACGAATTCCCTGACTCAGATTACACATGGCGCTCACATCCTCTCTCATTCTATCGTCCACCGGAATGCTATATTCCGTTTCCATAATCTCCAGCTTCTCTGCCGCAGACAACTCATTCGACAAAAGCGTACTCAGCAGACGATGCAGCTCATATTTTGCGTCATGGGCTGGAACTTTGTTGGCGATGCCAATCAAAACAATATTCAGCAAATCCAGCCTGCCCTTCCATATATGAGAACCTAACAGCTTATCGTCCGCCAAATGCACATAATCCATGCAGTTCTCATCCATGTTCATACACACCCATATGGAAAATACGCGCTTTATGTCGTTATAATTCGTCTTGACAAAATCCCTTTCCTTCTGCGAGGAAACCAAACGGCTTACATAGAATACCGCCCTGTTCAAAATATGATAGCCTGCGGGCTCGTCTTTCTGTGCTTCCAAATTCACAATAACCTGCGATATGCCGTCCTTCATGCGCACATAAAATATAATGTCAAACCGGATAAGCCCTTCATTGATCTCCCCAGCTTCCGTGTTTAACCCCATAATCCGCATACCGCCTTCTTCCCTTTTCTTATTCGTCAGTCCCGGCTCCACCGGAACCACACTGACAAAGGGTTCTCCCTCAATATACGGCACAACGTCTTTCGGATTCATTCCCCGAAATTCATCAATGGTTTTTACCAAGATATGCGCCAGTATAATTTTATTGCTCAGCAGGCGTTTTGCCTTTTCATCATATTGGGCGTCCATATCCGCCGCATTGACCGCGCTGCCAATTTCCGTCCTCACCGGCTTCCTCCCTCCGCATATCATCCCAAATGCAAAAACAGTTTAAATACAGATTACCAAATAAAAACATAACACCATAACCAAATTACCTAATAACCACATAACCAAACTCTTATTGTAACCCAAAATCCCTATGAAATCAACCAAGACTTTTTTAACCCGGCTCCCCGTCCTAAATCCCTGATATTTACGCATATCCGCAATATTCCCGCCAATGGACCGCCTTCACAACCCCTAAGCCGACAGCCAAGCCCCGCCGGGCCGCCATCTATACTCCTCTGGACTTTAAGTATCCGTCTTCCTCTTCTCTTGCCTCAACAAACGCCTTTTCCAAGTCTATCCCATAATAATCGGCCAGTCTGATCACCTGCGCGATAACGTCCGCCATTTCATTGCCAAGGCGCTTATCAATATCGGCGGCTTCGTCCGTCAGCGCATAGTATTTTTCCTTTATCATCACCTGCTTCGCCAGCTCCCCCACCTGCTTGGAAAGTTCAATCATCGCTCCTTCCGCCTTCCAGTCCCGCAGTTCAATCTTCTGAAACCGCTTCACAACCTCCCGATACATTTCCTGCATCTGCGCAAACGTCTTACTCATAACTCCCCCCATCTCATCCGTCTTACTCATAACGCCTCCCATCTCGTCCGTCTTACCCATAACTCCTCCCACCTCATCCCAGAAAGTCCCACAAAACCAAATCCCCTGCCGCAGCCGCCAACACCGCATGGGAACCGCTTTGACAGCAGACAGCAGCAATCCTAACCGCAGCAGTCATCTCCCGGCTTTTCTATAACAGAATCCCCCCGCCCCCTCACATCATACCGTAAGGGAAAATCTCTCGCACAGCATCGTCACCGTCATCACAATCAGAAGATAATCAATCTCATAAGCCCCCATGAGCTTAAAATCCTCCTGACTATAGACCCTCTTCATCTCATTCACATACTCCACGTCAAATATGCCGTATTTCTTTATCAGCGAATCCTCCAGATATTCCATTTTCGCCCCCCGCTTCACCATGGCCGACATGCCGGGCGCCTGAAAGGGGAATTTCTTCCGTTTCAATATGGGCTCGGGCACAATGCCCTCCCCCGCCTTCTTCAAAATATACTTCTCATTTGTGCCGTTCAGCTTATATTTATCCGGAATTTTAGCCACAAAGGAAAGCAGCTCCGCATCCAGAAAAGGATGCCTCCCTTCCACGGAATGGGAGAAAAACATCCGATCCCCATGCTCCCCCAGCAGATGATCCGAAAGCCGCAGCTTATAGTCGATATACGACCTTCTTTTCTGGGTACTGAGCCCCTTCACATGCTCCGTGTTTATCGGGCTGGAAGCCCACGCGGAAAACGTATCAATTTCTCCCCGGATATTTTCACTGTAAACCTTTGTGTGAATCTTCCTGATTTCCGGATGGATTCTCTCATATCTGAAATACGGATCTCCCCAGAGCCTCTCGTTGACCTCGCATTCCTCCCTGGTCATCTGACTTTTCTGCATATTTCTAAACAGATCCACCATGTACCCCACATAGCCGCAGAAAAATTCATCCGAGCCCTGTCCCGTGAGCACAGCCTTCGCGGGGGACTCCCTCACCAGCCCGCTCAACAGATAAGCCGCCACATCATAGCTCTCCTTGACCGCCGCCTCCGCATGATAAATCACTTCCGGCAGATTCTCCCAGATTTCTTCCTCGGCCACCTTGGTGCTGTAATGAGTGGAGGACACCTCATCCCGTATCATTTTCTGAAAACGGCTTTCATCCAGCTCCCCGGTACCGATTTCCGCGGAAAAAGAATAATAACTGTTTAGCAGAAACTTCCCGATAAAACAGGCCACCACGGAGCTGTCCAGCCCTCCGGATATATAAAATCCAATGGGCACATCCGCCACAAGCCTTCTGGATATGGCCTTCTTCAAAATCTCCCGAAGATTTTCCACATAATAGGCCTCTCCCCGATCTTCCTCCTGCGCCTCATAAATCATATCCCAATATTCAATATTCCGTATCTCCTGACCGGGCCGGATTTCCAGCATATGCCCGCCCTCCAGAGAATAAATTCCCTCAAAAAATGTGACTGGAGAAACAATCCCCGGAAAATTCATCAGCTGATCCACCGCTTTCAGATTCAGCTTCCTTTCCACCCCCGGATACTCTAAAATCGCCTTAATTTCGGAAGCAAACACCACATGGCCGTTCACCGTCGTATAAAACAAAGGACAGATTCCTATCTGATCACGCGCCAGCAGCATCCGTCCCTTTTTCTCATCATACAGGGCAATGGCAAACTGCCCGTTCAAACGATTGGGAAAATCAAGCCCAGCCTCCTCATACAGATGCAGAATCACCTCCACATCCGTCCTTGTGCGGAATTCATGTCCCTTGGCGGTCAATTCGTCCCGCAGCTCTTGGAAATTATAGATTTCCCCGTTGCAAATCATGGAGATGGTCTTATCCTCGTTCTGAATCGGCTGCATTCCGCCGTCCAAATCAATGAAGCTGAGCCTGTTAAAGCCCAGCGCCGCCTGCTTTAAGACAAGCGTCCCGCTCCCGTCCGGGCCCCGATGCTTTATCACGGACAGCATTCTTCCCAGAATCTCCCTGTCTCCCTCATTTCCGCTCTGACCCTCCAAGTGAAATATTCCGCAGATTCCACACATGATTTATTCTCCTAATCATAACCGTTTTAAACAAGAATGTTTCTCGTCGATTGCAAAACCATTCCTTCTGTAAAAATTCAATGTACTTTCCTTATTTGAGCCGGTTTCAAGAAAAACCTTATAGCATCCCCGTTCCTTGGCTATTTCTGACGCTCTCTCCAATAATGCCGACGCATATCCCTTATTTCTATAATCAATATGTGTCACAACATTTTCAATCACTGCAAACGGCCTGAGATTATGGGTTAAATTTTCAATAACAGCCATTTGTACCGTGGAAACTACCTTCCCGTCTTCTTCCATAACCAGCAGATGCATATTTTCATCTTTCTCAAATTTATCAATAAGGGCCCGCCATAAATTCATATCTTGTTCTTCTTTGGGCGGGAAACGTGTCAAATAATCAAAATATAATACTTTCAAATCCTCCGCATCCGTATTGACAGCTTGTCGAATCATCATAAAATCTCTCCTTCTATGACCGTCTCCTGACGCCCGCCGCTTTCTGCCGCCAGCGTCCAACATTCACCCCGGCTCCTTCATCCCATACTTCTCATACTGTGCCTGCTTCTCCGCCTCATAAGCCGCCGCTTTTTCCTCCCACACGGCCCTAAGCTTAGCCTCGCCCCTCCGGTCTTCAAGCCCCGCTTCCTCCCTCAGATACCTTCCAAGGTACATGGACAGCTTCTCCGCTCCGGTAAGGTTCATATGAAGCCCCGCGTCATAGGTATCCTTGCTGTAATCAATTCCAATCTCGTCCGCCAGCTCCAGAAAATTAAGATAGGGCAGGTCATGCTCCTCGGCATAATCCTCCACCTGCGCTTCCCATTCCTCATACCAATAAGGATACAGGCTGGGCGCTTTTATCAAGATGAGCTGAATCCCTTTCTCCCTGCACAATTCGGTCATCATATCAAGATACTTCCAAGCATTTTCACTGAAACTATAATCCCCCAGAATCTTTCCCTCCGGCACATTCTCCGCAGGCTTGATATCCACCCGCATATAATACCCGTTATGGGAAACCGGCTTCGTGTCAAACAGATACCGTATATCCGAAGCCGTCAGCTCGCTCCACCTTGTATGATAACGCAGAATAGGGAACACATAATCCAAAAAATGCTCATCCGGCTTCATGGAAGCCAAAATGGCCTTCACCTTGGAAGACGACCACTTCATCCCCTCCAGCGTCATGCGGTTATACGCCTCATTCCGGGACTTGTCAAACTGCAGGGACTGTATGTTGAAAATCACCGCCTTGGGCGTTTCATACCGCAGGGTATCCTCCAGAAGATAATAGGACTGCCAGATATACTGCTCGGCGCTGCCCCGTATATAACTGTTGATGCCGTATTCCTCCCAGAGCACAAGAGGCGAGAAATTCTCGTACACCTCGCAGTCCCCCACAAAAATCACATCAAAATCCTTCTCTTCCCTGTAGTATTCGGCAACAAACGCTCCCTCCACCACACCGTCCACATATTTCGGCACCAGCAGCCGCTGCAGGAGAAACAATCCCGCCAGCACTATCGCCGCCGAAGCCGCTGCCTTCGCCAGCTTTCCCAATCTCACATGACCCTCCCTGTCCCATTTTCCACAATTCCTGCAAAAAACACCTCTTCCCGTCACAAAATTTCTCACATTCTTGTGACGGAATTTCCTCACATTCCCGTCAATACTCAAAACTGATTATAAATAAACTGGCTGGCGTCATATCCAATGCCATACGCCCCCATCAACAGCACAATCAGAAACAATCCGTACCAAATCACAAAACGCACCGGATAAGCTCTCCGGGCAATCCTATCCCGCACGCCACCCCTTCTCTGTAGCAGGCTCACCGCCAGAAGCACCATCACCCCCGCCCCAAGAATCCCATAATCCAGCCCCGTAAGCCCCAGCTCCATCAAAGAGCCGTCCCACAAAATATGCCAGTTGGGCACTGTAAACATGGAAGCAAAGGCATGAAATGTATCCGCCAGAGAAGCATAACAGTCAAATAGGTTCAACACACAGACCAGCAGAAACGTGCGCCCAATCTGAAACAGCCGATACATCCCGCTTTCACTAAACGAAAAACGCTTATGGAATTTCCCGTAAAGGGGTTCCAATTCCTCCGAAATCATCAAGACGGCAAAATTCCCCAGCCCCCAGACGATAAAATTCCAGCTGGCCCCGTGCCATATGCCGGTTGCAAACCACACGGCGAAAGAGGACACATACACAGGCAGCCGCTTTCCCACCGCCTCCCCGAAATGCCTGCGGGAAAACTTGGTAAATTTCTGCATGGGCCCGCTAATGGAAAGGGGATAGAAAATATAATCCCGAAACCACGAACACATGGAAATATGCCATCTGCGCCAGTATTCCTTCAAGGATTTGGAAAAATAAGGCCGGTTAAAGTTCTCCTGTATCGTAATTCCCATGGTCTGGGCAATGCCGATGGTGATGTCTATGCCCCCCGTGAAATCCGCGTACAGCTCCAAGGTATAAAAGAGCATTCCCACAAACACATATGCCCCTTGATAAGTCCCCCCATCGCCCACAATGGTGCGGACCCCCGCCAAAATCCTGTCCGCAATGACCATCTTCTTAAAATAACCCCAGAGAATCCTCTGCAACCCATAACTCACAGTCCGTCCGTCAAAGGGATGTTCCGCAAAAAGCGACTGGGCTAAATCACCGAAACGGCTGATGGGCCCCTGAACCAGCTGGGGGAAGAAGGAGACAAACAACGCGAATTTCAAAAGATTTTTCTCCGCGGGAATGGTTCCCCTGTACACATCAATGAGATACCCCAAGGCCTGAAAGGTATAAAAAGAAATACCCATGGGCGCCGCCAGCGACCAGAAGGACAGCTGCTCCCTCCGCCCTAAAGCAGTCAAAATACCGTTTACATTAGAAATAAAAAAATCAGCGTACTTTACCGCCGCAAGAATGCCTATATTCAAAAGCACACAGAAAATAAGCCATCTGAGACGGCCTCTCTTCCTGCTTTCCTTATACGCCTTCTTTTCTTCCTTGGACAGCTCCGCCTTATGCTCTTTCAGCCAGAGCTTCTGCCCGTCCAGATTCCGCTCTATCCTGCGGGCCGCAAAATAGACCGTAACCGTCGTGGCAAAAATATAAATCAGATAGTCCGCCCCTGCCATAAAGTAAAAAATATAACTTGCGGCCAGCAGGAGCGGCCATTGACATTTCTTCGGAACAAGGTAATACATCAAAAACAATAGGGCGGCAAACCCCAGAAAACCATACGATGTAAAGAACATTCCTTATTCCTCTTCCAGTTCCTGAATTAAAGCATACAATGCCTCCGCGGAATTAAAATTCTCCGGAATGATATCTTTTGCGGTAATCGTCACGTCAAACTGTTCGTTAATCTCCGCAATCAGGCTCACAATACTGAGGGAATCCAGAATTCCGTCGTCAATCAGATGATCCTCATTCTCAAAATCCACATCCGGGTGCAAATCATACAAAATCTCCAGTAACTCGTCCATAATTTTCATCCTTTCTCTTCATAAAGTTTTTTTAAGGTGACACGGTCTATTTTCCCGTTTGCCGTAAAAGGCATCTGTTCCAGCCGTATGATCTTATTGGGAATCATGTAGCGGGGCAGTTTTGTCTTCAAAGCGGCCGCAAGCTCTTTCTCCGAATCCTCTCCCACATAATATAACACAATCTTTACCCTTTTGGTATCATAAATGCAGGCGGCCATATGGACTCCCTCAAGCATCCCCACATTCACTTCCACTTCCCCAAGCTCAATGCGATGCCCCATATGCTTAATCTGGTAATCCCTGCGGGAGACGAAAACCAGCTCTCCCTCCTCATTCCAGCGCCCGATGTCGCCGGTTTTATAGATCATCTCCGGATAGGCCGTATTTAGAGGATTCTGGACAAAGGCTTCCCCTGTGCGCACAGGGTCGTTATAATATCCCAGAGTCAGCGACGTGCCGCGAATGCAGATTTCGCCCTCCTCCCCCCTGCCCGCCTCTTTTCCGTCCGCTGTCAGGAGCAGGATTTCCCGGTTCGGAAAGGGGCGTCCGATGGGAATCGTCTCATTGTCGGCAAATTCCCTCTCCACCCGATAATAGCAGCACATGCCCGTGCCCTCGGTGGGGCCGTACAGATTCGTAAAGGAAGCCTCCGGCAGAGCCTCCCGCCAGATTCTAAACTGCTTAATAGGAAATACCTCGCTGCCAAAGGCAATGGTATGCAGGTACTTGGGCTTTACCGTCTCAAAGGTTCCGAAGGCGCTCACCATAGTAAGGGCGGAAACCACCCAGCAGATGGTATTGATTTTATAAGTATTCAAATACTCCACCAGCCCCACCGGAATGGAAAACAGATTCCTCGGAATCAGGTAGGTTGTGGCGCCGAATTTCAGCGTGGGATACAGCTCCTTTAAGCAGGCGTCAAAATAAAGGGGCGTCTGGTTTCCGAAAACCGTGTCCTCCTGAAAGGCAAGCGCCTCGGAAAGCTGTTCCACATAATCGATCACGGATCTGTGACACGCCGCCACCCCCTTGGGAATCCCTGTGGAACCAGAAGTGAACACAATATAGATGGGATCCGTGTCAATGGCATGCCGATAAATTTCCTCCAGCGCCCCGTCGTCCGCCTCCGTTTTCAGCATTTCCTCATAGAGAACAATCTCGCCTTCTTCTTGGCGGAATGTCCCCGCCATCTCCACGGTGGACTCGTCGCAGACAATCAAGGGCGACCTTACATTATCCAAAATAAGCTGAATCCTGCCCGCGGGCATTTCCTCGTCAATGGGCACATAGAAATCGCCCCCTGCTATGACGCCGAAAAAAGCCGCGATTTCTTCCGGAGACTTCCGCATAAAAATCACCACCGGCTTTTTATAGATTCCCTTTTCATGCAGAAAGCTTCCCACACGGCGGCTCTGCTCATAAACCTCCCCGAAGGTCAGGGAATGGTTTCCGTCGGAAAACGCCGTCTTTTCAGGCTTTACCTTTACAATGCTGTTCAGATAATTCAACACATGATTCCGCATATTTTCCCCTCTCTCATGAACCGCCCCCCCAGCGGGCTGACGGATATCTGGCCTTAGCTTCCTCCTTCAGAACGATGCAGGCTGCGGGATGTGAAACCCTCCCGCATTCGCCAATCTGCCCCCGCCAGACGCAGACTGACTTGGCCTCCGCAGGCTGGTTTGGCCTCCGCAGACTGACTTGGCCGCCGCAGGATGGCTTGGCAGGTACGGCGCAAAGTCAGCTATGCTGACCTGTCTCATTGCTCAATGTCTGCTCAGCGAGCAATACCTGCTCAGCGAGCAATATCTGCCCGCGGGAATAAAAGCAATGCCTCCCCAAGCAGACAATTCCGCTGATCTTTCCCTTACTGCGCCTGCTCCAAGACGGTGGAGCGATATTCAATGGAAGCAATCTCCCCGTTTTTCAGAATGAAATTCAGCTTCATTCCGTCCTTCGCATACACAACCGCTCCCGATTCCTCTTTGCCGTCGCTTCCGTAAACCTGCTTCAGCTTGTCCAGAGAATCCCCGATGCAAATTCCCTCCGCCGTAGCCACGGAATCATCCTTCAAGGTGACGGAAGACACGCAGTCCTTATCCTTCGCCGGATAAGTCATCAATTCAAATCCGCTGTACGTATAGATTTTATCCAGACCCTCGAAAGCGCAGCTTGCCGCCTCATAATAAGAAAGCGGCTCCCCCAGCTTTTCGATGATGGGCGCGGCATCCGCGTCCACCGACACCGTGGTATCCTTCACTTTAAACACATAGCCCTTGGCTTCCCCCGACACGGCATCGCCTTTTGAACCTTCCTCCGGCGTCTTGTTTTCCGCCCCGGAACCACCACCCGAGACATTGTTCTGCTGATTGCCTTCTATCACTTTTTCATTGTTCCCGCATCCTGCCAGCAGGAGCATTCCCGCCATCACAGCCGCTAATACTTTCTTTTTCATTATGATACCTCCTATTTTCATTCCAGTCCCCGCTTGTGGAAGCCTGTTCCGCTCCCCGCACTACAGCGCCCTTATGGGTGAAAGAAAATTTCATCTACAAAATACACAGCAGAAGCCTCCTTCCAAAGTTATCCTCAAGACGCCCTGCGCTTCCGTTCCGAGACTGTCTTTTATTCCGTTTCCATTTATGGAAGCCTATTCCCATCTGCGGAAACCTGCTCTGCCCACTGCACTATGTCACCCTTATCATTAAGGAATTTTCATCAACTCTTCATACTCCTTTTTTAACTTCCCGCAGGACATAACGGTTTTTCTCGCCAGAATCTCCATCACATCCAAAAAGCCCGCCCCCAGCGGATAATCCCTTTTTATCAGGGACAATTCCGTACAGGCCAGAAGCGCCGCCTGCGCCCCCTTGGCGAAAAGCCCCGCCGAAACCTCTTCAAACGCAGGATACTCCACCGGCCTCCCCGCCTTGATATCCTCATAAATCAAACGCATCACCTGCCGCTGCCCGGCCTCCCCGGGCAGGATGTATTCCACCCCCTGCGCCTCCAAGGCCTTCTGCATCAAGCCGCTTTCGATGGTTCCGTCCGTGGCCAAAATCCCCGCCTTCCGAATTCCCGCCGCTCTCAGGTAAAGAGCCGTCTCCTCAATGGCATTCACGATAGGAACCCCAATCTCGGCTTCCAGCTGCCTTTGGAAATAATGGGCCGTAATGCAGGGAATGGCAATCAACTCCACTCCCTGCGCGGCCAGCCTCCTGCCGATATCCGCCATATAAGGCAGGGGACTGTCCCCGCTCCGCCCAAGAATATAACGCGTGCGGTCCGGTATCTGAGGACTGCTGTAAATAATCGCCTCTATGTGCTCCTGATCCGCCGCCGCATCGTTCATCTGGGTGATCAGCTGTAAAAAATATGCCGTTGCCATGGGGCCCAAACCGCCAATGATACCTAATTTCTTCATCTTCCGCCTCTTTTTCCCAATGCCCCGCCCATGTCAGTTCACTTCCGGATATAACGAATGATCATACTTATGGGAGTCGTTGTGGCTGTCGGAATATGCCATCAGCTGTTCGTCCGTCCACATGAAAAAGGTGGTATGATCCTTTCTGGGCGTGGTGTCATAATGATACCAGCCGTCGCCCACATCCACCAGACTCCAATAATGCTCTGAGGTCGGCGTGATTTTCGCAATATCCATATTGGTAATATCGGCTCTGGTCAGCAGAACCTTCGCCGTGCAGGCAAACACATAGCAGTCGCCTTTTTTATCCGACAGCCCCTCCCAAGCGGCCCTGATCCAGTTGCCCTTCACGGAGCTGCTGACATAAGTAATATGCTTTGACACATATTTATAAATGGCCTCCGCCTTATCCCACTGGCTCATCTCCGGCTTGATAATATCCGCCAGCACCTTATCCGCCATGGCGTTGACCTCGTTTACATCATACTCATTCTTCCTCACCGTCAAATGTATCGTCACCGCCGAAGTATTGCCCGCCAAGTCTTCCGCCCTGTACGTGACCGGATACACTCCCGCCTCATTGAGATTGACGCCCTGATTGTCCACGGTCAGCGTCACTCCCTCGGGACAATTATCGTCGGCATATACATTTTTTCGATAAGAAACACTTTCTCCTACATATATCGAAATATCCTTCGCCCCGTGAATCACAGGAGGCTCCGTATCCTCCCGCAGAGTAAGCTCCGCCGTTTTTACCGTCTCGTTACCGCCCTCGTCAGTAAACACCAGCGTCACCTCCTGCGTCCCAATCAAGGACAAGTCCGGCGCTTCCTCGAAGGCCGCCGTTACCTCCGTGACGTCTTTTACGGAAGTAATAAAATCTTCCGCGTTCCTTGACTGCAGCGCATAGCCCTCAATATCATGAACCTCCACCTTGGGCGGCACGGTGTCTACGACATGCAGTATGCTTGTATACTGCTGCCCATCCACGTTCAGCACCACCTCATGATCCGCTGTTCTGCTGTAATCCCAGCCCGAAATATCCGTGACAAAGGAAGCCTCCTTGGCGGCAATGACAAAGCTGTCCAGACCGGGGCATCCCTCCCCCGCCTCCACCGTCACGTTTCCCACGACCGCCGTGACAAACATCTCCGCTTCCAGAATCGTCCGGTTATTTCCCTTATCCGTCAGTACTACCTCTACCGGCTGAGAACCCACCTTAGTAAAATCCGGTTCTTCCAAATAAGAAACCGTGACCTCCGTAGCGTCCTCTATGTTTTCGACAAATTCCTCCGCCCCACAGACGGCGCCCAGATCCACCTGTCGGCGAACCGCCTGTCCCTTGGGCGGAATCGTATCCTGTATAATAAGCGTGCATTTGTGAGTAAACAGCCCGCTCTTAACCTTCACTGCATATTCGCCCGGTTCCGCAATATCAAAGGGCTGGCTGTCCTCCGCAAAAACCGCGTCTTCATCCGGATTCTTCAAAAAATCAGAGGGCGAAGCCATAACCCCCGCTTCCACCCGGCATATTTTATAGGCAAGGCTGTCAATATATATTCGTATCCCAATCAAAATCGCCGCACACAAAGCCGCGGCTCCTATCCATCGAATCCTTCTTTTCTTCCTGCCGTCTTCCTCGTACCCGCCGCCTTCATCCTCCTCTATATATTCTGCTTCAGGGTCATACTCCAATTCATCGGCGCCGGCCTCATCCTCCGCGCCGACATAGTCTTCCTCTCCCACATAATCCTGCTCATACCCGCCTGAAAAATATTCTCCATATTCATTCCCGGCAAATTCCTCTTCGACGCCGACGGCATTTTCTCCGTAACTGCCGCCGATATCCTCTTCCTCATATACTACGCCGAAGCCATTTTCAACATAATCCTGCGCATATCCGGTTTCGACACTATTTTCCTCGTAACCCGCGCCCGCATAATCCCCTTCATACCCGATTCCGGCTCCGCCTTCCTCGTAACCCGCGCCCGCGTAATCCCCTTCATATCCGATTCCGGCTCCGCCCTCCTCGTACTCCGCATCCGCGCAGCCTCCTTCATACCCCATCCCGGCGCCGTTTCCTTCATAATAGAAGCCGGTTTGTTCTTCCCCATCCCCGGCATTCATACCTTCCTGTATATAATCAGCGCCAGCATATCCTTCCATATACCCGCTTTCAAAGCTCTCCTGACCATACTCGCCGTCGGTATCCTCTTGTATATATTCAACCTCGGAATACTCGATATATCCGGCTTCCGCACCTGCCGGTCCATACTCAATCCCGACAAAATCTTCCCCATACTCTATTCCGGCGTTATTTTCCATCTCATCAGGATTCGCAAAGTTTATCACGCTCCTTGCGCCGGGCTTCTCTTTCCTATTCATTTTGCCATGGCGGGAAGCACCTCTGCCTCGTCTATTATTAGAGCCGTCCTCGGACATCTCACTCATCTTCTCCACTCGTCCATTAATTATACTAAAGAATTTTAATACAGATGGAATGCTTTGTCAAGCCTGCATTTCCCCCACGGGGACAGATATAAAAATCTTAATTTGTTGACACCTGACCGTAAATGCTGGTATAATTATTTCAACAAAATCTGACACAACAAGGAGGGCTTTTTCGTGGGAAAATTCGTTATCAGAACTGTCAAGACAGGAATCAAATTCGATTTGAAGGCAGGCAATGGAGAAGTCATCGCCACTTCGGAGGTCTACACCTCCATGGCCGCCTGCAAAAACGGCATTGAGAGCGTCCGCAAAAACGCTGTCGCCGCCAAGTTAGAAGACCAGACCGCAGAAGGCTTTGAGACTGTGACCAACCCCAAGTTTGAAATGTATACCGACAAAGCAGGCGAGTTCCGCTTCCGCCTAAAGGCGCGCAACGGAGAAATTATCGCTGTCTCCGAAGGCTACAAGGCCAAAGCCTCCTGCCAGAACGGTATCGAAAGCGTTCGCAAAAACGCACCGGAAGCCGACGTGGTGGAAGAAGAAGCCTGACGCCGCTGCCGAAGCCATCCGTCAAACATCTTACGAAAGAAAAGCACATCCACCCATCTAAGGGGCAATGTGCTTTTCTTTATTCCCGCGGATAATAAGCAAAAAACGCCTCCATTTTATCAGTGACAAAACGAAAATATGCCGCCCCCTTTTCCTTCCCCATAAAATGTGATAAAATAAAAAATAAAACCCAAAGGAGCAAATCACATGCCTACGCGGAGCGAATCCCATCAACAGAAAAACCGGCCCGGACAGCAAGGCCCCGGCAGAATCGCCAAAATCCTGCCGTTCATCATACTGTCCGCCGCTGTCATCTTCACCGCCCTTGCACTCTATTTCCGGCTTCGCCCGAACACTTTTCCCACAGAACCCGACACGGAAAACGATCTTGCAAGGCTGTCCGCCGAATCCTACGAGAGCGCGCTGCTTTCCATGCATTCCACAGAAAGCTTCAAGGAAGAGGATTTCTCCTATTTCCGCGGTCTGAAAACCGTTGTGACGTCCCATTCTCTCCGTGACACGGAGGAATTGTCGCAATATTTAAACTGTATATTGAACTCCAAAAACACCGTATCGAACCTTTACTTTTGTCTGGACCCGGAACTGCTCTGGGACAGCGTGGATCAAAAAGCCGACAAATGGGAAAAGGCATTGAGCAGAAATTTCTATGCCTATATCAAAGAGTACCCACAAATTTCTTTTGAAGTGCTCCTGCCCTATCCCTGCATCGACTACTGGCTGCAGCTAAAAGAGAAAGACTTTGATACGCTGCTTATCCTTTATCACAATCTGGTGAACGAACTGTCCGTTTTTCCTAATGTAAAAATATTTTTTCCCGGCTGTGAGGAATGGCTGACGGTGAATCCAGATAATTATACGAATCCGCCCTTTGACGCCAACGAAGTGATTACAAACAAAATCTTTTTATATACCTTCTGCGATTCCAATTATCAGATTACGCCATCCAACGAAGACTTTTTCTGGAATTCGCTGCGGCAGACGGTGGCTCGGGAAAAAAGCAGTCCCACTCATTATCCCGATTTGTCCGACTGGTGTTTTGTTTTTTTTGGCGACAGTGTTCTGGGAAATTTCCCGGGAAGCTTTTCCATTCCCGGATATGTGTCCGGCCTCTCGGGGGCCTTAGTCTACAATTACGCCGTGGGCGGCACCAGCGCCGCCAGCCGTTTTGAGGGCAAAGACTTCTCTGAAACCTTCAGCAGTTTCATTGCGGAAAATATCACTGCCTCCGAAAGCGGAAACACTTTCACGCCCCACGGAATCGTCATAGATGATTTGGAAGATAGGAAACTCTGCTTTATATTTAATTACGGCTTCAACGACTATTTTTCCGGGGTGCCTGTGAAGAACCCCGAAGACCCTTACGATGAGACCAGTTTTCAGGGAAGCCTGCGAACCTGCATCTCGGTCCTGCAGACCTTCCTTCCTGACGCTCATTATATCATCATGTCCCCCACCCACACCATGCTCTTTGGAAACGGGCTGGAGATTACAAGCCCCAAGGGAGACGTGCTTTCGGCCTATGTGGAGGCGGGCCGGGAGCTGGCCGCGGAAATGGACTTATATTTTCTGGACAATTACAATCATTCCGCAGTGACGGAAGAAACGCTGGAAACCTACCTTCCCGACGGCACCCACCCCAACGAGGCCGGGCGCCTTGTTCTAGCCAAAGAATTAATGTACTTTATAGAAAAGGAGCTGGCAGGCGCTCAAACTCTGCCTTAAAACAACGCGCCGCATCCTCCTATTAATTATTGTTCCTGATGCTTAGCCTGACGCTGGCTCTTCATAGATATATAAATATTTCCCACCCTAAGCTTCGGATTTCAAAGCCGACATCAACATACCACGACTCGGGAGACTATTGCCATATATGGTGCAGAGTTGTACTATCTGAGCTGGCGGTTCACCACTGCTAAAAAGACTCCAAAAACAGAAGCATACTTCAACCCCAGAGCTGTGCCAAGGATTTTTTCAGCTTCTCCGCCCATATCTTTTTCATGGTTTTGATATTATCCCCCGCAAAACTGCCCGTCAGCAGCAGCTCCCCGTCTTCCGTAATCCCCCCAATCCCCGTCCGGCCGCAGGAAACAGCCATCATATTTTCCCAGCCCGAGACTGTGGACCGCCCCATATCCAGATCCTTTTTACAGCTCCCCGCCAGCCTTACCGTTCCGTTTTTGGTCAGTCCTGCCGCATAGGAGCTGTCCACTCCTATGGATACAATATCTTCCCACCCGCCGACTTCTCTTCTAGGATCATTTTCCCGCCGTCCGGCAAAGGCGACCCTGCCGTCGGCAAAGAGCGCCATGCTGCAGTCGTTTGCCGCGGCAATGGACTGTACCTTTTCCCACCCCTCTATCACAGAGCGAACCGATTGATCCAGCGCTTCCCCGGCCGCCATGACCCTCCCGTCCCTGCGGAGTCCAAGTATATGATACGCCCCGCAGGAAATCATCCTGATATCCGACCATGACCTGACCGACGCGTCTGCGGGAGAACCGATTGCGGATACGCTGCCGTCCCTCTTAATGACATAAGTACAATCAGGCGCGCATGTGACATACACGGCCTCGGTCAAACCGCCTGTCCTGCATTGACCATAATCGTTATCCCCAACGACCCTGACCGTGCCGTCCCCATAAAGAAACGCCGCATTCCTGCCGCTTACGCTATACTGCACAATATTATCTTCCTCATGAACCGTCCCGTCTCCATAAATCACGGTTAATTTTTTCGTATCCGGGGAACAAAACGCAGCCAAATCATTTCCCACCACAAAAGCTTTCGCATCGGAAAGCATTCTCATTTTATCCGTTCTGCGCTTTCGTTTTGCCCTGTCCACCCTGCTTTTCCAGAGCATTCTGCTTCTCTCACCCGCGAACAGGCCCACAAACGCGTAAGCAAATCCGCAGGCGGCGCAGGCATACTCCGGCGCCGCAGTTTCTTTTCTTTCCCCGCCGCAGACCGGACAGCAGGAATTCAAAACTTCCATAACCATACCTCTCCCTGAAATCTCTGAAACACACAGGCTCAACGCCCTTCGTCAGCATTTACTCTTTCCGGCAAAATCCCTCTGTACTGTTTTGGAATATCCTTCCCGGTCAAAAAGTCCGCCGCATCCGCCGGAGGATTCCCCTGCCTCCCATATTCCTCCTCAATGCGCTCCAATAATTCATCCAAGGAATCATGGAGGTAATTACGGACAAACCTCGCATTCCCGTAATTTGGGTTTCCCTTCCCCGCTATGACGGCAAAAACCGCAAGGGACTTCTCCCTGTATTCCTCGCTTAAGCGAAGGGGGTATCCCGAGCCAATCTGACTGATGGAATCCGCATTCCCCGCCATCTGGTCAAGAATCCGCAGAAGCTCCTCCGGCGTATAGTTATCAAAGACAATGATGCTGTCCGCGGTTCCAAATCTGCTCGCCAAACCGCTGTCCATAGCAAAAAGCTCCTCCATATCTCCGGGATAGCCCGCAAGGATAATGCATGTCTTTTTGATTATATCATTATCCTCCAATACGGTAAGCAGGCGTTTGATAACACTCCTTCCATACGGGTTTGTTCTCTCCACCAGCTGATGGGCCTCATCAATAAATAAAATGCCGTTTCTCGCCAGCTTCAAAGTACACTCAAATTCGTCCGGATTATCGCACATCTGACGCGCCGTCCTGACGATGACATGTCCTTGGGTCAATACGTTTGCTGCCTTTAATATCCCTCCCATGAGCTTGGCCACGGTGGTTTTGCCCACGCCCGGATTTCCCACATAACAATATAACCCCGGTATCACCTTTTCCGCAGGCATACGTCTCAGCCTGCGCTCTATCCTCCTGATAGACTCCTTGACACGCCCAAGCCCTGTCATTTCCTCCAATTCCCGAAGGGCATTCTCGGAAATCACCCTGTTTGGTTTCAAGTACTTCCGCATATGCTTTGGAAACATATCTTTCGTTATCCGCCTGCGCTTTACATCCGATACGGCTTCTCCCGAATCCTCCGATACCGGACGGCCTGCCTGCTTCCAGTTTTGTATCATCTCGTTTATCAGCAGGTCTATCTCATTTCCGTTTCCCCAAGACCTTACGGCCTCTCCCAATCCTCCTCGGTCGCTTACCCAGTTCAGAAAAAAATCCGACAGAAGAATACGAACCTCCTCCGTAAAAGCCATACCGGAAGCAGTTTTCAACATAAAAATATTCTGCATATCCACAGGCGATAAATCGCCGAACACAAACTGCCTGCACAGCTGGCTGCGGATAGAGGGAAACGCTTTGAAAAAATCCTCCATCCCTTCACAGGTATCTATAAAGACGACGCACAAATCGTCAAAATGCTCCCGCATGGCGCTGGCGATTACAACCAAGGCATCCATGCCAAAGGAATTGTCGTTAGCGTTTTTCAGCAGAAGAGAACTGGGGTACATCACAGCCAGGGTGCCGCCCGCCGCCTGTTCTATGACATTCTGGGTTTTTATCGCGGTCTGCCCCACAAATCCCGCCTCCAGATCGGCCTTTCCCACAAACAGCACATCCCTTTTTTCAAGGTATCCCAGCTCCTTCCATGCAAGAGCAGCCGCCCTGACTGCCGTCTGTCTGCCGCATCCCGTGGGCCCCGCAACGGAAAAATGCATTCCCACATCCGCATTGCCGCCAAAGAAATCCTCTTCCTCGTCGCCTGTGTAACGGGCTTCAACAAAGCGAACCAATTCCTCTTTCCCGTATAATTCTCCCAATAATGCATGCGCGTCCCTTAGCGGCGGCTCCTTCTGTCCCGCCGGGCCCGCAAGCCGCAGGAATGCGCGCGGAACATCTTCCTCCGACAAGGTTCTCCTCCGCCTTCTCAAGTCCTCATTTTCCCGCAAAGCCGCGTCTATCTGCTCCTGGGTCGCTATTTTATCTTCTCCGCCGAGGACATCGCGGTTCAGCCTTGCTGTTCGCGCCGCGATAGAACCCGGCAGATAGGTATCCCGAATAAACCCGCCGTTCCCGAAATTTGCGGGACGATGCTCCAGATATTTCTCCAATATGATCCTTGACCGTCTCAAATATCCCGGCTCCACCGTTTCTCCACGGGCCGCCGCCATCCTTTCCAGAATGCTTACAAGCTCCGGCGCGGTATAATCGTCAAACCGGATGCGGTGACTCTCCGGAAATCTTCTTGCCAGCCCGGGATCCACATTCAGAAACCTTTTCATTTCCGCCGCATACCCGGCGCAGATAAAGCAGGTGTCCGCACGGATTTCCGGATCCTCTATCAGCGGAACCAGCTGGCGTATGATGGAATGCCCCCTCTCGTCCTGCGCCAGCTGGTGCGCCTCATCAATAAAGAGAATGCCCCGCCTTGCGTCCTCTACGACTTCGGACAGGCTCACGGAACCGTTCAGCAGATCCGCCGCCCTGCACTCGGTCACATTGTTTACCCTGCGCTCCAAAATGCGCAGGTGCCCCAATATCTCCCCCATGCGCCTTGCGATTGTGGTTTTTCCCGTTCCCGGAGGCCCGCTGAAAATATAATTCCCCGGCGCTTTTTCCTCCTCTCCCCACATAATATTTCTGCTCAGGATTCTCAAACGCTCCTTCACATTTCCAAGACCTATCATTTGATCAATCTGCTCAAAGGCCTCTTTCAAATCCCTGCTTCTGGGCGTCAGACAATGCTGAAGATTTTCCGGGATATCGGATACGGCAAACGACATCCTTCCGGACAGCCCCTCCATGGCCATGCGCATGCTGCAGCGATTTTTCATTGCCCTGAAAAGATTTTGGGCCTCTTTCGCGTTTGCCCAGCCCCGGGTCTTGCCTCCGGTCCACGCCTCACAGAAGCCGCCTAATTTTTCACGCAGCTCCTCCTCAAGCCCGATATCCTCATGCTTTAACATCTGTAGGAAAATTTCCTGCATTTCGGCGGCGGAATAATCGGGAAGCTTATATTCTTCGGGAAAACATCCCTTTAATTCTCCCTTTTCCCGCAGCAGCCTGTCTATATCGTTAGGATACCCTGCAAGGATGACCGCAAATCGGCCCTCATAGGCGGACAGCTCTCTCACCAGCTGGTCGATGGCTTCCATACCATGCTGATTGGCTGTCAGAGCGTATGCCCCGTCGATAAACAGCACCCCTCCCATGGCCTCCTGAACCTTAGCGCTTACCAGAGACGCGGTGCCGGCTACATTGGGCGAGACCAGCTCCGACGCCCCGCATTCGATTAACTGTCCCTGGGGCAGGAACCCAAGCTCATAATACAGCTGGCTCAGCAGCCGCGCCACTGTGGTCTTCCCCGTCCCCGGGCCGCCTTTTAATATGACATTCAGGGAATGGCCGTTCCTGTTCTCCTCTGTCGGTACCCATGTAAAACGGCTGTATCCTGCCGCCTTCCTTCCCTCGCGAGCCCCTTTCTGCCGGAGCGCCCACAACCCCCTGACCTTTTGCTTCACCTCCTCCATGCCGACCATCTGCTCCAATCGTTCTATGGGCGGCAGATAATCGGGTTCCTTGGTAAATTCCCTCCAATTTTCCATGGACAGCCCTTTGTCAGGATTCTCCCCGGCGCTCCGCTCCAATTCTTCCCATAGCTGCTTAAGCCCCCAGCCCTGACGGGCGCAGGAGGCCGCCAGCATCTCGGATAACTGCCCGAAGGCCCCCGTCTCCACACGAAGAGGATTCTTTCTCCGCAGCCTGAAATAATTCAAGAGATTTTTGATCTCCTCACTGTTCGGCGTCCGCAGAGAAATCACCTTGTCAGCGTTAGGAGCTTCCATCCTCACCCTGCTCAACAGCACGTTTCGGGCAAACCTTCCCCATTGGTTTGTTGAGTGCTCGCTTCGCTCAATACTATCCAGCAGGGTGGAGAGCTCCGTAGCGCGGAACAAATAAATCGCAATGCTTTTCCCATCATAGGACTGCAGTTCCTCCAAGACTTTCATCGCCTGCTCGCTCATTGAGCTAATCAGAGAATCCATATTGCTGAAAACTACCGCGCAGCGATATTCTAAGGGATATCTAAGCAGCTCCGTTACATAGGTCCAGCATAGCTCTATGGCCCGACGCCCCATCGTCAGAAAACCTGTTTCCAATGGTTCTTTTTTTGACGCATCCTCCCTCTGCCGGGTTCGCCTCCTGCGTCTTTCCATGGGCGTTGTCCTAATGATTTCCTCATTCTCCGCGGAGGATTCTTGAACCGCATTCCCCTCCGGTTTTTCCCCCCGCAGAATTTTATAGGAATTCCAGTCATAGCAATAAATCATATTGTCGCTGTCAAAGAAGACCACCGCGTCAAATTTCTGCTGATAACGCAGATGGTAATAGAGCTCATATGTCACATCTGACATCTGCAGCATATCATTGCAAAAGCGGTCGTTCGTATATCCTGTGACAATAAAATGCCTGTCCCGACAATGGGCGCTGTCAAAATAAGAATGATTCCTTCCGATCATACGGCGACTCTCCCCCTAAGCATTATCTTGTACCCTGTGCCGCACTCTGCGCCGCGTACACAGGCGTCACCACCTCGGGACGCCGCTCCGTCTTCCATTCCCGCATATCTTCCCGCTTTATCCTGTCGGATACGGAATTTTCATATCCCTTTTTCGTCTCCACCGGCCCCTGTTCCAGTCCCAGCTCAGCCAAAGAGGACAGAACCTTCGACAGAGCCGCGAAAACCTCACGCACAATCCTGTCTCCGGCTTCTTTATTCTCTGTCCCGTACTTCAAAATATCCGACTCCAGTTTGTTTTCAATCCTGCCGTTTCGATTGACGGGGGTTTGTGTTATCACAATTGTAAAGCCTGTCCTCCTGCTTGTCAGCAGCAGCCTGTGAGCCGAACGCTGATCCTCCCCGCAATAACTGTAATCCACTATGGAAAATCCATATTCATTTAATTGATCTGCGATATCCTGCGCGATTTCTCCCCGGTCTTGGCTGGCAAAAAAAGCTTCCGCCGCAAACATAACCGTCTCGTCAATTTCCCTGCTTGCTTGGACGCCCGCCGACTGAATCTCATCAAGCTCCGACAGCGTAAGTCTGTCCGCGGCCGCTGGTGCCATACGGTCCGCAAGCTTATCCAAACGGGCCTTCAAAGCCTCCAAGTCGCCCCCCGTCCAGTAATCCACATCCACCTTGATATCCGTCTCCTCCGGCAGGCACAGCTGTCTGCTGCTCTCCAGCTGAGCCGACGACGCGTCAAGAACCTGCTTGGCAGCCTGAAAATGTACCATCCATTCCTGCTCCGCGCAGAGCACATCTTGGTACAGCTTCATGGCGTCCTCCGCCGACCGCCTTGCCTCTCTGCGTGCCGTCGCGGCAATTTGAGGAAGCCCCTCCGCATCCCTGATCTCATTTTGGGACGATGAAAGCTGGCTTTGAACCAGCTGCAGCCTGCCGGGGCAGAGCAGCTCCACACGATAATTTACTTGGATATTCTGAACCAAAGCCTGCGCCGCGCGATGATACTCACAAGCCATCTCCAGCAGGATGTTCTCATTCTCCCTGACAGCCTTCATCTCATCCTCCACGTTGTCCAGACGGGAGCGCACCTCCCCCATCTCCGTTTCCACATGGGACTTCAATGTGTGCATCTCTTCGGCAATCCTGCGGTTGTTTTCCCTCATGGCCGTTTCAATCCGACGATTGTTCGCCTCCATGGACGCCTCCAAATTCACCCTTGTTTTCGTAAGCTCCTCCGTAAAGCTCCTGTGCATTGCTTTCATCTGCTGTTCGTTTTTCCGGGCCGCTTCCTGAATCCGCTCATTGCTGTCACGAACCGTCTGCTGCAGCTGGTTTCTCAGCCTCTGCGCCTCTTTTGACGCCGCCGCGCCCTGCTCCGCCAGCTGACGGTTTAACCGTTCCAAATTTCCGTTCATGGTATTGATCCGGTTCCTATATTCCGCCAATGCATTTTCATTCTGCTCACACAACTGATTCAGTATCCAATTGTCTTCCTGCAGGCTGGCCGCTTGGGCGGCGCGCTGGCGAAGGCGGTTCAGCTCATCCTGATCTATCGTTATAAAAGTTGTTTTTACTCCGCTCATAGCCCTGTCCTCCTGTCTGATCCGAGACGTTCCGGAATTCCGATTTTGTGGACATGAATCCCATGATAAAACTTCTCTGCCTCACGTTGGCCGGTTCCGTATTCCCGGACGGCGTCAATATATAAATCCGTCAATGGGATTACCCTCTGGTTTGAAGAGCCCCTTAAGCTTTTATTGTCGTCCAGCTCCTTTCTGTAGGGCCCGTCAATCAGCAGATCAATCCGTGAGAGAAGCATATCCGCATCCGGAATGTCTTTCAGTTCTTCGTATGTATATCCTGTATATACGATCACGCCCATGGGTCTTTTGGCATGGATCCTGTCGATCAATTCCGCCAGCGCCGCAGCCTGAAGAAACGGCTCCCCGCCGCTTATGGTAAGTCCCTCCGCCTCGGATAACGCTATTTCCAACGCCAAAGCGCCCTCCTCTATGGGAGTCCCCAGCTTCATGTCATGTGCGTTTTGGGCAACGCACCCTTCGCAGCTTTTCCCACAGCCCTGCACCCACAGCACATACCGCGCCCCCGGCCCTAAGACATGCACAAGAGGCTCCTTCATATAAACATAAATCATATTACCTCTCATTCCGCCGCGCAGGCGGCGCCTTAATCATCAGCCTCTTGGTTTTGAATCCTCCGTCATTCAGACCTCGTCTTTAAAAGCTTTGCCTTTTCCCTGCTTCGCTTTAAATCCTCTTGAGCCGCGTCCATACACACTGCCATAATCTGATCGAGGGTTGTCAGATTATCACGGGTCTGCCCCAATAGTTTCTCTACCGAAGGAACCTGCCTTATATCCAGCGTATTCCTTAAAATCTCGTTCTCCGGATACTGTAACCGCACTGCGCCGATCATGGCTTCCAGCGGAGATTCGTCCGCGTCAAACCAGTTTTTATACTCCTCCCGCAGCTGCTGGCAGAGGAGAAGATTTTCCGCAAGCTTATCCGCAGTTTCCGCCGTCTGCCGCAGGATCCCGCCGTGTTCCTCCAAGACCTTTTCCAGCCCCTCCGCGGAATCCCGCAGTATTTGGATTACGTTCGTTGAAAGCTCCTGCCTTTCCTTATCATATACTGTCCGCTGCTGCTGCAGGTCTTCCAGCCTGTTGGCCAAGTCATCCTTATCCGCCTGTAGTTTTACGACAATCGGAAGAAGTATGCTTATTTCATCCCGCAGCTCCTGCTGCCTCTCCGGACTGCATTCCACTTCAGCCCTCCGCAGGTTGTCCAAAGTCTCTTCCAGTTCCCTATATTCTGCCCGCAGCTCCGCATTTTTAGGCGGCAGCTTATAGATTTCGGCTTTTGTCTCACATATCCCTCCATTGAGCCGCTCCTGTTCCTGCTTCAGTTCCTTCAAATCTTCCTGCAGCTTTTCCAGCTTTCCTCTCTCTTCGGTCAGCCGGGCCTCCAGTTTTTCATTCTCCCTCCTTTGTTCCTCTATTTTTTCAGGGGTACATTCGCTTAGAAGGGTTCTCCATCTCTCCCCTGCAGCCTCTTCGGACGCAAGCTCCTCCTTATAATGGTCAATCCGCTCCCTCAGTTCCATGGCCTCCGCCTTCGCCTTTTCATAGCTTTTCCGAACCCCCTCGGCCTCCTCCTGCTTCTTCTGAACGGAAAGCTGAATCTCTTTCAGGTCGTTCAAGACGCCCGGCTCTTCCGTCCCAAAGGGATATTTATCGTAAAATGCAGTAATTCTCTTTGACAGGCCAAGATATCCTGCCTGTATCTTCTTTACCACAGGTTCGGGGGACTGACGCGGCATGAGTTCCTCCGCCATACTCAAAAATGCCCTGCACACGGAGAGAATGGATTGCAGCAGCTCCTCGTCTTCCTGTGTTGTCAGCCATTCTGCCAGCTGCCCCAGCTGCAGCTTCAGTCTCTGCTTCTCTTTATCCTTCATGCCCAAACCTCCTCCAGTCGTATATTTTCCGTATGGCTGATCCCTGGACCCCATTCAAATCAAAACATCATAAATACAATCCGGGGCGCTGCATCTGCGTATCCGAAGCAGCGGCCGACGATCCTTTACACAGACCCTCACATCGATGAGATCGCCGTCCTCAGACGCAAAAAAATCGGGAATTTTTATTTTTTTCCGCTCCTGATCGACTTCCAGCTCAAGGTCTTCTCCTTCCGCGATAAACAGCGGGCCCATATACCTCATGTCCTCAAAAGAGGCCATGGGCGTTTTCTTCGCGGCAAGCGGTATCTTTTGAACGGCCCCCTCCCCTCCCTCAACCGCCAAGAGAGCAATGTCAACGCCGATACGACTATGCTCGTTATATAATTTCTCCCCCTCCTCCGCAATCCGTCCCGCCGATATGCCGTATGTAAAATTCACAAAACGGGAATCGGAAGAAACCAACTCAATATCATAGAATCGTTTTTCGGAAAGCTTCCTGCAAATATGGTTCCATGTCAAAACATGATCCGCCGGGCTCCCCGCCATAATGATGCGGACAGAATCCTCGTCAAATCCTGATTTTGCCCATAGCTCCTCCATTTTGGACAGTACATCGTCAAGCTTCTGCAGCGCTGTCCGGAAAATATACTCCAGTTCCGAACATTTGACAGTCACATCCCCTATTGTCAGCGCGGCCCCGTCCAGACCGGATACCAGAAATGTCAGCATCTCGGAATTTATGCTCTCCCTCTGCTCTTCCAGACAGCCCCTCAATTCGGCCTCCGAATGCCCCGGAACGAATTTTGCCAGCTCCGTCATAACATCATCCATAAACGGGCTTCCGTCAGACAGGGCATACTCCGCAATTAATTCCACATTTCCCGTCTCTGAACAGTTGCAAAACCATACCGCATAGTTGTCAGTGTCAAATATCACATATTGCTGCGGATAGGATAAGCCGGAACCTTCCTTTATGCTTTCCCTTGCCATTTCATAATCATAGGCGGCAGCCGCTTCAAATATTGAAATCTCCATACCCTCTCCTACTGTTCTCCCACTGCCACTATCGCAGGAATGATCGCCTCATCCTCTCCCCCATCCGCGGCCTTTTTAGCGACGCCGGGAACAATGCACCGTTCAATTCTTTTGCCTTCGCCTGCAATGTCTTCCCTTTGAGTAAGGTGCCATATCTCGTCAAATACGTCTCCCTCCGCCGGATAATAGACATACATGCCCAGACCGTGTAAGGACTTCTCAAATTTATGTAAAAATATTGTCAAGTTAGCGTTTAGCTTCTGAATTCCGGCTATCGTATTCGGGATTGGATCGGTAAAGTCCATCCTACCCTCCGGCATACCGGAATCCGCCGAATCCGTCCCCGCCCGAAAGAGAATCTCTTCCGACAGTAGCCTGTCTACATTGATAATTCGATATAATTCCACATAGCGCTCCGCCATGGGCCGGAGCTCATGAGGATAAAGAGATACCTGCCAGTTATGCAGATGATTGTAGAAATCCTCCTTGATCTTGTTTAGCCCTTCCATCGCGGAGGACAGCCCTCCCATCCATGATACCTGAAGCTCGTTCGTCTTATGGCACATTTCATCATGAATCTGATCGATTTTCTCCAATGCATCCCGGCTTTGGCTCAGTGTCTCCGCCAGCTCACTATGACACATACTCTTATATTTCTCACGGTCTTCGGAGAGATAGCGGCGAACCAAATCCTCCGCCGTATCTCTTGCCTCCTGATCGGCCTCGTCCAGCTTCTTCTGCGCTGCTTCCTCCGCCTCCGCCAGCTTCCTTTTCGCCTTTTCCTCGGCCTCCGCCAGCTTCCTTTGCGCCTCTTTCTCGGCCTCCGCCAGCTTCTTCTGCGCCTCTTCCTCGGCCTCCGCCAGCTTCTTCTGCACTGTTTCCCCGGCATCCACGGGCTTCCTCTGCGCTGCTTCCCCGGCATCCGTGGGCTTCTTCCGCACTGCTTCCTCGGCATATGTCGGCTTCTTCTGCGCTGCTTCCCCGGCATCCGTGGGCTTCTTCTGCGCCTCTTCCTCCGCTTCCGCCAGCTTCTTCTGCACTGTTTCCCCGGCATCCACGGGCTTCCTCTGCGCTGCTTCCCCGGCATCCGTGGGCTTCTTCCGCGCCTCTTCCTCCGCTTCCGCCAGCTTCTTCTGCACTGTTTCCCCGGCATCCGCGGGCTTCTTCTGCGCCTCTTCCTCAGCTTCTGCCAGCTTCTTCCGCACTGCTTCCACGGCATATGTCGGCTTCTTCTGCGCTGCTTCCCCGGCATCCGTGGGCTTCTTCTGCGCCTCTTCCTCAGCTTCTGCCGACTTCTTTTGTACTGCTCTGTCAGCCTCCGCCAGCTTCTTTTGTTCTTCTCCCTCAGCCTCTCTCAACTTCCCCGGCGCTTCCCGCAGGGCGCTTTCCTTTTCAGCCTCATCCGACATCTCCTGTCCCCTCTGCCCGGCCTCTTCCCGCTTCCTATCCGTTTCCCTCCCGGCTCCGCCCGGCATTTCCCCTCTTCCCTGCCCGGCCTCTTCCTGCTCCCCCTGCGCTTCCCGCAGGGCGCTTTCCTTTTCCCCCTCAGCCTCATTCGACATCTCCTGTCCCCTCTGCCCGGCCTCTTCCTGCTTCCTATCCGTCTCCCTCCCGGCTCCGCCCGGCATTTCCCCTCTTCCCTGCCCGGCCTCTTCCTGCTCCCCCTGCGCTTCCCGCAGGGCGCTTTCCTTTTCCCCCTCAGCCTCATCCGCCAGCTCCTGTCCCCTCTGCCCGGCCTCTTCCTGCTTTCCCTGCGCTTCCTGCAAAACGCCTTCCGCATTCTGTCCCTTTTGCTTCCTCCTTCCAATTTTCCAAAAGCCTTTTCCCGGCAATCTGATACCCTCCTCTCTATGACAACAGCTTCTCCACGCTGTCGGACGTACTCTTCTCCATCACCCGTCCGTCTTCCGTCCTACAGATCAGCCTCACATTGTAATCCTCCTGCACGATCATCACTAACTCGAACTCCCTGCCGCATGGTACATTGAACGGAATTCTGATCACTTCCTTGTACTGCCGACACAGCTCCTTCCTATCCCCCCATCTCCCACTGGCACAGCGGTATACTCTCAGACTGATCCTCGAAGAAGCCGCTCTGCAGCGGAGCTTCCCCGAGACAGCCGGCAGTTTGTCCCCTCTTTCCACCATAATCCTGACTCTTTCCGAGAATCCGTCCGGCAGCAGGATACCGTAACTATACTCCGCAAACTGCTCCAATATCCTGTTTGATTTCACGTCCTCCCGCCCTGCCAAGACCTTATCCCCACCTCCTGCCTCGCTTTTCCCGGATGTCAAAGCCTCAAGCCCATAGGCATAACGCGACGTTCCATACGAAACCGCCTCGCTGGGACGATATCTCCTAACAGGTATCTGCCTCTTCTCTAATCTGTTTAAAACCATGGGCATCCGGCTGGCCCCGCCGGAGAGAACGACTGCGTCGATTTTGATTTTCTTTGATTCCGCCTGCTCCATAAGCTGATCCACCAGTTCAAAAGTTTGATTCAGCAAAGGCATGCTAAGCTCCTCGAACCGCTCCCTCGTTATCGTTACATCGACGTAATCGCCTGACCGCATCTGAATCGACTGGACGCTTTTCTTCTCTTCCGACAGCTCATGCTTCATCTCGATCGCCGTGGAACGGATTCTCTGCTCTTCATCGGCGTTTTCCGGCTCATAATCATTTTCCGTCTTCAGGATTCGGCAGATTTCGTCATACAGAATTCCGTCAAAATTCTTTCCGCCCACATCCGGCAAGCCCTCCTTTAAATGCACCTGATAAGGCTCCCCCCTGCTCCTTGCCGTCACCACCGCCGCATCGAACGTTCCATGCCCCAGATCATAAACCAGCACGGTAAACTGTTCTTCCCGCAGACGCACACTCTCCGGCGCGATATTCTGCATGTAATAAAGATAATCTATGGCCACGGCCGCAGGCTCCGGCAGCCTTCCCGCTACTCTGACCCTCCTGTCCCCAAATCTGACGCTTTCTATGCTGCTCTGCATACGGTTCAACAGGGAAATATCGTCCGCTATGGAAACCGGAAACGCGAAAACCACATCATATATGGGTTCTTCCCCTTTGTTTTTGCGCTGTTCGTTCGCCAGACGGATCAGCCCTTCCGCTGCCGCCGCATACAGCTTATCCGGAGAAACCGGCTTCTCAATTCCCGGAACAGTGATCATTCCCTTATTCAGCCTTGTCTTTATGGCATGGACAAGCCTCTCCGGATCCCGTTGTCGATACTTTTCAACCGCGGGCCTTTCGGAAAAAACCTCTATCTCGGAGCCATCCGGCGGCTTGACATACGCCGCGGTGGGCATTCCGGTGGACGTCAGCTTGTATTTGGGCGGAAACATCGGAATTGGGTCCGCCGCCGGATTTTGCAGCACGGAGACATATCCGTAGCCATTTCCTATATCGCATCCAAGAATATCCTTTCTTTCCTTCCTTGTGCTCATCAATGCCTCCCTTTCGCCCAAAGCGTCAGCTCAAATTCCGAAGCTGTACCTGTGCCTTTTCAAAGGGCAGCCCCGGCTCCGATATCCCCCTCGCCTCAATCGTCAGTATGCCAAGCCTGTCCACCCGCATCCTTGCCTCGGTTTTATATCCTTCCGGAACAGCCCGCCCGTGGTCTATTTTGACAGACATAATCTGCGTGTAATCCCGCTTCACCTCATCCTCCGAAGGGTCCTGCCGATTCGCTTCATAAACCTCTAACTGGGAGAATCTTCCCACAGAAGTCCTTTCCGCATACACGCTCTCGCTCACGCAGGGAATCGGCGTTCCCGCAGGGATGAAAGTTTCGATATGCCCCTTCTTATCTTTATCGTCATTAAAATACCAGACTCCGATATCATGTATGACGCGCTGCTGAACGATGGATTCGCTCAGCACTGGGTCTGTCTGCCTCTCCGCTGTGCCAAATCTAGCCGCCCCGTAAGCGATAGCCTTGCTGGGCCTGAAATTTATGATCCTTCCCCGATACTCCGGAAGCGCCCGCTCCAGCTCCCTCTGAACCATGGGCATCTGACTCGCTCCTCCGGTAAGCAGGATGAGCTCCGGCTTTTGATTTTGGTGATCACGAAGCAGGTTTCTGGTCTCTTCCACCGTTCGCATCAAAAGCTCTCTCGAAGCCTTCTCAAACTCGTCTCTGGTGACAGACAGCTCTATATATCCCTCTCCGGTCAACAGCTGATCAACATCCTCCGGCGATGTACTCAGATGAACCTTCATCTCCTCGGCAATGTTTCTCAGCGCCGCCATATCTTCTCTATTTAACTGCACCTTCACCTTTGACCGCAGCAGTTCCACCATGATATCGTCAAATTCGGCGCCTCCCAGATCCCCAATCCCGCCCATACCGACGATATCATAATAATAGATTTTTCCCTCCTCGTCCCTCCTGCCCCTAGGGTATGCCGACACTAGGCCGAGGTCAAAGGTGCCTCCTCCCATATCATAGGTAAGCACTGTGGTGTCCCTATCCGACTTGGCAAACTCCGCCAGATAATCCAGCG
This sequence comes from uncultured bacterium, assembly GCA_948467735.1. Taxonomy (GTDB): domain Bacteria; phylum Bacillota; class Clostridia; order Lachnospirales; family Lachnospiraceae; genus Acetatifactor. The sequence continues at coordinate 60,504 of CAOKFN010000001.1, forward strand.
CCGCCGCCGCGGGCTCCGCTATGGTGCCACAGACCTTGATCCTCGTCCCATCCTCCAGCGTCGCCCTCTCCGCCAGCTCGATCAGCCTCTGACGCTTGGAACAGGTGTACGTGACCGGATAGGACAGGGACACTAGATTTGTTGTGACCTGCCAGCCGTTCTGAAGCTCTTTGTTCGCGCGACGCACGCAGTGCTGAATTACCTCCGTAATGGCGTCGTCATAGGAAATCTCTTTGTCGTCCAGCGTCGTCTTTTCCCCGATATGGCGCTTCAGGTATCTCAGCCTGTTTTGAAGCGGCACGGCCCCCCGCCTGACAGCCGCCTCCCCGCAGAGCTGCCCTGCCTTCTTTGAATAAAAATACACGCTGGGAATACCCTCCTGCTCTCTCGCCGGAAGCAGATCATGAACAATCCCTCCCATCCTTGTTCCCTCGTCAAAGTCCGAGATAAAGCAGGGAAATGTATTGAAATTGCCGAAATCAAGCCCGATCACCGGTTTCATTTCTCAACCCTCCTCTACCATTCATAGAGAGACATTATCCGAAAAGCTTCCTGACAAAGCCCAATATCCCTCCTGATTATGGCCATTTCATGTCCCTGTTCCGCGGCCTTGCCATACCATCTCAATGCCTCAGCATAATCCTTTTCCGCCGCCCAGCCGTTTTCATACATCACCCCTAGGCTGTACTGGCCGGAAGCATACCCCTGATCCGCGGACTTTTTATACCATTCATATGCTTTTACATCATCCTTTTCCGTCCCAATGCCGTACTGATACATCATCCCTAAATTGTACTGGCCGGCGGCACTTCCCTGTTGGGCTGCTTTTTGATACCATTCAAACGCTTTTTTTTCATCCTTCTCTGTTATGCTGCCATAATAATATATCGTTCCCAGATAAATCTGAGCAGCGGAATAACCCTGCTCTGCCGACTTTTCATACCACTCAAGCGCCTTCGCATAGTCCTGCCCTATTCCGTAGCCTTTCTCATACCTGCGGCCCAAATTATACTGACCGGCGGCGTATCCCTGTTCCGCTGATTTTTCATACCATTCAAAGGCTTTTATCTCATCCTTCTCTGTTCCGAGGCCGTTTTCATACATCCTGCCTAAATTGTTTTGAGCTTTGGCGTTTCCCTGTTCCGCTGATTTCTGATACCATTCAAAGGCCTTTGCATCATCCTTCTCTGTTCCAAGCCCCTTCTCATACTTCCGTCCTAAATTGTTTTGAGCGACGGCATTTCCCTGTTCCGCTGACTTCTGATACCATTCAAATGCTTTTTTATCATCTTTCTCTGTCCCGCGGCCCTCCTCATACATCACGCCCAGATTATTCTGGGCTCTGTAATGTCCCTGCTCTGCTGCCTTTTGATACCATTCAAACGCTTTTTCATCATCTTTCTCTGTTCCGATGCCTTTCTCATACATCAAGCTTAAACTCCACTGGCCATCCACATTTCCCTGTTCCGCTGATTTCTGATACCATTCAAAGGCTTTTACCTCGTCCTTCTCTGTTCCGATGCCTTTCTCATACATCCTGCCCAGCCTGTACTGACCATAGGAATTTCCCTGCTCTGCTGATTTCTGATACCAATCAAATGCCTTTTTATCATCTTTCTCTGTTCCGCAGCCATTTTCATACATCCTGCCTAATATGCTTTGGGCGGCGGCATATCCCTGTTCCGCCGATTTCTGATACCATTCAAATGCTTTTATCTCGTCCTTCTCTGTTCCGCAGCCATTCTCATACATCCAGCCCAGCCTGTACTGGCCATCGGCATTTCCCTGTTCCGCCGATTTCACATACCATTCAAACGCTTTTACCTCGTTTTTCTCCGTTCCGAGGCCTTTCTCATACATCCAGCCCAGCATACGCTGACCAGCGGCATTTCCCTGTTCCGCCGATTTCTGATACCACTCAAATGCCTTTTCATCATCTTTCTCTGTTCCTTGGCCATCCTTATACATCCAGCCCAGCCTGCACTGGCTATCGGCATTTCCCTGCTCCGCCGATTTCTGATACCACTCAAATGCCTTTTTATCATCTTTCTCTGTTCCCCGGCCGTTCGCATACATCCAGCCCAATTTATTTTGGGCTCTGCTGTCTCCCTGCTCCGCTGATTTCTGATACCATTCAAATGCTGCTGCCTCGTCCTTCTCTGTTCCGATGCCATTTTCATACATCCTGCCCAGACTCCACTGACCATATCTATTTCCCTGTTCCGCTGATTTCTTGCACCACTCAAATGCTGCTGCCTCGTCCTTCTCTGTCCCGCGGCCTTCCTCATACATCAAGCCCAAACTCCACTGACCATAGCCATTCCCCTGTTCCGCTGATTTCTGATACCATTCAAAGGCTGCTGCCTCGTCCTTCTCTGTTCCGATGCCTTTCTCATACATCCGGCCCAGCCTGTACTGACCATAGGAATTTCCCTGTTCTGCTGATTTCTGATACCATTCAAAGGCTGCTGCCTCGTCCTTCTCTGTTCCGATGCCTTTCTCATACATCCAGCCTAAATTCCACTGGCCAGCGGCATTTCCCTGTTCCGCTGATTTCTGATACCATTCAAATGCTGATTTCTCGTCCTTCTCTGTTCCGATGCCTTTCTCATACATCCAGCCCAGCCTGTACTGACCATCGGCATTTCCCTGTTCCGCCGATTTCTGATACCATTCAAACGCTTTTACCTCGTTTTTCTCCGTTCCGAGGCCTTCCTGATACATCCCGCCCAGCAAACGCTGACCATCGGCATTTCCCTGTTCCGCTGATTTCTGATACCACTCAAATGCCTTTTCATCATCTTTCTCTGTTCCTCGGCCATCCTTATACATCCAGCCCAGCATATACTGACCATCGGCATTTCCCTGCTCCGCCGATTTCTGATACCACTCAAATGCTTTTTCATCATCTTTCTCTGTTCCTCGGCCATTCGCATACATCACACCCAGTCTGTACTGACCAGCGGCATTTCCCTGTTCCGCTGACTTCTGATACCATTCAAACGCTGCTGCCTCGTCCTTCTCCGTTCCAATGCCTTTCTCATATATCCAGCCCAAACTCCACTGACCATCGGCATTTCCCTGTTCCGCTGATTTCTTACACCACTCAAATGCCTTTTCATCATCTTTCTCCGTTCCTCGGCCATTCGCATACATTAAGCCTAAACTCCACTGACTATGGGCATTTCCCTGTTCCGCTGATTTTCGATACCATTCAAAGGCTCTTTCATCATCCTCCTGTATTCCATAACCTTTATCATATATAATACCCAGACAATTCTGACCGAAGGCTTCCCCCCGCTCCGCCGCTTCCTTATACCACTCATAAACCTTTCTGTAATCCTGCTTTGTGCCGCCGCCCTGAAACATCCTGCTCAAATTACCCTGTGCCCCGGTATTTCCCTGTTCCGCCGATTTCACATACCATTCAAACGCTTTTATAAGGTTCTTTTCCGTTCCGCTGCCATACTGATACATTCCGCCCAGCTTGTTCTGACCAGACGCATTTCCCTGCTCCGCCGATTTTTGATACCATTCAAAGGCTTTTTCATGATCCATCTCGGCTCCATAGCCATAATAATACATATCACCCAGTTTCCACTGGCTGACGGGATTTCCCTGTTCTGCCGATTTCTCATACCACTTAAGAGTTTTTTCGGTGTTCTGGCTTATTTTATTGCCGACCTCATATGTTCCTGTACTAATACTCTCTCCAACAGCATCTTCCTGTTCTGCGTGTTTTTCAATCCGTTTTGCCATTTGCCCGCGATTTATTTCTATTTTTTTCCCTTCATCAAACTCTTCCTTTTTATCGTTTCGCTTCAATAACATAAACAGCAAAACCAGCAGTACTCCCACAAAAACTACTCTCTTCCATTTCTTTTTTTTCTTATGATTTTTAGTGTCTGCTGGTTTCGGGCTGTCTGGTTTCGGGCATACTCTCAGTTTTCCTGAATCATCCATCTGCTTACGCCTCCTTCGTATTAATTTGCTTCAGCTGTCTTGACTGCATATCATTCATCTTTGAACAAACTGCCATAATATTTTGTAGGAATACTTGGGATAAAAATATACTGAAAACAGGAGAACCTCGGCTCTCCTGCTTCAGGGCGCATCCACACAAAATATAAACTTTTCAGCTGAACAAATATCTGTCGATATTTCTGTTTTGAGAGATTATTTATCAATATCTTTTCGTATATTTATAAAGAAATTATAAACTTATTCTCGATATTTGTCAATATTTCACCCTCAATATCTGCCATAGATCGCCGCTCCTTCGCTCTCCGCGATTTTCTCATACCCCGCCCGGATGCACCTCTCCTCCACAGGCCCCCCCGGAACCACGCAGAGATACCTGCTTTGAAGGGTTTCAAAATTCTCCGTCACATAATCGGGCATACAGCAGCTGATGCCAAAGCCTTCCGGAAGCGCATACAAAAGCTGCCACTCCGTGTTCGTCAGGCTTCCCTCCACGGTATCGTTCAGCACCCATATGACAACATTTTCATATCCTGGCTTCTTCCCCATATCTGGCACAAGCCTTTCTCCCAGCGTCTCCCGCCATCGCTCCACTGATGCCAGACGTTCCTCCTGCACAAAAGGCGCCTGATAATCGTATGGATCCACCGCCATATAGGAATAAAAATACGCAAACGTAACGCCAATCAGCACGGCCTTCTTATAAAATCTGGTCTTCATCAAAGATACCACAAACACCGCCGCCGCCATGAACGTCAGCAGATGCTTGCTGCCCTCGGTCAATTTGTACATCAACAGCAGTGCGAAAAACATCGCTATAAAACTGAATGCAAGATGCGCTTCTATGACCAAAAATTTTCCCAAGCCGCCGCTTTCCTCCATTGACAGGTTCCATCCATCCGCCCTGTCGGCGTTCCCCGACCGTCTCCTTTCCTGCGGCCTTCCTGCGGCTTCCGGCTGACTGCCTTCCCCCGCCCCATCTGCACACCCCGACTGATTCTTTTCTCCCGCTCTTTCTGCCGTTTCCGACCGAGTCCCTTCTCCCGCTCTTCCTGCGCCTCCCGGCCAAGTCCCTTCCTCCGCTCTTCCTGCGGCTCCCTGCCAAGTCCCTTCCTCCGCTCTTCCTGTGCCTCCTAACGTTTCCTTTCTATCAGCCGTCTCCGACAGGATCCCCTTTTTCGCTGCATCTCCTCCGGCCGCCTTCCCGCAGGCTTCCTTTTGCCGCCGCAGCGCCCTCCAATCCGCCATGCTCTGCCCCGCCAGCACGAACAGGCAGACCAAAAATCCCGCGAAAAACGCCCCCGAAGCCAGTCCCGAGCGAAATCCCTGCAGGGTATGCCGCCCGAAATCCACCCCCATATAATACAATTTCCCAAGGGTATACCGAACGCCCCCCCAGATTCCACGCTCGAAAAACGCCGTCACCCAGTCCGTAAAAAATAAGGGCGCAAAATATTCCGCCCCCAAAAAGTGCTTAATGCAGGCGTACAATCCAAGCACCCCGGCCAGCACCGCCGCTGACCCCGCCGCTCCCTTCCACCCGCTCTTCCGTATCCAGAACCATGCCGGCAGCAGCAGAAACAACAGCATATAGGGCCGCATCAAGGTCATCACCCCCGAAAGCGCAAACAGCAGCGCCAGCTTGTACGCCCTTTCCCTCCGCAGATAATTAATCGCCACGGAATAAAACAAAATCAGCATACTAAAGCAGATTACCTCCGGCATCACGGAAAGCATATATCGCACAAAGGGCGTGTACAGGCAGAAAAGAAAGGTCAAAATGCCCATCTGCTTCCACGAAGGCCTCACCAGCAGCACAAACAGAAAGCAGCACAGCATCATCAGGAAAATATTACAGAGAATGGGCGACATCAAATTCCACCCGAACACCCATCCCCAGATAACCCACGGAAATACCAGCACCGGACTCCATGCGGCAAAGGACAATTGTAACGCCCGGCTCTCGTTAAAGCCAAAATATCCCAAAGGATACCCGTAATTCACAATTCCCTCCACCTGCTTATAATAAAAGAGCTCGTCATTCCACTCGGAAACGGGCAGATACACATCCCCCACCCCTTTTCCCTGCGCTGCGCAGTACACTGCGCAGCATATCAGGGGCAGCAATGCCAAAAGCACTGATTTTACCAGAACAACATATCTTTTCTCCTGCCGCAGCCATCCTGCAATTTTCTCCATCCGGCGTCCCTTCCTGTCACTTTTTTATCATTTCCTATTGCTGCCGACTGCTTCTTACGATTTCTCCCTTTTTCGGAAAAGTGTTCCCGGAAAACGGGAGCTGCCGGCATACAATATCAAAATTATCTATCATAAGTTTCTATTTTGGTTTTTAAAAAATCCGTTAAGAGCAACACTTCGCTTTTTTTACTACTCCAATTATCTTTACATTCACCTAAATAACCTTTTATCGCCAGCTCCATCAATGGTTTAAAATCTTTCGGCAGCTTTTCCAACGTCCATTCAGCTGCAATATTTTTAGCGCATATATCGTAATTTTCCAGTGTATACCACATTCTTGCCAATGTTAATAAGACGTTTCTTTCATCCCCCGTCATTCCCTCAAGCAAAGACGGCAGTGAATTTTGAATTGCTCTTTTTACTTCATCCTCGGAAATTATCGGTATTAGATTTAACGCGCTCTGTCCTTGTAACACGATACTATATTTTCGTGCCTGCCATAAAAGAATTATCAAATCAGCATCATAATTCGACAGCGGCAGGATGCCCGCCTCTATATCTCCCCGCAGCCATTCCCCATACATATATTCATATTTAGGCGGAAATTGTTGTGAGATGATATCGTTCCTATTGAGGATAGTGACTTCTAAAGGACGTTTCTCTTTGCAGCCGATTGTTCCTGAAATCAGCAGCAGCTCTTTCGTCAATTTTGCCCTTATTGGATCTGTCATCTTTTCATCAATGATAACCAATATGTCTATATCGCTGTTTATCTGTAATCCGCCTAAAACACTTGAGCCATACAAGTATATTGCCAAAACATGTTCCGCAAACAATTCTTGTACCGTAGAAATCACCTGTTCTATTTGCTTGGATGAATATTTCTCGATTTTTCCCATATAGAACCTTTCTTTTCTCCCCAAAACTCCAGTTTGCTGGCGCAGACTGCTCGCAAACCCTTCGCTTTTTGCTCGTATCGCCGCTTGAAAAGCAGCGGCTCAATTCCAGTTTGCTGGCGCAGACTGCTCGCAAACGCTTCGCTTTTTGCTCGTATCGCCGCTTGAAAGGCAGCGGCTCAATTCCGATTGATCTATTTCATCCTAAATTCTTTCCTGCCATTTACAATGAATATTTATAAATCGGCAGGCTCCGACGGCGGCTCCATATTAATTTTCTCCCCAATGACATACTGAGGCGAATTATTCAAGCTGATATAAATGCGGCCGATATATTCCCCAATCAGCCCCAGCATCAGCATAATCATTCCGCCGAAAAATACCAGCGCCGACATCATGGAGCTGAATCCCATCGGTACGGCCGGGTTGATAAAACGCTTGACAATGGTGTAAATGCCGTAAAGGAAACCGACCACGGCGCTGACGGCCCCCGCTGCCGTGGCAATCCGCAGAGGCTTCACCGAAAACGCCGTAAACCCGTTAAACCACAGCGAAACCAGCCTTTTCAAGGTATAACCGGAGGTTCCCGATTCCCTCTCCCTATGGTTTACGGGTACATTGGCGATATTCCGGGTGGCACGCAGCACAAGGCCGATCACATAAGGGTAGGAATTCTCATACCGTATCATATCCTCCACCACAAACCGCTTTACCGCAAAATAGCTGGAAATATACAGTTCGGGCGGCTTGCCCAGCATGACGCGGGTCATGCGCTCATTCACCCTGCTGCCCAGATTCCGGAAGCCGGAATGCTGCTTATGCTCATATTTTGCATACACCGCGTCATACCCTTCCTCCAGCTTATCTAACAGCTTATCCACCTCGTTGGCCGGAGTCTGCCCGTCGTCATCCAGACACACCACATAATCCCCGTCCGAATGCCGAAGTCCCGCCATCAATGCGGCGTGCTGTCCGAAATTCCGCGAGAACCCCATTCCCCTGATATGTCCATGCTCCTCGCAGAGCCTGCGGATAATGCCCATGGTATTGTCCGGAGAACAGTCATTGACCAGAAAAATATCGTACTGATACTGTTTCAGGGTATTCATTTTCTCTTCAATCTCCGCTATCACCTTCGGAAGCGTCTGTTCCGAACGATAGCAGGGAATCACAAAGCTTACCTTTTTCATATTTTAATAATTCCTATTCCATTTTCACACTTTACAATAATCCCTATTCCGATTTGGCCCTTTACAACAATTCCTATTCCATCTTCGCTCTTTACAATAATCCCTGTTCCGCTTTCACCCTTTGCAATAACTCCTATTATGCTTTCGCACTTTGCAATAATCCCTGTTTCGCTTTCACTCTTTGCAATAATCCCTGTTCCGCTTTCGCACTTTGCAATAATCCCTGTTCCGCTTTCACTCTTTGCAATAACTTTTATTCCGCTTTCACTCTTTGCAATAACTTTTATTCCGCTTTCACCCTATGATTTCTCCACAATCGCCATCCATATGATATCGCAGTATTTCCCGTCAATCTGCACATCGTCTTTCAGGCAGGCTTCCTTCACAAACCCCGCCTTTTCATAACTGCGGACGGCCCGCTGATTCCCGGCAAGGACACGAAGGTATACCCTGTGCAGCCCCTCCTCCTCGAAACAGTACCGAAGCATCAATTTGGCCGCGGCGGTTCCTATCCCCCGGCCCCGGGCGTCGGCCTCCCCGATAAAAATGCCATACTCCGCCTTGTTATGCCGTCTGTCGATATCCCGGATGTACACGCTTCCAACCGCTTTCCCATCCTCTGTGCGGCATATCATCATCTGCACCACCCTGCCGGTTTCCACCATATTTTTAATCCAATTTTCATGGCCCTCTCTGGTAAAAGGCTCCTGATAAATGAAATTTTTCCGCACCTCGTCACTGTTTCGCCATGCTACGATCAAGTCCGTGTCCTCGCGGCTCATAAGGCGCAGGTAAATTCCCGCTTCTTGGTCAATGTACTGCTTCATTCAGCATCCCTTCTTTCCGGCCAATATATCACTTCTTGGCTTGTCACTGCCTTCCCGCTAATATGGCCTCTTCTTGGCTTGCCACTGCCTTCCCGCTAATATGGCCTCTTCTTGGCTTGCCACTGCCTTCCGGCCAATATATCGCTTCTTGGCTTTTTCACTGCCTTCCCGCTAATATGGCCTCTTCTTGGCTTGCCACTGCCTTCCGGCCAATATATCGCTTCTTGGCTTTTTCACTGCCTTCCCGCTAATATGGCCTCTTCTTGGCTTGTCACCGCTTTCCTCCCAATGTGACCTTTTCTTGGCTTAGCATCGCTTTCCGCCAATATGACCTCTTCTTGGCGTGTCACCATGCCTGCCTGCGCCGACCTCCCGTCTTGTCATGCCGGTGCTGACACACTGGCGGCAATAACGCGCCCCCTTCAAGGTTTCATAACAACCCTTTTCAAAAAATGATTTTCACTTTCTCGTTCTATGCATACCGATTGCACAGTTCAATCACCTTCGCAATTTCTTCTTCCCGCATCTCCGGAAACAAGGGCAGCGTCACACAATGCTCCGCCAGACGCTCCGCATTGGGACAGCTTCCCTTCCCATACCCAAGATGGGCGTAGGCTTTTTGTAGATGGCAGGGAACGGGATAATGCATATGGCATTCCACGCCCCCATCGGCCATATAGCGGAGGAACCTATCCCTCTCCTCTACCTGAACCACAAACAGATGGAACACCGGCTCCGTGTTCTCTGGATGAGCCTGCATGACAATCAAGGGATTTGTGATTTCCCCCAGATAACGCCGGCCAATCTCCTGACGTCTCTTGGTCCACATGGGCAGATATTTTAAGCTGACGGACAGCACCGCTCCCTGTATCCCCTCCAGACGATAATTGTACCCAATCTCGTCATGGTAGTACCTTACGTCGCAGCCCTGATTCTTCAGCCTTGTCATATGTCTGTAATATGCTTCCTCCCTGCATGTGACGCTGCCCCCCTCCCCGAAGGCATAGAGATTCTTCCCCGGATAAAAGCTGAAACACCCTATCTCTCCCAAGGAACCTGCATTTCTGCCCTCGAATTTCGCACCGTGGGCCTGCGCGCAGTCCTCCGCCACAAAGAGTCCGTGCCTGTCCGCCGCCGCCCTTACCCCTGCGTAGTCAAACGGCTGTCCGTAGAGATGGACGCCGATGATTCCCTTCGTCTTGGGCGTAATTTTCTCTTCCAGCAGATCGGGGGCTATTTCCCATGTATCCGGCGTACAGTCCACAAATACTGGCGCCGCCCCCGTATAGGATACGCCCCATGCGGTAGCGATATAGGTATTGGCCGGAACAATGACCTCATCCCCCGGCCCCACCCCCAGCGCCAGCATGGCAAGATGGAGGGCGGAAGTGCCGTTGTTGACGCCGCAGGCATAGGGTACGCCCACATACTCCGCAAATTCCCTGTCAAACGCATCCGCATACTTTCCGCCGGAAAACGCCGTCTCGCCGCACACCTTTTCAATGGCCTCCAAATACTCCTGCCGATGCGCCTCATAATCCCTCGTCAAATCAATCCTTTTTATCTGAAAATTTCCCATACTGCCCCCATCCTTCCTTTACCCTTTTTCCATTTCCGTCCAACCGATTATCCTGCGTCTTCGTCCTGTCCTTTTCTACCCGGCCTTTCCGCCTTCACTTCCGGCTCTTTTATTTCAGCCTTCCCGCTTCCACTTCCGGCCCTTTTATTCCGAACTTTGTGCTCTCACTTCCGGCCTTTTTCTATTCCGATTTTCCCGCTTTCACTTCCAGCCTTTTTATTCCAGCCTTCCCGCTTTCACTTCCAACCTTTTTATTCCAGCCTTTCCGCTTTCACTTCCAGCCTTTTTATTCCAGCCTTTCCGCTTTCACTTCCAACCTTTTTCTATTCCGGCCTTTTTATTCCAGCCTTCCCGCTTCCCCTTCCGGCTCTTTTCCTATTCCGCCCCCTGCTTTCATCCGTTTTATTCATGCCGCTTAAATATTCTTTCTGATATAAAATTCCCAAAACAGCCTTGCAATCTGCACCAAATAATTGCATATGGTCTTAAACACTTTCACCGTCGTATTGTAATCCTCCTGCCATTCCACAGGATAATCCAGAATATTCACTCCCCGCTTCTCCGCCCGCAGCAGGAACTCAATCATATAAAACCACCCGTTATCATTGCTGCAGCCCTCTATCAGCGACAACGCGGCGTCCCGGCGCACAAAAGTAAACCCGCAGACAGCATCCGTGGACTTCATCCTCAGAAAACATTTCAACAAAATCAACAGTCCCTGAGAGGTAATCCTGCGATACCATTTCCTTCCCCTCGTGTCGGATTCCCTCGCAAAACGGCTGCCGTTAATATAAGCAATCTCCGGCCTTGTCTGAAAAATATGGACCGCCTCGCCCAAATGCTTGATATTGGTTGACAAATCGATATCCATATAGCCGACGATTTCACCCGAGCTAAGCTCCACGCCCCTGCGGAACGCCGCCCCCACCCCCCGGACGGCAATCCTCTCATATTTTACCCTCTCATATTTCTTGCACAGCCCCCTTGCAATCCCAGGGGTTTCATCCTCCGAACCATTGTCCACAATTATAATTTCATAATCTCGAAACTCTATCTTTTCCAGAAATTCCACAGTCCGGGTAATCCCGCTCTCCAGCCGCAGCCTCTCATTCAACACCGGAAAAATAATTGTCAACATCATTGCGTCAGTTTCTCCACTCCTTCTATCACATAGCGCTGCCGCCGGAATCCCATGTTCAGCAGCACGGACAGATATTTCAAAATCAGCGTCAGCATCACGGATATCATAAAAAATCCAAAGGACATCAGCGCCATAATGGACAGCCAGCCCTCCACGGGCCTCACCCTGCTGAAAATGGAATACACAAGATACCCAAACATCACCATCAGCGCTCCGAAGAGTACTATGCTCACCATCATGGACATTTTTTCCAGCACATCCGTGAAAATAATAATGGTATCCGCCGCCAGCACATTCCTGCTGCCCCTCTCCTCCCGGTTGCGCCGCTTTCTCGCCATCTCTTTATTATCGTAGCAGATGGTATCCGTCTTCAGGCCGCAGTTCATATACATGGCTTTGCGATACGGAATATAACTGTTCATCTGGTTCACCCGGTTGACCGCCCTTCTGGAAACCATCCGAAAACGCTCCTGCCTGATTTTCCCTCCCTGATACCGGCTCCCCCAATTGTATACCAGATAAAAAAGCTTAGAAGTCAGGGACACATTGTACTTCGGCGCCGCAGCCACCACATCATATCCCTCCAAAACCCTTTGATATACCTCCATAATCAGAGAAGGTTCAAAATCCGGCTCGCATCTGTCAAACTCAAACAGGAAATCTCCCACCGCCAAATCCCGGCCCGCGTTCATGGCGTTCTCCACACCCTGATAGTAGCTCAAATTAATCAGACTCACCACGGGCTTTGGGGCTTCCTCCGCCAAAAATGCCCTCACCTGAGCCACCGTATCGTCCACGCACCCGTCGTTCACACACACAATCTCATACTTCTCAAAATGCTCCCCCATCACGTCGCATATCACTCTGAGAAAACTCCTTATGCGGCTCCCCTCATTATGCAGATACATGATGCAGGACACAAAATTCTTCTCTTTATTCTCCGTCATTTTACACTCCGAAACAAAAAATTTATTCCACTTTCCAGCCTTAGAAAATCTTCCTTCCGTTTACACATCCATATCCAAAAATTCATCCAAATCATATACTGTATTGATTTTTCCTGACAGCACGCTCAAGAACACCGGATTCTTTCCCGCATACCGAATCACGGTAGGTCTGGAATCGTCAATCTCGGAGGCCTTTAAGATGGGCTTCATGGAAAACAGGGATTTTTCGTAAGAAAACCCGTATTCCTCCCTGACGTATTTCCTTGCCAGCGCCGACATATACTCCCACGCGCTCTCCGGCCTGTTCTCACAGTCATTACAGTTTCCCAGCATCCCCTTCCGGCAGTTTCCTCTTCCGACATTTCCCCCCTCAATATTTCCCCTTCCCACAGCCCCCCCTTCCGGCAGCTTCCCCTCCATGCAGGGAAACCGGGGCACGCTGTGAAAGCTGGCCTTGTGGGGCGTAAATGTCACCGACGTCAGAGAGTGATATCCTGTCCTGCCAAATGGCATAATGGAGAAAAACGGACCGTCCATCACCGTCAGGCCGATATTTCTCAAAGCATCGTTACTCCTGCACAAAATAATTTCACACAATTCATACTTGATGCCGAAGGGCTCCGGTTTATCAGCCTCTTCCACTCCTTCGGAATTCTCTATCAGCCCCAGCACCTGATTCACCGAAGCATACGAAGCGTTCAGCACAAAAGGCGCTTCCCGCCTCTCCTCCTGCCCCTCGTGCATGGCATAAACCTCATAGCGGTCTTTCCTCCTTACAATCCGCCGCACCTCCCTGCCGCAGAGCAGCTCCACGCCGGTATATTTTTTCAGCTCCTCTAAGAAAAAATCCCTCAAGATATGGGCGTCGTAAGTATATTCCTTGGTCAGAAACGCCCCGTCGCAGACGCCTTCATTAAAATATCTGTCCACCGGAAGCGGTTCGCAGGGAATCCCTCCATCCCGGCAGAACTTCTGAAATTCCTTCGCATCCGTCCATGAAAAATGACGGGACGTGGCATACACCTGCTGAAAGTCAAAGAGGATGCAAAAAGAATAATCCTCCACAAACCGCTTGAAATATCCTGCGCTTTTCATTGCCGTGGCCAGAGAGCGGGGGTAGTGATATCCCATATGTACTCTAGCCTGATTGATATAAGTCGCTCTGGAAAAAGGCGCCGCATCCATTTCCAGCACCGTAATCCGCTGTCCTTTTTTCGCACAGTGGAGCGCCGAATACAATCCGTACAATCCGGCGCCGATAATCACTTTATCTACCATCTGAAACTCACTTTCCTCTATTGATTCATGCCTCCCGCCGGGTTTATTTCAACCCGCCCTGCTTGTCCGAGCTGATTTTGGCCAAATGATACTCAAAATCACGCTTATCCTTAGCCGCCATCACCTCTAAAATCATGCCCGCAAAGAAGGACTGTATTCCCGCCAAAACCATAAAGCCGCAGACAATCAGTGTCGGGAAGCGGGGCACCAGACCGGTCCGAAGATATTCGCTCAAAATAGGCGCCATAAACACCAGCGCCGCCAGCACCAGCAGAAGGCACAATGCCCCAAAAAAACGAAGCGGCTTATAATTTTTATACAGCTGCAGCATTTTGTGGATTACCCGCATTCCGTCGCTGTAAGTATTCAGCTTGGACACGCTGCCCTCCGGCCGGTCCCGAAACTCCACCACCACGTTTTCCACCTGCATATTATAATTCACCGCATGAATGGTCATTTCCGTTTCTATCTCAAATCCCTTGGAAACCACGGGAAATGTCTTCACAAATTCATAGCTGAACGCCCTGTATCCGGTCATAATGTCTTTGATGTCCGTATGGAACAGTCTGTTAATCCCTGTGCGCATAAGGCTGTTGCCCATGTTGTGAAAGGGACGTTTATTTTCCGTAAAATAGGTGGAAGAAAGCCTGTCGCCCACCACCATATCCGCATGATGGAGCAGCACCTTATCCACCAGCTCCCTTGCGCAGTCCAAGGGGTAGGTATCGTCCCCGTCTATCATTAAATAACATTCCGCGTCAATTTCCCTGAACATCCTGCGCACCACATTGCCCTTACCCTGCTTATACTCATAGCGGATGACCGCGCCTTCCGCCTCCGCCAGCTTCACGGTCTTGTCGGTGGAATTATTGTCGTACACGTAAACCACCGCCTCCGGCAGCGCCTCTTTGACGTCTCTCACCACCTTTGCAATGGTCTGCTCCTCATTATAGCAGGGAATCAGCACCGCAACCTTATCCATAAAATCTGCCCTTTCCTATAAATAACATTACTGCTTTTGTCATGATAAATTTTAACATACTCCCAGCCGAGACCGAAATCCTTCTCAATAGTACATTGCGCCGCTCATAAATTGTCTGAAATAAAATATTCCACACACCAAATGCCACAGATAGGCCAGCCATTGCAGCGCGAACAAGATACTTCCGATACGTCCCTCCGCCCTATGTCTCCAGAGCGCCGCCGCTTTTCCTAACATTCCATCCTTTTTCTCTAAATTTCCTGCTGTGGAACCATTCCTTTTCTCGGCTTTCTCTGCGGCCGCCGCTTTTCCTCCTCCGGCAATTTCATTACCTCCCCCAGCCTTCTCCCCGACAGCCGCATTTCCCCCGATTTTCTTTCCGCGCATCCTGCGGGCCGTTATCTGCATCAATAAAAGCAGCGTTCCGAAATGACAGAAGAAAATCCCATACATATATCCCCACGAAAAATTGAAATCATACTTCCGAAATCCCTTTTCATAGAGCAGGAACGCCTCCACAAAACTCACCAGATAAATCTGCCATGAAAACCGGTACAAGGAATTTTTCCTGCATTCCTGATAGTTCAGCACGAATACAAGGATGGGAAAACCCACCGCCAGACACACCGCCAGCGGTATGTTCTCGCAATACTGCGTCCAAATCTCCCCAAAGCAGAAACCCAGTCCGCCTTCCTCGCCCTCCTTGGGCACAAACACACCCTGATACTGGTACAGCAGATCCAAAAAAGTGGGCACAAAACACAATCCCAGCTGTAGTGTTGGGACAAAATTACGGAATTTCGCCCGAATCAGGCGATATAGCATAAGCAGACCCGCCGTACTCACCATCACTAAGGTAAAACTGGGCTTGGTCATGGCTGCAAGAAGAAGAAAGAAAGAAAAAAGCACATAATCCCTTAGTTCCGCCCCGCCGTTCCCTCCTTCCGGACAGTTTGACCGTATCGTTCTTCCCAGCCCCCGTTCATACACGGGCAGCAGCTTAACATACCACAAGAAAGCCAAGATGGCAAAAGGCCTTGCCGCCATGTAAGTGGCATTATGAAAGGGGTTGGCCGAGAACACCCCCAAATATTTATGCAGAATTCCCGGCAGATAAATTCCGGACGGCGGGTACAGCATAGAGACAAAAAACAAGGAGACTGCCGCAATACTCACAAAGACTCCTGCCAGCCAGCTTATGTTCCTCCGCAATCCGCTTTCCAGCTCTTTTAGTACAAAGGAATGAAACGCCAGCTTTGTCACCACCATTCCCAGACTGTTGAGCAGCATGGCGGCAATCGCCACGGACAGCTCCGGCGGAGCGAAGAGATGAATGAAAGCGCCAAGCTTAAAAAACACAGGATAAGGAAAATCATATCCGCTCTCCAACCCCTGCATTTCCAGAATATATGCTTTCATATCCGAATGGTATTTCGCAGGGCTTCCCATGGTCTGCCGGTAAAAAAGGGTCAAAGTGACCGCTGACGCCGCCGCCAGCAGTACGGCAAATACCGCTCCGTCAATGATGCGGTTCCTGATTCGTATTTTCTCAGCATCTTCCATATCCATATCTTTCCTCTCAAAGCCGCTTTCTTCTTTCCCTGATAACCGATTTCTTCTTTCCCTCGAAACCGCCCTCTTCTTTCCCTGATAACCGATTTCTTCTTTCCCTCGAAACCGCCCTCTTCTTTCCCTTAAAGCCGGATTTCTTCTCTTCCCCCCAGCCGCCTTCTTCTTTCTCCCTAAAGCAGTTTCCTGCTGCCAATCCCATGTCCGCGCCAAAAGTCAAAGAACTGCCCGACACTTCTCTGCCCCTGCCGCAAAACGCTCCCCCGGCCTTATCTTGTCGCCGAAATTATCTCCGAAAATAGTTCACCAATTTCTTCACTGCCTTGATAACGCTCTGCACATCCTCGTCCGTAAGCGAATAATACAAGGGAAGGCTCATAACTTCCCGATAATATTTCTCCGCATTAGGACAGAGTCCCTTCTCATAGCCCAGCTTTTCGTAATAGGAATGCCAGTAAACCGGCAGATAATGTACCTGCGAGTAAATGTTTTCCCCATGCAGCGCATCAAAAAACTGCCTTCTGTCGCAGGCGAGCCTGTCCATGTTTAAACGCAGAATATACAGATGGCGGACGGTATCAGATTCCGGAATCTCCTTTTGAACCACAATTTCCTTCATTCCGGCAAATGCAGCGTCATACTGTGCCGCAATTTCTTTTCTGCGGGCCGCAAAAGCAGGCAGCTTTCCAAGCTGGCTGATAAGCAGCGCCGCCTGAATATCCGTCAGTCGGTAATTAAAGCCCAGCTCCACCTGCTCGTTATACCACAGCGCATCCGAAGGATGTACCATTTCCTCACGACTGCGGGTAATTCCATGACTGCGCAGCCGCAGCAGCCTGCGATAGAGCCCTTTGTCATTGGTGGCGACGGCGCCGCCCTCGCCGCTTGTGACCGTTTTCACCGGATGGAAGCTGAAACAAGTCATATCCGCAATGCTTCCCACAGGCCTGCCCCGATATCTGGTGCCGATGGCATGGGCCGCGTCTTCAATCAATACCAGATGATGCTTCCGACAGATTTCGCCAATGGCGTCATGGTCTACGGACTGGCCTGTGAAATCCACCGCCACAATCCCCTTGGTGCGCGGCGTTATCAGCTTTTCCACTGATTTGGGATCAAGATTATATGTCTCGGGATTGATATCCGCAAAAACCGGTTTCGCGCCGCAGTACAAAATGCAGTTTGCCGATGCCGCAAAGGTGATGGAGCTGACAATCACCTCGTCCCCTTCCCGAAACCCCGCCGCCAATGCCGACAAATGCAGCGCCGCCGTGCCATTGCTCACCGCCGCCGCATATTTCGCTCCCGTCACTTCACAGAGCTTTCTCTCCAATTCCTCAATCTTTGGGCCGCAGGTCAGATCACCGTTCCTCAGCGTGTCCGCCACCGCCGCAATATCATCTTCGTCAATATATTGATGTCCGTAGCCGATGGGGGCCTCCCTAACCGGGACGCCTCCCAAAACTGCCGGAAGTTCCATATCCATATTCGTATCTCCTATTCCAGCCCTTGCATACTTATTCTAAAGTCACGTTTTTCAAAAGCTCGCGGATTTCCTCCACGCCAAGCCACTCGGAATTGCTGCCGGAGCTATAGGAGAAGCCTTCCGGAACTCTCTTTCCTGTGGGCACCGCCCGGCGGTGCTCGCTCCACACCATCTGGGGATATACGATGAAATGCTTGTCATATTCGTAGGTATTGGGCGCATCCTCCACCGCCACCATAACCTCATGCAGCTTTTCTCCCACACGGATGCCCGTCTCCGGCATTTTGCAGCCCGGCAGCATTGCCTGAGCCAGATCCGTCACCTTAAAAGAAGGTATCTTGGAGATAAAAGTCTCCCCTCCCTTGGATTCCTCCAAAGCCTTTACCACCAGCTCCACCCCCTGCCGAATGCTAATCCAGAAACGCGTCATGCGGTAATCGGTAATCGGAAGCTCCGTGCCGCCGCTTTGTATAATGCGATGAAAAATAGGAATCACGGACCCTCTGCTGCCCGCCACATTTCCGTAGCGCACAATGGAAAAACAGATATCCTTCGTGCCCGCATAGGCATTGGCCGCAATAAACAGCTTATCGGAAACCAGCTTTGTCCCCCCGTAAAGATTCACGGGATTCACCGCTTTGTCGGTAGAAAGCGCCACCACCTTCTTGACGCCCATATCCAGCGACGCGTCAATGACATTCTGGGCGCCGTTAATATTAGTCTTAATCGCCTCCGCAGGATTGTATTCACATGCCGGCACCTGCTTCAGCGCCGCCGCATGAACACAGTAGTCCACACCCTCCAGCGCACGGGCAAGCCTCTCTTTGTCCCGCACATCCCCGATAAAAAAGCGCAGCTTGGAATCATATTCCTTGAAATTATCCCTCATTATCAGCTGCTTGAATTCATCCCGGGAATAAATAATTATCTTTCTGGGATTATAGTTTTCCAACACATATCTGGTAAAAGCATTGCCGAAGCTTCCGGTTCCTCCGGTAATCAAAATGGATTTATCATTCAACATATCGCCCTCTTTTCTGTGTGAATAAGTTTTACCCTGAAAAACCGCAGAATTTCTCAGCGGACGGCCCAAATTGTCTGCTTACCCTCCCGGCCGCTTGGAAATTCCCCTCACACTTTACTATGGTTTGACAAACTTCTGATATATCATAACATATCATACCCCAAAAGGCAATTTTTAACAGAATTTCTTAAGAAACACATACAGATTTCTTAAGAAACACATGCCGCCTTCCGCAGCTGTCCTGACCGCCGCAGGCACAATGACTGCTCCCTTCAAACCGGATTGACCGCAAAACGCCAATTGGGGAAGCCCGCGAAATGCAAATTGGAGAAGGCCCGCCCTGCGAATCTTCCCCAACCTGTTATCCGTCTCCTCCGCCAATCCGGCGGACTTACGTTTCCTCCCCAGCCTGCTGTCCGTCCTTCCCCATCATACTCCCGGCGGACTTATTTCCTTCCCCCAGCCGCTATCTGTCCATCTCCGCAATCCTTCCGGTGGACTTATGTTCCTTGATAATGCCCTCAATCTCTTTCAAATCCGTGCTGAGCAGATCCCCGGGAATGGTATTTTTCAGGGCGCTGACGGCATTGCCGTATTCCAAGGCCCTCTGGTACTCTCCCTCATGGGCCAGCAGTCCGTAGAGAACGCCGGATATATAAGCGTCGCCGCTTCCGATGCGGTCAACCACCTCGATATCCGTATAGGGCGCCTCCTCATAAAAAGTATCCTCTTTGGCGCTGTAAATAATGGAACCGAACGTATGCCGCTTAGGGCTGTGTACAATACGCTGGGTGGACGCCACAATGGAAATCGGGAAATCCTCGGTAAAGCTCTTCATAATATCCTTTGCGTCCCCTTCCTTCAAGAAAGTAAGCCTTGCGGTATCCTCGGAACAGAAGAAAATATCCACATAAGGCAGAATGGATTCGATACACTCCTTCGCCTCCGCTCCCGTCCACAGATTGCCCCGGAAGTTCACATCAAAAGAAATCAGCGTCCCCTGTTCTTTAAATCGCTTTATCATGGTAATGGCGGTCTCCCTCACTTGGGGACTCAGCGCCAGCGTAATGCCGCTGGTATGAAAACATCTGGCGGCGCTGTACAGACCGTCGTCATAATCCTCCACGGAAATCTTGCTCATCGAAGTATTCTTCCTGTCATACACAATCCGGGGCTTGCGCGGGTATGCGCCGTTCTCATAATAATACACCCCCAGCCTCGCGTCCCTGCTCTCGTCATACACCAGATAATCGTCGCTGACGCCGCAGAGACGAACCCGATTCTTGATATAAATTCCCAAATCATTGGCCGGCAGCTTGGATATAATGCCGCAGCGAAGCCCCAGCATGGACGCGCCCGTGGCGGAATTCAGCTCCGCGCCCCCGGCCTGCTTGCTCAAGGTATCCCCCCTTGTGATGCGCTCATTGTCCGGCGGCGACAGCCTGAGCATAATCTCACCCAGCGAAAGCAAATCAAATTCTCTCTTCATAATCATACCCTCTTCCATTCTAGTATCATATCATTGATAGGCCTGACCGTCAGGCCTATTTTAATCCTACAGATCTTTTGGCACAGCTTCCTCTGCTCCTCTCTTCTGCCCGGCATCCGCCGAAATCCTGTCCGCAGTTCCGCACTTTGAAGCCCGCCCGACTCCCTTGATTCTTATGTTTATTATAGCAAAATTCCGCCTCTTTTACCAGCAGTTATTGAAAATTCCTGTGATTTAAGCCGCATCCGAGGCTTCCTTCTCTCACAGCCGGCTTTTTGTCGTAATTTCAATCCTTACCGGCTCCCTTGCTCTTTCTGGACGGTATTTATGGATTCTGAAAATAAAACCTTCCCCACTCGTTTCTCATCCATTTCCAAAACGGTTATTTGATAACCTTTATATTCAAAAGAATCCTGTTTTTCGGGCACTCTCCCCAACTGGTTCATGATCCACCCATTGACAATCCCCGACTCCGTTTCTTCTTCGGGCGCTTGAATATTTAATGCCTCAAACACCTTGTCAATATCAGCGCTTCCCAGAACGATATACTCCGTCTCCGATTTCTTTTCGATCTCCGAACTGACTTCATCATATTCGTCCCAAATTTCGCCTACAAGCTCCTCCAAGATATCCTCCAGCGTAATGATTCCCACGGTTCCGCCATATTCGTCCAAAACGACCGCAATATGTATTTTTTTATGCTGTAATTCTTTTAATAATATGCCGATTTTTTTATTCTTTGGGACAAATAACGCCGGCCGGATAATTTCGGATATTTCCTTACTGCCATGATACACATTATTGTAAAAATCCTTTTGATAGACTATTCCGACGATATGGTCTATGGTGTCTTCAAATATAGGAAGTCTTGAAAAAGCTGTTTTAGCAAAAACATCGGCAACTTCTTCCTTCGTCGCTTCCGTTGAAACTGCCGTAATATCAATCCTTGGCGTTATGATATCAACGGCTTCCTGCTCCGTAAATTCAAGCGCACTCCGTATAAGCATGTTTTCCTGCTCGTCAATTCCTCCATCCTGCTTTGCTTCCTCTACAATGGATAACAGCTCTTCTTCTGTGATGCCTCCGTCCTCCCCCTGTTTAATTATCATGGATAATACCTTTTTCCACTGCCTGAACAGAAAATTAAACGGAGTCAGCAGCACCATTAACATATGTAAAAACGGAGCCGAAAACATGGCAAACTTTTCCGGCGATTCCTTTGCAATGCTCTTGGGAGACACTTCCCCAAAAATTAAGACGACCACCGTAGTAACGGCGGTGGATACGCTGGGGCCGACTTCATCCCCCAGCAATTTCACAAATAATACCGCTGCCAAAGATGCGCTTGCAATATTTACGATATTATTGCCAATCAAAATGGTTGACAGCAGACTATCGTAATTCTCCGATAATTTCATTACCAGACAAGCCTTTTTGTTCCCTTTTTCCGCCATATTTTTCATTCGTATCCGGTTTAACGATGAAAACGCCGTTTCTGTTGCCGAAAAATATGCCGACATAATAATGCTTATGATGATGATTACAAGTGAAATTGTTTCGTTATTCATTTTTTACCTCTTATCTTTCTATGTCTATGACTATTCATTTCCCTTCCGGCCGCTTCTTATCACATATTTATGTTTTCCCTCCTTTAAAAAGACAACAAAAAGCACAGCTATATGCTGTTTGGCATATAACCATGCTTCCTAAATTTAGATGACACATTCTTAACTTTGGATTTGTATCCGCCTCACCGTCGGAGTCGTCGTCCACTTTTTTCCTCCACAAATATAATTATATTATATTTTTATTATTATAGCATATTATAAAATATTTGCAAATGGTTTTTCTATTAATTTTCTTTATTATCGTCCCCGCCCTTACCTGCGCCGAAACAGGACAATCACAAACTCCGTTCCGACGCCCAATTCGCTCTTCACATGAACCTCGCCCCCATGAAGCAGGATAATCTGTCTGGCAATCGCAAGCCCAAGGCCGCTTCCTTCCGTTTTCTCTCTGGTATTTGTGCCTCTGTAATATCTTTCAAACAGCCGGGCCTGCGCCGCTTCATCCATCCCGACTCCATTGTCCCTAATTGAAATCACAGCCGCTGTCTCCTCCTCTTGCGAGGATTTCATAAATCCCTCCAAAGCCCCCTTCCCCTGCAAGGCCTTCTCAAATCCCTCCGAATCCTCCTGCGCCTGCAAGGCATCCTTCAAGCCCGCCAAAGCCTCCTCCTGTGAGGCTTTCTTCAATCCCATCAAAGCTTCCGCTGCCGGACCTTTATCCACCGCAATCGTCACCACCGTCTCCGGCGGATTGTGAATCAAGGCGTTCACTATGATATTTTGAACCGCCCGCCGGAATAAATCCGGGTCAATGGAGACTAGAAATTCCTGTCCATGCTCCCCAGATTCATGACTCTCAAATTTATCCCCCTCAAATTCATGACTCTCATATCCATGACTCCCAAATCCATCCCCTTCAAATCCAACTCCATCCCCTTCAAATTCACAATCCTCAAATCCCCGATCCTCAAACTCTATCCTGCGCCCGGCAAACGCAGGGTCATTGACAATATCGATTGCCAGCTCCCTGAGATACCGCACAATCCGCACCTCGCGCCGTTGGCAGGGCACCGTCCCGGCTTCCAGCTGCCAAGTCAGCTTCAAATCATTCAGAAGTTTCTCTAAATGAGAGACATTCTTTAAAATAATCCGCCCATACTCGCACACCGTCTCCGGCTCCACGCCTTCCCTGCCCGCAGCATCCGCCAGCAGCTCCGCGTAACCCTTCACCGGGGAAAGCGGCGTCTTCAAATCATGGGTAATATTGGCAATCCACTCTCTGCGGGCGCGCTCCGCCTCTTCTTTTATCCTGTCGCTTTCGCGGATATCCCCATCCATTTTGTTCAGCGCCCTGTAAATATCACGGAACATCCCCTTTTCCCTCAGCGGTTCATAATCGCGCAGGGATACCCTTTTGATGCCGCCCGTAATTTGCGCCAGCTTCCGGGTCAGCCACAGCACATATCCGAAAACCAAAAGGACAAGCGCAAAAAAAGCAGCAGACACGATAACCCTTGCCACTGGCATCAAGCGGGTGATTTTCTCCCCATTATAGTACAGCGCGTACTTTCCTACGGCATAGGGAAATCCTATGATATAGCTGCAGACTTCGCCGGAATCCGTCAAGCTGTTCACAAAAACCGTATACCCCTCCGCATAAGCGCTCATATCCAATTCCGTCAGCGCGGAAGCCGGGTAAGCCTCTGGTACATGATCCGGCTTGTGATAAACGAAAATCTCCTCTCCAGCCTCGTCGATCACCTGAATCCACATCCCGTATTCCTCCAGCCGCGCAAGCCCCGTTTCGGCAATTCTAACCTCCCGCCCATCATATTCTATCCAAGAGCCAAAATCGTCCGTAAATGTCCGGGGCCATGAGGCGAGGCTTAACCCCTCCGGCCAAGGGATAGCAAATATCCCGAAAAACAGCCCAATCCCGGCAGCCGCCGTCAGCAGAATCAGCACGAGAAAAACCGCAGAGGAACACAATAGGGGAGGAAGCCAGCGTTTATCTCTCATCGGGATTCACCATTTTATAGCCCAGCCCTTTCATGGTAATCACATACCTAGGCTCCGCGGGATTGTCCTCAAGTTTTTCCCGCAGATGCCGGATATGCACCATAATCGTATTATCGCAGCCAAAGCCGTCCTCCCCCCAGACAGCCTCATACAGCCGTTCCCTGCTGACAACGCGTCCCAGATTCTCCGCCAGATACTTAAGGATCTCAAATTCCCTCGCGGTCAGCTCAATTTCCCTTTCCCCCTTGAAAACTCGACACCCTTCCGTATCAATCCTCAGAGCGCCGACCTTAAGCGGCGGCTTTTCCTCCGGAGCATGCTCCGCATCCCCATATCTATATTCCATCCGCCTAAGCTGGGCCTTCACCCGGTAAGCCGCCTCTCTGGGGCTGAACGGTTTTGTAATATAATCGTCGCCCCCCACCGCCAGCCCGAGAATCTTATCCAGCTCGTCGTTTTTTGACGAGAGGAACAAAATCGGGCAATGGGAAAACTGCCTGATACGCCTGCAGACCTCATATCCGTCGATATCCGGAAGCATCACATCCAGAATCACAACGTCCGGCTGATTCCTCCCGCAGAGGTTCACGGCAGAAAGTCCGTCCTCCGCCTTGACAATATGGCGAAAGCCCTCCATCCGCAGCGCCTTGTCCAGCAAATCCAGAATGTCCGGCTCATCGTCTACAATCATGATCTTATATTCATGCAACCTCTCGTTCCTCCATATATTCCCTGTACTCCTTTTCACTGGCAAAAAGCATATATCTCCCATCCACCAGTCCCATGTACCCTTCCGCAGTGTAATAACCTTTCATACAAAATTACCTCCTATCCTCACATTGGAAAATCCGCTCTCTGTTGTTTTCCGATTCTTATGGAAGTAATTTCCTGTGAAAACGCTTTCTTAATGAAAATTATTTCTTGCGGAAACGCTTTCTTAATGAAAATTATTTCTTGCAGAAACAATTTCTTCTGAAAATTATTCCTTACGAAAATTATTTCTTCTGAAAATTACTCCTAATGGAAACAATCAAAGCTGTGATTTTCATATTTTCTATATGTTATGGATAAAAGGTAACATATTTTGAGGGCAATAAAACTCTCTCAAAACACATTTTCTCGAACAATAGTTTAGTTTTTTCCTAACAGGCTCTGTATTTGCTTTGTAGTCCTTATTTTTGCTTAACAGACCCTGCATTGGCTTTGTAATCCCTATTTTTGCCTAACAGGCCCTATATTTGCTTTGTAAACCCTATCTTTGCTTAACAGGCCCTGTACTTGCTTTGCAGACTCTAATATTTTCCTAACAGGCCCTGTATCTGCTTTGTAGTCCCTATTTTTTCCTAACAGGCCCTGTATCTGCTTTTGTAGTCCCTATTTTTTCCCAACAGGCCCTGCATTGGCTTTGTAGTTCCTATTTTTTCCTAACAGGCCCTGCATTGGCTTTGTAGTTCCTATTTTTTCCTAACAGGCCCTGCATTGGCCTTGTAATCCCTGTATTTACTTAACAGGCTCTGAATTTGCTTTGTAGACTCTGTATTTGCTTAGCAAGTCCTATGAAAGAGACTCGTTAAATCAATAAAATTCCGTAAAATGATGTCGCCGCGTCGCCATCGGCGGCGCCGACGCATACCGTTCCCCAACAGCGGCCGTTCATTCCCGCTCCAGCAAAAGCCCTTCCATCTCCTTCAATAACCGCTCCGTGCCGTCCAAAAGCAGTTCGGCGTCCTTTTCCACCAAGCCCGTCTTCTTATACTTATAAGTAAAAAACGGATTCCCATATGCAGTAAAGGCAAGGGCTTTGCCATACTTCTTCAAAAGCGGCGGGATTTTTGCCGGGTCAAGTCCCGCGTTGGCGCGGAGGTTGAAGGTAATCTTCTCGTTTTTGCCACGGATTTCCGTCATAAACAGTCTGTGGGCCGCCACCCGGATCAGGGCGATTCTCAGCAGATTGTCCACCGATTTGGGAATCTCCCCGAAGCGGTCCAGCAGCTCGTCCCGCATGTCGTCCCGTTCTTTGACATTCTCAATCCCCGCAATCCGCTTGTAAATATCCAGCTTCTGCACCTCGTTGACAATATAAGAGGGCGGAATGAACGCATCCACGTCCAAATCCACCAGTGTGGCAAAATCCTCCGCGGTTTTAACGCCCTTCACGTTCTTCACCGCCTCGTTGAGCATCTTGCAGTACAAATCATACCCCACGGCCTCCATATGCCCGTGCTGGCGCACTCCCAGCAGGTTTCCCGCCCCCCGTATCTCCAAATCCCGCATGGCAATCTTAAACCCGCTGCCCAGATCCGTAAATTCCTTGATGGCCGCCAGCCGCTTTTCCGCCACCTCTTTCAGCATTTTGTCCCGTTTGTACATCAAAAAAGCATAGGAGGTACGGTTAGAACGTCCCACCCGCCCCCGGAGCTGATACAGCTGGGAAAGCCCCAGCGAGTCGGAATCATGGATAATCATGGTATTCACATTGGGAATGTCCAGCCCTGTCTCGATAATGGTGGTGGATACCAGCACATCGATTTCCCCGCCGATAAAGTCATACATGATTTTCTCTAATTCATGCTCTTTCATCTGCCCATGGGCATAAGAAACCGCCGCCTCCGGCACCAACGCGGCCAGCTGGGCGGCAATATCCGCAATGTGATTCACACGATTGTATACATAATACACCTGCCCGCCCCTTGCCAGCTCCCGGCAGACGGCCTCCCGCACCAGCTCGTCGTTATATTCGCACACAAAGGTCTGGATGGGCAGCCTGTCCTCCGGCGCCTCCTCCAGAACGCTCATATCCCGGATGCCGATAAGACTCATATGAAGGGTCCTTGGAATGGGCGTTGCCGTCAAGGTGAGCACGTCCACGTTTTCCTTCAGCTTCTTGATTTTCTCCTTGTGGGCCACGCCGAACCTCTGCTCCTCATCGATGACAAGCAGGCCCAAATCCTTGAATTTCACATCATCCGACAATACCCTGTGGGTTCCGATGACAATATCCACAATGCCCTTCTGCAGATCCGTTACCGTTTTTTTGATTTCTCCCGGCGTGCGGAACCGGCTCATCAAATCCACCCGCACAGGGAACTCCTTCATGCGCTGTACGAAGGTGGTATAATGCTGCTGGGCCAGAATGGTGGTGGGCACCAGATATACCACCTGTTTGCCCTCCTGCACCGCCTTGAAAGCCGCGCGGATGGCAATTTCCGTCTTGCCGTAGCCCACGTCCCCGCAGATGAGGCGGTCCATAATCCTCGTGCTCTCCATATCCGCCTTGGTATCCGCAATGGCCGCTATCTGATCCTCCGTCTCCTCAAAGGGAAACATTTCCTCAAACTCCCTCTGCCACACCGTATCCTTCCCATATTGATATCCGGCGCTCTGCTGGCGCAGGGCATAAAGCTCCACCAGATCCTTTGCCACCTCGGCCACGGCTCCCCGCACCTTGGTCTTGGTCCGCTCCCACTCCTTTGTGCCCAGCTTGTTCAATTTGGGTTTCTTCGCGTCTGCGGAGGCATATTTCTGTATCACGTCCAGCCCCGTTGCCAGCACATACAGATGCCCCTCATCCCGGTACTCTATCTTAATGTAGTCCTTGACCACGCCCTCCATCTCCACCTTTTCAATGCCCTTGTAGATGCCTAGGCCATGGCTTTCATGCACCACGTAATCCCCCACCTTCAGCTCGTTGAAATCCTTAATCTTCTGGCCCTGATAGAGTTTTTTCGCTTTTTTCTTCTTTTTTTCCGCGCCGAAAATATCCGTTTCCGACAGCACCACGAATTTTAAGAGAGGGTATTCAAAGCCCTTTCCCACATGCCCGTAATATGTGACCACCTCCGCGGGCTGCACCTGACGCATGGGGTCTTCCGTGTACACTGCCGTAAGTCCCTGATCCCGAAGGTCTTCCGCCAGACGTTTGGCTCTGGTTCTGGAGCCTGACAGCAGAAGCACCCTGCAGCCGTTTTTCCGATAGAGCTTTAAATCCTTCACCAGCGCCTCAAAGCTGTTGTTATAGGAGGCGGCGCTTCTGGCCGCCGCGTCCATTTTCCTTTCCGTCTTGAAATAGCCCCCCTTGGTGTCCATCATGGAAATTGTCACCACGCTGCCCAAAAGAAGCTTTGCCGCCGCCTGCTCGCCGCTGTAAAGAATATCCATCTGGCCGGGCAGGATATAACCCTTCTCCGCCCTCTGAGCCATGCTTTCCCGAAATTCCAGCTCCACGGCTCCGGCGGCCTCCTTGACGCGGGAAGGCTCCTCCACGAAAAATACCGGCGCCGGCGCGCCGCTCTCCTTTGCCGCCCGCACCAAAAGCTCCGGAAGCGTCACCGTGTCCTCATAAAAATATCGGATATATCCTTCCAGATTTACCTTGCTTTTAAATTCCAGCAGCTGTTCTTTCAGCTCTTTCACCTGCATGGCAATCCGATGGGCCTCCTCGGTGCGGAAGGAATCCCGGAATATTTTTTCCTGCGCCCGGCTTTCCTCTTCCAGC
Organism: uncultured bacterium; assembly: GCA_948467735.1. GTDB lineage: Bacteria > Bacillota > Clostridia > Lachnospirales > Lachnospiraceae > Acetatifactor. The sequence continues at coordinate 89,174 of CAOKFN010000001.1, forward strand.
TTTTTGAGGCCCCTGCGAATGCGCTCTTCCTCCAGCACAAATTCCGTGGCCGGGAACACGCTGACGCCTTCCAGATTCTCGATAGAACGCTGGCTTAAAATGTCAAAGCTGCGGATGGATTCCACCTCGTCCCCCCACAGCTCAATCCGATAGGGATTCTCTTCCGTCAAATCAAAAATATCGATAATCCCGCCCCGGACGGAAAACTGCCCCGGGCTTTCCACCTGATAGCTTTTCTCATATCCCATCGCCACAAGCCGCTGGCACAGCGCGCTTTCCTGAAGGGAGCCCCCCCGGTGTACATCGATGACGTCCCTCTCCCTGTCCCACATCACCTGCGGCGTCATCAGGGCCGCATAGGTGGTGACAATGGCAAGGGGCTTTTTCTCCATCAGCCTGCGGAGCGCCTTGACCCGCTCTCTGATCAGCTGATTGCCGTGAATATCCGCCTGAAAGAAAATCAAGTCCTTGGCCGGGTACAGCATCACATTTCTGTCGTAAAATTTATATTCTTCATAGATTTCTTTGGCTTTGATATCATTATAAGTGATAATCACCTTAATCCGAAAGCCCTCGCTCAACCCGTAAATCATGTGGAGCTTCTGGGAATCCACGCAGCCTGTAAGCGCGGCCGGGATTCTTTTCCTAATAGCCTCCCTGATGGCACTGAAATCTGCCAATTCTTGAAGCGGCGCCAATAATGCCTGCATTTTCTGCCTCCATTCCAGTTCCGTTCCGGAACTACAGCGCCCTTCTCAGGGAATGAAATTTCATCTGCATAGGACGCAGCTGAAATTTCATTCCGGGCGCTTTCGTTCCTTCACTGTTTTTATTTTATTCCAGTTCCCACTAATTAAATCGGTTCATTGCGATATCGGCGCCCTGTGCGATGATTGTGCGGACGGCATCGGCGGCCCGCTCCGCCGCTTCGTTCATCACTTCCTGTTCCTTTGCTGAGAAACGTCCCAAGACATGATCCACTAGGTCCCAGCCCTCCGGTTTTTCCCCCACGCCCATTTTGACACGGATAAAAGTATCATTTCCAAGGTTTGCAATGATATTCTTCAGCCCGTTATGGCCTCCCGCGCTTCCCTTTTTGCGGATTCTGATTTTCCCTGTCTCCAAGCTGACGTCGTCGGAAATCACAATCAGCCGGGAGGCGGCATCCAGCTTGTAATATTCCGCCAGCTCCCTGACGCTCTCCCCGCTGAGGTTCATGAAGGTCTGGGGCTTTGCAAGAATGCATTTCTCCCCTGCCACTATTCCTTTTCCGATAATCGCTTTATGCTTTTTTTCCAATACGGAAATCTGCTCCTGCCTCGCTAATTTTTCAATGACTTGAAATCCAATATTATGACGTGTATTTTCATATTCTCTTCCCGGATTGCCCAGTCCGACAATTAGATACATAAAGGTGTCCTCCATTCTGCTCCGCAATAGACGCCGTACTTCCAATATCCACGGCGTTTTGGCCGTTAAACATCCCGCCGCCATGGCTTCCGTTCCTGATATCAGGCAGTTTTTATACCTTCCTATCATATATGATTTATCCGTAATTTTCAAGTGCAGGAATACCTTCAGGCATAAAACACTTGTGCCTGAAATACTCCGCCAATTGCATGAGAGTATTTTCATGCCGAAAACTCTTGACAGGCAGACCAGTATTTCCTGCCAGAAACTCCATGTGATTTTCCAAGAATTCCGAATTTAATCCTCCCACAGAAAAAATACCGCAAACGGCACTTTTTGTAAGCGATATTTCCCACTTCTATCTTTGCAGAACCAGCCTTTAAACGCAGCCGCTCCATTACAAAGCGCTCTATGCTCTCTTATTTATTTTGCGCAAAAAAGCTCCTTATAAAAAAGAAAACGGGGGATTAAATCAATCCCCCGGCTCCGCCGTTTTTCGTGATATTATTCTTTCCTGATAACTTCTTTACCATGGATAAACATATTTATAATCACAATAACCGCACTCGTCTACCCAATGCCCGTCTTCATTTTGATATGAAGTAATGTCATGGTCTTCCGTATTGTCCCAAAAATCACCAAATTTCTCTACATCTCCGCATTCGCACGCCCACATCTGCTCCGTCCGTATCGTGTGAGTACTATGATTATAACTCAGAACATAGGAGGATTCCTTTTCAACATAATTATGCACATGAGCAGCCGCATTCACACTCATTGCGCCAAAAGCCAGCATCCCCGCGCCTGCCAGACAGGCCATTCCCATTTTAAATCCCTGAATTTTATTTTTCATCTCATTCCCCTTTCTTTGCAAATCATAAATTTTTTCAAAACTGCATAGTACCATTTTACAAAAAACGACAGATTTTCTATATATTATTTATTTTACATAATATCATTATTTTGTCAATATTATTTTCAAAATATGCAACTATATTAATTATGTAAATTATAAAATTTTTTAATTTATATATAGGGAACATAAAATATTTACTACATGCTGTCATATAAACTGCCAGCAATATTCCATCCAAATCGCGGCCTTTCAGAAACGGCTCTTTTCATTCCGCGCCGCAAGGACATCCTCCACCCCGTCCCGCTTCCCTTTTCTCACAAAAAAAATGCCGCAATACAGCCGCGGCATTTTTTCATATTTATGACTTGTTCCGTTCTCTCCGCTCCCCTATGGGCGCTTCCCCTTCGAGACTGTTATTTCCTGCATCCTATGCTTCCTCAGACTCCAGCAGCGCTTTTTCATAGCTCTCCAGAATCACCTTCTGAATCGCATCCCGGGTAAAAGAATTTATGGGATGCGCAATATCCCTGTATTCTCCTTCCGACACTTTCTTGCTGGGCATTGCGATAAACAAACCTCTGTCCCCCTCGATTACCTTGATGTCATGCACTACAAACTCTTCATCCAGAGTAATGGACACGATAGCCTTCATCTTGCCTTCTTTTGCAATCTTACGCACGCGAACATCCGTAACCTTCATTTGTACCCCCTTTCCCGGTATCCAAAGCAGACCGCTGAGCCTGAAATTTCAAAAAAACTGTCTTCTTTACTGACGCTGCTCCCGACGTAAACCAATTTCTGTATGCTATATCGCATACCTTTCGCTGCGTTCCACCACAATGCGGACTTTGCCCTTCTCACCCACATAGCAGGAATTAGCCCGAATGGTATCTCTGCTTTCCACAATACAATTTTCAATATATGTGTTGTCGCCGATGTAAACATTGTTCAAGATGATGGAATTCTTAATCACACAATTATTTCCGATATAACTATTCTTGAAAACCACGGAATTCTCCACCAAGCCGTTCACAATACATCCGCTGGAAATCAGGCTGTTTTTCACACTGGCGCCCACATTGTACTTTGCCGGCGCAAGATCATCCACCTTGGAATAAATATCCGGATACTGCTTGAAGAAATAATTCCGTACCTCCGGCTTCAGAAAATCCATATTGGTATTGAAGTAATCCTCCACCGACGCAATATTCCTCCAGTACTCTTTCATTTTATAGCCGTAAATCCGCTTCAAGTCCTTGTAGCGAATCAATATATCGCTCACAAAATCATATCTGTCCTCTTCGGCGCATTTCTCAACCATCTCTATCAGCTGACGGCGGCGAAGAATGTAAATACCGCAGGAGATAGTTCTGGATTTCGCCCGGAGAGGTTTCTCCTCGAATTCTTCGACGCGGCTGTCCTCATTCATGCGGATGGTGCCAAAGCGCTCCACGTTGACGTTGTCTTCCATATCCCGGCACACCACCGTAATGTCGGCTTTTTTTTCAATATGATACTCCAGAACCTTATTAAAATCCACTTTATACACACAGTCGCCGGATGCGATTACCACATAAGGCTCATGACTGTTCTTCAAGAATGACAAATTCTGATAAATAGCGTCCGCCGTTCCTCGGTACCAGTTGCTGTTATCCGCGGTAATAACAGGCGTAAACACATATAATCCGCCCTGTTTACGGCCGAAATCCCACCACTTGGAGGAGCTTAAATGCTCATTCAGGCTTGTGGCATTGTACTGTGTCACCACGGCCACTTTCTGAATATGTGAATTTGCCATATTGCTCAGAGTAAAATCGATACTGCGATAACTTCCTGCAATGGGCATTGCGCAAATGGCTCTCTTTTGCGACAGCTCCTGCATTCTACGATTATTGCCGCCTGCTAAAACGATTCCGATTGCTCTCACTACTGTTCACCTGCCTTAATCAAAGTTTTGCCGCCTGCAAGACTTAAGTCCGGATAATCCGCAGCCGTGGTAACGCCGAAGATAACCGAATTCTTCCCCACCGTAATGCCGTCGGGAATCACGCTTCTCTCACCCACAGTCACAATTCCATGATTGTAAATGTGCGGCGCCGTCTCATTTGCCGTCTCTTCGCCTGCGCCAAGGCGCACTTGATTTCCAATCTGCACTTCCTCCGCAACAATTGCTTTATTCAATTCGCAGTTCTCCCCTATCCGGGTCTGATTCATGATAATCGAATCCCGCACTACGGTGCCTTTCCCAATGGTAACGCCGCAGCCAATGACGGAATTGTATACCTTGCCGTACACATCCGTTCCTTCCCCGATGATGCTGCGCTCTACCACGCTGTCCCTGTCAAAATACTGAGGGGGCTGAATCTCGCTTTTCGTATAAATCTTCCAGTATTCCTCATACAAGTTAAACTCCGGCACAATGTCGATTAACTCCATATTGGCCTCCCAGTAGGAGCTTAACGTGCCCACGTCCTTCCAATATCCTGTAAATTCGTAAGCGTATAACGGCGCGCCTTTCTCATGACAGTATGGAATCACATGCTTTCCGAAATCAAGCGCGGGCTGGTTGGCCATGGTAATCAACGCGTCTTTTAATGTTTTCCAGTTAAAAATATAAATACCCATGCTGGCAAGATTGCTTCTGGGATGCTCCGGTTTTTCCTCAAATTCCGTGATGCGTTTATGCTCGTCGGCAATCATAATTCCGAACCTGCCCGCCTCCTCAATGGGCACCGGCATCACGGCAATGGTGACTTCCGCATGATTCGCCTTATGGAAATCCAGCATAACCTCGTAGTCCATTTTGTAAATATGATCTCCCGAGAGTATTAACACATACTCCGGATGATAGCTTTCCATATATTCAAGATTTTGATAAATAGCATTGGCCGTACCTGTATACCACTCGCTGTTGGAGCTTTTCTCGTAAGGGGGCAGCACGGTAACGCCGCCGATATTACGATCCAGATCCCATGGAATACCGATTCCGATATGCGCGTTCAGCCGCAGAGGCCGATACTGGGTGAGGACGCCGACGGTATCCACTCCCGAATTAATACAATTAGAAAGAGGGAAATCAATAATACGGTATTTTCCTCCAAACGCTACGGCAGGCTTTGCTACCTTGGATGTAAGCACACCCAGACGGCTGCCCTGTCCGCCTGCCAACAACATGGCAATCATTTCCTTTTTAATCATGTCATCACCTCTGTCTAGCCTTCTTCCAGTTTACTGGTATGTCCATTATACCATATGATTTATGAAAATGGAATATTTTTACAATAAAATTATATTTTTTCCTCCTGCCGTTATTAATTTCCTATATCTTTTACAACAAACCAAGGAATTTTTTGTCTATTTCGACCAATGTCTTTTTTTCAACATTACAATCGCATTGTTATTTTCGCTATAATTTAGAAATCATAGAACCCCGTCTCAAATTTACACGGACAAATTGAGAATTCTTTTGCGGAAAGTACCATAAATCTGTTTTTTTTATTTGTATTTTGCAGTATAAATGTTTATAATAAAAATATAAATGATAAAGGAAGTGTGATTACATGTATAAAATTGATTTTGCAAACCCTGTCTCCATACATTTCGTCGGAATCGGCGGCGTCAGCATGTCCGCTCTGGCGGAGCTTTTGGCCGACGCAGGCTTTCGGGTTTCCGGCTCCGACCGGTCCCGCAGCGCCAGAACGGAGGCTCTGGAGGCGAAGGGGATTATTGTATTTTATGGACAACGTCCTGAAAATATTACAGACGAAACGGAGTGCGTCGTATTTACCAGCGCCGTCCACCCCGACAATCCCGAATATATCGCCGCTCATGAGAGGGGCGTTCCATGCCTTACCAGAGGCGAACTGATGGGACAGATTATGAAAAATTACGAGACTCCCATCGCCGTCAGCGGCACCCACGGCAAAACCACCACCACGTCCATGATTAGCGAGATTCTGCTGCGCGCGGATCTTGACCCCACCCTCTCCATCGGCGGCAGCTTAAAAACCATAAACGGCTGTCTGCGCATCGGGAAATCCGGCTTTTTTGTCACGGAGGCCTGCGAATATACCAACAGTTTTTTGGATTTTTCCCCAAAAATCGCCCTGATATTGAATATAGAGGAGGATCACTTGGACTTCTTCAAGGATTTGGACGATATTCGCCGTTCCTTCCGTAAATTTGCCATGCTTCTGCCAAAAGACGGCTGTCTGATCATCAACAATCAGATTAAAAATCTTTCGGAGCTTACCGACGGACTGGCCTGCCGCGTCGTCACTTTTGGCAGCGACAGCAGCGCGGACTATTATCCTTCCGACATCACCTATGACGAAATGGGGCGTCCCTCCTTCCTGCTGCACAGCTTTGGACGGGGCGAGCGCCGTATTTCCCTTCAGGTATACGGAGAGCACAATGTCTATAACGCCACGGCAGCAGCCGCGCTGGCGGATCTGCTTTCCGTTGACAGCCCCGTCATTGCGGACGCGCTTCATGGATTTACCGGAACGGATCGGCGCTTTGAATATAAAGGAAATGTGGGCGGCGTCACCGTGATAGACGATTATTCCCATCATCCCACGGAAATTACCGCCGCCTTGAAGGCGGCCGCAGGCTATCCCCATAAGACCCTATGGTGCGTCTTTCAGCCCCATACTTATACCAGAACCAAAGCCTTTATGAAGGAGTTTGCCCAAGCTCTGGCCCTCGCCGACCGGGTGGTGCTGACGGATATCTATCCCGCAAGAGAAACCGATTCCCTAGGGATCAGTTCGGAAAACCTTCGGGATGAGATTTTAGCGCTGGGGCGTCCCTGCGACTATTTTTCCACTTTTGATGAAATTGAAAATTTCCTTTTGGAAAATTGCATAAACGGCGACTTGTTGATAACTATGGGTGCGGGAGATGTGCTGAAAATCGGCGAAAAACTGCTTGGGATTTGAATTATCCACAATATCCACAGAACGTGGACAGCTCCCCGCCGTTTCGGGCTGTGGATATCCTGCCGCCGTAACTTCCTCATAATTCATGGGCCGGAATTATTATCCACATTATCCACATTTTTCACATTTTCGCTTCCCGTGCCAAAGCCGCAGATCTTTCGGGAAATTGCCTATTTCCTTTTTGAAAGCCTTGTGCTATACTCATGACTGTATCCGATAACCGGCCCATCGGTACGGCTCCTTACAGCCGCGGTACGGCATGGGCGCGGCCGGCTTACAAGGAACAATGATTCGATTCAGTCAGGGGGGAGTGCATACGATGGCACGTTTGACAATTTATAAAAACAATCATGACGATTCCACTGTTATTTCCAATCTTTTTATCGATGAATATATGAAGGATGCCAATGACGCGCAGATTAAGGTCTACCTTTACCTTCTTCGCATGATGGACGCGCATCAGGCTACCAGCGTATCCGACATTGCGGACAAGTTTAATCATACGGAAAAGGATGTCCTTCGTGCGCTCGGGTATTGGGAAAAGCGGCAGCTTCTGGACTTGGATTACGACAATTCCCAAAACTTGGTCGGAATCCATATACGCGAGCTCTCCTCAAAGGACGGAACAGGGGATGAATGTAACGCTCCCGCGGCGTCTTCCTTCGTACCCGTTCCTGCCGGAGAGGTATCCTCCTCTCAGAACACACTGCCCGCTGTAAAGGCCGTCATGCCTTTCACCGTTCCCGCCCCTGATAAGGACGCCGCTTCCAACCCATATGAGAAGCCTTGTTATTCTGCGGACCAGCTTCAGGAATTTAAGAAGCGGCAGGATACCGCCCAGCTTCTCTTTATCACCGAATCTTATATCGGGAAACCGTTGACGGCCCCGGAAATGAAGACCATTCTATATTTTATGGATGTGCTTCATTTTTCCGACGACTTGATTGACTATCTGATTCAATACTGTGTGGACAAAGGCAAAAAAGATTTCAAATACATAGAGAAGGTGGCCGTAAATTGGGCCGAGCAGGGCATTACCACGCCGAAGCAGGCTCAAAAAGCTTCCGCCCGATATGATAAAAATATTTATGCTATTATGAACGGTCTGGGCAAGAACTGCTCTCCCACCGCCAAAGAACTGGAATTCATTACCCGCTGGACAAAAGATTATAATTTCCCCATGGATATTATTATTGAAGCCTGTGAGCGGACTGTTCTGGCAACGGACAGGCACCGCTTTGAGTATGCGGAAAGCATTTTAAGCAGCTGGAAAAAACAGAATGTACATCACAAAACGGACATTCTCCAAATAGACAGCATGCATCAGCAGCGCAGAAAAACTTCCGCTGCCGCCCCGAAACAGGCCGCCAACCGATTTAACCAGTTTACACAGAATCAATACGATTTTGACATTTTGGAACAGGAACTGCTCAGTAATTAAGAAAGGCCGCCCAGCCTGCCGAACCCCCTGCGGAATACCAAACACCGTTTCCGCAGAACCGCAAATCGAATCAAAGGAGTAGAAACGTGGCACTGAGCAATGAACAATATGAATCTATTATAAAGAAGTATGAACGCACCAGCGATTACAACCGTATTGTCTCGCAAACCCGAAGGGAAGAGGTTTATCATAAGATTTCCGGTTTTCAAGAGCTGGAGGCCTCCGTCGGTACAATTTCCGCCGCCAGCGCCCGCAGTATGCTGGAAGGGGATGATAACGCCCTGCCAAAGCTGCGCAGAAAGCTTGCGGAAATTGCCGATACAAGGAAACGGCTTTTAATAGAGCACGGTTTTCCCTCCGATTATCTGGAACCTATCTACAGCTGCCCGGCTTGCCGCGATACGGGCTATGTGGCCGCCGCAGACGGTTTAAAGGAGAAATGCCGCTGTTTCCGCCAACAGGAAATTTCCATTCTGTATGCCCAGTCCAACATACAGGATACGATTGCAAAAGAAAACTTTTCCACTCTTTCTTATGAATATTATCAAAAAGACGATCTTCGCCATTTTGAGACGGCGGTTGAATTATGCCATAAATTTATACAAGCGTTTCACCAGGACTACCATAATCTCTTTTTTTATGGTACAGTAGGTACGGGCAAGAGTTTTTTATCAGGATGCATCGCTAAGGAACTACTGGAACAGGGCAGTTCCGTAATATATTTCAGCGCCGCAGGATTATTTGAACTGCTGGCGCGCTATTCCTTTGATGTAAGGAACAAGGAATCGCTGTATGGACTGTATGAGGATTTATATGGCTGCGACCTGCTTATCATCGATGATCTGGGCACGGAAATAACCAACAGCTTTGTGACTTCTCAGCTGTTTTCCTGCCTGAACGAGCGTCATCTGCGGAAAAAATCTTCCCTGATTTCCACGAATATCAGCTTGGAGGAACTGCGCGACCGATATTCGGACAGGATTTTCTCCCGGATTACCAGCAGCTTTATTTTGTGCAAGCTCACCGGACCGGATATCCGCATCTTAAAGAAACGGCTTTCCGGCTCCAAAGCAATGCAAAGCGGAACTTAGGCTGTGATTATACTAAAAAAGAAAGAGGATACTCTCATGGGCAACCGCGAAGAAAAAAGAAACTTGGAAACCATCCCCGTGGGTTCATTGGGAATGATAGCGCTTGAAGGCTGTAAATCTCTTGGCGAACAGATAGACCGCTATCTTGTCAAATGGAGGGCAGAGAGGGAAAGCGAACATAAGGAATCTCTGGCCTTCGCAGGCTATCAGCGCGACAGCTACCTGTTAAAATCAGCCGTACCCCGATTCGGCTCCGGAGAAGCAAAGGGAATGATTCTTCAATCCGTCCGCGGAACTGATTTATACCTTCTGGTGGACGTCTGTAATTATTCCCTGACCTATTCCCTCTGCGGCCACATAAACCACATGTCGCCCGATGACCATTATCAGGACTTAAAGCGAATCATTGCCGCCGTGGGAGGCAAGGCGCGCCGCATCACGGTTATCATGCCTTTTCTCTATGAGAGCCGTCAGCACAAACGGACCGCCAGAGAATCCCTCGACTGTGCTCTGGCACTACAGGAACTGGTTCAAATGGGCGTGGATAATATTATAACCTTTGACGCCCACGACCCTAGGGTGCAGAACGCAATTCCCCTCCACGGTTTTGAAACGGTACAGCCCGCATACCAGTTCATCAAGGGACTGCTCCGAAATGTAAAGGACTTACAGCTGGATTCGGGGCATATGATGGTAATTAGTCCCGATGAAGGCGGCATGACCCGCGCTATCTATATTGCCAATGTACTTGGGCTGGATATGGGCATGTTCTACAAGAGACGCGATTATACCAGAGTGGTGAAGGGCCGGAATCCCATTGTTGCCCATGAGTTCCTAGGCACCAGTGTGGAAGGCAAAGATATGATTATCATAGACGACATGATTTCCTCCGGCGAGAGCGTTTTGGAAGTGGCCGCCGCGCTGAAGGAACGCAGGGCTGATAAAATATTTGTCTTTTCCACCTTCGGCCTGTTTACCAGCGGTCTGGACAAGTTTGACAAGGCTTACGAATCAGGAATTATCACCAAGGTACTTACCACAAATCTTATCTACCAGACGCCTGAACTGCTGCAGAGGGAATGGTATATCAACTGTGATATGAGCAAATATATCGCTTATATCATTGATACCTTGAACCATGATTCTTCTATCAGCGATCTGTTGAACCCTAACGAAAGAATTCAAAGCATTGTGGCAAAATACAAAAAGGGCGAGCTTTAAACGCCCGCCCTTTTTGTACAGAATCATAAATTTCACAAAATTCTCTTATTTCACCTTATCCTTCCATACACCAAATATCTGAATCCTTCCCGATACCATGAGCTTTCATTTATCCATAATGTAAACCTTTCTAAAAAATAGTTGACATTCGTTCTGTCATGCTGTATAATTCCAAATTGTAAACTCTTTCATTTTTAGGTTTACATATGAGGAATCCCATTTCACTGCAGACTCTATGAAGTCCGTCTCATAAAGTTTACCACGGGAAACCTCCCCGGCAGATTATCTGTCATCACAAAATCTATTACAGCGAGGTAGAAAAAATGAACAAAACAAGTACTGCAAAAAAACCTATATTTGATGTAAGACAGCTGGCATTGACAGGGCTGATGGCCGCTGTCATCTGTATTCTCGCACCTATATCCTTCAACATTCCCATCAGCCCCGTCCCCATTTCCCTTGGCACATTGGCAATTTATTTTGTATTGTCCGTCACAGGAATGAAACTCGGCACCTTAAGCGTAATCATTTACATTCTGCTCGGCCTTGCGGGGCTTCCTGTGTTCACAGGCTTTACCGGCGGCCCCAGCAAACTATTCGGCCCCACGGGAGGATACATTGTGGGGTATATCTTTATGGCGCTGCTCTGTGGATTTTTTATAGACAAATGGAGCGACAATATTATTATGAGCTTTTTGGGCATGGCGCTTGGTACGGCAGTCTGCTACCTGTTTGGCACCGTGTGGCTGGCATACCAAGCTTCCTGCACATTCTGGGAGGCTCTCGCCATGGGCGTTACCCCCTATGTTCCCATAGATTTGGTCAAACTGATCGCCGCCATGGCTGTGGGATGCCAGCTTCGCAGGCGTCTGCTGAAGTCAGGACTGCTTTAACAGGCTCATTCACCAATTCCCATAAAACAGCCCTGCTCTCGACAGACTATCTTACATCTGTCGAGAGCAGGGCTGTTTTTCCCGCACCAAATTATTTATTCTTCCGCATCGGTATCATATAATGTGACAATATTATTCTGAGCATCAAACATTATAATTTCCTCACAATCACTAGGCAGCACTACGGCGAAGGGTTCCTCGGGATCCACAAGGATGGCCCTCTCCCCAATATCATTCTCTATCACAATCCTGCACACTTTGTCCGGATTCAAGGACAACAGGGCAATCCCCTTATTTTCAAAAGCAATGCCTTTTACCCCCTTCTCCATATGGTTATCCGAGCCGCCCTCTGCAAAAAAATAGCCATAGGACATCCCGTCCCTGCTCAAATAAACGGAATAGGTATATTCGCTTTTGTCTTCGTCAAAAAAAAGCATGGCGCAAATATCTTCGTTCACATCCTTGACAGCTTCCCAGCTGCTCTTGATATTCTGCTTTTCTCTGGCGTCCTCTTCCAGCCTGCTCTCCGACACGCCCAGAATATCCGCCTTCCATACAATTAAAAACGCCAGCAGTATAATCAGTATTCCTCCCGCCAGCATAGGTATTTTTTCTGCTTTCACCACATCTGCCTCCTAATGTATATTATGCTATATAGGATGACCATTCGACAGTCTCCTACTTCAAATATAGACATTTTACCATAATTTTCCTAATTCGTCCAGATGTAGAAAATGTGTTCCTTGGAATTAATTAATCAGTATCATTATGCCAGCCAGTAAAAATAATATTGTCCCAAGCTTGACTTTTCGCCCATCCATGGTATAATGAGACCATATTCTGGGCCTGACCCCGTCAGTTCGAGACCTTCCTGACGTAAAACAAAACTAAAGGAGAGAAAAAATGAAACAGAAAACTATGTACCTCACCCACGCAGCGGTCATCGCTGCTCTTTATGTTGTGCTTACTTTCTTAGCCAACGCTCTAGGACTTGCAAATTATGCCGTCCAGCTCCGATTCTCGGAAGCCCTCACCATTTTACCCTATTTTACACCCGCCGCCATACCCGGACTTTTCGTCGGCTGCCTGTTATCCAATATCTTTACCGGCGCGGCGCTCCCCGACATTATTTTCGGTTCTCTGGCAACCCTGACTGCGGCGGCATTTACTTGGAAGCTGCGCGGGCACAAATGGCTGGCGCCCCTGCCGCCCATTGCGGTCAATGCCCTTGTCATTCCGCCTGTATTACTTTATGCCTACGGCTTGAAGCCTTTGTGGCTTTCCTATATCACAGTAACCATCGGCGAAGTTCTATCCTGCGGCGTCTTGGGAATGGTTCTGCTTTTTACCTTGCAGAAATATGCTAAATATCTGTTTACTCCCAAGGAGAACCTCCCCATCTCATAAATAATAGACAGAACATACGGCGGCCCTGTCTGTCATCAGGCCGCCGCTTTTTCGTCTGTCTTCCTCTCATTCCTGCCTTGTGCCTCTCAAAATGCCGTCCAGCTCCGACTTCTGGGCCCGATACAGTCTTTTGAAATACTTTGCCAGAGGATAATAAAAAGGTATGGTCAAGAATATAATCCATCCCGGATGCCATAATCCCGCAAAAAGGCCCGCACAGAGATAAATCAGCGCCGCCAGTACAGGATACGCGAAACGGATGGGATCTCTCTTCTCCAGCGCAATGAACGCGGACTGCCAGATAGGCGGCAGAAAGAGCAGCAGCCAGCCGGGATGCCATAAATTCCAGAACGCTCCCAATATCACATACGCAGCTGCCGTCACGGCCGCTATTGGAAAATGCCGCAGAAAACCATAATCAATCTTTCGCGGCTCCTCTATTATCATCACTGGTTCTTCTGCTGCATTCGCTGCCACAAGCGCCTCTGCCGCAGTCCCATTCGCCTCCTCCTCTATCCGAAGCAGTTCGTCCAGAGAAATATTATAGAGCCTTGCCAGCATAATCAGATTATCCGTATCCGGAGACGCCTCCGCTCTCTCCCATTTGCTGACGGCCTGTCTGCTGATTCCCAATTTTTCCGCCAGCGCTTCTTGGGAAAGCTGATTCTTTTTCCGAAGCTGCACAAGTCTGTTGGCAATTTCAATATTCATACATATACCTCCCTCCGCATCCGCGGAAATTCTCTCAATTTCTAGACACTTTCTATAATAGAATTATAACATGTATTCTGTTGTCCGCACCACATATTTCAGGTTGAAACGCGAAAAAAATGCCGCAACTTTTGGTTGCGGGCACTTTTTCCCTCTTATTTCGGACAAAACATGCGATTATAATCTCCTGTAAGTGATAAATTGATTGCCATTCTGTTCCAGCCACACTTTTGCGTCATCCATGCCCATTCTGTAAATTGTTCCCGTTTCGGGGTTCATGATGCCGACGCCGGTTTCATTAAATCCAACCAGCAGCACCCCCGAACCGTTTTTGAGCAATGCCAAAACGGGAATATCCTTATTTACAAAATATAGCACCGCGTCAAGAGGACATCCCGTAAGATCCATAACGTCAACTTCTCCCAAGTGAGCCGCTAAAATTTCTGTCGGTTTCTGCCCCTGAAGCAAATATTCCTGAGAATTTCTGCTGATGCCCTCATAGCTTAGCATGGCGTCAATACATACAGCCAATGCGCTGCGTCCTTCTCCCGCGCTTTCCTCCTTGATGGCCATAATCTGATTTCTGGGCACACGATTTCCCCGCAGCCAGATGCATTCCCCATTTTCACTTACGACCACCCCCGCGGTGGAATATGCCAAATCAACGGCGCCGGCCGGGGATACATAAATCCCGCTGACACCATAAGCCCCATACACATAGTATCTGTCGCCATCTCCCCCCTCCGGCAGCAACAGCCTCCGCCCGCCCTCATACATCACTTCTTTGGGCGTCAATATCTTGAGCGTCTTGCTGTCTATATCTTTCCTTGTCTGTATTTCCACATATCGTTCATATATGTCAATATCGGCGGTAACAATTACGTTTTTCCCTGTCTCCGCCTCCGTATTGTTCATAATATGATCCTGAATCGTTTCCTGATATTCTCCGGATTCCAAACGCCTTACCCGACTCAGCGTAATCTGGTTGTCCGTCACCGCGCATTCGGTCACATAGATACCCGGCTGTTCATATTCCTTTAAAAGCTCCCCTGACGCGCTGCGGATACAGATTTTATACATGGGAAAGAAGGTTCTGCCGGAGCTTTCCTCTCTGACGTCTCTTGTATACGCCAAACCATAGATGATATCTTCTTCCATAAAACCCAAAAGCTGAATAGCCTCTCCCGCTCCCACCGAAATGACTTTCTGAGCGTCATTGCTCAGATTTCTAATGTATAAAGCGGTATTGTGATATCTGTCCCCTCCATCCCCCCATACCGCTATTTTCTCATCTGCGGAAACCAACAGGCAGTCATCCTGATTTAACGCCGTCAGCCGGGAATATGTCTTTTCAACCAAATCAACTCTATACATGGCATTATTTAAAACAAGGTACAGCTTCTGCTCGCGGTTTAAATACAAAAGCCGCTTCATCTCCGCCTCCAGAACCGAATAAGTCTTATCATATGGAATATATACTAATTCCTCCACGGTATTATGTGTGCTGCTATAAGTGTACAGCTGTATCCCAGTCTCTCCTTCATGTCTTCCTCTGTTCATATAGCCATAGACGGCAAACTGCACATCCCCACCTTCGTTCACGTTCAAAGCTTTGACGGTGTGCCGGTTATAAATTGTTCTGGCGTCGGCATTTTCTTCATCATAAAAGCTGAAAATCAATGTCAGTTTATTGTTTGCCGCATCATAGCCAAACAGCCGGTTCGCCGTTTCAAACACGACTATATTGCCATCCTCGCTTTCCAGCAGGGGCACGTCCGTTCCCGTAATGCCAAGCAATATTTTATCATTCGCACACATACGCTCCGCATCAGGTATCTGGGTCATAGTCCTCTCATAATCCAGCAGATACATTCTATCCGTGGTATAGCGAAGACGGAAGAATTCCTCCACCATATAATAGGTAGTGTTTTTCCCCTCCGAGACGGCGGTTTGATATTCTATTCGCACAGACGCTGTCTGCTCCGCAATTTCCGTCAGCCGAACCGCGGCCCTTCCCACTTCCGTTATATTCAGATTCCCCCATGTAATCTGCCGGAAGCTGCTATGGATATTTACTTTATGAAAAGATTGATTGGCCTCCAGTCTGGGATTGGTTTCCAAATATATGGCCAGCTCCCTTGCCGCCTCCCTGTCATAAAGCTTTTCATGGAAATCAATGCAGAATCCCAGCTTTTCCGCCGCATGAAGGCTTTCGCTCCATATCACCCGAGTATAATAAACAGCCTGCCCGCCTCCCTCCATATCCAGCTGGAATGTAAGGGAATACTCCTTGTCCCGCTCTATCAAATCCTTCAAGACAATGCTGCCATAAATTCTGCCCTCTTCCATTTGCAGTTCTTTGATATCCGTATTTTCAATCAATCTGGAGCCGTCTATGGTTCTCACCTCTATGGAGATCTTCTCCACATCCCGCCCAAAGGTGTCTACCACAAACCCTGCCTCCCTGCCTGCCCCCAGCACAGTGACCGTATCTCTCTGAAAAGCAGCATCCGTCAAAGCAGTGTACCCATGCAGCTGGTTATATTCCACTCCGTCCATCATCATTGTCACCAGCGGAAGCGAGGCCGGCGCCATTTCCATCGTTAGATTGTTATGACCTTTATTCATGACTCTGCTCACAACAACAACCGTCAGCAGAAAGGTGCAGAAAAATACGAAAATCTTAAGAATACTTTTTCTCATAACAGCTCCTTCAAGGCAGGAATCACATGCAGAAATTCCATGACCTGCGCGGACGCCTCCGATTGTACGGCAGACCCGGGCCGCATCTTGGAAGCTTTTACTGCCCGAATCATCAGATTCTTAGGGGTATGTTCCATATCTATAAATTCCAAAATCTGAGTATCATACCCGTTCTGTTCCAATATATCAGCCCGCAGGGCGTCCGTTATCAATGCCGCCATACGTTCTTTGATCACTCCGTATTTTAATATCGGCTGCAGAGTCTCGCATCGTATCTGGCCGTTCAGTTCATGCTGACAGCAGGGCACTGCCATAATAACGGAAGCGCCCCATCTGACCGCCTTCTCCAAGGCATAATCCGTGGCCTTATCACAGGCATGAAGGGATACAACCATATCCACCTGCTCGACTCCTCTAAAGCTGCTGATATCTCCCTGCCGAAACTCCAGTCCGTCATAATGCAGCTTTTCGGCCAATTCCCTGCAATGCGCGATGACGTCCTCCTTCAAATCCAGCCCTGTCACCTGAAGATCCCTTTGCTGCAGCACATGCAGATAATAATACATAGCGAACGTCAAATAAGACTTCCCACAGCCAAAATCAACGATGCGAAGCGTTCTGTCTGTAGGAAGCTTATCCAGTACATCCTCTATAAATTCCAAATAACGATTAATCTGCCGAAATTTGTCATACTTTGCCTTGGCAATCCGCCCATCGGGGGTCTGGACTCCCAGTCCAATCAAAAAATCCACCGGCTGTCCTTCCCGTAAAATATATTCCTTCGTGCGGTTGTGGGACAGATTCCCGGGCTTCTGCACCAAACTGCCGCCTCCTGTGCTGCGCTTATGCTTTATTTTGACGGCTCCTTTTTTACTGACCAAAATTACCGTCTCCTGTCCCACGCAGCTTACTTGAGCCTGTCGAAACAAATTTTCCATATATTGTGTCAGGCGCTGCGCCATTTCTTCTTGTATGCAATTAGAATGAAAGACCTGCTTCCCCAGATAAAGCGTCTCCTGAAATTTCAGCTCTCCCTTTATCAGCACCGGGCGGACTTTCACCTTCTCGGCTTGAGCCGCGTCCCGAGTATTGCTGAGTACGATTTGTATTAAGTTCTGATCCAGCGTCTGCCGGAAAAGTTCCCTTACTTCATCCATAGTTTCCCAACTCAATAATATATTTTTCCTCTGCGGCCTCCATGACGGCGTTTATATACCTCATTAAACAGCAGAATTATAATAATTTCCTCCGCGGGAGGATTTTTTTCTTCTTGTTCCAAAACCCTGCATATTGATTGTGCCAGAGCCTGAAGGCTGCATCTATCCGGATATTCGTCATAAATCATACTGCCTTCATAATCTGCCTTATCCAATATTTCCGATATCCTTTTCTGAAAGCGTTTCACATCATTAGGATACAGCTGCTGTAAATATTCCAAATCCTTCAGCAATTTCTCCTCTTGTCCTGTTCCGTAATAATCAGGGTACGTCATATAAAAAGGAAGGGGCCCGTTCCAGCCCCTACCTTTACTTTCAGGCAGCGGCTGTAACAGCTTAGAATGAAATTCCATATGCAATCCTCTTTTGACTTTTTAACAGCATATGCGTGTTTTCATCTAATTGTTACTTTATCAGCCGCCCGCCCTATCCTGCAGCTCTTGTTTACTTCAATACCTGAATCCTTGCCAGCGCCCTCTGCAGCGCGGTCTCGGCTCTGGCAATATCCGTTTCCGGCGTTCTGTTGCGCAGACGTTCCTCCGCACGTTCTCTTGCCGCCTCCGCACGCTTTTCATCGATCTCTTCAGGCCATTCGATCACTTCTGCAAGAATTGTCACACCTTCCGGCAGAATTTCCGCAAACCCTGAATGCAGCGCCGCCTCTTTCTCCGCTTCCGGCTCGCTGATGTTCAAGATGCCCGGCTTTACAATCACTGTCATCGGAATATGCCCCGGCAGTATGCCAATCTCACCTTCTGTGGTATTAAATTCTACCATATCCACCTGATTTTCATAAAAGACCCTGTCAGGAGTAATGATGCGCAGAAGAAAGCCATTTTTATCTGCCATGTTTACACCCTCCCGCCCGCTTTGGCGGGCATTTAAAATTCACCATTATAAAATCCCGATACTACGCAGGCGTTCAACCGCCAGACCGCAGCTTCAATTCTTACACTTAGCCAGCACGTCGTCGATGCTGCCCGCATTCAGGAAATAACTCTCGGGGACGTCGTCATGCCTGCCCTCCAAGATTTCCTTAAATCCGCGGATGGTCTCGTTGATGGGGACATATTTGCCTTCCAGACCGGTAAACTGGCCCGCAACGAAGAAGGGCTGTGAAAGGAATCTCTGTACCTTACGCGCGCGGGATACCACCAGCTTATCTTCCTCGGACAATTCGTCCATACCAAGAATCGCGATAATATCCTGCAGCTCCTTATAGCGCTGCAGAATCTCCTGCACGCCCCGGGCCGTCTGGTAATGCTCGTCGCCCACGATTCTGGGATCCAGAATACGGGATGTGGATTCCAGCGGGTCAACCGCCGGATAAATACCCAGCTCCACAATGGAACGGGACAACACGGTGGTTGCGTCCAAGTGGGCAAACGTGGTTGCAGGCGCCGGGTCCGTCAAGTCGTCCGCAGGCACATACACCGCCTGAACGGAAGTGATGGAGCCGTTTCTGGTGGAGGTGATACGCTCCTGAAGGGCGCCCATCTCCGTCTGCAGGGTGGGCTGATAGCCCACCGCGGAGGGCATGCGTCCCAAAAGCGCGGACACCTCGCTGCCCGCCTGCGTAAATCGGAAAATATTGTCAATGAACAAGAGCACATCCTTGCCGCCCTTGTCGCGGAAATACTCCGCCATGGTCAGACCCGTCAGGCCCACACGCATTCTCGCTCCGGGGGGCTCGTTCATCTGACCGAATACCATGGTGGTCTTATCGATAACGCCCGACTCGGTCATCTCATGGTAAAGGTCGTTTCCCTCACGGGTACGCTCGCCCACGCCGGTAAACACGGAATATCCGCCGTGCTCCGTGGCAATGTTGCGAATCAATTCCTGAATCAAAACGGTTTTTCCAACGCCCGCGCCGCCGAACAGACCGATCTTACCGCCCTTCTGATAAGGACAGAGCAGATCCACCACCTTGATGCCCGTCTCCAGCAGTTCCTTCTCCGTAGCCTGCTCTTCAAACTTCGGCGCGGCTCTGTGGATGGGTTCATAGGAAACGTCTTCAGGGGCCGGCTTATTATCAATGGGCTGACCCAGCACGTTAAAAATCCGCCCTAGAGTTTTTTCACCTACCGGAACAGAAATGGGCGCACCGGTCGCAATCGCATCCATACCTCTCACCAAACCATCGGTACTTCCCATGGCAATACATCTGACGGTATCGTCGCCCAAATGCTGGGAAACCTCTGCCGTCAGTTCACCGCCGTCACTGGTAGGAATGCGAATTGCTTCGTTAATCTCAGGCAGCTTACCTTCATCGAAGCGGATATCCAGCACCGCGCCGATGACCTGAGTAACCCTGCCTCTGTTTTCTCCTGCCATTTCTACCTCTTTCCCGCCCGCTTCCGCGGGCAAATTTTAAATCTGTGTTTCACACTCAGCCGAGGGCCTCCGCCCCGGCTATGATTTCCGTCAGCTCCTGTGTGATGGAACCCTGACGGGCTCTGTTATATTTCAGCGTCAAATCGCTTATCATTTCTTCCGCATTGCTGGTGGCGCTGTCCATAGCCTGCATACGCGCGCCGTTCTCACTGGCAATGGATTCCCGCAGGGCGCCGTAAATTAAGCTGGTGACATATTTCGGTATCAGCATATCCAGCGCTTCCGTATCCTCCGGCTCGAAATTCATAATCGCCGAGGCTTCCTTTGACCCGGAATTTTCCCCGTCCTCCTCGGAACCGCCTGCGGCCACGGGAAGAAGGCGCAGCAATGTGGGCACATGACTCACCGTATTTTTAAACGCAGTATACGCCAGATAGATTTCGCCCACTTCTCCTTCCGCAAAAGCCCCCAGAAGCTTCGCCGATAAAGCCATCGCATCCGCATAGACAGGGCTCTCCACGATATCGCCGTTACAGTCCTTGATCTCATAGCCATACCGGGCGAAAGCCTCCCGTCCCTTATTTCCCAGACAATATATCTGCAAATCTTCCTTTTTCCATTCGGGATGTCTTGTTACCAGCTTAATCACATTGGAATTATAGCCGCCCGCCAGTCCCCTGTTTGAAGTAATCACAATAACGGCCTTCTTCCCGGAACGGGCCGGACTGCCGGAATCCTCCGACGTATCGGCTGCAAGATATTTATGCTCCACATGCCCCACACGTTTCAGGATACTGTTCATTGTATCATACATACAAGTGAAATAATCCTTGGAACGCTCTGCGCTTGCTCTGGCCCGCTGCAGTTTTACGGTGGACACCAGCTTCATGGCCTTAGTAATCTGCTGGGTTCCTTGAATACTGCTCTTGCGACGCTTTATATCACGCATTGATGCCATATTCTATCCCTCTGGCAATGTTTCAGCACGCAAAGAACCGAAACATTGCTCTCTTTCTACTTAAACTGCTTCTTAAATTCTGCGATTGCCTTCTTAAGCGTCTCGTCGGTGGCGTCGGAAATCACTTTTTCCGCCGCGATATTATTAGGCACTTCGGGATATTTTGTATCCAGAAATTCAAAGAATTCCTTTTCAAATCTGGTGATTTTATCCACCGGCACGTCCAGCAGATACTTGCGCGTCACCGCGTAGATGATGATGACCTGATACTGCACGGGCATGGGATCATACTGGGGCTGTTTGAGCACTTCCTTGATACGTTCGCCCTGCGCCAGCTTCTCCTTTGTGTCGTCATCCAGTTCGGAACCAAACTGTGCGAAGCTTGCCAGCTCTCTGTACTGAGCCAGCTCTGTACGGATGGGAGCCGCAATCTTCTTCATTGCCTTAATCTGGGCCGCTCCTCCCACTCGGGACACGGAAAGTCCCGCATTGATGGCAGGACGGAACCCGGAATTAAACATTTCCGTTTCCAGATAAATCTGTCCGTCGGTGATGGAAATCACATTGGTAGGAATATATGCGGATACATCCCCCGCCTGCGTCTCAATGATGGGAAGAGCCGTCAGAGAACCTCCCCCATACTCCTCGCTCATTCTGGCCGCACGCTCCAGCAGTCTGGAATGCAGGTAAAACACATCGCCGGGATATGCTTCACGGCCGGGCGGACGACGGAGCAGCAAAGAGAGTGTACGGTATGCCGTAGCATGCTTACTCAAGTCATCGTATACCACCAGCACGTCCTCGCCGTTCTCCATCCACTCCTCGCCGATAGCACAGCCCGAATAAGGAGCGATATACTGCAAAGGCGCCAAATCGCTGGCCGTTGAAACTACCACGGTAGTATATGCCATTGCGCCATATTCTTCCAGAGTCTTAACAATATTTGCAATGGTAGAAGCCTTCTGTCCGATGGCCACGTAAATACATTTTACGTTCTGGCCCTTCTGATTAATAATTGTATCGATTGCGATGGCCGTCTTTCCTGTCTGACGGTCGCCGATAATCAGCTCTCTCTGCCCCCTGCCGATAGGAATCATGGCGTCGATTGCCTTGATGCCTGTCTGGAGAGGCGTATCCACACTCTTTCTTGTGATAACGCCGCTTGCCACACGCTCAATCTTGCGGTATTTGGTGGTCTGAATGGGTCCCTTGCCGTCAATGGGCTGTCCCAGTGAATTGACAACACGACCCAGCAGGGCATCGCCCACAGGCACTTCCACCACACGCCCGGTAGTCTTGACCGTATCGCCTTCATTGATATTTCTGGCGCTTCCCAGCAATACCACGCCCACGTTATCTTCTTCCAGATTCAGCACCATGCCGTAGACTTCGCCCGGGAATTCCAGCAGCTCGCCCTGCATGGCTTTTTCCAGACCATGTACGCGGGCGATGCCGTCCGCCACCTGTATAACTGTTCCCACATCGGACACGTCCAAGGCCGAGGCATACTTCTTAATCTGATCCTTGATAACTGAACTTATTTCTTCCGGTCTTAAATTCATGGATCTGTCGCACCTTTCTTCCAGCCGGTTATCCCAGCTGAATTTGTAATAATTGTTTCGTCAAATCATTCAACTTTGTACGGATACTGCTATCCACCACTCTGTCGTTGATACGAATGATCATTCCGCCGATGATCGTGGAATCCACATCATAATGCAGCTCCACTTTTTTGTATCCGCTGGTCTGCAGAAGCTTCGCTTCCAGCGCCTTCTTCTGCCCTTCCCCAAGCTTCACCGCCGTTGTCACATATGCCACGCCTATTTTCTGCAGCGCCTTTACCCTGTCGGTGAAATATGCGAAAATATGGGGCAGATCCTTATAGCGCTCCTTGGATACCACGATCTTCAAAAATCCGGCCAGCTCGTCGCTGACCCGTCCCTGAAAGACCTCCTCCACAACACGCAGCTTATCCTGCTTTGGAATCCCCGGATGATTCATCAGCTCATCAAACTGTGGATTCTGCGCCAGCAGCTCGTTCACACAGCGGATTTCTTCCATAAGCTCTGCAGCCTTGTCCTCCCCTGATTCCATGGCGGCTTCATACAAGGCTTCACCGTATGTCTTAGATACTAATTTAGCCATGTCTTATCACCCATTTCCTTTAAGGTCTCGTCAATCAGCTGATTTTGTCTCGCAGTATCCATGGATACCGCAGCCACCTTGCCGGCCATAAGGGATGCAACGGAAATTATCTCTCTCTTTACATCATCTGACAGCTTCTGTTTCTCAAGCTCCGCTTCCACACGCGCCCTGTCCAGAATTCGGGCGGCTTCTTCCTTTGCCTGAGCAATGATCTGATTTTCATTGTACAAGGCTTTCTTACGGGCTTCGCTTAAGATGCTTTCCGCTTCCTTGTCCACATCCTTCAGCTTTGCCTCATATTCCTCTTTCAATTTTTGGGCGCTTTCCATATCCTGCTTTGCAGTGTCCAGCTCGCCCTGAATCTTCTCCCTGCGGCCGTTCAGCATTTTCCTCACAGGATTAAACAGGAAATAACTCATTATCAGGAACAGGAAAAAGATAGCAATAATCATCAGAACCGCATCGGCCATCAGCTGCCAGTCCAAGTCAAACAGTCTTGACATGGACTCGCCCCCTGTTAAAAGTATCATTCTTTGCCTCCTTTCTGCCTCCTATAAGCTCTGCACGCGCTTAAGGCAGGAGAGGTTTCACGAATAATAACAGGATTGCTACCAGCAGACCATACAGACCAGTGGTCTCCGCCACTGCCTGTCCAAGAAGCATGGTTGACATAACCTTAGACTGCGCGCCGGGATTACGTCCAACTGCCGCTGCCGCATGCCCCGCCGCAATACCCTGACCGACGCCGGGTCCGATACCGGCAATAACTGCCAGACCTGCACCGATTGCGGAACAACCTAAGATAAAGTTTTCATTGAAATCCATTCTTTTTTCCTCCTAAATATAAATATATTAAATTAATAAAACCCTTCCCATCCGCTGCCGTTCCTATCGGCAGCTCAAGCTCCCGCGAAGCCGGCATTTCGATGTAAAATGCCGTATTTCCGCCACTTTTCTAACGCCTCGTACCGTCACCGATTTCATTTGAAATGTATGTCATGGTCAACATACAGAAAACATACGTCTGAATTGCGCCGGAGAACAAGTCAAAATATACATGAAGCACCGCAGGCCATGCCGTGGCAATCCATCCGAGCAGTCCGTAAATCAATGCCATCATGGCCGTGCCTGACAATACGTTTGCAAACAAACGCAATGATAAAGACACCGGCACCGCGCACATACTGACCACATTGATAGGAAGCCATATGGGCAGCCAAGGCGGCAGAGGAGAACACAAATCCTTCCAGATTGTCACCGGCTTTTGGTATTTCCACTTATTATAATGAATCAATGTAAACGTCAAAAGCGCCAGCGGCAGCGTAACGCCGTAATCCGCCGTGGGCGGCCGCAGTCCAAGCAGTCCTGAAATGTTGCTGAACAGGATAAAAATAAAAATCGTCCCAATATAATTAGAATATCTGGACGCCGCCTGCCCCATGGAACCGCTTACCATATTATCCAGCTTTTCCACAATCAATTCCAGCACATTTTGAAAGCCTCCCGGTACTTCCGACGCCTTTGCCATGCATCTGTTAGCCGCAATGGCAAAAACCACCAATATCAGCATAACAATCAGTACGCAGATGTGCGACGTCGTTATCCATACTTGATGGCCGAAAAAGGAATATTGAAATACTCCATGAATCATAAAATCAACTTCAGACCCACCGGATAGCAAAATGCCATGTTCCATACTATCACCTCCTCCTTCTAGTATTTTGGCAGCTGTCGCAATATCTCCGCATCAGCAGGCATGCAGCTTATTACAAGACCTGCCGCCGGACAGGCAGAATCATTGTTCGCGGTGCGGGCAGACACTTTCCCCCTCCGGCAGAACAGGCTCCTCCGGCAGAGATTCCGGAACCGGATCCGTCTCATGGAACAGCTTATTGCATAATTTATGAGTAATCGGCTGAAGATATGCCGTTACTTTCAAACTCATATATCCAAGAAAAAAAACTATGGGGTTCATCGCTTTCGTCATGGCGATAAGAACCAGCGCGGCCGCAAACACCACATAGCGGAACATATACCCCCTTGTTACCAGCTTGGGCGCATCCGTACCGCACATAAGCGCTCTGTCCAGAGTTCTGTACATATGAATACTTGCCGCAGACGCAAAAGCGATCCCAAACCAGAGACTTGCCGCATAATATCCCTGATTCGATGCAAAGAAAATACCCGCAGCCTGACAGACAATGCCGAAAAACAGCATCCCCATCTGCATCTCCAATAAAGTTCTATTCACCTTTTTCAGCTTCTCGGTTATTTTCACGAAAATCCCCTTTTTTATCCTTGTCCTTCTCCCGCCCTTCCGGGCCGGAAGCATGGGGCATATCTGCAGCATCGCTAATACGTTTCGCCATGCGGAATACATTCTGGCCGCCCGCGGCGGCCCCCGCCGCAAACAAGATGATTGTCAGATACGAAGTTCCGAATTTCCCGTCAAGCCACACTCCCAGAGCCGACATGATGCAGATAGGAACCAGCATATTCAGCCCAAACTGCATTATCATTGCCAGCGATTGGAAAACAATTCTATTGTCATCCTTTCGACGCTTCATATTCCCACCTTGTCTTCTTTCCACCATATTCCATTATACCCACTTTCAGACAAAATGTCCAGAGATGTTTGAAAATTCATTTATAAAGTAAGCCCTTATGCCGTTATTCATGCCCCTTTCTTTAGACGCTTCGCAATTATGTCTGCGGACGCAGCGTATTTTCCTTGGATATTTTCTCCCGGCATTGACTCAATTCTATTTCAGCTGTATACTGAACTATATAAGAAATCAAAGACTTTCGTTTTCCCGTTTCCTTCCGGGTCCTCAAGGATTTTCTTGACCTTAGCGCCGGCCTGACGGATCTGGGAGAGAACGGCCTGCCATTATAAGAAAGGAGCCTTCCTATTATGAAAATCTCCAAAATATACCGCCGAAAAATCATCCCAGCGGAATGCATCCAATTAAAAGATGATATTATCGTCGCCCAAGACGAGACGACCCTCATCACAAAATGGGATACCTTGAATCCTAAAACCACCTTTACTCATGGCAGTTCCTGCTATTTTCTTGCAGAAGGCTTTAAAGTAAGCAAATTTTATCGCAGCGACGGCAGTCTGCTCTTCTGGTACTGCGATATCGCCGAATACATACTGGCTCCGGAGGAAAACGCATTGACCATGACAGACCTCCTTGCCGACGTCATTGTACATCCTGACGGAAAGGTCAAAATAGCGGACTTGGATGAATTGGCGGACGCCTTGGAACAGAATCTGATCACCTCAAAGCAGATGACAGCCTGCCTTCGCAGCCTGAACCATCTCCTCTCGCTGATTTACCAGAACAAATTCGACGCGCTTCAGGCACGCTTGAACAGCCTTGGCCTTTAAATATCAAACCTAAAACTCCCGCCCGTTTTCCCCAAGTATGCGTTGAATGCACTTGAGAAGACAGGCGGATTCCAAGTCGGACATGATGACGGATGCAATGTCGTCAAGGCTTCAGCTCATTCAAAAGAAGCTGTACGCGGTTTTGTATCAGCCTTATCGCTTGGTCCATACTCTTGTCCCCCTGATAATACCCCTGCGCCTCTTCCACCACAATTTTTGCAATCATTTCCTGCGCGTCCGACAACGGCCGGAAATCCGCCGTCTCAATGGCGTTCAGGATAGCGTCTGCCTGCTCCTTGGGAACCGCTGGATACTCTGTAAAGCTTCCAACGCCGGAGGTCCTGCTGTTGGTCTCTTTTTCGTACTCTTCCTTTATTTTTGCCTTGCTCGCCCTGACGCCTGCATAAAGCTCCGTATCTGAATTTACTTCCAAATAATGTTCAAGGAACTCCCACGCCGCCTCCTTATCGGGAGAACCTGCGTTAATCCCCAGCCCTCCGCTGATACGAGCCGGAAAACTCCCCCCGCCGTCGGACGAAGGATAGCCCAGCAGACAGACCTTCTCGCCAAACTGCTTTTCCAGCCGGGCCAGCGAATAAAAATCCAGCCAGCTTTGCGATACCAGCAGGACTTCCTCAGGAATATCTATCGCATACCGGACGGTTACTCCCGTCTGTTCCTCCACATGCTCCGGCGTCCATTTGTATTTTCCCACCCATTCAATCAGCCTGCGGAAATCGTCGTTGTCAAAGCCGCACTCCCAGCTCTCCCAATCCACAAATTCTTCCAGATAATAAGGGACGCAGAACTCGCCCAGAAACCAGTCGCTCTGCGCTCTCACACCGTAACCGCTGTCCACCAGCCCGCCGATGCTCTCCGGGTGCTCGTCCGTCAGCCGGTATAAATCCTCCATGGTCCAGCTATTCAAATCCTTCACCTGAGAAGCTCTGACAGCCACTCCCCGCACATAAAACGAAAAAGGAATACATACAAATTTCCCGTCAAAGGTCAGCCCTTCAAGCAAGTTGCCCGGGATATCCTCCTTTTCCATGCCGCTCTGCTCTATATAGGGAGACAAGTCCTCCAAAATTCCCTTTCCCGCATATTTGGGAATGTTAAAGGCTTCCAAATCCAAGATATCCGGGGGGTCTGCGGATACCAGACTGGCGTCCAGCTGCAGGGACTCCCACCGCTTCTTCTCGTCCGAGTATTCCGCCCCATAAGAATCCACAATAACACGATACGAATCGTTACTGGCATTAAAGCTTGTCACCGCCTTTTGAAGATTAGGAGAATTCAACGGAGAAGCAATCACCAGAAGCTCCTTTTTCGGAAGCTCATCCACCGGCGTCTTTGTCAGCTGATAAATACCGCTCTCCTCCGCCAGCGGGCCGTCCACATAAAGAACCAGAAGGATGTCCTGCGTTACTCCCGCCACCGAAAGGATATTGTCGTTCATCAAATCGCTGTCCCCCCACTTCAGCACCTTTCTTCCTTTTCCGCTCTTCCTGTCATATTCATAAAGACTGTCTTCTCCTCCCCCAAACCGGTATATATTTCCGTCAGGAGCCGCGGCATAATTCATATATCCTTCCCCAAGGAATCCCCCCGCATTCTTTAACCGAAAGCTATTCTCTCCCGTCACCTCATAAGTGGTTCTGACATGCGTTTTATTCAGCACAGTATAATAAATCCTGCCCTCCGAATCCGCAAACAAATCCTCCTTTGGCGGCTTCCCGTCCGTATGATATCCTTCCGTGGAGACTGCCCCCAGCCGATTCCCGTCACGGTCAAGGACTTGAATTTCATTTCCGGTCAGCACAAACAGCTTCCCGTCCCCATTCACCGCAAGGGCAAGCACTTCCGGCATATACAGTTTAAAAGCCTGCTCTCCCTCCGGAGTCTGCCTGCACAGCACTCCCCCGCAGTTTTCCATCCGGTAATACTCCCCCATAAAAGCACTTAGATAGCAATAAATATCCCCCTCGCCGGAAACGGCATACTCCATCAGCTGCAGCCGTCCGTATTTTTTTCTCTCATCCACCACATTATTTTTGGAAGCATCAGCCGCCAAAGCAAGAAAATCAATATCCTCCCCCTTTTCGCCGACGCCCTCCGGCAGTTCAAATGTATTGGTCCAAAACACCACAGGAATCTCTGTTTGTGAAAAATCCAGTTCACCCTCGCCTGAGGCAAGAGCGGCGGCGGATAGCCTTTTGACCGCAGTCCCGTCATCGATATACTGTGTGTAATATAAGTGATCTCCGATTAATTTCATATCTTCTATCAGCTTCTCGCCGCAGACCATCCGGGATAGGTACACATGCCCATCCACTCCATATTCCACCACATATTCTTTCCTGCCGCATGCCGCCAGCATACTTACCACCAGCACCAGCAGCAATGCCGCCGCACTCTTTTTCCTTCCCATGCTTCCCCGTACCTCTTTTATCTGCCTGACTCTCCTATACCATCATCGCATACCCCGACCACATATTACTGCCTAATAGAAAATATGCCCTCCGATACTGATGCCGGTTAAGCCCGGAATCGGCGTGCGGAAAAACACGCAGTTTCCCACATTGGTAATCCCCGCCATGGCCTCCTCCGCCGCCCGATAACAGCTGTCCGTCGCTTGATTGACAGACAGCGCAAGCTCAAGGCGGCCGCTTGCCACCGGCGAAAACTGCCCGCTTTGATAGATAACTCCTATAATGGAATCCGGAAATTTGGAGCTGAGCACTCTGTTAATCACCACGCTGCCCACCGCCACTTGTCCTTCATACGGCTCGCCTCCGGCCTCGCAGTAAATCAAGTTTGCAAGCAGATATTTATCGTTTGGCTCAAAATTTACTTCGGAAATATCCCTCCATGAAGCGTTTGCCGCCGCCCGGGAAAGCGCAATCTCCTCCTCCAGCTTCTTATTCAGATATTCCAGATCCTCTTCTTTTTTTCTGATCTCTTCTTCATATGCAAGAGCCTTCTTTTCCGCATCGGATATCTGATCCGCATACTTTGTGATGGAGCCGGCTGTCTGACTGATAAGATTCGATACCTTCTCCCTCTCCGCCTCTGCCTGAGCCTTCAAATCGTTCAAATCAATTCTTTCCTCCTGCAGCCGCGCCTCTTCCTTCTCAATCAAAATACGGTTTTCCTTATACTCTTTCAGCATTCTCTGCTCATAAGCCACCGTTTTTTCAATGTAATCCGCCCTATTTAAAAGCTCAGACAAACTGCCTGCCGCAAATAATAACGACAGATAGCTTTCTTCCTGCTGTTCATACATACAGCGAACTATGGCAGCCATGCTTTCATACTGCCATTCCTCTATCTTTTTCGCTTCGTCCAGCGCCTCCTGCGCCTCCGAAATCTCCTGTTCCTTCGCCCGAATCTGCTGCTCTAAATCCGTCAGCCTTCCTACCACCGATGTCAGCTGTCCGTTCAGGTATTCCAGCTCCTTTTCCAATGTATCGCGCCGGCCTTCCAGTTCGTCCAGATTCTCCTGCGTCTTGTCCAGTTCGTTCTGCAGCGCATCCTTCTCCTGCTCCGTCCGGTCAATCTTATCCTTTGTATCGGAAATGGCGGAAGCGGAAGCCATAACCCGGCCGGGTACAGGATCCGCTATTCCTGCTAAAAGCACTGCCGACATAATTACCGCCATTTTCTTCCAAACCTTCATATTTATACCCCCTGTCCGTTTCTTATACTGACGGTTACAAAAATCTGCCCTGCCTCCCGACTCGCGAGCGGCAGACTTTATGAATCGGCGGCAGATTTAATCGCACATGAGTATAAAAGGGTGTTCAGCCGCATTTATACTCTGATATGAATTTGACGCCCTGACCTAGAATAAGGGATATAAATCACACCTGCCGCTTCAAACATTCTTTTCGAGGCCAGATTCGACGCCGTTCCCTCATATTTATCACTGTCATATACCACAGTCTTTATTCCCGCCTGTATAATCGCTTTCGCACATTCGTTGCAGGGAAAAAGCGACACATACAGCTTCGCTCCCTCCAGAGACCCGCCGCGGTAATTCAAAATAGCGTTCAGTTCCCCATGCGTTACAAAAGGATATTTGGTATCCAGCTCCGCCCCTTCCTTCGACCACGGAAATTCCTCGTCGGAACAGCCCGCGGGAAATCCGTTGTAACCCATGGATAAAATTTTGTTGTCGCTGCTGACAATGCATGCTCCCACCTGCGTGTTGGGATCCTTGGAACGCATACCGGACAAATGCGCCACTCCCATAAAATACTCGTCCCAGCTGATATAATCTTCTCTTTTTCCGCCCATATTATTTCGTCCCGAAAATCCGGTCGCCGGCGTCTCCCAGCCCCGGCACTATATAACCATGATCATTGAGTTTCTCATCCAGCGCTCCCACATAGATATCCACATCCGGATGCGCCTCCTGCATAGCTTTTACACCTTCCGGCGCCGCGATAATACACATAAAATGAATATTTCTGCATCCCTTTTCCTTCAGCATTCTGATTGCCGCCACGGAAGAACCTCCGGTGGCCAGCATAGGGTCAACCACAAACACTTCCCGATCCGCGCAGTCCGCCGGCAGCTTGGAATAATATTCCACGGGCTTCAAAGTCTCCGGATCCCTGTACAGCCCGATATGTCCCACCTTTGCGGCGGGAATCAGATTCAGCATGCCGTCCACCATACCCAGCCCGGCACGAAGGATGGGCACAATCGCCATTTTCTTGCCTCTCAGCTCCTTCACGACAGTTCTGCAGATAGGCGTCTCTATCTCCACATCCTCCAGCTTCAGCTCTCTGGTGGCTTCATAGCAGATTAACATGGCAATCTCGCTGATCGCCTGCCTGAAATCCTTGGTTCCGGTTTCTTTCCTGCGAATCAGCCCGATCTTGTGCTGAATCAGCGGATGATCCATAATCACTACATTAG
The DNA here is from genome assembly GCA_948467735.1 of uncultured bacterium. Classification (GTDB taxonomy): domain Bacteria; phylum Bacillota; class Clostridia; order Lachnospirales; family Lachnospiraceae; genus Acetatifactor. Next base: position 120,824 of record CAOKFN010000001.1, read on the forward strand.
CCATATTCTTTCCTCCTATTTATAGTTCCGTTCCTTTTTTTTAAGTTCCGTTCCTTTATTTTAAGTTCCGTTCCCATTATTTAAAGTTCCATTCCTGCTTTTCAGCGCCCTTACAGGGAAGAAAATTTCTCAATCAATTCTATCCTTCTCTTATGGCGTTCCTCATTAGAAAATTCCGTGCGCAGGAATACATCCACAATCTCCAGCGCAAGATTCGTGCCCACAATGCCGGCCCCTAACGCCAGCATATTGGCGTCGTTATGAAGTCTGGTCATTTTGGCGGAAAAACTGTCCGCACACAGCGCACAGCGGATTCCGGGGATTTTGTTTGCGGAAATACTGATGCCTATGCCCGTGGTACAGATGACGATGCCCTTCTCGCATCTTCCCTCCGCCACCGCCTTTGCCGCCGCATGTCCAAACACGGCATAATCACAACTCTCACTGCTGTCACACCCCACATCTTCGCAAGGGATATTCCGCTCTTCCAGATACTTGATAATACTGCGCTTCAATTCATAACCGCCATGGTCGCTTCCTATTGCTATCATAAATATACCTCCTAATTAAAGCTCCGCCTCACTCAGTCTCACCACGCGATATCCGGCGGCTTTCAGCAGGCGATTCATCACCGCCTGCCCCAGCCCCTGCGCCGGTACGCTCTCCGAATATATTTTCGTCACCTTTTCCTCGTCAAACTCCCGCAATGCGGAAAACAAATTTCTGGCCGCAGCCTCTTCATCTCCGCGGCTCCCGATGCACTTGACCACATCCGCACGATACCGCCCCAGCGACTCTCTGGTTCCGAGCACGCCCGTCTTCTCCCCCGCCGTCCTGTCTTTTGCCGTCTGCCTGTTAATATAAGCCGCAGCCTGCTCCGGCTCTCCTTCCACAATCACCAAGCTCCCCACAGGTGCGTAATGGCGATATTTCATCCCGGGCGCCTTGGGCGCCTGCCCGCTGTCGCCTCGCATCATTGTCACATCTGCGTCGATTTTTCCCAGAACGCCCTCCAACATTTCCTGTGTAACATAACCGGGCCGCAGAATTTTCGGCGGCTCCACCGTCAAATCCACAATCGTGGATTCCACGCCGATTCCCACCTGTCCCCCGTCCACAATCATCTCAATCCGCCCGTCCATATCCTCTATGACATGCTTCGCCATGGTAGGACTCGGCCTCCCGGACGCATTGGCGCTGGGAGCGGCCACGAACCCTCCCGCATATGCAATCAGCTTTCTCGCCGTCGGATGCGAAGGAAAACGTACCGCCACGGTATCTAGGCCCCCTGTGGCTTCATACGGCACCCTCTCCGCTTTCGGCAGTATCATGGTCAAAGGCCCCGGCCAAAAAGCCTCCGCTATTTTCACCGCCGCCTCCGGCACTTCCCGCACAATTTCATAAATATCCTTAAAGCGGCAGATATGTATAATCAACGGATTATCCGAGGGCCGCCCTTTTGCCTCATATATTTTCCGACAGGATTCCGGATTTAACGCGTCCCCTCCCAGCCCATAAACCGTCTCCGTGGGAAACGCCGCCAGACCTCCCGCCTTCAAAATTTCTCCTGCCCGTCGCAGAGAGCTCTCTTCCCGAGAATCCAAACAATTTTCACTTACTCGGATGACTTCCGTTATCATATTCGACGCTTACCTTTTTCCTCTCAGCTCCTGCCCGGCGAAAGCCGATAAATCCCCGCTTTCTCATTTCTTTGTCACTCCGCGGTCACACGCCCGTCCGCCCGCCGCGCCGCGGAAGGTTTCCCGCCGACGCTTATACCCCTCCAGCTCCGCTATATGGCAGAATTTATCAATTTTTTACATCAATCCATAACTGATATTAAGTATAACATATATTTTCAAAAAGTAAAGAAATATTAAAATTCGTATCTCTAAGTCCCCGTCGCTAAAAAGACTTCCCTTCCTTTTTCTGCCTTCCCCAAATATACCTCCCCAATAATTATATTTGAGCTTCTCCTTCAGATAATATTCCAGAACGGACTTTACTCTGTCCGCCCGATTCATGTACACATTTAACGCATTATTTTTCCCATTATCTGCCTTTCCGCAGAGAAATATGTTAAAAGTCGTTTCATCGCTTCCGCAAATCATCCTTGTGCAGACTGGCGGCATATCCATCCTGCGGCGCAGCAGACCGAACACGTCCCTGCCAGCCTTCAATTCATTAGATTCACGGAAACAGATACTCTTTACAGCAGATTCCTTCCCCGCAGATGGCTTTACAAATTATAAGACATCCGCACCCTTACGAATGCAAGCCGCCATATGTTCCCCGCTATAGTTTTTATATGGAATCGTAAGCAGGGGTTTCTGAAAAATAGAATGATAGACGTCAAATTCTGCGGCGCTCCTGTTCGCAGCCGGAATATCCTGCTTATTGAAATTGTTTTATTATATACTTCTGGTTATTACTATAGCACAGCCCGTCAAAATGCGCAATAAATGTTTTACCGTTTATTCTCATGAAGGACAAATACCCCGCAGACACCAAAAAAGGCCCTGTTCCTACAGTCGGCCGAAAACGTCCGCACCAAGAGCTTCTCCATCCCCTCCGCTTCCTGCTGGCTCCTCATGAAATCCCCGTCTAAAAATACCGACGCCATCTATGTAAGCATCACCTTTCCCGTACAGACAATATTCAATGTTTCCCTATGATACATAAAATACAATGTCAGAAGATTTTCCCCAAGATAGCCGATATACCTGTCCCCCCGCTCGCTGCCCTTGGGCACGGAAAGCTCCTCCGTCCGTTCCAATATGGGAAACAGCCATTCACAGTAATCCCTCAGCACATCCGCCTTTGCAATCAGAATATTATAATTGTACAAAAATTCCTGCGAAAAAATCCTCTGATATGCCCTGAAATACTCCGGCTCCAGCTCTCTTAGCGCCTGCAGCATGGCGGTCCAGTCGGCCTCCCGAACATACCTTTCATGATGCCTGCGGATATCCGGTTCATGCATGGTGGGAAAGGGCAGCACCGCATCCACGTCATTATCAAACATACATTTTAAGTCCGCATCGCTGACCTCAAGCCATCTGCGATAATGAAACAAGCCATAATAATTACAGGCCTCCCCATTTCTCCCGTTCAGACGGTTTTTCCAAATCCAGTACAGCGCGGTCAGTTCACAGTAATTTGCATTTTTATATGAAATATTATCACCGATGTCATCCCGCACTCCGGCAGTCCTCTCCTGTGCGGCAGACGCCGCGCCGACCTGTATCGGAACCAGCCATATGGGCAGCTCATACCTGTTTTTCAACGGCTTATCCTTATAAAACTTTGCCATGTACACTTCTATTTCCGCCACTCTGCTCCCCCTCCCGTACCTTCACAAACGTCCCCGTCTATCCGCATATGATATGTCTGTTTCGGGCACTCATTGACCTTCCCCGCCATGCTGCAACATATGCAGCGACCGAAACATGCCCTTGCGCGCATAATACTTCTCCATCAGCATAGATTCCTTTTCAGAATCCATGCTGATGTGATTATGAAATCCCCGCTCTTCAAGAGTCCTGACAATGTTCTCTTGCACATCCTCCGGCGTCGCAATCAGTATCCAGATATTTTTTCCCTGAAAACTTCCCAGCTCATAAACCGGAAGCCCTGCAAGCGTATCGGGATTTTTGTTTTTGTCGCTCACCAGAAATCCCACCACCTCAAAATCCTGATACAGCTCCCTCACTGCCTTATATGCGCCAAGCGCTATGCTTTGAGCGCCGAAGATTGCTATTTTAAACATAATGTCTTCTCCCCGCATCCATAAAGCTTTTTCAGGCTCCGAACATGTTCTTCCATCGTAACAAGACACGGCGCTTTCTTCCAATACGCCTCCGTCATATCCGGCGTATCCATTATTTTCTTCAGCTTTCGATGAAAATCACACACATCGCCGGCTTCAAATACAAACCCCTCTGATTTCACTATTTCCTTTGTCCCGCCCACATTGCTGCATAATAAGGGGATCCCCGCCGCCTGCATCTCTATTGCCGCCTGCGGAAGATTATCCTCCCATAAGGGAGGGACGATACCAAGGTTTGCGCCTTTCAAGACCTTTGGCAGACTGGCATGTGTGTACCCGTCATAATACAAAACCCCCGCGAATTTTTCCTGCAGCTTTAATATCCTTGCCTCCGCGCCTTCATCCGTCTTTGCGGCCGCAAGCGTCACAAATATTTTCTCAGACATGGATTCGGGCATTGCCTCCAATGACTCCAATAAAAAGTAAAACCCTTTCATCCTTCTCATATAACCAATATAACAGATATGGAACATTCCGCCATGATAAGGATATCTGCATTTCTTCTCTGCCAGTTCCGCCGCCTTTGTCCCTATGTAATCCACACAAACCTTCTTTGCGTCAACCCCTTTTTCAATGAGAATCTCTGCGGTTCTCTTGGAAACGGCTAACACGGTATCCATATAACGATTGACATATTCCACATTCAGCCTTCTAAATCTTTTGAATTCCGCCCCAAGTCTTTGTTTTTCCTCTTCCCCCATTTCATATATGCCTGCATCCTTCTGCGCATAATATTCTCCCAACGCTCTTTTCACTTCCAGCAATCTGCCGTTTTTCTCTCCTCTGGCATCCACAAACTGATTCAGCATAACCTTAAAGGCATGCACATCCTTTGGCATACAGTCAACGCAGCATAATCCGCATTCTTCTTCCCTGCAGCAGCCCTTTCCCTCCTGCCACAGCATAACCTGCGGACAAACCATATAATAATTATGGACTGAATAAATAAATTTTGTTTCGGCAAAAACCTCCTTCAACTCCAGAACCCTTATGCCAAGTCCTTCCAGATTCTGGAAGTGGATCACGTCAAAGCCGTATTCCGAAATAAAATTCCCCACCACCCTTTTTAAAGCTTCATCGTCATTGCTAATATCCGGATACGGAAAACTCAAGTTTGCCGCCGCCAGCACAGGCGAGTTGACAATTTGAAAGCCCTTCACCTTCCCGCCAAAAACATTAAACGTGGGCTCGATAAATATCCTATATTGGTTCATATCATAAGCCCTGCCCGAGCTCAGGAAGAAAAGCTCAAAACAATCATCCCTGACCATGCGGGAGATCAAATTCCTTACATATATCGTAACGCCGCCCCCCTTTCCCTCGGCCTCGTCAAAGGGTATCCAATTATATAGCAGGATTCTTTTCTTCATAGAATACCTCCCCACGCTTCCCTCATTCAAATCTTTTATATATCTCCAAAGTCTGCCTTGCCGCTTTTTCATAGGAAAATTTCCCTGCCTGAACCAATGCCTTCTTTTCCAGTTGTTCTCTGTAATCCCTGTCCTCCAATACCTTCTCCATTGCGGCCGCCATTGAATCCACATCACAGGGATCGCAGTATTCCACCGCGTCTCCCCCCACCTCCGGCATCGAAGACGTGTTGGAAGAAATCACTGCCTTCCCCACGGACATTGCCTCAAGAATGGGAAGCCCAAACCCCTCATAAAAGGACGCATAAATAAACGCCGCCGCCTGACGATACAGCCGCGCCAGCAGACCGTCGCTCACAAATCCCGTAAAAATCACATCCTCCGCAGCGTCACCATATTTTTCTAAAATATACCGCACAGTATCATACTGCCGTATCGGCCCGGTGATTACCAGCTTTGCGCGACTTGACCCATGCTTCCTCTTATATTCCAAGAAAGCTTTCACAATGCCTTTCTGATTCTTATTTCTCCCTATCCCCGAAACCGAAAGTAAATACTCCTGTCCCTTCAACTCGCTGATTTCTTCCTCTGCCCTCCCGGCGCGTCCGCCGTCAAATGCCTGCGGACAGCCGCTTGGCCCGCCGCCTGCGGAAATAAAATCCTTCGGATACAGACCATTATAGATAACGCTGATCTTCTCTTCCGGAATATGATAATACTCCACAATATCATTTTTCGTACATTCGGAAACCGCGATAATACAGTCTGCCTCCTCGGCGCTTTTCCTGATGCATTCGTCAAAATAAGCATACGCATCCAGCGGCGCGAAATCCGGGTATTTTAACGCAATCAAATCATGAATCGTTATAAGCTTCCCGCAAGGAAACTTTCCGGCAATATGGAACGGCCTGTAATGGGAATGGATAATGTCAAATCCATGCTCCAATAAGAGATAATTCAGCTGAAGCGTCTTATGGGAAGCAAAGACAATCGGCACATACGGCATGTCAATCCCAAGCCATTCCGATTTTCCCACAAAATAATACTCGTTTTGGCTGTCAATCCTTCTCAGCTCTGACAGCGTTCCCAATGTAACCCGGTTGATTCCCGTTATATTGATCTCTTTATTCTGCGATACGATTCCGATTTTCATTTTCAAAATTTCCCCCGCCGCCCTGACTCCACATCAATTAACCTGTTGACTTCTTCATAGACTTTAATTGCCTGACGATACAGCCCAAGGTCATGATATTCATACATATCCCCGCCAATCGTATTGCTGAACACACGAATATCCGCAATTCCCTGCAGCCGCACCCCTATCCGCATGAAATTCTCGTCCCGAAGATTAATCGGCTGTTCCGTGAAGTATAAAAAACCGTCCAGCTTCGACAGCTCTATTTCATTCCTAAGCAATTCCACAAGCTCCAATGTATACTTCCCTTTCCATCCGACGACCTGATACCGCCCTCCATACCATTCCTCCAATACAGCTTCCATGGAGGGCTGGGCAATGAATGTCAATTTCATTTCAGGCTGATTCGCCAGCAGCCTGTCCATACATTTTTTCATTCTGACTTCCTCATTGATGGCAATAATCAACAGGCATTTACCGTTGGAAATCTCCTCATAGGTTGTATTTGTCACACATTGTTCAATTAATTGACACAAGCTATCATACCCATATGAACCAAACATCATTTCGCACCTCGCTTAAGTAAGATAATCTTTCTATGCCGAGACAGGCAGTCACAGCGAACCATCAATATTGCCTTGATATATCATAAGGTTTTTATAAATCAACTCTATATCCTGTAGAAAAATATAATCTTCCCGATAATGATAATCCATGCGTTCAAGGCATTCCGCAATTTTCTCATCTTTGTCCGCAGCCGCCGCGATAACCCGATATTTCGGCGCTGCATTTTTCAAGCTCTGCGGCGCCATCACCTCATGCCCTCCTATTTTACGACATTCCAGAGCCTTATTGCCGTCAATAAACCCACAGATCCGTCCTCCCGCATCTTCTATCATACGACAGAGAGTCTGTCCCCAATATCCGGCCCCCCAGACAGCATATTCTCTGCTGCCGCCGCCAAACAGCTTCCCGATCGTCGGCAGCAGCTGCTCTTTGTCATACTTTTCAGTCCAAAAACGCGCAACCTCTTTTCTTCTGGTTTTAATATCATACTCCATATCCCCCCGGCCGCTTCTGCATACCTCTTCCGGAATCACATACCCGCAGCTTTCAATCCAAGGCTTCCAAAAGGATGCGTCAAATTTCTGCCATGCATGACACCCAAACGGCAGCTGGTTCCCGTTTTGGGCATAGCATTCCCTTACCTTCATCTCAAACCCAAACTCCAGAGCCGTCCGCTCCGGCGCCGTTTTGAATGTTTCACACCGTAATACGGCATAAAACAAATCTTCATTCACCCGGTTATTTACCAGCAGCTCACGATTATCCTTCAAGATATCCAAGAAAGCCGCAACTCTGCGCAGTGAAAAACCTCCGTTGCCCACATGCCAGATGACATGTCCGCTGTCCTTATAATAAAATTCTCCATCCAGCCACAATGCCCCTATGTAATCATATCCCATATCGCAGAAATACCCCAGCTTGTCCGAAAAGACAAAGGCATCAAGCTGATGAATCAGAATATACTCATAGGTGGAAAAACGTTTATAAAACTCTTCTTCCAGCATTAACTCATTATAAGAATGAACACTGTCAAAATACTGATCCAAAAACCTTTCTTCCGGCAGACCGTATGTATCTTTTAAATACAGCGACTCCGGCATAATAAAATATATGTCATATGCCTTCAAGACTCGAACCGCCTGTGTCAATGATATTCTTTCCAATTCCGTCAAGGCTTCTCTGTAAACGGGAATCAATACAGCCGCCTGTTTATACTCCGTCATTTTCCACCTTCCCTACACACAAAAATAATGTTCTATCCCATATTCCTCCAACAAAGGAATTACCTGTCTCTGGTTCTCTTCATTAAGGCACAGCACAAATCCGCAATCATCCCACTCTTTCACTTCCGATAAATAATAAACCGGCATTCCTTCTAATGTATCCGGTCTGCTCCGCCCGTCCGACACCACATACGCTTCCGTATTCGGCAGCCTGCCCTTGAATTTTTTAGCCAGTTCCCCCGCGCCATAAACCAGTATCTTTGAATATTTAGCGCAAAAATCCTCCAATGCAGCCCACAGCATCCTTTCAGTCATTTCTGAAAAGCTCCGGAATTCCCCATACTGCCTCCTGACCTGAGAAGCCGCCTGACATAAATAGTGCTGCAGATTCACCTCATTCATGGAAGCATACCTTGAGCTTTCCACAATTCCGGAATAATAACCCGCATCCTGTGCCAGATAACTCCACAGATAAGGCAGATAGGAATAATCTCTCATCTTCAATCTTTTCAGCTTTTTCAAAATTCCTCCGCGAATCCAGAAATTATCCGTGATTCTATAAGGCGCCTTCAGCGGGGAGAGCTGACAGTTCCATTGCAGCTCTTTCACGATACGTCCCGCTTCCTCGAATCTGCCGTTCCAGCCCTTCCCATACTCTCCAAAATACTGCGCAAAGTTAGGCTGGGGCGGCGCCAGAAACCCAAGCCGCGATTCTTCCCTGAATAAATTAAGTATTTCTGATACATGCTGTTTATCTTTTACCAGATTCTCCCACACATTATAAAAATAAGACTTTCCCGTACATCCGGGAGCCTCCTCCGAAGTCAAATCCATATCGTGCAGCACGCATAGATAGTCATACTCGCAAAGCTCCGCAAACAAATCTTCCGCTTCATCCCATACGATATGCCTGCCCTCAACCCCTTGTCTGCCATATTCTTTCAGAATTTCCCTGCTTTCCGATAATACCCTGACTTGGCAGTACGGTATGAATTCCCGTACATATTCCAATACATCTTCCACCGAACCTCTATATGTGGCAAACACTGCAATTACCACGTTTTCCCATCCGTCGTCTTGTTCCGGCATGCGCATAAACCGCCCCCTAGAACGCCTGCGTACATAATCGGAGCCTTCCCCATGGACAATGTACTGTAAATGAAGACTCCTGTATAAATCCCCCACATTTAAAGTACGGATAATATTGTCCCATATAAAATTCACATCATAGCTTGTCCATTTATCTATATAATCCAATGACTGCCGCAAATTCTGCTGGGTCTGTAAATTCAACGTATCATAGGCAATCTGCTGTTTTTTCAAGAAAGGAAAATTGCGCTTTTTTATTAATTCATAAGAAATCATGCTATACTGAATATAATTATTTTCAATATGTTCGGAATCATTTGCCTGTGTATCCGCCAAAACCCCATAGGTATAGCCAAGCTCGGAAAAATACTTAGTAAATTTCAGTTCATGACCTTTGACCGTTTCCATGTATGCGGCGTAATAGGGCATTGCATCCCAATACGCTTTAAATTGGGGGCAATGCAGCATTCGGGCACGCACCACAAGGAAATAGGATTGAATATGCTCGCAGACATGGCCAAGCACATCATTGACGCCTTCCCCATGTTTTGTCAATCCCCAGAAATCTACAGGTTTTGTATCCATCTCGGCAAATATATCTTTCATCGGCTTAAAAGGCCCAAACATGGAATCATTGGCCAGAACCAGTTCATCATACTGCATGACCCTATCCCATCCCATCAGATCACACAAGGCATCCTTAAAGCCGCCCGCGTCAAAACCGATATTGCCCCGATAAAATATCTCATCCGCATATTTTTCAAGAATATCCAGACCGCGGACGATTTCCGTTTCATTACACACTACGACAATGGAATCGACACAGGTTTTCAGTTCTTTCAGCATCCAGCCAATGTATTTGTCCACTATATTCTGTTTGTCATAGGTAAGATAAATACACAGACGTTTCATTGATATGTGTCCTCCGCAATACGCTTCCCCTTGATATTTTCCTCTCCTCTATACCGTTCTCCCGACGCCCCCTCATAACCCGGATGCCTCATACCAGCTTTCACCCGTCAAATTATTTCTCTCCTTTTTCTCCATATGATTTTTTCTATCCTAATCCCATAACCTAGCAGCACATTTTTCACTTCCTCCGCCGCCGCTTCATCGTTAATAGCTATAATAATAAAATCAAACTCTTTACTTAGCGCCTCCTCTAAAGGCTCTGTCGGCAGCCCGAACTCTCGTAATTTCATGTAATTTTTATCAACCCATCCCGCCAGCTCCGCATAATCCTCACTCTGGAGGCATTTCCAATAGGAACGCCCTACCTTTCCCGCTCCATAAAGAATAATTCTACTATTTTTAGGCACATCCTCATACGGAAACAAATATGTAATTTCCCTTAAATCAAATCCATACAAGCTTTCTATCGCCGGGCGTATACAGCTCTTAACATAGTAATCAACCTGAGCTTTCATTTTATTTTCCAGCCCGATTTTTTTATATTCCTCCATAAAACAATTTTTGAGTCTATACAATTTTTCAAACGTGTCCACACTATACGTTCTTAGCATCGAGTTATCATGCTGTACATAGTGATACCAAGATCGATTGATTATCACAATTTTATCCGCTTGGGCTATCAGAAGATATACAATAATTCCATCCTCGCCTATTGTTATTTTGGGATCTATATTTTTAATTACCTTCTTTAATGCGGCGTGATAAAACAGTTTATTACACACAGAAGCTGTAATCCCTTGTGCTCCCGCTTTTAAGTCATATGCCGCTCTTGGAAGTATATCCTGTTGTATGGACTCTCTCTCATACACTCCTTCCATCACACTATCAAAATCGATTTTCTTTTTATCCTTCCACTCATAAGTCAATCTGGAAGTTACCATTTCCGGCTTTTCTTTCGCATAAGCAGCCACCATATGTTCATACATATCGCTTTCTATCCAGTCATCCCCATCAACAAAAGTAATGATTTCCCCACTGGCGGACCCTGCGCCAAATTTTCTTGCAGATACCAGCCCCAGATTTTTTCTATGGTAAACAGTTATCCTTTTGTCCTTGCAGGCATATGCGTCACAAATACTTCCGGAACCATCTGTCGAACCGTCATCAATCAGCAGAATTTCTATATTTTCATATGTCTGAGCCATGACGCTTTCAATGCATCTGCTTATATATGGAGCAATATTATATACAGTAATAATAACTGTCAGCAAAATATTCATACTTATTCTCCTATTCAAATGCCATATTCCTCTTAACTGTCGACCGCTGCTATAAAAGATCACGCTCTCATATTGAATAATCCTTCTTCTAAAACATTGGAGGGTCTTTCCCAAAATATTTTATCCTGCGATATTCCATACTCTATCAACTTCGTTTCTATTTCTTTCGCCATCACATCTGTTTTTACCGCAATTATTATTTTGTCATATTCATACTCATGTAATGATGATAAACCTGCTATATCGGCATATTCACACTGACAATTCTGCCAATTTGAATCAATCCATGCAACAACCTCTATATCCTTATACTTGCTTAATTGCGTATAGTAATCCTGTCCAACACCTCCTGCGCCAAATAACGCAAGCCTCATCCCTCTAAATCTATCTATATTTCTGATATAAAAATATTGCTGTTTTATTGATTGGCTTTTTACCATTTCTATCATTGCCATAAAATCTCTCAGCAAATAATAACATACGCCTTCCTTCAAATCGGGCCGTAACATCCCATTATAATTTTTCAATATCATAACTAAGCAATGATATAATCCCACATTTTCTAAAATAAAATCCTTTTTTGTAAGATGAGATAACGATTTGCCTCTCACAATATAATGATACAATGCATTCTTAAGCAATAAAATACGTTTGCTTTCCAATATGCACAGACATAAACATAATAAATCTTCTCCAAACTGCTGCTCTTCCGGCAGTTGAGAATAACATTTCATAATCAACTCTTTTCTAAACAGTTTGGACCAAATACAGTTATTGATTTTTTCCTCCTCCGCATATAATACATAATTCAGCAGAAACTTTTCTCTGTCCTCATATAGAGGTAAATCAAATAAACCTTCTCTAAACCCATAAATTTGTTTACTTTTGTCAGGATGTTCTTCCACATAACCTGTATGGACAAAGTCTGCGCCATACTGAACAATATTCATTAGCAAAGCATCGAACATACATGGTTCAATGTAGTCATCCGCATCCACAAAGCCTATATACTTACCCTGCGCATGATCGAGTCCTATTTTCCTCGCAGCAACCAAACCTCTATTTTCCGTATGATATACCTTCACACGCTTATCCTGCCTCACATACCCGTCACAAATTTTCCCTGAACCGTCGCTGGAACCGTCATCGACTAAAATCAGCTCAAATTCCCTAAATGTCTGTCCTAAAATACTATCTATGCATCTATGTAAATATGGCTCGGAATTATATATTGGAACAATCACCGATAACTGACATTCCTTCTGCTGCATTGCTGAATCTTCCATATTAAAATTTCTCCTCTTATTCAATTAATATCAGCCGTCCGAACCGCTGTCTTTCTTTCAATCTGCCGTCAGCTCACAATCAGCATTCTGTAGAACCGACTCAATCGACATAATTTTGTAAGGATACGATTTCTTTAACTCTTCTCGAATTTCTATATATTCCATAAAGGGAGTCACTATGATGGCGTCCACTGCTTCCATTTTCTCCCCGGGAACAATAGTTTTAATTCCTAATATTTCTACACTTTTATTTTGATCCAATAAGCATTCCACCTGAATATCGCTTTGCTTTAACTCATGATATAAATGTCTTCCGAAAATTCCCCCTCCATATATTGCGACTTTTCTAATATTCTGTTTCGATAAAAATCTGTCTACAGAAATATTTCTGTCCCGCAGCAGCATCCACATTTCCAACATTTCCTTATAACTTCTCTCTTTTCTATACTCCTCCACGGAAATGTCCCTATCATCCATGGAAGTTAACCGTGTTTTCTTTATCTCATCTATTTCCTTCAGTGTCAGATACCCTCTCAGCTTCTCCAGCATCTCAAAAACAGAATCATTCATTCCCGCTCCATCTTTTGATGTATTTTCATCCGAAATCAAATGCCAGTACAATACTTTTTCCTGTACCCCAAAACGTCGCTTTTTACGGAACAACAGCATCCATAAGAAATAATCATCTGCTCCGTTGTTCCTTAGAATATTATCCATCCATTCACTTGGCACTGCCTCTCTTCTTAGCAAAACCTGTCCCGGGGAAACAATCCTATTATACCCTTTTCTATATTCATTCTCGTCAACTGCACCTGCTAAATCCGAGGAGGTTTTATAAATTAAATCGCTATAGTTCTTTCCATTGCAGATGATTGCGTCATTATCACCTAACGCCCTCAGCTGTTCCCTTATATATACCGGGCTAATCTCATCATCTTGATCCAAAAAAAGGATATAATCTCCCTTTGAGCGCTTCAAACCCTGCACTCTCGAATAATGGATTCCACAGTTTTTTTCATTAGCAGCCGCAATGCATGAAATATTCTGCGGCTTCCTATTCTCTAATTTCAAGCTTTGCTGCGGATAGTCATTGACAAGAATCAATTCTATTTCTACATGCTCCATCTTATTAGCGGATTTCCAATTTTCCTCTAACATACGAATAATATTAGGTATATAGTTATTTCCTTTGTAAATCGGAACGATAACGCTTACTTTCTTCATCTCTATAACTCCCAAGGCAACATTACTTTTCAACATTGCTTCTATTTTCTTTCAGATAATTCCCGGCCGCTTTAAAAAAACTAACCGTTATTAAAATCAGAATAATGCTAATTGGAAATGCCGCAATCATTGATATTGTCTGTAGATTTTTCATACTGCTTTCGTTAAAGAGCAGGGCAATCGGAAGCAAAATGAAAAGGATTGCCCAAAATAACTTCATGCCATTTCCCGCCTCTTCATCCTCTCCAATCCGTTTATAGGAATACGCAGAAGCAACCAATGTAATAGAATCCAGCGAAGTTGCATAAAACGCTATCATAGAGACAATAAGCAGTCCTAATACAATCTGCGGCATCGGAAGAGTATTCACGATCGCTATAATGGTTTGATACAAATCTCCGGTGAAGTCATATAACCCTATGATATCCAAGGTTCCCTTCATCTGAATCCCCAGTCCATAATTACCAAGAATAATAAATGAAACAAAAGTGGAACTTAGCCCAAAAACATACGCGCCTAAAATGACCTGCTTAACCGTCCGGCCTTTAGAAATGCTCCCTATAAAAAACGGAGCGGCTACACACCACACCATCCAATATGCCCAATAAAAAATCGTCCAATTTTGCGGAAAACTTGACGTCCGCAAAGCATCCGTCCATGTACTTAACCCGATGAAATTCTGGCATAAATTTCCAATCGCGCTAAATCCCGTTTCAATAATATAGACAGGACTTCGTCCAAAAATAAACACATAAATCAATAATGCAAAAAACGCATACATACAGAGATTGGCTAATAATTTTACTCCCTTCATACCGCACAATACTGATACCGTATATATCAGGCAAATGACAATAAGAATAACTATTGTAAGCCATTTAGATGCCGAAATACCAAAAAGTTCGGTAAGGGCAGACGCCAGCAGCGGCGTTGCAAGGCTGAATGTTGTCGCAGTGCCTGCAATCAAAGCAATTACGGCAATGACATCAATTACTTTTCCCAAGATGCCGTCTATATATTTCCCCAAAATCGGCCTGCATGCCTCCGAATATTTTTGCTTTTTCACTCCACGAACATGGAGCATAAATCCAAAACAAGCCGCCAGCACTGCATAAAAACTCCATGGAATCGGTCCCCAATGGAATAGGGGAATAGTAGACGCCCATTCCTGCGTCGGCCCCAATTCCGCCACATGCGGCTCGCCCGCATAAAGAATCCATTCACCAAAAGAATAAAACAAAATATCTGCCGCCAACCCCGCCGTAAACATCATAGAACCCCATGAAAAGAAACTATATTTGGGCTTTTCACCCGGTCTCCCCAATGTAATCCTGCCTTTATCGGAAAAAGCAATATAGAGAGAAGTGAGAAAAAACGCAAGTCCCACAATCAAATAATATACGCCTATCGTATTCTCCAAAAAGCTTCGTATAGCTTCCAGCAGATTCGTTGACTCCGAAGGTGCTGCTATAAAAAGCAGACAAAGCACTAAAATAATTGATAATGGTATTGCTGTAGTTACAGGATCAATTTTTCTATTTTTCATGTTTTGTTTTCTCTTTCCAACCACTTTCTATATCTTTTGTCAACTGCCGCCAATTCTTCCACAGTATCAATTTCTAAGACATCGCCTTGCTGCATTTTCCATATTCCCAGCTCATATTCCTGCGGATAACAAAACAACGGAATATCGTCCCAATATATCTGCCGATTCTTTTTTTCATCAAACTCAATTTCAAGATGACGCTTCAGCTTAGTTCCATCCTGTGCATTCCACCTTGAAATGCCAAACAGCTGCCATCCTTTTTCTCCGCCATTCCTGCTGCATCCTCTAATCATCCCATTCTTCAGCGTTAATAGCCATTCCTTCGTCCTTTCGCTTGTCCAGACCGCATTATAACCTGATTGTTTAAATTCCGGCGCAAGAATCCTTTGATTGCATATAACCAAATCGCCTTCTAATATTATTGCATCTTCCAAATACTCGCGCGCGGCATATAAAGAAGAAATATTATTACAGGTTTGATAATCCGGATTTTCAATTATCGTTACTCCGAATTCATTCTGCAAACCTATAAGCTGCTCCTTTAGGAATCCTGCCACAACATAAATTTCATGGATGCCGTTGGCTTTTAATCCATAAATTATCGTTTCTATAATTCTTATTCCGTTTACCTTTACCAACGGCTTTGGCGTGTGGAGCGTTACAGGGTGCATTCGTTTTCCAATGCCTGCCGCCAATATTACTGCCCTCTTAACCTTGTTCATTCTTATCTTCTCTTATCTGTTCCATTTCCTCTACTGCTATTTTATAATAATCTTTTGCATATCCATATTGGCGCCGGGCATATTCTCCAAATTCAATTCCCAGCGTCCGCTTATATTCGCACCAATTGCTCCACAACAGACCGCATGCTGCAATGTAACAATATATTTTTATGATGGTACTTTTCTCACATTCATTAGAAAAATATATATGTATAAGGCGATCAACCTGCTTCTTATCATATAGGGCATACACACAAAACATTGCAATATCTACATGAGGATCCTGCATTCCCGCATATTCCCAATCTATTAACCAAATGTCCTCATCTCCCCCCTCCTTCGTAACAATTAAAAAATTCTCTGGGACAGCGTCTATGTGCGTTAAAACCCAGCCCTTTTTCTGGCTGTCAATAAACGCTTTAAGAGTCTGCACTTTTCTTTTAGTATCGTTATAATCCGAATAAATCGAAGACACGTTTCCCCTTAATGCCTCATAAAAATCAATCATCTGAAAAATATCAAATGTGTGATCTACCGACAATCGCCGCTCATGAAACTGTCGCAGCATTTTCATGCACTTTTGAACATCTTGTTCATTCAATGGATTACATGTTCTTGCATTCTCGATAAATTCAGTGATTTTATATCCGCTGTCTGGGTCAATATACAATACGTTATCGCAAATATGCTTCTCCCTGATTAATCCATACACCGCCGCTTCCTTTTCCCTATCAATTAACCTGTCCGTCCCTTCTCCCGGAATACGGATAATATACTTTTTACCCTTGCAGGAAAACAGAAACGAGTTATTTGTCATACCTTTCTTCAACGGCACTATGTTCTTTAATTCTTCCGGCTTGACATGCAGCACCTCTGCTGCAAGAATAAGTTCCTGTTCATCAAGCTGTTGTCTCCTTTTTTCCATTTCTATCCCCGTCTACACTATTTGGGCCAAATCACAGACTGTTACTTTATCTCTAACGATCTCCAACAGTCTGCCCTTTTTCCGCACATCCTCCACCACGCTGTCTTCCCCTGCCGAATATAACTCAACGACGCCATCCGCATAAACAGCCAATTTATATCCGTCCTCAAAAATAAATACTTCAAAGGCCAATAAGCCATGTTCATGATTTGTTTTCTTATATAAATATCTAAAATCCAAATTATATATCTCAGAACGCAGTACTTTTATATATTCCTTTTTTTCTATCAAAATCTCTCTTTTATTCATTAGCGCAATAATAATATTATTTAACTCCTTAATTGAAATAAGAGAACTATCAACATTCACTGACGCCTCCGGAGATTTGACCGCCAAAGGTACCTGAATTAAATCTTCGTGAAAGGTATATTTGGTACTTTCAATATCTGTCAATTTTGTTTCCTTATCGATAAGCACATTGCCATGGTCGGCATATAAAACCATTCTGCACTTCAGTTTTTCTATCAAGGGAACAACCGTATCATCCAAATATTTTAACGAATCCTTTTGCTGTCTGCCATAGTCAGTCCGTAACCGCCCCCCATTGTTTTCCAAATAATCAAAAAAAATATGGGTTCCTTCCGCTATGATTTCATCCGTGGTATAAGGATTTGGGTAAGAAAAGTGGCTCTCATACAATATATGAACATAAAACAAGCCGTTTTTTTCGTCCACCGCATCGAGAATAAAATCCCATAATTTCTCCGCTGCCGACTGCAATCGTTTTGCAGTCCATATCGCATCATCTTCTATGTAGCTTGTACTATCGGTATAAAAAAATATTTTTCTTTTTTGCTTCTTGGCTTCGTCAATAAACCGACAGCCGTTCCGTATCATATTTGTCTCATAATACTTTGTCCTTAAATCATCATTCTCACTATAAGCCGGAATCAGACTTTCATAGGTTGAGGTAGACATGGAATATGCATTGCTATAATAATGCATATTTTGTTTCATATAGCGCCACAGATTTCCCATATACTTTTCACATACTTCTTTCCTCCTTAACCCGTCCACGCATAACATCAATACATTATTGTCGTCAATCTTGCTCATTGCTTCCAGCTGCAATTCATACAGTTCCCTTAATTGTTTTAATAGCGTTCTCTCCCATGTCCCCTCCGACAATTCAACCAGCTTGTCGGCGTAAAAAACCGCGGATTGAAAGTCTTTTATTTCTATGTAAATACGTATAATTTTTTTCAATTCTTCCTGACAAGCGTTATTATCTTTTTCCTGCTGAAGAACCCGCTGCATTTTATTCAAGCAGCAGTATCTGCTATAGGGATGTCCCTTTTTATAATAATCCTCCTCTAAATGAATTCCGGCCTTCTCAAATTCTGCATATATGTCCAAATACTTCACATTACCATAGTCAGCCTTTATTTTGGCGGCAATTTCCTCTCTATAAATTCTGCTGGAAATAATAATGCCGTCAATCTGTTTCTCAACTATCCTGCTTTCATCAATAATCTCAAATCCGCTCTCTTCCCCGCTCTCAATTCCGTTATCAATAATGAAACGTACTTTTTTTAACTCAAACATGAAATCTGCCATCAACATTTTTGTATGCATTCCATAACACCAAATTGCCGGTCTGCTGCATTGTTCCATAAAATTACATATCGCTTCCCTTAATATGACAGCGATATCCGCGTAAGCCATAGAAGTATCCAGTCTACACAGTTTTTCCAACTCATTATATTTTTCTTTTAACAGCTCCCGCATTTCTAGAAATCCACCTTTCTGCAAAAAGATGCCCGCCCCATCACTGTGTCAAATAAATTTTCAATTTGTCCTATATAATTTTTTAAATCAAAACGTTGGATGGATTCCTGACATGCCTGCATTATAGCCGCTCTCTCCCTGCCAAGCAATTCGCATATTGCATCAGCAGCCTGTTCATCCGTTTCAATTATTCGCCCGCACTGCTGATTATTTGACAACTCCATGGCTCCTCCAACCGGCGTCGCCACAAACGCCTTTCCCAATGCAGCGCTTTCTAATAAACACATACTAAATCCCTCTGATTTTGACAGCAGACATACCACATCACATTGCTTCATTATAGGATAAGGTTTTTTTTGATATCCGGCTAAATGAATATAATTTGACAAATGATATTTATTCATTTTTTCAATGATATTTTCTTCTTGTTCCCCTTGTCCTATAAAATATAAATGTGCGTGTATCCCCTTTTCATGTACTAATTTCAGCACATTTACCAGCCTTACAGGATCCTTGCGCTCTTCTAACCTGCCCGCAAATAATATCGCTGGTTTTTTCAGCTCAACCATCGGCTTTTCCGTTGACTTTTTTTTGATTCCATCCAAATCAACGCCATTATATATCTTGACCACCTTATCTGCATGCGAAGGGAACAAATCCTTAAGCGACTGCTCCGTCTTATCGCTGATTGCCACAATTTTCTCTACGTTGTAAAAGGCGGCCTCCTGTCTTTTTCTTTCCCTCAGCATATTCTCTTCGGCTAAATCATATACATCGCTATGAATCCAAGCAATGTTTTTTGTACCTCTCGGAAGCAGAAATGTGGGAATAAGATAGTTAAATGAAACGTACAAATCATAATCCTTTTTAATATATGCATCTATCAGTACTTCCGGCATATTGTACAATTGGTATGTTTTTGAATATTTCTCGGGCATATCAACAGCTTGAATATACGGCAGAACATGAATATTGTCATTTACTGGCTCTACTTTTATTTCCGCATGTTCATATTCGATTATACTGATATCATATTTCTCCGGATTGAGATGATTTACAATCGATGTCAGTAATGCCTCTGCTCCGCCTCCATATGTATATGACCAGATAATGAACAATATTTTTTTCATTAAAATCCATCCTTATTCATAGACTTGCGCTGCCGCAAACTATCATCAATTATCTGTGCGGCAATAATACTTCACCTGCATTAATTCCGTCCAATTAATATTTTGCTCTTCCACTAATGCGGCAAACCTCTTTCTTTTCAATATATTCTGGCTCTAAAAGAAACGGACAGCAATAATTTTCTATACCTGCTGTTTCCAAAGAACCTAAAATATCATCCCAGTGTTCTGGATTAATTGCAACAATGACTCCCATATCATCTCCAATAAAGGGAATTTGAGAAAGCATCCAGACTGGTTTTCCCATAAAATTATCTTCACCCTTTTTTTTCTTGGATACGGCAAACCCGCAAAAATTGATACCATTATTTTCAAATTGTTGTATAATAATCGTGCTGTATTTTCCAGTTCCCATAAGAACAATCTGTTTGTGCTTCTTTACAAATTCCCTTACTAAATTAGAACAATATGATAAATCAAATGTTTGACGGCGCAGATTTTCCAGCTTTTCAATACAGGCATCGCTGTTTAACGGATAAAATCGTTTATATTTTTTACACATATAGAAGTATTGTGTTAAAACAATATTAGAATCTATGTCGTATACAAACCAAGAAGCATACAATTGAATTCTATTTGTAATCCATACATGATATTTATAATTGGTGTATTCATCATATTGAGGCAGAAAGCAAAGTATCCCAAGACAATGATTAAACATAAACTCCCTGTCTGCTGCAGTCGTTTCCGTATAACTTCCTTTTCTGCGGAAACGATAAACCGACATAATCCGGCTATTGTAATGCACACTGCCTTTGGTAAGCGCATAAAGCTGCAGCACATAGTCTCGTGTCAGTAGTTCATTCATAAAACTTGGCGTTTCTATTAGTTCTCTCCTACAAAGCATAGACGCCGTCGGTGGATTTTTTTTATATTGCATGATTAATTTTTCTGCTGAAACCTCTTGTTCCGCATCGTCATCATAGGGATTCATTGTTTCCATTGACAAATCCCTACAGTCTATCCATAGTCCATTATGAAGATACAAGGAACATTCAGGATGCGATTCCATATAATCTACTTGAATCTGTAATTTATGTGGATCAATCCAGTAATCATCCCCTTCACAGAAACTCACATATTTTCCAGTAAGGTATTTCGGTTGAATCTGCAATGGCCACTTCCACTTTTCAGGATTAGAAAAAGTGTTTTCTTCCGCAATAATTATATGAAATATCTTTGGATACTTGGCGGCATACTCCCGAACAATATCCGATGTTCCATCCGTAGACGCATCATCAAATACAATAACTTGGTAAGCAAAGTTTGTCTGCTGAGACACGAACCCCTCCAAAGCGTCTTTTATATATTCTTTATGATTATATGTTTGACACCATACGGAAACCATGATATTATCATTTCCCACCAATATTTCCTCCCGTGCTTATAAGCTATTCGAGTATGAAAACTTTAGAATCCCATAGCTATTATTATTTTCCGTACTATGCCTAACAAATACCGGGCTGATTAAATCCCCTGCGGCTATGGGCTTGATTATCCTGCTTCTTCCATATTGAATTGATATAATTACAGAACACCAGCAAATATCCCTTGCCTTTCATATACTCCGCCAATTCTTTATCCGGTTTTCCTACCTCTGCGCAAATGATTTCCGGTTGATATCGTTTAAAATCTATGGACGTCAATGCCCTTTTATCATATCCCTCCAAATCAATTGACAATACCGCCGTTTTATCCTGCATTGCCAATATGTCATTGATAGAAACCGCATCTAATATTATTTTCTCTTTCACTTCGCCTTGATTGAATTTAATATTTTCAATATCCATAGACGATAGCGACGGAATATTTGAAATATAAAACGCCGCTTTTCCTTTTTTGTCGCTTATTATATGATTGAGTACTTTTTGTCCTTTTCTAACCGCCTTAATCAAATCAATGCTTTCCGGGTTGGCGTCCACCAATATTCCTTTCGCGCCTGACAAATGCAGAAAATAAGTATGGTTGTTCATAAACGGATTATCTACGCCAACCTCTATGTAATCGGCATCTTCCAGTTTAATCCCTTTTTCCTTTAATAAAGTGCCGATACAATAATCTTCGCCAAACTGGCCAAATACAAATTGTGTCCCACAATGATTCAGATAATCCCTTCTGCTCCTCTCCTCTTCCCAAATAATAATTTTCTCGCTGCTCACGCCATATTTTTTAACCAAATCGTCTATGATTTCCCTATAGTAGATACTTGTTATGACTATGAAATCATACTCTTTATCGCGCAATTCTGAAGGCGCAGCATAATCCTTTACTGTATCTGCAAATCTGCTGTCACGGTCGCAATAGCCCGTTATGTTATAGTATTCCCTTATACAATCGCCTCTTTCACACACATTTTCAAAATATCCGCCTAATCCATATACAATTACATTAGCTTTCATTTTCAGCTTACCATCCAATCTTCTCTTTTTGCTTTCTCGTCTGAAATACTCCAATCAAACCATTTTCTCTCTGTGCAGTATTTACAAAATTCATTGGGTCGGGATAGCTTTTTTAATATTTCCCATCCATTTTCTGTTCCGTCCATTACATGAAATGAATTTCTATATACATCCTCCTCAGAAATATCTAAACCAAAAAACTCTCTGTTTTCGTATAATAAAATGATTGCAGGGCAGCCATATAAACGTTCTTTTCGGAGAAAATAGCATGTTTTGCTTTCGCATTCCTGATACACCTTCCGAATATCTTCCGTATCGGCGCCATTGGACTTAAGCCCCGCAAAAAATTCAGTAATGTTTGTGCCAATTTCAATTTCTACATTATTTTGCCATGCGAACTCTAATATATTTTCTACCATCCTTCTTGTAGGCGGATATTGCGATATGCTTATCACAGCTCCACACCTTCTAATCGCTTCTATCATGTGTTCCTCCGTCCTTGGTAATAACAAGCCGTTTGAAACAACTCGGATATCCGTATAAGGAAACGCCTTCCTAACCTCATAAATGAATAAATCTAAGTCCGGATTGACAAAGGGTTCTCCTCCCATGAGCCGAAACATTCTGATATTCGCAAACTTTTTTGAAAGCCCTGTTATAGCATCTCTAAATTCTCCGATATCAGGAAATTTCTTTTCTGTTACAAGATTGGAAAAATGTCCACAACGCTTACATTTTAAATTGCAAAAATCCGAGACATGATATTCCACATAGGGCAGACTTGGTTTGCAGTATTTAAAATGCTTAATATACGCCATCAATTCTCCTTCTTTATTTATTATGGGCAGTTCTCCGTCTAACACAGTATTTGGTATCATATAGATTTCAGTATATCCGTAGTTCAGCAGGGAGACCGCCATTTCCTGCGCGGTAAATAAATCGGCAGAAGCTATTAATACCCCCCCCATTTCCCTAAAGCTCGTCAAAAAATCTTTTACATTTACAATAGGAATTCCACATTTCCGCCCGCCTGAATATATCGGATTATTATCAATAAATAAGGCACATTCAACTTTTGCATTTTCACATTCCTGAATTTGTCTCGCTATGTACTCCCCAAATCGGCCTGCGCCGTATATCGCAATTTTCAATTTACTTGCCCTCATTTCATCATATTCCAAATCAGCTGACCATTTTTATTGATGTATTGATTCTCTTTTTTACTGCTTCTCTCCGCTATCACTATGTCCATAAAGAATCTTAAATCTATTCTCTGCTGTTCCATAAATATTTCAGCATAACGATGATTCAAATATCTGTCTATTTCTTCTGCTCTGGATCTCGTATCATCACATATAATCACCCCATCGGATAATGTGCTGTTTTCATTCAGCCGCAGCAACATATTTCCTTTGCAGGGAAATAGCAGAATTTGGTTATTGTCTCTATAATATCCGTTAAATATACAATCAACTCCGGTATCTATGTAATGTATTTTCCAACCAGACGGATACGGAATAACACCCTCCTCCGTTTCGTTTAACACTTTAATTTCCATTTCATTCGCTGGAATTAACAATAAATGCTTTTGTATTACTAAAACATGCCTATATGGGCATTCTATTTCTCCGCCATAATTATATATGACCTCCCTACGCTTACTGTTAAGATGATATCTCCAGACATTGCCGACCCATGTCAATACTAACAGTTCCTCCCTGCCATACTCCACAATATCCACTATCTTTTTTTCACCTTCCGGAAACGGAATCATTTCACATTCATAGCTGTGCAGGTTATATTTCACCATAAAACTGCCTGCTAAACTGGCTAAATATGTGATATTCTCTCTTTGACAGCTCTGACTGAACTTATCTTTTATATTCCCTGTCGCAAGCCTGCTAAAATCCGCCAGCCAATTTCTGTCACACCGAAACTCTTCTTTTTCTAAATCAAAAATACATATGTCGCTCCCTACATGTGGAAACATAATTATTTTTCCATCATATAGATTTGCCGCTCTAAACTTTGCAATCTCCATGACGAGACTTTCCGGCAGTTTCCAATACTTTGTATGTAAGCTCTCTATATCAAGCCTGACTAAATAATTAGAAAACCAAGGAATAAAATATACGAACTTTTGATATGCAATTACCTGATAATAAAGCTTATCCGCCCATACATCCGCATGATCAAATAAACCTAAAAATTCTACAGCTCCGGTTTCAGCATTTAATCTGTAATAACCATTCCATTCCAAAGCGCTTGTCCAAAAAAAACCGTTAATATATGCAGCGCCAAGAAAATGCAGGGGCATTTCACTTTTATTCGTATTTTTTTCTCCTATAAACCTCATATTATATTCCCTTTTGTCATGCATTACTCTGTCTCAAGCTTTCACACTGACTTTTATTTTACCTATGCAGATTCTTTGACGCATCTGACAAGCATCCATAATAATACCGGTTAAACCCTGCATCTTCCATTAACCTTCCAACCTTATCTATATCATACGAAACCCTGCACAGCCGAAAATCATTACCATCATAAAACGCAAAAGCCGCTCTGTTATCGCCATCCCTCGGCTGCCCCACCGAGCCCGGATTACAGTATATTTTATTTTTATACCCCGCAACCCTTTGAATATGTGTATGACCGGAGACAAATACGTTACCGTCTATTCCATTAAAATATTCTTCTGTCGGCTCTAAATACTCGTCAATAGGATTTTTCCATCCACCATGCACCATAACCACTTCCTGTATTCTTCGCATCACAGGGAACGAAAACATCCATTCCCTGTTTTCGTTTGTTATAATTTTTCTTTGATATGCCAGACAATCCCTTACGCTTTGGGATCTTTCGCACTCTGTACCCGACGCCATATACCAGTCATGATTTCCCATGACACATTTCACATTTCTTTTTCTCAACTCATCACAACATTCATTAATCTGTGAATAGTACCCTGCTATATCTCCCAGACACACGATTTCAGAGACGCCGCAGGAATCAATCTTATTCAGTACTTCCTTCAATGCCTCAAAATTTCCGTGAATATCAGATATTATTGCCATCATAAAAAATATAATCCTCTATATAACGAATCGCCCTGCCCCTTTTTATCACAGGCTGCTCTATTTTTCTGCCCTCCAAAAAATAATCTGCCGCCATTTTACTTTCATTATATCCAAACGAACCTTTTATTGATGTAGATGATGATATTCTAGGATTAATTTCTAAAAGCTTCCAGCTTCCATTGTCCTGCCGGAACTGAAAATTTGTCGGTCCCACCGGATGGAAAATATGAGCCAGTTCCAAAACAATCGATTTAATATCTGCTTCATCTACAATCTCTGCCTGTTCGGTATATCCATTTGGCGACAATTTGCGCCGCATCATTATAAGCGCTTTCATTTCACTATGTACATCAAAAAAAGCTGATGCCGTATATTCGGCGGAGTCCGTGCCTATATATTCCTGCATCATAAGGACTTTCCCTATTTGTTCCTGATACTTTTCAAAAACTTCTTTAGAATCCACCTTTACAACGCCTTTCGCCCCAAAACCACGCCTCGGTTTTAGAATAAAGGGAATTTTAAACCTGCCGTAATCAGCTTTTATATAGGATTCAATACAATAATCCTTATCATATTTTTTTAATTCCTTATAAAACAACCACTTATCCAGACACAATTCAATTAACTCTTTTGTATTCAACAAAACAAACGTGCCGGTATCTTCCAGCGCCTTTCGATGCCGGTTCCAAAATGCCATGTCGGCTTCTATGCCCGGAATAATCATATCCACATTATATTTTTCTATTAACTCTATTAAAACTGATAAATATTCATCATTTTCTGTTGCAGGAACCATTTCAACGATATCCGCAAAGCACTCGGCCGGCGAATCAGAATAAATCGTTGTCCCAATCAATCTATATCCCTGTGTTCTAAGACATTTTAAGATTCCATATCCAACAATGCCGGAAGCTCCCGAAACCAATATTGTTATCATTTATTACTAAGTCTCCTGTAACAGTATAAGAATATTTTTAACAGCAATCCTTTATTTTCCTCATTGCTTCTTCAAATCCGATGAATCTTATGCCCTGCTTTGCATAAAAATCATCTTTTGTATAAAACGGATTATCAGGAACATCTGCCTTATCTGGCAAAAAATACACCTTTGAATCACTATGAAAGGCTTTAACAATAATATCTGCCACCTCTTTTAAGGAATAATTTCGTTTATCTATTGCATCAATATCTTCCTCCAGACAATGTTCGGCTGCATATACCAAAATTTCATATAAGTTATCCGCATAAATATAGTTTCTCAGTGCATCATGACTGCCATATATTTTAATGGGATCATTTTTGATTGCGCATTTTATCATATGGTATATCAGCGGCTGCGCCTTGGAAAATCGCCAATCATTCCCAAAAATCTGGCTTGGTCTAACGATGCATAAAGCAATCCCATTCTCTTTACAATATAGTCTTGCCGTTTCCTCTGCCTGCTTTTTAGAAAGGGAATAGAAATTATAATATGCAGAATTTCTGCCCAAAACTGCACTCATTGACGATATTAAAATAACCTGCTTTACATCATTTTTTTTCGCTGCGATACAAACCTTTAGCGTTCCCAACACATTTGTTCCAATCATTTCTAATATATCAGAATCATCCTGCGCATGCAGCATTCCGGCAAAATGAATCATAGAATCCGCTTTATCCGGCAGTACCAAATTGTCATTTTTTAAAAAATCAAAAATGATATCACTATTTCTTCTACCCACAGTAATAATTTCCATTTTATTTTCTACATATTTTATAAAGTTTGACCCGACAGCAGATGTGGGGGCCGTAACGATTAATCTCAATATCTATCCTCCTGAATAAAACTTCTCAAACTTTAAAAATCCATAAATCTAAACATAAGGCTTTCCGCATTAAAATACTCAGCAATTCTTTCGCTTTCTGCTGTTCCATCTCTTCTGCCACGGAATCATTTTGCATAATCTGCTCATTTGTCATTGATTTTCAATGATTATATACCTGTCTAAATATTTCCTTATCTCTTCTACTGAATTAAACATCATAACATCGACAATGGATAAATTAGCTTGAAATTCATTATCAAACTGTTTATAGACAATATTCTCCGTCTGTAAAAATCTTAAATCGACGCCTCTGCTTTTAAATACATCAAACGAATATAAATGCTGTCCGCCAATCGAATTATAGTACTCATCTGCACCCAGTATCTCGCAGATATCCAATATTTTTTCCTGTCCCTTCAAATCCTCTGTTTTGTTTAAGGATGATGAAATAACAAACTCTGTTTTTATGCCGAGACAGTCGCATATTATATAAAAAGAATTTTCAATAAACGCCGCCAAATTACTGCTTCTGCAAGTTAGAATCTTCTCAATTACCGTACATGCCATATTAAAATACGGCGCCTTTTTATATGCGAATTCAATCATCTTCATTCGTTTATTTACCAGCTTGGAATCCTGTATGATTGAAATCTCATTTATTTTTTTATTTTGACTCGCCTCGGATATCCATACATTAATATAGTGTGGTTTTCCGTTAACTAATATTCTGTTGCGATTGATCCATCCTCTGTTTATAAAGTTTACATCATCATACACCACATATTTATCTACAATATTCATCAGCTGCCAGTACCCTATATACGGCAGAAAATATGGCTGCATAATTCCCGCTTTCACGCACAATCTTTCCTTTCACGCAGGCAGATACACCTGCGAAAAATGTATCTGCCCGCCAGTATTTATTTTACAAATCTCCTACGCACAAATCGCTTACGGATTCTCTGCCGGAATGTTGATAGCAAACTTCACTTCCGAATTATCTGTCAAAATAAGAGTTCCTTCTGCGTTTGTCACTCCGCGCAAGGTTGCAAGCCATACTTCTCCAAGCTGACAAGTGACAGAGCCTCCGGTGGTTTTATCATAATTTTCTTCATTCCACTCGGCGGGTGCGCTGTCTATATTATACGGCCCTCCGTTACTGTTTTTAATCCACATTTCCTTATAGTTCTTATCAGCAGTCAGGCCTTCTATGGAAATCAGTCCTGTCGCCGACACGCTGACCACGGGGCCTAATTTCACCATCGCGCCCGTCCCCGTAATGACGGTTACATCAGAAGAAGCAACTTCATTGCTATAAACAGCGGTGATCTTGATACCGCTTGTCAATTTAGTCCAATCTGCGTTCGCATTCATTTCACCGCCGAAGGTAAACGCAGTGGCTCCTTTGCCGTTTGCTTCCAGCTGTTTTAACGTATACTTATCTGCCACATTGTTGTCGGTCGTAGTACCCAGTTCCACTCCTCCGGTGCTTGCAGGCTCATACTCGGCCTTCAAAAGCTTAAAGCCTACACGGTTGACGCCATCCTTTATTGTCACAGCAGCACTTGTGGCTCCAGTCATTTTTACACTGTTCAAATCAGCAGGCGCAGTATCCTTTGAAATCGCGTTAGAGCCTACCGTTACCGTCGTGGTATCCGCAGGAACAACTGTCAAATGGATCTTATACTCTCCGTCTTCCGCATCCGTAATTTCCTGTGCGGAATCAACAAATGTGACTTTATTGTCGCCTGTATTCTCGTCTGCAACCGTAAGCTTAACTGTTATCACCTGATCCTTATTGCCTTTGTTGATCATGCCGTAACTTTTTGACAGGATCTGAGCCGTAGACGTATCCGCGGCATCGCTGCCTACCTTTACCGTCAATCCTTCCGGATTGAATGCTATTGCATAGGTTGTAGGCACCACTACATCCAGAACTTCAAAGGAATAAATAGGCGCGCTCGAGTCTACTGTAGGATCTGCCGCCAGTACCGACAGAGGCGTACTCATAACCATAGCAGCGGACAATACCGCCGTAACAACTTTTTTCATTTTCATTTTTCATTTCCTCCTTCACACAGCAGTACATTTTCTATGTACCGTCTGATTTAATGGTTGATAGTAATCGTAATGTTGAACCCTACCGTACTCACCTCCTCATAATTTTCATCCACCAAGGTATACATCACCACCGCGTCGTATTCACCCTTCGCAAGCTTCTTTTCAAGTTTGATGTCTTTTATCTCCTCTCCCAGCCGAATGATAGGCGATGAATACAGCAGCTCGTTCGATAATCTGTCATACACATCAAAATAAATATCATGCAGATTGCTCGCCACGTTAGCCACATAGGCAGTGGCGGAAGCGGATTCTCCGTCCTTAAAAACCCATGAGGTGGTCATCCGACACTCAAACATTCCCTCCGCCACTTTCTCGCTGACGTCATCCATGATGGCTTCATTGTTTGACGGACTTACAAAACCTCGGTCCATCACCATGTTTCTGTCTGCCCCTGCCTGACTCTCCTGCTCGGCATGATTTCCCTGCTTTAAAAGCAGCATAATACATGCCGCCAATGCCGCAGCCATCAGAATAAATACGACGATAATGATGTTTCTGCGCAGTTTATCTGCTTTTTCCCCTTGGTTTTCCATATCATAATTCCTCCTTGTATATGAATGACCTTAATCAATCATATCTATCTTGCAGTACCTGTATTATCCGTCTTCACAAATCTGCCGCTATAAATATTTTCTGCCCTATTCGTTAAAACCGTCTGCCCGGCTTCTGATTATCCCCGCTATCCTCCCTGCGTCTTCCGGACTCAAACCTTCATACAAGGGCAGAGCCAGCACTTCCGCCGCCAATTTCCGCCCACGGCTCAAGTCATCACGGCAGTATCTGCCCTTAAAACATGCTTGATCAGCCGTCAGCGGGTAGAAGTATTTCCTCGAATGAATTCCATTCTTTTTTAACAGCTCATATAATTTATCCCGGTTCAAGGGAAAGTCCTCTTCCACCAAAATCGGAAAATATCCATAATTTCTCTCCAAGCCCTCTGCTTCTCTTATAAGAATCCCGATTCCCTTGACATCCTGAAGCATCCTTTTATATTCCTCATGCAGTTTTCTGCGTTTGGCAATGTTTTCTTTTATATGTTTTAAATTACAAAGCCCCATGATCGCGCACAGCTCGTTCATTTTTGCATTCGTTCCCACTTCGACCACCAGCTCCTCGCCGCGGATTCCAAAGTTTTTCAGGTTATATAATCTCTCATAAAGCTCCGGTGATTTGAATGTGACCGCCCCGCCCTCTGCTGTGTTGAACACCTTTGTGGCGTGGAAGCTGAATATAGAGGCGTCCCCGTAATTCCCGATGCCCCTTCCCCCATATGTAACGCCGAAGGCATGGGCCGCGTCATAAATCACTTTTAATCCATATTTGTCCGCTGTTTTCTGTATTTCTTCCACACTACAGATGTTTCCATACACATGAACCGGAAGAATTGCGACTGTTTTAGAAGTAATCAGCTTTTCTATTCCAGTCTCGTCCATTGTCCCGTCCTCCGGCTTCACATCGCAGAACACAGGCACCAGCCCGTTTCGGATGATGGCATGAGTTGTGGATATAAATGTAAACGGGGTGGTAATTACTTCCCCGCCCTTAGGAAAATCCAGCGCCTGAATAGCAAGCTCCAGCGCCATATGCCCGTTCACCATCAGCGACAATCTTTCCACGTCCAAATATATTCTCAACGCTTCTTCCAGCTCTTGATGATATGAGCCCATATTAGTCAGCTGCCGACTGTCCCAAAGCGGCCTGACCGCCTCTATGTATTCCTCATAAGAGGGCATTGAGGGGCGTGATACATATATCGTTTCCATTTGACAATAATTCCTCCCCTCTCCCAGCTCTTCTGCATATGCTGACAATGATAACTTTTTCCTTGCAGACATTCCTCATGCCTTAATATATCAACAGATTTTTCCATGAATCATCCCCTGCTCTTCTTCAGAAGATATGTTCATTCCCCATCTGCGCCGCAGAGCGGCAGTCCGCCTTAACCAGCTGCGTCCTGCTGTCCGCCGCAGCTTTTCCGTCATCATAATATTTCCACATCCTGTATCATCACCGGTTTTCCCGTCTCCCGATACAAATGTACGATGCTGCTCCAGTCCCCATAATATGCATCGCTTACAATAACCGCTCTGTCCATGTCCGGTGAGTCGTCATAGATTCCGATATTCTCCCCACGGTATTGTTCCACCAGCTCCTGATACTCTTTCCACAGCCGGGGACGCATGGATTCTATCGCCGCTTTCATCAGCGGGTGCGGCCTCCACAACAGTACGGCCTCCTCCCTGTTTTCCTGAAATATCCGAAATACGCTTCGCATTTTCGCCAGCATTTTCTCGCTGTGCTCCAGCAGGGCCGACACGCTGGTATTATACATAATAATTTTTTTCCGTTCGCCGTCGGGTTTTCGGATGAGCTTCGTCCATTCTTCTGGAATTTTTAAATCCTCTACTCCGGCGCTTTGTATCTTATCCACCTTTGGCGAACCCAGCCCCAGTATCTTCTTTTCCCAATACTGCTTGGTTTTTTCTCCGGAAGCTTTTGTCAAAATTTTAATATATGCCTGGCGCATATCCTCCGATTGTACAATCACTTTGTCGGCGTTCAAAACGCCGGGAAGCAGGCAGAATTTATCCATTCCCTCCATTGCCTGTTGGTCTTCCGCATTTATCTCCCCCAAGATAAAATAAGGGATGTATATCAGCTGCTGTGTAAACTGCTTTAAATTTTTTGAATAAAAGAACGGCATTATGCTGGTCACATAATTGCATTCATCATATGGATTATGTATAAATATCATATCCGGTCTGCGTTTTTCAAAATCATATGCCTCATAGGATGTCATTGGCACATATTCCGGATACTGATCCGCCTCATAATGCATTTCGCCGAAGCTCCCGTCCGGTTTTCTATCGTAATAGGGAATCGGTATCACATAAGCGTCGCAGTCTGGATCCTCGTCCGCCGCTTTCCAGACACTTTCCAGACTGTCCCACATCGAAGCCTTATAGGGAAGGAATACCGCTTCCCTCCGGATTTTTATATCCTTTTTGATGCTGATACTTATTTTAATTAAGGACTGGCTCAGCGCTTGATATATTTCCCGCTCCCTTAAATCCGCCGTCTTCACATAGGGCCTGCCCTCATCCATATCTTCGATGCCGCATGACTCTTTGAAACCAAATGCTACCTTGGATTCGCGCAATTTTGTATGAATGTTAAATAAAACCTCGCAGTATTCCTCCAGCAGAGGAATGACGGCGGCGTCTTGTCCTTCCGTGGTCTCTATCAATCCTCCCAGAGAAACTGCCCCCTCCTGACAGTCGGCAAGCAGGGTTAATGCCGTCTGAATATTCTGCTGTTCCACTGCTTTTCTGATTTCTTCATGCGCCTGCCCGAGCAGTTCCACGAAGTCCTCCGCCTGTTTTTTCTGAGCCTTTCTCATATCCTCCCTCATGTCGAACAGTCTAAACTCAAATAGAATTTTCTCACTTTGGAATCTATTTCCTGCTGTTTCGGTTCATAAAATTAATAAGGCACATTGGACATTGAAAACAGCTTTTCAATGTTGCGGATTTCTCCGCTTCGCTCCTTGGTACATCATGTTCCTGCGCACGAGAAATTTTATCCTCCATGCCCTTTCCCAAGCGCCGCTTACATTTCAGCATGTTCCCAAGGTCTTGGCATACCCAATACGCAGAAAAATCTCTGCCTTCTAATGCCGTCGGTTATTTTTATATGACAGGCAAAACCCTCTTCCGAAGTTCCCTCCCATACAGACGGGATTTCTGCTTCTGCCTGCTTTATCATGAACGCTCTTTCCGATCCATGCCCAAGGCATTGGTAAAATCCCGGCTTTCCACCAGAACTTATCCAGAACGCTGTTCTTATGACCGCTTTCATTTTACAATCTTCCCCGCCAGTCCGCGCTTTAGTACATTTCTTGCGGTATTGGTTTTCTCCGCCGCACTGTATCCGCAGGCCGCGCAGACAAAATATCTCTGGGAATACCCTCTTTCCCGAAACACATCGCTTTCATTTACCCTGCTGCCAGCAGCACCACAGCTGCTGCATTCTCTGCTAATGTCTTTCCCAAGCACTTCCACTATGTCAATGGAATGTTCCCTGCATTTCAACTCCAGACGCTGTCGGATATACCCCCTCTGCCACATGGACACGGAATGATTAATCCTTCTGCTGACACCGCCGCCCTGCGGTTTGGGCAGTTTCACCACATAGACAGTGCCGGGCTGTTCCTCCCGAATAAAACGATTCAGCTCATGATTAATATAGCTGTGCATCCATTCTTCATACCGCTTCTTTTGGGCATTATATTTTTTCCGGCCGATATTTCCATCGCGGTTTCTTTGATAGTTTCCTGTCTGCTTCCGCATCCAGTCCGCATATTCCGTCTGGTATCTGCCCAGTTCTTCCCCATAACTGTGCCCTTTGTCGGTGGTCAGCATGGTAAAGATTCCCATTGCCAGACCTGTCTTATTGATATAATTCGTATGGCTGCGTACCGCCACATTGATGGGAACATCAATGGCAATGCTACCATCCTGCAGGTTAAGCTTAATATAAAGCTGGCTCTTGTAGCGGTTGCCGTCCGTCAACGGGACGAAAATTCGTTTTCGGTTTTCCTTTGTGGAAATATAGATGCCATGGCAGTTATCATTCCTGCTGTTCCTTGAAATTTGAGCATCCCCGCTTTCCTTCATGGCTTGGTCATTCCCGCCCGCTCCCTTGGTCGTGCTTTTCTTCAAATCTCCATAACGGTACGCCCTCTCTGAAATAGAAAAGCCTTCTGCGGAATCCGTGTGTAATTTCACATGGTATTTGCGCACCTGTCTGCACAAGTACCGATTCAGTCTGTCCGTATCCACCCTGACAGCCAGTTCTTCCTGCTGCCTGCGGATTTCCTCCGGCAGTTCCGCCCGGGTTTGATTCAGCACCGCCTCAAAAGCATTGTGTACCTTCAGCAGAAAACGGAGATAATGCTTCTCATCCGCATTAAAATTTACATTCTGCCCTGTCAGCTTCAGTATTTTAGATTTTGTCCTAGTCCACTGACACTTGATATCCCCGAGAGCGTCGAATACCGCAAGGTAGAAGTACGCCGACGGTAATCCCAGATCTGCTCTCAGCCCACTTTCCGTCATCTCGTTCTGAACGGTATAGCCGGGATAAATCTTGGCCAGACTTCCTATGCCGCCATACCTTGCATATACATAGTTCTTTACCCGGCGATAGTCCTCGGCAATTTCCCGGAGCTTCGCCATATCCTCCGGCGGAATGGCTCCTCTGCTGTATTGATGAACCGTCTTGCAAATTGTTTCCGGCGGCATTCCCACCCTCCCTGCATTTTTTATTCTGCTCTCCATTCCCCATTCTGCCGACCAAAACAGCTGCTTAAGATTTCGCAGATTATCTTAATCTGCGAATTCCCTTTGAAAATTTGATAAATACTTTATTTTTCTATCATTGACCCCTTAACCTGACCCCTAATATTCAACAATGAGCTTAATATACATTACGGATTCCTTTGGCGTATCCGGCCATTTGAATTATTTTTGTTGACCATTTTTATGACCACTAATAAAATTTTTAAACCCTGCAAGTGCCCTGTTTATGCGTACTTGAGAAGAAGCTCTCTGAGAAATTCTTGA
Organism: uncultured bacterium; assembly: GCA_948467735.1. Lineage (GTDB taxonomy): Bacteria > Bacillota > Clostridia > Lachnospirales > Lachnospiraceae > Acetatifactor. The sequence continues at coordinate 155,936 of CAOKFN010000001.1, forward strand.
AATAGACATTCTTTTCTTGACAAAATAACTTGTAAAATCTATAATAAAACTATCCTTAACAGCTGATATTTACAGTACAGGCAAAGATAAAGTTCTACATTAAAAAATTTTCGCAGATTAAGATAATCTGCGAATTTAAGATACCTTATGTAAGAGGCTGCAAAAATCTCAAAACCCATTCCCGATACTCATCGCCAATCAACAGCTCCATATTTGTTTCAATCTGCTTCCTTATAGCGACCACCGTTTCTTTGGCGATAGGATTATATCCCTCCTTTTCATAAGAAGCATAATACAATCCGATTCCCCGTTTCTGCCAGCCCGGAAGATCATTATAATTGATATGTTCTGAGAATAACAGTTCGTTTTTCCATGAAACCGTCTTTCCCTCCAGCTCTTCCGACGCCTGTCTGGGCAATATTCCTTTTTTTCTCAGCATCCAATAGCAGTGTGCATTCAGAGAATTTCTATGGGAGTCTTCCTGTCTCCACGCAAAGTAATCCCCCACGCATTCCTGATTGGGAAGCGGAATGACTCTACAGTCAAAGCAGGCCGGAACCCCCAGCTGCAGGGACATATAAGCGCTCGCCTCCCCTGCCAGCACTGAGTTAAGCTTTCTGGTTTTCCTGCCAAACGTATTGTCCTCCGGATGAAAAAGAAGGGAAATTTCATCGCTCTGCGTGTATCCATAGACAATTCGGAAACCGCACTCCATCAAGTGTCTCACCGTCCCAACCATCGCGTCCCGGAACCTAGTGTCAAAAGGCGCTTCAAATTTACAGATTTCTTTGGTGAGCTTCGTAAAGCCGCGGCCGTCCAGCCGGGCCGCGAGATAGAGCTCCGGCCATATATACTGATCCAAAGACTCCTCAAACCGCCTCATTCTGCTGTCCAATTCCTCAAAATTCACTCAAACCACCCTGCCTTTCCGAAATTTAAAATCTTCATTCCGTTCATGCTTTCCAAGGCTCCACAATAAATTTCCCCTGTTCCATTCTGACAAAATACAGCCTGTCAAAGCCCTCCTGCGGACTCGGCAGCTCCAAGCGCCCTGACGTACAGGCAATGGCTTTGTCGGGCACGCAGGCCTTTCCTGTCCGAGCGCGGTTGCGTTCGATGCAGTCTGCCAGAACTGAGCGGAAAAAATAGCCTTCTATCCTGTAATTGTACGCTCTGGCGGCGCCGATATACCTTGCCCGGTCCTCTTTGGACGGGTTTGTATTATCCACCACAAAAGAATCGCCCCTCCGCAGGCATTCCTCCAGCAAAAGCCTCTCTTTATTCCGGGTGTGCAGAGTATCCAGATTGATATGTACATATTCCCACAGCATTTGACGGTAAAAGGTTGTTTTGCCGCTTGCCTGCAGGCCTATGAAAATAACCGCTTTCGGAGTTTGATCCGCCAATACTTCCATACTGCCCTTCCTCTGTCCCTGTTCCTTTTTCTTTCAAAGCATATCGGCTTCCTTTATCTGTTTTTCCGGACACGCCGCCCGCCGTCCACATTCTCCGGCCCAATCCGGCCTTTTCACGGACAATGCCCGGTTCTTTCCACCATCAGCGGCGCATAGTAATACGACTACTCTATGGAAAAAGAGGTTTTGTTAAGTATCCGTACCACACGCCATTCGCCGTTGTACTTCACAAAAATAAACAAATATGCATTGGCATTCTCCACCTCGTCGTTTATCAGAGTAAAATTAATCTGGCAGGCAGACATGTCCTCCGAATATGCCATATATTTTGTAATACCTGCGTCTTTCAATTTGGTATCCCAGCCGAATGTCCACTTCAGCGACCCTTGGGCCATATATGCTCTTTTGGCCGCCTCGGAATCAGGCACCAGATATGAAACATACCTCTCATAATTTGCCGAAAGATTTCTATTGCGATTCCCGCTGTATGCCACATAGGCGTCAAAGACCGTCATAATATAATCCGAAAGCGTCTGCGAAATTTCGTCGTCGATTTCATAGAGATATTCCCCGTCCTCCACAGTGCATTCCAGCCGGTTCCCGCCGTTTGTTTCCACCGTAACCTCCGGCGGCAGGATAAGTCCCTGTACCGTATATATCTCCCGCCCCGGTACAAACGGGATAAAATCCTCTATCCCTTCAAAATCCTCATCACTTTGTATCTCTTTCAAAGAATTTTCTTCACTCAGCACAATGCCGTTTACCTTGACAGTGCTGCCTGCCGGAACCGTAATCCGATAATCCTCCATCAGCGGCGCATAGTAATAAGATTTCCCCGCCGAGTATGCCAATTCCAGCCGACTGCCCCCGGCGTCTTCCACCGTGACTCCTTCCATATCATAGATATCGTCCATCCGATATTTTGAAAGACCGCCGATATCGTCCCTGTTTTCGTCAAAAATGCCAAGGCTCAATTTCTGGGCGTTTTCCTGCACCAGACATTCCGTCCCCACCGCCTCGCCGTCGATACGGATCACGGCGTCCTGCGGAATATAAATACACAGCCCGCTCCCTGCAAGTTCGATATCGCCCGTCTCCCATTCATGACAGCCGAAAGGCAGCTTCTCCCCTTCCTTGAGGGAAACCGTGAGCATATCCTCATTTCCAAAACGTATGCAGTATACGGGCGTTTCCTCGGTGTAACTATCCATTTTCTTGTAAAAGGCCGCATGTTCCAAGTCCAGCGTGTCCACATAGCCTGCGCTCACGCCTTTTTGGGTCAGAAATCCATGCCAATAAGCGCTGTCCGTCCCTGCAAGCAGCGCTTCCATCCCATGGTCCGGACGGGATTTCTCATAAGCATCCATTCCCCTCCACAAAAGCGCAAGCCCCAATAGGTTGAGCCAGAAAAGCAGCAGCAGATAGAGGGTAAAGCCGATGGCAAATTTACTCTTTTTTCTCTTCATGGAAAATAACCGTCCTTTGTCAATCCGAGGTATTGTAAGGCTTTATCAAAAAAGCAGAAGGCAGCGCCCTTGTTCCTCTGACAGAAGCGTTGATGTTCAAGGTTTCATCATTATAAATCATCTGCGACGAAGACCCTCCGTCCAGATTCCCCGCATTGACCGCTCCATATTCAAGCATAATGCCCGTAAGGTCCTCCAGCGTGGCTCCAAGGCTCGTTACCTGCCTGCCGTCCACCACCAGCATCAAAACGGCGCCGTCCGACCGCTGGCCGATCGCGGTTCTGGGATTTATGCCGCTGCTGCTGTTTATGGGATCCCCGTTCACAATAAGCGCCGGGCCGAAGCTGCAGGCCCATTGTATTTTGCGGTTCAGAGCCTCCCTCCCCGACATATAGCCCACATGCAGTATTCCCTCGTTGTCAAAGCCTATCACCGTGGACATGGTGCTTTCCTCTCCCCATGCCAGCTTTCCTTCGGTTATCACGATTCCGTCCGGAATACCGCCGGTGCCCATTCCCTCCGGATCATAGAACCCGCCGGCGTTTATGCCGCCCACGGCGTCGTATTTTTCCACCAGCTTTTCCAAGCTTAAGCCCTTTTCTCCGAAAGAATCCGGCACTCCCACAAAAATTCTGGACGGGTCGTCGATTATCATCATAATACCGCGGTATGTGGCCCCGGTAATCTGTTCAAATTTCACTCCGCTGTCTTCTTCCATATCCTCCGCACCGGACGACGCTCCGCTTTCCTCCGTCTGCTTTCTTGTGGCGGATATGGTAACAAGGGAGGTGTCCACCTTGGGCGCTTCCACAATAGTATCCTTATAACCCATAATCTCCGCCACTCTCTCCTCCGTCAGAAACAAATCCGGAATAAATCCCGCCGCACTGGTTTCCTTCAACGAACGGGTGAGCAGTTCCTGCGCGCTCACCGACGGACCGCAGAGTATGACATACACCACGCCCGCGACTCCCAGAAGCGCCATAAACAAGGTGCCCGATACTATCAAAAATGCCCGCCTTACTGCGGTCAAAATCCTGCGTTTTCTCATAAATAGTGTTTGTAATGTTTTCTCCTAAAATATATGTGTCAGCTGTAAATTATACTCACAATCGCTAAGGACTGCCAGACCGCCCGGCTGACGAGCGGAAAGCATCGTGGACAGGCGGCAGCTTCCACCTCTCGTAAGTATAATTTTGTCCGGCTTTCTTTATTATATGGTAAAATAATTCCCGTGTCAACCGTGCCTCCGTCCCGTATTCCGTCAATTAGGCTTATCGGCCTGATTTATGTACTGTAGAATCCCTAAATGTATGGCCCATGCCAGCCGCTCCTGATACTCGGGCGTACAGAGCTTCTCCGCTTCCACACTGTTAGAGAGGAAACCGCATTCCACAATCACAATGGGCACATCCGTTTTCTTCAACAGGTAATAGCTGTCGTTTGCCTTAATACGGCGCTTGTTCTCCGGATCCACCTTCTCCACCAGCTGCATCTGAATATTGTCCGCCAGCAGTTCCCCCTGCACGCTGCCCGTATAATAAAATACCTGTGCGCCGTGAACATATTCTTCCGGGTAGCTGTTTTGATGAATGCTGACAGTCACCATGGGTTTGGCTTCGTCTATCAGTTCGATTCTCCGTTTCATGTCCTGAACTTTTTTGTTGGAAGCATTTGCGTCATACAATCCTTCATCCGATTCCCTTGTCATCACCACTTCTATATCGTCCGCCTCCAGAAACTGCTTTACTAATTGGGCAACCTGTAGGTTGATATCCTTTTCACATGCGCCGTTAATCCCTACCTTGCCCGGGTCGTCCCCTCCGTGTCCCGCGTCGATGACAACACACATTTTCTCCTCTCCCATGTCCACGTTTCTTCCCGAGACATAAGCGGCGGCCTCCCGTCCCACATACACCATGGACGCAAGGAGCAGTATCGTCATAATAACCGAAAACAGCTTGCTCTGAAAAGCATTCATCCTTTTTTCCACGCGATTCTTTCCTCCTCAAATGATATTCATATAACTTTTCACCACAGGGTTCGCAAAACGGTTTCTGTACTATAACGGATCAGAGCTTATCTTTTCAAGTTCTGATAAAAGCCGCGTCCTTATACGCCGCATTTGATTATAGGAAGCCGCATCTGCCTGCTATAATATATATTCATTCTTGGACTTTCCATTCATGGATTTCCGACAGTTTTCAGGAATTATATTCACTCCCGCCATTTCACCTTATGGCTTATCCGCACCGGAAATTTTACAGTTTTTAGGAAGCGACGGTACCGGAAAGGCGGCGCAATTTTTAATTTTCCATTAACCCTTCTGAAAACAGTTGCATTGTTTCCCTTTTTCGTCTAATATAAAAGCAGGGAAAGGAAAATGCAGCATGAATCATCACTCAAAAAAAATAATATCGGCCCTGTTGGCCGGCGCCGCCATATTATGTCTCATACTGGCAGGTTTCTTCTGTGTCCGCCAATGGCTGGATGACAAGCGCAGTCAGGAAGTTCTGGAAGAACTGCGCCGCGCCGCGCAGGCCTCCAAAGACAGCCCCGGCGTTCAGGACGCTTCTTCGCCAAAGCCCGACGCCGTTTCCATAAGGACGCCCGTGCCCACAGAAGCTCCTGTCCGGACGCCTGAACCGACCTCCGTACCCGAGCCGACGCCTGAACCGACCCCGGAGCCCGTGCCAAATCCATACGCGGACAGTTTTCTGGCAAACAGCGATATGGCGGCGTGGATTGTGATACCGGGAACCAATATCGACTATCCTGTTATGTGGACCCCCAGAGATGAGGAGTATTATCTTTATCGGGACTTTAACGGCGGGCACAACAACAACGGATGCCTGATTCTGGACACGGACAGCAGCCTTGACCCATTGACGACTAATCTGATTATTCATGGACATAATATGAATTCAGGAGCTATGTTCGGCCGTCTCTTCGATTATGAAAATGCGGCTTACTGTGAAGAACATAAGAACATCATTCTCTATACAAAAGGGCTGGAGCGAAAATACGAGGTAATTTCCGTATTTCGTTCCCAAGTGTACAAAAAAACAGATCAGGTATTTAAGTTCTACAAATTTTTTCAGGCAGATACACAAGAGGAATTTGATGATTTTTATCAAAACATAAAGGCCATGTCTCTCTATGACACAAATGTGACTGCTGAATTTGGAGATCATTTTTTGACGCTCTCCACCTGTTCCTACCATGTGGAGCAGGGCAGGCTGGTAGTAGTGGCAAAAGAAGTGGAATCCGGCGACAGTTATCTGCCATTGGAATAGGGAGATTCCAAAACAATTAAAGGAGGTTTTACTATGAAAAAAGTGAAAAATGTATTTACAATGCTTGCGGCCGCCGCACTGCTTTTCCTGTTTGGGGACGGCTCCTTGAAAGCGGCCGCCGCCGAACCGGTCACTTATTATGTGGAGTACAGGGCGGAAAAAGAAGACTGGGTATACAGAGCCAATACGCCCGATTTTGCGGACAATGAGAATTACGGCGATATGTATTATATGATGCAGGCGCTGAAGGACGGGGATATCGTAGTGGTAAATTATGACGGCTCCGGCAGCGACCCGGCCTTGGATCTGGGCAATGTACACCTCAGCAATCTTACCGTCGCCCAGTGCGATTCCTTCGTCATCATCTACACCGGCGATGTTGATGAATGTTTTGTTCATGCAAACGGTTCCTGCGCCATCAACGGCAATATCGGCACCGCTTATCTGTATGACCCTGTGGTCTGCAATTTTAACAAAAATGTAAGGGAACTGCGTCTATCGTTTGAGGAGGACGCCAATATCACATCCTCTATCGGATGCGTCGGCACGGTAGGGCATTTTTATGCGTCTTCCCCTTCCCGCGTCCAGTATGATTTTTATAATTTTCAGGCAGATACTTTTCACCTTGAAAACGGCGATTTTCTGACGCCGAGCTGGGCGTTCAGCGAGACGGGAACCACCGCGCAGCCCACACCTGTGCCTGCGCCCGCACCGACTCCTGCCGCCGGCAATTCCTCTTCGTCCTCATCCGATGAGTATGACCATGTTCCCAAAACCGGCGAATCCGCGCCTGTCTGGCTTTTGTACTTCGCAGCATTCTGCCTGACGGGAAGCGCCGCAGTTTATGTCATCCGCAGAAAAGATAAAATCTAAGCTGCTTTTCAAAGCATTTTTCCAAAGAAAGGGACGCCTCATAACGGCGTCCCTTTCTCTTTATGGCAAATATCTTGTTACGAGCCTTCTGCCTTTTATGACCTGTATCTTGTTACGAGCCTTCTGCCCTTTATGGAATATCTTGTCATGAGTCTCCTGCCCTTTATGGAATATCTTGTCATGAGCCTGCCCTTCTATCGGATTATTTTATAAGTTTATAAAAGCATCTATCAGTTCCCATACTTCGGCGGTTCCGTACCCCAGCCTCCACACTGCGGCGCCGCCCACTCCCTTTGTACTCATTACATTCAATTTTACTCTGATGGATTCAATGTCCTCCACCCAAATCTGGTACATCGCATTTCCGCTCTGCCATTCCGCATAATTTTGGCAGGTCACTTCATCCCATGCAGGTTCTATATTCATTCGCTTCAAAAAGTCCGCCGTTTGATTCAATCTGACATATTCATCCGTCACTTCGGAGCCCTCTGTTTTCCACAAAATTGTGTAAAAGGGAAGTGCATTGACCACCTTATTCGCAGGCACCTGAGCCAGTGTTCTGTCCATTCCGCCTGAGACATACTCAATACTCGCCACACTGCCCGGGTTCTGGCTGCCATGCCAATGTTCGTCATACCCCATGATAATCACATAATCCACAATCCGTCCCTGAATATCCAGCCTGTAATAATTGTTGAAATTAAACGGCACATAATTATCCACGGATAAAATCAAGCCTTTCTCCCTGCACAGCACTGACAGCTCCTTCAAGAACTGAATATAATGTATGCCGCACTCCTCTGTCAGACTCTCAAAATCAATATTGACGCCGTCCAGCCCAAATTCCATGGCAGTGTCCGCAATATTTTTTACGAGCATCTGCCGTTTTGTGGTGGAGGAAAGCACCTGATAGCTGCTCACATCCGTATTTGTCTCACTTTTATAATTAAAATTGTCCCAGACTCCCCATACCTGAAGTCCGTATCCGTGGGCTTTCTCCACATATTCCGCCGAAGCATAAGAACGAAATCCTCCGTCATTGTCCGTCAGGCTGAACCATGTGGGAGCAATTACCTTCATCCCCCTTGTTTCCGTCAGTATCTCATCCAGCGTGGCATTTCCGGCCACACTGCCCACCGCATGCCAGCCCAGACTTACCTTCCCCTCCAGAGAAAGAGAAGTATATTCTTCCGGCGTGTAATCGGTCACAGGAATTTCGATTTCGGTGCCGGCGTCCACAAGTCTCTTATTCTCCACATAGCCAATGATAGAATCCGAAGTCTTGACCTTGCTCCAAGTCTCCATTTCCTCCAGCAGCTCCACTCTTTCCCCTTCCGCCAGCTCCCGCAGGATGGGGCTTTTAATACCGCCCTTGACACGAATCTGCGTATTTCGCGCCGCCTCCCGCATCTGCTTTGTCCCCCATTGAGTATACACCTGCAGGTGCCTGTCAAATGGGGTATAGGAATAATTGGTAAACATTAAAACATAATCCGCCGCCACATAGAGCTTGTCCCCCTGAAGGAAACATATCTCATAATCCAGCGCATGGTCTCCCCTTCGATCCGAATAGCTCTTTTCGTCAAACAGGGCTGTTATTGTATCGTTCGCCGTGGTATACAGCAGTTTTCGCTCCTCCCTGTCCGGATAGAAGCCCTCATTCAAATATTCGCATACTGTATTATAATCGAAGTAGACAGCATCATTCTTTACAATGGCTTTATCAGAAATTTTCTCATCCTGAAGTATAATTGCCAGTTCTCCCTGCGCCACTCCGTAATATTCATCCAAATCCGCCGGTTCTTTGCCATAGGAATACTTGTCCAAAAGCTTTCCTCCAAATCCTATGACGGCAACTATCACTATCAGCACCAATGCGGCGGCTATCGGTATTATCTTTGTTTTCATCCTAATGTTATTATCTTTGTCCATAATGTATCAGCGGGTATGCCCTCCTATTTCAAAATCCATTTTATATCTTTCATAAAAAAGTCCACGCAGCCTATCAACAGGATGCCCTGCCGAACGCAAATCAAACAGCCGTGCGGCAGGGGACGCACACTCGGCCCAAGCCGGCAGGAGTCAGCAGCCCCGCTTCAAGCGGCGGGGTATGCGACCCCCGCGGGAGTCAATCTGCAGCAATGCCTTTCTGCATATTGTACCACAAAAAAACTCCTGCGTCATTACTTAATTTTATAATACGGCCGTTTTCAGCATGAGAGGCAATCCCAGAAATCCGCAGACGGCAGTATCATACATTACCAGCGTGTCACCTTGTCAAAGCGTATCTGCTCAATCGCTCCCGCGGAATCCAGCACATAATCTGCCATGTAAGGACTGTTCTCCCGCACGGCCTTTGAGACCGCTTCGCTGGGAAGCGCCGCATGTCCGTCCACAAAAAGCTCCACACCTCTTTTCCTCATCTGTTCCAAGCTCAAAAGCATCTGCTTTTTGGCAAGTTCCAAATTTTCTGCTTTTACTTTTCCATCATACAAATGAATTCCTCCTTGCTGTCTGTTTTCCCAACCAAAAAGACTATGATTTTGTGATGAATCATTCAGGGAATCCTTTTTACTACGATTACATAAATAGAGATTTACCAAGGCAGGCGCCTTCAGCAGTACTGATGAATAACATGGCAAAATTTACCATAAGATATAAAGACTAAAATGAATTATAATTGTGAAAATATTAGTTGACATACTATGATCAAGCAAAGCGCGAATTCCCGCAGGACTGCTTGTAAGACATCCTCAGACTATGCCAATTTTCATAAAACGGCATATAATGTGATATAATCACTTAGAAAATAAGGATGAAACGGAACGACTTGTTCCAAAAACCAGTTAATCAACCCGAATTCAGACTGCTGCCTCCTTCCGCGTACAGATTACCGAAGGCGATTGCAGTTTTATTATACCCTAACCATATCTCTTTTGCAAGCAAAAACTTAAAAATTTTTAAACTCTAATTCTGGACTTGACGAAAAGCAGCTGAAAGTATATTATGACATCACAAGGTAATATACTATAATATTCGGGTTTCACCATACGCAGGAAAGTAATTACCATGTAAAGCTGCAATCAGTAAAATCAGATTCGCCGTATCATGCGGACTGAGCATAAGCGAACTGGCTTATAGAACGAAAAGCCAACATCCTGTTTCGTGATTTGATGAGAGAGGCAAAATATGAATCAGGCCCTGAAACCGGGGCATACCCTTCATGACAGGGGGATTCCTTTCAATGCCAAATGTACGCTCTGATTATTACCAAAGCAGAAGATCCGGAAAAGATGAATATTCGCCTCACCGGATGACATAATATTACAGTTCAGCCAGGCAGAAAGGAAGGGTTGTCGTATGAAACTAGTAAAAATTAATGAGAACCAGATTCGCTGCACTCTGACCAGAGAAGATTTGGCAAGCCGCGAATTGAGAATCAGCGAACTGGCTTACGGAACAGAAAAAGCCAAAACCCTGTTCCGGGATATGATGAGACAGGCAAATTACGAATTTGGTTTTGAAGCCGAGGACATTCCCCTTATGATAGAAGCCATTCCGTTGAATGCTGAATGCATTGTTCTGATCATTACAAAAGTAGAAAATCCGGAAGAACTGGATACCCGTTTTTCCAGATTTGCACCCTCCATTACCGAAGATTTCCAAGAGGAAGACTTTGCGGAGGACGCCTCCGACGAAATGTTTGATTTGTTCCGGCAGATGCAGACGGAAGCGGAAGCGGCCGATTCCTCCGGAAACGGCACGCAGGACGGGGAGGCGGCCGACAGCAGATCGCGCACTCGGATTTTCCTGATGAAATCTCTTGGGCAGGTTATGAACGCTGCGGCTGTCATTGCCGGAAATTACCATGGCCTGAGCACTCTGTATACAAACGGCGAAAACGGCGGCTATCTATTGATGCTGACGCAGGGAGACGAGCAGAGCGAAGCTTTTGACAGAGTCTGCAATATCGTGTCGGAATACGGGCTGCTGCAGCGTTTTGCCTCCGCGGGAAGCGCATTTCTGGCAGAGCACTATGAAGCTTTAATCCAAGACAATGCGGTGGAGGCTTTAAGCGGCCGTTAATTGTCCGGCAGGTTTCCTTTCTCCGCGGAAAATCAGACGTTTCATGCAATCCGCTTTTGGGCAGGCATGAAAAAAGGCACCCCTTTTCTTCTCACAAGATTTTCAGGGGTGCCCTTATGTCGAATGCGTTAGAACCGCATTGCTTTTTTACAACTCTTCAATCGCCTTCATCAAGGCGTCGATATCAATTCCGTGTACTTCCGCCGCTTCCTCCAGAGATTCCCCCTGAGCCGAAGGACATCCCAGACAATGCATTCCCGCCTCCATTAAAAGGGGCGCTGCATCCGGATTCGTGCGCAGGATTTCTCCTATTGTCATTTCCTTTGTTATGCCGGTCATAATTTTCTCCTTTCCAGTACCTTTTGTCTGCCGCTCGCCGTTTGACGCTCGTACTATCAGTATATATCTTTCCCCAAAATATGACAAGTAATTCTATTTATTAAATTCTTCCAAAAAAACAGCAAAACCTTTATAAAACGTTGTAAATATCAGCTATTGTACAGAAAAAAGTACACTCTTCCACCTTGATTTTTTACGGCATTTTTCATATAATAATCTCAAGGATTAAAAGCCAATTCAAATTTTCACAGGAGGTTATTACGAAATGAGACCAGAATGGACAGATTTTGCAGCAGGCAAATGGGACAAAGAAATCAACGTGCGTGATTTCATCCAGAGGAACTATCACCCTTACGACGGTGACGAGAGCTTCCTTGCCGCTGCTACACAGAACACAAAGGATTTATGGGCACAGGTGCTTGACCTGCAGAAGCAGGAGAGGGAAGCGGGCGGCGTCCTTGATATGGATACCAAGGTTGTCTCCACAATTACCTCCCACGGCCCCGGGTATCTCGACAAGAACAAGGAGACCATCGTAGGCTTCCAGACCGACAAGCCTTTCAAGAGATCCCTGCAGCCTTACGGCGGCATCCGTATGGCGGAGAAGGCATGCTCCGACAACGGCTATGAGGTTGACCCCGAGATTTCCGAGTTCTTCGCAACCCACAGAAAGACACATAATGCAGGCTGTTTCGACGCTTACAATCAGGAGATGAGAGCCTGCCGTTCTTCCCATATTATTACCGGTCTTCCGGATGCTTACGGCCGCGGACGTATCATCGGCGACTACAGACGTGTGGCTCTGTACGGAATTGACAGACTGCTCGAGGACAAGCAGGCACAGAAGGATTCTACCGGACGTGTGATGACCGACGACGTGATCCGTCTTCGCGAGGAGCTTTCCGAGCAGATGACCGCATTGAAGATGATGAAGGAAATGGCCGCTTCCTATGGCTGCGATATTTCCAAGCCCGCGGCAAACGTACAGGAAGCCATTCAGTGGACTTATTTCGGATACCTCTGCTCCGTAAAAGAGCAGAACGGCGCCGCTATGTCCCTTGGACGTACTTCCACCTTCCTTGACTGCTATGCGGAGAGGGATTTGAAGAACGGCACCTTTACCGAGGAGCAGATTCAGGAATTCGTGGATCATTTCATCATGAAGCTGCGCTGCGTGAAATTCGCCCGCACTCCTGAATACAACCAGATTTTCGCAGGCGATCCCGTTTGGGTGACGGAGTCCCTTGGCGGCGTGGGCGTGGACGGCAGACCCATGGTTACGAAGATGAGCTTCCGTTATCTGCACACCCTTACCAACTTAGGGTCTTCTCCCGAGCCGAACCTGACCGTGCTGTGGTCCACAAGACTTCCCGAGAGCTGGAAGAAATACTGTGCAAAGATGTCCATCCAGACCTCTTCCATCCAGTATGAGAACGACGACCTGATGAGAGTAACCCATGGCGACGACTATGGTATCGCATGCTGCGTATCCTCCATGGTCATCGGCAAGGAGATGCAGTTCTTCGGCGCTCGTGCAAATGTGGCGAAATGTCTGCTGTACGCTTTGAACGGCGGCGTGGACGAAGTGACCAAGAAGCAGGTAGGTCCTAAGTATCGTCCCGTAACCGGAGATGTGCTTGAATATAACGATGTTATGAGCAAATTCATCGATATGCTGGAGTGGCAGGCAGACGTGTATGTGAATACACTGAACATCATTCATTATATGCATGACAAATACTGCTATGAGAGAGCTGAGATGGCGCTACATGACAGAGATGTAAAGCGTTACTTTGCAACGGGCGTGGCAGGTCTGTCCATCGTGGCTGACTCTCTGTCAGCTATCAAGTACGCAAAGGTTGAGCCTATCCGCGATGAAGACGGCATTATTGTGGACTTCAAGACCACAGGCGACTTCCCTAAGTACGGCAACGACGACGACCGCGTAGACGAGATTGCTCAGGAAGTGGTTCATAAATTTATGACCGCTATCAGAAGACATCACACCTACAGAAACGGTGTGCCCACCACTTCCATCCTGACCATTACTTCCAACGTTACCTACGGCAAGGCTACCGGCAATACTCCCGACGGACGTAAGAAGGGCCAGCCGTTCGCACCCGGTGCAAACCCGATGCATGGCCGCGACACTCATGGCGCAGTAGCGTCCCTTTCTTCCGTATCCAAGCTTCCGTTCAATGATGCGCAGGACGGTATCTCCAATACCTTCACCATCATCCCGGGCGCTCTTGGCAAGGAAGACAAAGTGTTCTCCGGTGACATCGAGCTGGATCTGAAATAAAGCTGCTAACACGAACATGCAATATAAGCAAGGAGGCACTATGGACGAGGAAAAGATGATTGATGACCTAGTTAAAATGCTGGATTCCGGAATGACCGAAGGCGTCGGCCATGTCAATGTGGACTGCGACGACCAGCAGGCCGCTCAGTCAAAAAATGTTCAGACAATGGGCTGTACGGATTGTTCCAGAACACCCTTAGCCTGCAGTGTACCTACTCTTGAACAGGGACTGGATGATTTTAAATAATCCTTCCCCGAACTGCAATATTTAAGATTTCATATCATATGTTAATTGAAAACAAGTTCCCGAACATGGAAACTAAAAATCAGTCCCGCAGCCAAGGCGCTCTCATATGGGCGCTGCAGCGCAGGGAGCGGCACAAGTTCCCGCACACGGGAACTGGAATAGGAGGAAAAAACTATGGCAACAAATTCAGCACAGGTTGATAATCTTGTAAACTTACTTGACGGCTATGCAACGAAGGGCGGCCATCACCTGAATGTGAACGTATTGAACAGGGATACCTTACTGGATGCTCAGAAGCATCCCGAGAATTACCCTCAGCTGACCATCCGTGTATCCGGCTATGCCGTGAACTTCATCAAGCTGACTCCGGAACAGCAGGCTGACGTTATCTCTCGTACCTTCCATGAGGCAATCTAATCGGCTGACGGTTACGGCTTAGCTGCCGATTGCATCATAGCATTACAGTATATCCAAGACCCGGGAAGCGGTATGAAAAGCTTCTTCCCGGGTTTTCAGTAAATTTGGGAAAGTGATGGTAATTTTATGCAGGGAAGAATTCATTCACTGGAAAGCTTCGGAACCGTTGACGGCCCGGGTACGCGATTTGTCGTATTTGTGCAAGGCTGTCCTATGCGCTGTGCCTATTGCCATAATCCCGATACTTGGGAAATGAACGGCGGCACTTTGATGGAGCCTTCCGAAATCATTGAACAGTATGAGAAAAACCGACCTTTTTATGCAAACGGGGGAGGATTGACCGTAACGGGAGGCGAACCTTTGATGCAGGTAGACTTTTTAATTGAATTGTTTACCCTTGCCAAAGAAAAAGAAATTCATACCTGTATAGACAGCTCCGGCATCGCCTTCAATCCCGGCAGCGACATTTTTATGGCAAAACTGGATAAGCTGATGACTTTGACGGATTTGGTCATGCTTGACATCAAGCATATCGATCCGGAAAAGCATAGGGAGCTTACCCAGCAGCCCAATGAAAATATTTTGAAATTTGCCGCTTATCTAGACGAAAAACATGTGGATATGTGGATACGCCATGTAGTGGTACCGGGCATTACCGATGACGACAAATATCTATATGAACTCGGATATTTCATCGGACAATTTCACAATCTGAAAGCTTTGGATGTACTGCCCTATCACACAATGGGCGAAAAGAAATATCAAAGTCTGGGAATGGAATATAAGCTGAAAGGCGTCCCTCCCATGGACCAAAGCAAACTTCTCGATAAAAAGAAGGTTATCCTTGACGGTATCAAAGCAAAGCGGGCTGAAGCGGCTCAATAAAAAAAAATTATAAATCCAAGGAGGATTCAAAATTATGGCATATGTAATTGGTGATTCTTGTGTATCCTGCGGCTCTTGCGAGGCACAGTGCCCTGTAGGCGCAATCAGCGCAGGAGACGGCAAATTTGAAATAGATGCGGATAAATGCATTGACTGCGGTTCCTGCGCAAGCCAGTGCCCTGTAGGGGCTATTGAGCAGGAATAAACTGCTTGCGGCTTCTTACAAGGCGCTTCTTTAAAAGAAGCGCCTTTTCTTTTTTTCGGACGGCGCCGTCTGTCCATCGATCTCTCCCTCCTGAATGTTTCTCTCTTGTTCGTTATCGTAATCCTGAATTACTATATCCTGATTTTCATCCTGTTTTTTTAATTGACTCCTTTCCTGCTTTCTTTTGCCCCTATCTTTTTTATCTGCTGCTGCGTCCTCTTCCCTATCCCACTTTCTCTTTTTCAGCCCCCGGCTCTTCTTCCGCAGCAGCTCGTCCATCCTTTTAAAATGCTCCTCATCTCTTTCGGCCAGCATTCTGTCTCTGGCTTCATCGCGCTCTTCCTGCATACGAAACTGATAGTCAAGTTCTTTTACCACACTATCCCGAATTTCCCGGCACAGCTGCATATTGTTTTCCTGCAGGGTCTGACGAATTAATTGCTGCAACAGCCATTGAAGCCTCCGGGATTTATCTTCTTTTGTCTCCTGAACAGCAGCTTCCTTACCCCTTGTTGAAAAGTTTTCCCTCGGAGGAAAATTTTCCCTTGTGGAAATTATATCTATCGCCATCCCGGCCTGTGAACCTCGTGTGTCCTGTGCTTTTGTTCCGGACATTCTTCCATAAGGCATTGACATTTCCGGCATCTGTGTCTGCGGAATCTGGATATCCATCTCCGATACAGGTTCTGCCGGATTCTGTCCCATACTATTGTCTATTCCGGTTTCTTCCGTGGACAATACATCCAATTTTCCGTCCTTCAAAATCATTTTAATGGCTTTCAACTGTAATCCCCTCTCTTTCATGCTTTTTATCTGCTTAAACCGCTCCACATCCTCCTCTGTATAATACCGATGCCCCAGTTCATTTCGTTTAATAGGAAGATGCAGCTCCTCCTCCCAATAACGCAGTACATGACTCTCCACCTTTACTTCCTTTGCCGCATCCGAAATAAATAAATAATTGCTCATTTTTTCTCCTTTCTCTCAGTAATCGGAATGTATGCAAAAAGAGAATGAGCGCTTGACTCATTCTCTTTTGTAAGTTATAAAAATTTCTTCGCGAAGCAGCCCTTGCTGCGAGCGATTAGAAGTACTTCTCACACTAAATCCCCTGCCTATGTTCCAAATTCGCAAATTTGGTATATTCAGGCAGCCATGCCAGCTCCACCGTACCGATAGGCCCGTTTCTCTGCTTGGCAATAATAATCTCCGACACACCCTTTTTGTCCGTATCATGGTTATAATAGTCATCCCGATAAATAAACATAACCACATCCGCATCCTGTTCAATGGCCCCGGATTCACGCAGGTCGGAGAGCATGGGACGGTGATCCGGCCTCTGTTCCACCGCACGGGACAGCTGGGATAATGCAATCACGGGCACCGCCAGCTCTCTGGCCACTGCCTTCAGCGAACGGGAAATATCCGAGATTTCCTGTTGTCTGGAATCCCCCTTGCCGCTTCCTGACATCAGCTGCAGATAATCAATCATTATCATGGATAAATTATGCTCCAGCTTATACTTGCGGCACTTAGAACGCAGCTCCGCGATACTGATGCCCGGCGTATCATCTATAATTAAGTTTGACTTTCCGATAACGCCGGCGCTTTCAATCAATCGCTCCCATTCCTGATCATTCAGCTGCCCGGTTCTAAGCTTTTGGGCGTCCACATTGGATTCCAAGGAAAACATACGGTTTACCAGCTGCTCCTTACTCATTTCCAAGCTGAAAATAGCCACGGTATAATTCTTCTTAAAGGCCACATATTGCGCTATATTCAGCGCAAATGCAGTTTTTCCCATGGAAGGCCGCGCCGCAATCAACACCAAATCCGAAGGCTGCATGCCGGCAGTCCGATAATCCAAATCCAAGAACCCCGTAGGAATGCCGGTAACGCTTCCTCTGTTCTTCGCTGCGGCCTCAATCCTGTCCATGGCATTCATGACCACCTGACGAATGGGCACATAATCTTGTGTACTTCTCTTCTGCACCAGCTGGAATACACGTTTTTCCGTGTCTTCCAATATGTATTCCAAGCTTTCATTCCCGGCGTAGCAGGTGTTCGCTATGTCCTCGTTCAAGCGTATCAATCTGCGGAGCATGGATTTTTCCGCAACAATGTTAGCATAATACTTGATGTTGGCCGATGTGGGAACCGCCGTAATTAATTCCCTGACGAATTCCAGACTGCTGACCTCCGGCGGCACATCTTTCTCCCGAAGGCGGTTTTGCAGCGTGACCAAATCCACAGGACTTCCCTCATCGTTCAATTCACACATGGACTCAAACAAAATGCCATACTGTTTATTATAAAAGTCTTCCTGTGTAATCAGTTCTGACGCCGCCACGATGGCTTCTCTGTCTATCATCATAGAGCCGATAACGGACTGTTCCGCCTCCATGTTGTGAGGCAATACCCTTTTCAGTACATTCTCTTCCATATGCGCATCATGCCTCTGTCACCTTCACCATAAGTTTTCCCGTCACTTGGGGATGAAGCTTGACAGATACCTCATAGGCCCCAAAATTCTTTATGCTTTCAGTCAGTTGAATTTTCTTTTTGTCAAGCTCAATTCCATGCTGCTCTTTGCAGGCGGCGGCAATCTCCTTGCTGGATATGGAGCCGAAGGTTCTTCCGCCCTCACCCGCCTTCATCTTCACAATGACCTGTTTCCCCTCCAAGTCAGCCGCCAAAGCCTTTGCCGCCTCCAGATGTTCCTTGGCAATCTTATCCTCATTGGCTTTTTGAAGCTTTAAATCGTTCATGTGTTTTGCCGTGGCTTCCACGCCTATTTTCTTAGGAAGAATATAATTTCTTGCATATCCGTCGCTGGCCTCAATCAAGTCGCCCTTTTTGCCTAGGTTTTTATCATCTTTTAACAAAATAATTTTCATCCTTCTGCCTCCTGTTTTTCCAAATTAGATTTCTTTCCGAACGCCTTCCCTTCGGCTTAGATCTCATGATTTTCCAGCATACTGTCGATGGTTCTCTTCAGCACGCCCATTGCCTCAATGATGCCAACGCCCTCCATCTGACACGCCGCGGTGCTTAAATGCCCTCCGCCGCCCATGCGCTCCATAATAATCTGCACGTTTACCTCATCTATGGATCGGGCGCTGATATAAATTTTCCCCTGATAATCCGTCAGGACAAAACTTGCTTTCACTCCCCTGATATTCAAAAGTTCATTTGCCGCCTGCGCCCCGATGATGGTAGGGCTGGGCAGATCCTCCGCCGTACAGATGGAAATCGCAAAACACTGCTTATAAATTTCCGCCTGACTGACCGCATCGGCCTTTGCCTTATATTCCATAGCGTCCTCACGGAACAGCTTGCGCACCCGGGTCACATCCGCGCCGTTGCGGCGCAGGAAAGCGGCGGCTTCAAAGGTGCGCACCCCTGTCTTTACCATAAAATTATTGGTGTCTATCATAATTCCGGAATATAGGCAGTCCGCCTCCTCCGTGCGCATTTTAATATTATCGTAGGTGTACTGCAGAACCTCGGACACCATTTCACACGCCGAGGAAGCATAGGGTTCCACATAGGAAAGCGTGGCGTTTTCAATGGTTTCCGCCCCCTGTCTGTGGTGGTCCAGAACCACCACCGATTTACAGAACCGAAGCAGATCCGGGCATTCCGTGATGGACGGTTTGTTGACGTCCACTACCACAAGCACGGTATTGTTTCCGGCCGTTTCTATGGCCTGCTGGCTGCCGATAATCATATCCTCTTCATACTCAGGTTTATTCTTAAACAGCTCCACCATGGGCTGAATGGCGGGTATCGCGTCGTTTAAAACAATATGCGCCTTGCGGCCCAGCGTCAGCGCAATCCGATAGATTCCCACCGCCGCCCCAAAGCTGTCCGCATCGGGCATCCGGTGTCCCATCACCAGCACATGATCCTTTCCGGTGATGATTTCCCGAAGGGCATGAGCCTTAACACGGGCTTTCACACGGGTATTCTTTTCCACCTGCTGGCTCTTGCCGCCGTAATATGTAATGCTTTCCGGCGTTTTAATCACTGCCTGATCCCCGCCCCGGCCTAAGGCCAGATCAATGGCATTGCGGGAGAATTCATAATTCTGGGCATAAGTCAGTCCGTCCAGCCCCACGCCGATGCTGATAGTCACCGCCATCTCATTGCCGATATTGACTGTTTTCACTTCCTCAAGCAGATCAAAACGGGACTCCTGCAGCTGGGCAATGGCCCGTTTGCGCATAATAATTAAATACTTGTCCTTTTCCAGCTTTTTACAGATGCCGTCAAAGGCTGAAATATATTTGTTTACCTTTCTGTCAATCAATGCTATCAGCAGAGAGCGCCGAACCTCCTCCACTCCCTCCAGCGCTTCATCATAATTATCAAGGTATACCATTCCCACCGCAAGGCTTTGATCATCAACCTCCTGCAATGCAATATGCAGCGCGGTTTCATCGTAGAGATACACTGCGATCAGATAACCGTTATAGCCTTCGGCGTCAATCATCTCGCTGTGATCCACAATCTCCTTCAGCGAAATCTTCTTAAATTTCGCCACAAACTCGCTGCCCTCATATTCTAATTCATATTGAGCCTCATCCACGCCGCTGTCATCCGGAAGCCTGTCCCGCGTAATGGTGGGGAACAGAGAAGTAATCGACTTTTTATAACCCTTAGGCTGGTGGACAAGCGTCTCAAAAGCAATATTTGTCCAAATCACTCTGCCCCTGTCGTCCAACAAAGCATAGGGCAGGTCCATATCCCTGAGCAGCCTGCGCTGAATCTGCCCGTATTCCGCGGCAAAGCTTACAAGTTCATTCATCAAAAACGGTTTATTATAAAAGTAAAGAGAAAGCGTTACCATAAAGTAAATAATCACATATGCCGCCAAAAACGCGCCCGCCCGCATATCAATCCAGAACATCATGATATCAACAGCGCCAAGAAGCACTCCCAGATAAATGCAAAACTGTATATAGGTCTTAATGTGACCCTTGAATTTCATTCTTTTTTTCATATGGATACCTCGAAGGATGCGCACGCCCGCATGTCTTTTGCGACGACAGATTTATCAGCCGAACCCCGGCCGTTGTCCTAATCCTGAATATGGACTTTTGATATCGGTACACATGGACTTATATTATACCATGATTATGGTTCAATCATGGTATCGATGGCCACTCGGCCAGCCCCTCTGTGTCAACATTATACCATATTCCCGAACACTACGCCACAATTTAATTTGTTGAAAAGGAAAATGTTCTGTCGAATTTATATGTCAAAATTCCCTGTTTATGGAAAATCACATGCGCATCATATATGCCGAAAAAGCCAACCATCCTTTCAGACAGTTGGCTTTTTTAAAGCATTATGCTTTAATCCTGAACATAAGGCATAAGAGCAATATGACGAGCCCTCTTGATTGCTGACGTCAGCGCCCTCTGATGCTTTGCGCAGTTGCCGGTGATACGGCGGGGAAGAATTTTGCCCCTCTCGGAAACATATCTCTTCAGCTTATTGGTATCCTTGTAATCAATTACATTATCTTTGCCGCAGAAAACGCATACTTTCTTTCTCCTGCGGACGCCGCCCTTTTTCCTGATCGGGCCGTCGGATGATTTATCTGCTTTATTATAAGCCATTTCATTGCCTCCTGTCTCACATAATCAAACTTAGTTAAACGGTAATTCCTCGTCAATTCCATCCGGAATATTCATAAAGCCGTCGCCCGCGCCGGAAGCCGCCGGAGGATTATAATTGTTATCCCCGTAACCGCCGCCGTTATTATAACTGCCGCCATTGTTATAGCCTCCGCCATTATTATAACCGCCAGCGTTTGCAGCCGATGCGTTCTTGCTCTCGGCAAATTCCATATCGTCAACGATAACCCGGACGCTGTACACCATCTGTCCGTCCTTATTGGTATAATTGTCATTCTGTATTCTGCCGCTTAAGGCAATCTTTATACCCTTGCGCAGATACCTCTCAACAAATTCCGCCTGCTTGCCAAACGCCGTACAGTTAAAGAAATCCGCATCCGGTTCCCCCTCGCGCTTGAATCTTCTGTCCACCGCAATTGAAAAACGCGCCACCGAAGTCTGGCTGGCTCCCTGCGAATATCTCACCTCGGGGTCTCTGGTTAAGCGTCCCATAAGAATTACTTTATTCATATTACACTCTCGCTTTCTAATTAAGCCTCGTCCTGTCTGACAATCAAGTATCTGATGACATTGTCCATAATGTTGACACGGCTCTCAATTTCAGCGGGAGCAGTACTCTCAGCGTCAAATTTGATGAAATAGTAGAAAGCTTCCTTCATTTTCTGGATTTCGTATGCAAGTCTCTTCTTGCCCCAATCATCCACTTCTGTGATGGTTCCGCCGAATCTTTCAATCAGAGCCTTGCATCTGTCAACAACTGCATTTCTCTCTTCATCTTCTACCTTAGCGGACACAACTACGGCTAATTCATACTTGTTCATGCTTGTTACCTCCTTTTGGTCTCTGGCCCGCATATACTGCGAGCAAGGAATTTGATTCATCACAAGATGATATGATATCACATATTGCTTGTTTAATCAAGTGTTTTGGTAAATTTTATATATTTTTCAGCAGCGCTTCATAACAATTCAGCGCTCTGCCCAAACCGCTGCAATTTCATCCAGATACAGCTGTACCCTGTTGGCGACGACTTCGCTTACCTGTTCCGCGCTTTTGCTTCCGTTGAAATAATCCTCGGCCTCTTCAAGAATGATGTCAAGAATAGATGCCGTGCGGATGGGATAGGGCTTCGCGCCCTCCAATGCCCTTCTGTATTCTTCCAGCTTTTCTTCCGTCAGGTCGTCTTCCGTATAAGTCACTTTATAACTTGTTTTATCATTGATAATCCAAGTCTCCGTCACCTCTTTTCCATCGGCTACCCGTGCCCTCTGCTTTTCCAGCCACAGTTCAAAATTCCTTCTGTCAACGGGCGGAAGCATATCATCGGGAGACTGAACTTCATCTCCCAGCAGGAACCTCAAAAATTCCCACGCCCCCTCTTTATTGGGGGAATTGGAATTTACCGCCAGAGTCCTTGCGGAATATACCGCCCCGCAGCATCCGTCGTCAAACAGGACGCCGCAGGTCACTTTTCCCCCGCTCTCCTGCTCCGCGAGGCTGTCAAATTGAAAAATATCATAAAAAATCCTGTGTTCCGCTATGCCGGAAACCTGCCCTTTCCTGCCGTCATCGCCGTACCGGCGGGCCGCTTCCAAAAGCTTCGGAAACAGCCCGCCGCTAAAATCACAGGTTCCCTTTTCCCAATCAACCATCCCCCAGAGCGTATCCGTTCCCTCCAGAAATACCTTTAACAGCCGCCCCGAATCTATTCTCTCCAGAAATACCCCCTTTCCCTCCCATGAGAGAAGAGAATCCACAAGCGTCTCTATATCCGGCTCCTCCCGTCCTCCCAGAACGCTCTCATCCATTCGATATCCGGTAATTGTCAGCCTTGGATTGACGCCGTATATGAGGCCGCCGTCCCTCCATATACCGAAAACGGCGGGAAAATAGTCCTCCTCTTTGACTCCGCTTTTCTCCATATACGGACTCAGCTCCTCCATAAGCCCTTTTTCCAGCATACCGGCTATATAGTCCTGCATGAATCCCGCCTGTATGATATCCGGGCCCTTTCCGGCGGCAAGCTGTATGCTGGTCAGTCTGGCGAAGTCTTCCACGTCGTTTTCTATCCCGCAGTCCTCTATGATCACATGGTAATCGCCGCTCTGTCTGTTAAAGCCGGAAACAGCTTTTGTAATCCAGCCGTCAGACTTAAAATTCCCCCGCATCACTATGGGAATTTTGTCCACCTTGGCCATCCGAAGCCTTTCCAGAGTCCCCTCGGGTTCCGTATTGTAAGCCTGCCAGATAATCTCCACGCTTCCGTCTTCCGACACCCTGAAATCCTTCATCTGCGCCATGGCATACTCGGGCGCATAGGAGGTTCCCGTAAAAGACAGAAGGATGGTTTCCGTTCCGTCCGCCGGATTCAGTTTCACAATTTTTCTGCCGATATGGTCATAGTTGATCGCAGCCAGAGAACCGTCCGCCGTCCCCAGCCTCTGTTCTCCCGCAAGAAGGCTCTTCATCTGCATCCTGTCAGCCTCTGAAAAATTTCCCGTGGCAGGATCAAGCTCCGCCAGCGTTCTGGTTTGTTCTGTCCCATTCCTCAAAAGCAGATAACACCTGCCGTCGGGCAGCTGGCAGAAATCTTCTATGGAGACGCCGGGATCAAGCTCTTTTTCATAAACAATTTCTCCGGATGAGGAAATTTTTGCTAAGGCAGCCTCTTCCTTCTCCTCATCGTCAACAGGATAAGAACTGGAATAATTTGCCCAGTGCCAGCAGTAGAAATCGCCCTCCTGAGCCATATACCAGCTGTAGATGGAATAATCCAAAAAAGTATAGGCTGTGGGCACGCCCTCCAGCAGAAGTTCTCGGCTTCCATCCGTCCGGTACAGACAGATATCCGAAGTCTCCGGATGCGCTTCCGCCCAGAGCTGTATTGGCTCTCCTTGGTAAAACTGCGTACCCAGAGGAAACTTGGCGCTCCCCTCCTGCTTCAAAGCATTGCCCCGATTTTTATCCCCCATACCTAAGTGAAAAATATCCACGGATTCCGAAACAATGTCATAATATTCCGTCCTCTCGGTAAGCTCCGACAAATCTTCCATGCCTGCCTGAACTCCCCTCCATGTATCGCCCCCGCTTTCCCTGCCCGCGCAGCCGGCCAGAAGCACGAAGCCCAGAAGCAGTATTGGTATTACATATCTTTTTTTCATAGGAGTTTTCCTTTCCAACGTTCCTGCTATAATTTTTAAACAGAAAAAAGGGAACGCCAACGCCCTCCCTCTTTCACTATCCCCAATCATAAATGTGATAATCCAGTCCATGAGTCAAACTCAACTTACTAAATCAAACCGAACATTTATTTACTAATCTTAGGATAACTTCTAAACTGATCCTTTGGACAGCCGGGAAATGTACAGTGGCTATAATAAATATCGGAAACAGCAGTCTCCTGTATAAGTACAAAAGGAGACATTACATGCTCCCCCACCTTTTGACGATCCAAATCTTCCCACTCCTTATCCCCGCAGTCGGCACATGTATAGGATGTCCTCTTAACTACATAATGTCCATCCTCATCATATTGATATTCCTTTTCGTCTTCAAAAGTAACATACCGAAATTTGTGACTACATTCAGCCGCTCGCGCAGGAATCATATCATAAGAAAGTATTCCCATTAGTACCGTCCCGCACAACATTACCTTAATGCCTCTTTTCATTTTCCAAAAATCCACTTTCTTTCAACTCTTTGAACGACCACACTGAAATCCCATTTTATTATTGAAGATAAAAACAGACAGCATAAATGCTTCATCATAATACTATCTGTTATAAATTATAAATGGTTATGCTTTCATCGTCAACGAATAAATAACAATAATTGACATTCTTTGTTACAATCCAGCAATCTGTCTGAGCTGCAGCGTCATTCCGGCATTGGCAGTGCTTTTTCTTTCAAGGACTCCCAAACTGCCGGAAGACGGCCTAGATTCTCAAAATAAGCTCATTATGGATAATTTTCATTACGGATGTCCGACAATATTTCCATAACAAATTCCCTGATTTCTTCTTCCGATATTTTTTTCATCTCTTCTTCCAGCGCCTTTATCACTTCGTTTCTTCTAATATGCTTTAACGCCAGCTGCCCCAGCGCCGCAATCGACGCCATCCTGACATCTTCATCATCTGCCTGCAGCAGCCCCGCCAACGGCGGAAATAGACGGCCATCCGGAAAGCTGGACGATATTTGAACGCACCAATATTTTACGCTCACGGAAGAATTGCCAAACGCATCCATAAGACACGGCAGAACCGCTTCCTTATCATACATTACAATAACGTCTTCCACTAACTGATATACTCCGAAGCCGTCTTTTCCGCCAAAAGAGTTCAAAAACAGCGGAATACACCGCTCATCCCTATGATTCAGAAAAAATTTCCTCACCTCTTCGTATTTTTTTATTTCATCATCCTTACATTCATCATCGCTCGGCATAGGCTGATGTTCCTCTAAAAAAGAAAGTGCCTCCGTCATATCCATCTTTCTTTATCCCCCTTTCATTGGTCATGCCTGCTGCCGGACGCCTCCCATATGGAACTCCAATTCCCGCGGGACACAATCATGCCCGCCGCGCACCCATTTTCCGGCGCCGTCCTCCTGCTTCCGCCCACGAACCTGCCTCCGACTCCTGATATACATCCCTGCAAACCGCCTTCGCCCCTTGCTGCACATTGTTAAACTGACATTTCAGCGGCAGACCGGCCGGATTCTGCATCAACATCCGGCCAAAATATATGCCAAGAGTCACCCTAAAAAGCTCATATCCCCGGCAATCCCTTTCAGCCTGTCCAGACATTCCTCGAAAAATCTCCGATACCCCGGACAAAATATATTCTCCCAGCCCTCCCCTTCGGACTCCCGCACCCTGTTCCTGAAGCATCCGCCCCTGCACAAATCATAAAAATCACAGGCCCTGCACCTTTTCGACAGCCTGCGGGAACGCGCCGTAAAATCCCTCGCCGCCTGACATTCCTGTATCCGGGCATACTTGTCCTGATTATAATTGCCCAGACAATATTCGTCCAGCGCATAGAAGTCACAGGGATATACATTCCCGTTGGCTTCCACCACATTCTGGACGCTGCAGACTCCGGCCATGGCACAGTTCTCCGGAGGATATCCCCGAAGAATACGGACATAATTGGAAAATTCACGAATATAGGGCTGACGCCCCCTCCTGTAATCCCGATACCAAGCTTCAAAAAGCCGGACAAGAAAATTCCCATACTGCTCCGGGGTAAGGGAATACTTCCTGCTCCCCGTCTCCCCCAAAGGATCCAGACAGAGAATATACTGCTGATATTTCCATCCCCTCCTGCGATACGCCTCATACACCGTCTCGATTTGTTCCGCCAAATCCTTTGTGACCACCGTAAGAATATTATACTCCACCCCGTATCTGTCAAACAGCTCCGCCGTCCGCATCACCCTGTCATACGTGCCGCCGCCCTGTAAATCATGCCGATATCTGTCGTGCAGTTCCCCGGTGCCGTCCACGGACAGGCCGACGAGAAAGTTTTCCTGCCGAAAAAAACGGCACCATTCCTCGCTTATGGCATAACCGTTTGTCTGCAGCGCATTATGAACCTGAACCCCGCTGCGATTGTATCTTTTCTGATATTCCACCGTTGCCCGAAAGAAATCAAGCCCCGCCAATGTGGGTTCTCCTCCCTGATAGAGATAACCCGCATATCCCCGGGAATTCAGCATGGTTCTGCGAATAATATTTTTCAAGGTCTCCAAGGACATCCTCCCATAACAGCCAATTTCCCTGTTTTGGGCTTCATCCCGGTAAAAACAGTACTCACAATGCATATTGCACATGCCCGATACGGGCTTAATCATTGCCGACGCCATCGATAACATCTCCTCTGTATGATAGGCCCGTCAGGCCTATTGCTCCCTCAGATCTTTTACTCCCTTGGTCCTATTAGTCCCTCAGGCCTTTCGCTCCCTCCGGTTCATTGTACACCCCGGCGTCCTGATTTCAATAATTCCCTCCGCCAAAAACGCGGCCGTAATTTCCCGCCTTTCATTTCCCCATATGGGCCGTAATGATGGTATAACTATAGGAATTAACGGTTATCCGACAGCCTCCAACATTGATATACCAGTTTTTCCCGCTCTTCTCGATAACGGCGTCTTTCTCAAGAATTCGTTCCCTGCACCATTGAACCACATCCTCTGCTTCTGGATGCGCTTCGAGGCGCAGATTCCTTTTTATGCGTTCCGCGCCCAGCTTCGTGGTATGAAGCTTATCTATATTTTCAATGAGATGATTCATTTGATATGTCCCTCGCCATCTTCCTTTGTTTTCTTTTCAGCCATATCATGTCTATCTACATACAGCAAGCCGTTTTCAATCAAATACCTCACAACGTCCGCCGGACGTTTCTCCGATTCTCTTTAAGATAACCCCCGCGTCCGAATCTCACCACATATCGTTCACTGGACATTCCACCCAATCTGCATTATAATAAATTTTAGAACACAGGACGGCGGACTGCCAATCAAATACCGGGCAGAAAGCGAAAGGGATATCAAGCCCAAATCCCGGCATAGCTGAGCGCCCTTTAGACGCCTTGGTATTTCCTGTCGTATTGACAGTTTACAAAAACAGAACGGAGGCTGACTTTCTATGAAATATAATGTAGTGTTTTTCTTCACCGACCAGCAGCGCTATGACACCACGGGCATGGCCCACAATCCCTGCGGGCTGACGCCCAATTTCGACCGCATGGCCATGGACGGCGCTTACGCGGAATATGCGTTCACTCCCCAGCCCGTATGCGGCCCCGCCCGCGCCGCGCTGCAGACTGGAAAATACGCCACCGCGACCGGCAATTTCCACAACGGCGTCGTGCTCTCCCGGGAACACAAGACCATGGCGGACTACTTTAACGAAGCCGGATATGACACGGGCTATATCGGCAAATGGCATCTGGCGGAAGGACGACATGCCATTCCCCGTGACCAGCGCGGCGGTTATCAGTGGCTGCTGGGCGCCAATTCTCTGGAGCATACTTCCACCGCCTACGACACTCTGGTCTATGACAACGACAACAATCCGGTGCGCCTGCCCGGTTACAGGGTGGACGCCCTGACGGACGCCGCCATTCGCTATATTGACGATAAAAAAGATTCCGGAAAACCGTTCTTTTTGTTCCTCTCTTTTTTGGAACCCCATTTCCAGAACTGTTTTGACGACTTTCCGGCCCCGGATATCTATAAGAACATTCCCGCCGGATATATGCCTCCGGATCTCGGCTCCCTGAAAGGAACGGCATGGGAACACCTCGGCGGCTATTACGGTATGGTAAAGCGTCTGGACGAAGCCCTTGGCAGAATCCGCGACTGCCTGAAAAGCCTGCACATGGAAGAAAACACCATCTTAATTTTTTCCACGGATCACGGATGTCATTTTAAGACAAGGAATAAGGAATACAAACGTTCCTGCCACGAAAGCTCCGTGCGCATCCCGTTGGCGTTTTACGGCGGCCCCTTTACAAGCGGCGGGAAGCTTCGGGAGAAGGTCAGTCTGGTGGATTTGGCCCCCACCCTGTTAGATGCCTGCGGCATCCCGGTCCCTGAGGACATGCAGGGCCGTTCCATCATGCCATGGATACGCCGGGAGATTACCACGCCTTCCCATAAGGACATTTTTATCCAAATCAGTGAAAGTCAGGTAGGCAGGGCAATCCGCACCGACAGATGGAAGTACTCCGTGGAGGCCTTTGACAAAAGCCCTTCCCGCGACCCGGGAAGCATGGAATACACGGAAACCTTTCTCTACGATTTGGAGCATGACCCTTATGAACTGCATAATTTGATCGAATCCGAGGCTCACAGGAAGGTCTGCGAAATATTGGCGGAAAAATTAAAGAAATGTATGGCGGAGGCCGGGGAAGCCGTTCCCGTTATCCATTTCGTGGCGAAGCATAAGATAGGCAAACTCCTTGTATCGGACGAGGACGCCATGGCTTAAAAGCTTTATTTGTCTTCCCGAAATGACTTAGATTTTCTAAGGCTGGGGACTTTCCAGCCTTAGAAAATCTTCATTCCGTTCACACTTCAAATGTCAATTCCCCATAGGAAGGCACCGGCCACACGGCCTTATCCACCATCATCTCCAGCCCGTCTATGGGTGTGCGCAAATCTTCCATGGCGGTTTTCACCGTATCCTTATAGAAAAATGCCCGTTCCTTCATACTCCGTATGGCCGATGCCTGCGCCGTCGCCTTCTTCAGCGCCTCCAGCGCCGACTTGGCCTCCCTCAGCTTCTGATTCACTTCGGAAAGCATCTGGGACTGCACAAAGGCCTCCGCTCCCGCATCCCTTACCGCAATCACGGTATCCGCCAGAAATTTCGTATACTTCACCACCGCCGGAATATACTTTTTGCTGGCCATATTAATCATGGTAAGCGCTTCGATATGAATGGTCTTGGCATAGGTTTCGTAGATCACTTCCTCACGGGATTCCAGCTCAACCCTTGTGAAAATACCGAATTTCTCAAACAATTTCACCGACTTTTCCGTGGTCAGGGTGCCTGCGGCCTCCACCATGGACTTAATGTTGGGAAGTCCCCGCCTCTTAGCCTCCGCAACCCATTCGTCGGAATAGCCGTCCCCGTTGAAAATAATTTTCTGGTGCTTTGTCATATACTCCTTGATCAGATCATGTACCGCAAGCTCGAAGTCCTCCGCCTTCTCCAAAATATCCGCCGCCTCGCAGAACGCCTCCGCCACAATGGCGTTCAGCGTGGTATTGGGGCTTGCAATGGAATCCGCGCTGCCCACCATGCGGAACTCAAATTTATTTCCGGTAAACGCAAAGGGGGAAGTACGGTTGCGGTCCGTGGCGTCCTTCTCCAATTCCGGCAGTGTGGAAACACCCGTTTCCAGCTTGCCCCCTTCCAGACAATGAGCCGCCTCCCCGGTCTCCACCAGCTGTTTTACCACATCCTCCAGCTGTTCGCCCAAAAATACGGAAATAATGGCGGGAGGCGCTTCATTTGCCCCCAGCCTGTGATCGTTTCCCACGTCCGAGGCGCTCTGGCGCAGCAAATCCGCATGGGTGTCCACCGCTTTCAAAATGCAGGCCAGTACCAGCAGAAATTGGATGTTGGCATTGGGCGTGTCCCCCGGATCCAGCATATTTACGCCATTGTCGGTGCATAAGGACCAGTTATTATGCTTGCCGGAGCCGTTCACTCCCGCAAAGGGCTTCTCGTGCAGCAGGCAGGTCATTCCATGCCTTCCGGCCACCTTTTTCATGGTTTCCATCACCAGCTGATTATGGTCCACCGCAATATTGGCGGATTCATACACGGGCGCCAGCTCATGCTGGGCGGGCGCGACCTCATTGTGCTGGGTTTTGGCCGTCACGCCCAGCTTCCACAGCTCCACATTCAAATCCTTCATATAAGCGCCCACTCTCTCCCGAATGGTGCCGAAATAATGGTCCTCCAGCTCCTGCCCCTTGGGCGCGGGCGCGCCGAACAGTGTGCGGCCTGCAAAAATCAAGTCCTCCCGCTGTAAATATTTCTCCCTGTCCACCAGAAAATATTCCTGCTCCGCGCCCACGCTGGCAGTCACCTTGGACGCGCCCGTATTGCCAAAGAGACGGACAATGCGCAGGGCCTGCTGGCTGATGGCCTCCATGGAGCGAAGCAGAGGCGTCTTCTTATCCAGCGCCTCCCCCGTATAAGAGCAGAACGCCGTGGGAATACAGAGAATCACTCCCGTCGCGTCTTCTTTCAGGAAGGCCGGGGAAGTGATATCCCACGCGGTATATCCCCTTGCCTCAAATGTGGCCCGAAGTCCGCCGGAGGGAAAAGAAGACGCGTCGGGCTCGCCTTTTATCAGCTCCCTGCCGGAGAATTCCATAATCATCTTGCCGTCTTCATCCGGATGTGTTACAAACGCATCGTGTTTCTCCGCCGTAATGCCTGTCAGCGGCTGAAACCAGTGGGTATAATGGGTGGCGCCGTTTTCCATGGCCCAATCCTTCATGGCCTTTGCAGCCACGTCCGCGGCGGCCAGCGACAATTCGCCCCCATGCTCCATAACGTTCCTTATCTCCTTATAAACACTTTTAGGCAGCCTCTCCTTCATTTTGCCGAAAGTGAACACCTTGCTGGCAAAGATTTCTTCTACCTTTACATTTGCTGCATCGCTCATTTTCTCTTTTCCCTTTCCCTTTATCATTCAATATATATCCCTAGGCAGAATCGAACATTGATTATATTGCTTTTTTACGGCTTTCATATTCCGCCTGAACCGCCTTGAAGGTTTCCTCATCCCCGCTTTCGTTATCCGGATGATACGTCCTGCAGAGGGCCTTATAACGCTTCTCCAATTTCGCTTCCGTATCGCATCCCGCGAAGAAGCCGCCCGACGACCTGCTTTCGGCCTGTGACGCCTGCGCCTTTTCAATTCGCCTTCGGATCGAATTCTTTAAATCGTCCGCCTCCTTGATTTTGCGGATATATTTCTCAAAAACCTCCAGCGGTACTTCCCCATCGTATTCGCCAAGCTTCTCGGAAATCTCCTGAAGAATCCCCGCATATTCCCCCATCTCGGAACGAAGCATATAATCCCCGCCTTCGTCCGCCACAGGGGAAACCTCCTCCACAAACGCGTCAAAGGTCTGAATATGCTGATCCAAGAGCTTGGCGGCCGCCATACAGCGCTCGCGCCTGTTATCCTCCTCCTCGGTTTCTTCTCCGTAATCCATCCGCACTTCCTGCCACTGGTCCTGAACGCTCTTCGCATATTCCTCATAATGTGAGGTGGAGAGCAGCATTTCCCTAGCCCACTCGTTCCATTCCCTTCCAAGCGAAATAAGAATCACTGCTATGGCTCCCATGACGGCCGCATACAAAACCACCCCATATACAATGTCAAACGCGGAAAACAGCTTCAAATAGGCCGGCAGGCCAATGCCGAAAATATCGACTATGCGCCGATTTATCTGATAAACTCCGCCCACTGCCAAAGCGGCGCAAAGCACGGCCAATATTTTCAACGCATGTGTCATAAGGAAAATAATCACTCGATTGACGATTCTAATCAAGGTAAAAACAAAGCAGAATAGTCCGCATAAAAAGGGACTGCCCTCTTCACAGAGCTCCTCATAGCCGCTTCTGCATTTATAAAAAAGAGAGGAATATCCGGAATATGACACGGAATAAATTCCTTCCATCAAACCGATCGCCACTCCCACCGCCGCCATAATAACCGCGGACGCCGCCGAAAGGAGAAAGAGAATAATTGCGAAGAGGATTCCCCCCAGCACAAGGCAGACAATCAGTATCATAATGATTTCCATGGCTTGGCCGAAGTTCCTCACAAGTTCAAACAATAGGCCAATCATAAATACAACCAGCACCGCTCCTATCACCGCGATGGCTTTTTTCATCGCTTTCGCCGCCATCTGCGCCGCAAAAGCAAGAAGCAGCAGGGGAAATGCCAGCAGAGCCAGTAGATTTATTTTGATAATTTTAAACAATTTCATCCGATGTACCTCCGGTCCGAAATCCTTTCTTATTCATATACTTCAAATTCATATGTTATCTTAATAATATGCTCTGCTGCCAAATCGGTTGAAACCGTAAT
Source organism: uncultured bacterium (assembly GCA_948467735.1). Lineage (GTDB taxonomy): Bacteria > Bacillota > Clostridia > Lachnospirales > Lachnospiraceae > Acetatifactor. The sequence goes on from CAOKFN010000001.1 coordinate 188,745, forward strand.
CTTATCACCGGAAGAATTGTCCAGATAGACGGCCCGTATTGCGTCCACTCCCGCCCCTATCAGAACGGAGCCTTCCAGCGAATCCGGCGTGCCAAAGCTGCCGTTCTCTTTGTGAACCATCTCCCCAAGAGGCATTCCCACCATGGTTCCTCCGGGCAGCACCGCGTTGGTGCTGTTAAACGTAACGGACTGTACGGCGCATTCCTGCCACGGCAGCTCATGATCCGTCTCGTTGATCACCGTGATTCCCACCCGTTCCTCCATATTGGCAAAGGAAGCCTGTTCATAGGCGCGTACCGGCTGATCATATTCAAAATCCACATAATTACCAATTTCCTCTATCTCTATGACCTGTCCCTTCCACTGAACCCTGCGGGAATACGGATCCAGCCCCAGAATCTCTTCTGAAGGCTCCATCCACAAAAGATTCGCCGCCAGCTCCTCCGGATTGGATACATAGACGCCCAGATAATTGGACTTATCGCCGCCCACTTCCAGCACATTCTCTCTTGTCTTGGCGGTAATATGCAGGAAATACGGGGATTCCGTACACCATCTCACCTGATAGAATCCGGGATTCAGCATAGCCTCCTGCCTAAATCCGTTTTCCCTGTTCAGATGCACCGAATATGTCCTCTCCTTCACCTCGTTGCACAAATATACCTCAATGTCCAGCTGTCTTTGCATATCCTCGTTCAATGCGTCAAATTCTGCCGGAATCGTTTCCAGTTCAATCACACAGGCAATATTACCCTCATCTAATTTTCCGCTCTTCGTACAGCCCGTCATACAAAGGACGCCAAACAGCAGAAACCATCCCCGCCTCAAAATTTTTTTCATGAGCTTTTCCTCTTATTTCTTTTCCGTAAATATTTCTTTCATCAGAAAAATTTCTGCTCTTTTAATACACTCACATACCTATGCAGCGCGTCCTGCCATGGGGGGAGCCTGTGAAAGCCGTTTTCCGTAAGCTTCCCGTTGTCCATCCGGCTGTTTGCGGGGCGCTTTGCCTTTGCCCCATACTCCTCGCTGGTAACAGGCAGCACTTCCACCTCCACGCCCGCTTCCTTAAAAATAGCGCGGGCAAAATCATACCATGAGCATATGCCCTCGTTCGTGGCATGATAAACGCCATACTTCTGCGTTACAACCATGTCAGCCAGAAGCTTCGCCAAGTCGTAGGTATACGTGGGCGAGCCGAACTGATCGTTTACCACCCGGATTGTCTTATGGTTTTGGGACAGATTCAGCATGGTTTTGACAAAATTTTTGCCGTTGATTCCGAATACCCATGCAATCCGTACAATAAAATATTTATCCAAAGTGTTTCTCACCGCAAGCTCACCCTCATATTTCGTCTGTCCGTAGACGCTCTGAGGATCACAGTCGTCCTCCGGCTTCCAGAAATGCTCCCCCTGACCGCTGAACACATAATCCGTGCTGATATATATCATCTTGATATCCAGCTCTTTACAGACCTTGGCAATATTCCTTGTTCCCTCCGCATTTACCCTCCGGCATGCGGCCTCGTTCTCCTCCGCCGCATCCACCGCCGTATAAGCCGCGCAATGAATCACCGCATCCGGAGCCGCTTTTGCGATTACGGCCTCCACGCCGGCCGCATCCGTGATATCCATATCGTCGATATCCACTCCCACGGCCTCAATGCCGCGCCCGGTCAATTCATTTACCATATCATAACCCAGCTGTCCTTTTACACCCGTTACGAGAATTTTCATATCCGTCCCTTCCTCTCTTTACAAAAAAATTCTAAGCGGCAGAGTGCGTTATCATACACTATGCGCTTAGAATTTTCCGTCGGCTTTCAGCTCATTTTTGACACCTTTAATCCTCACAGATATCCAACAAAATCCATCCTGTCATTCAATGTTCCCAGCGGCAGCCGCATCTTTCGGACTCTCTTCCGTTTCAAAATCATCGCCGTCCATAGAATCAGCTTCCGCGTCAAAATCATCGCTGTCCATGGAATCATCGGCACTTTCCGCCTCAAAATCATCGCCTTGTATCAGCTCATCCTCAAACTCGTCCGCTTCGGATTCCATCTCTCCCCGAATTTCTTCGTCGGAATCCATTCCGATATCGGCTTTCGGTTCGGAATCCATGATCACATCCTCTTCCTCGGTTTCCAAGTCATCGGTGCTCAGTCTGGTATTTCGATACCGTTTCATACCGGTTCCCACAGGAATCAGCTTACCGATAATCACGTTTTCCTTCAAACCGATGAGATTATCCACCTTGCCCTTGATTGCCGCTTCCGTCAGAACCTTCGTGGTCTCTTGGAAGGACGCCGCCGACAGGAAGGAATTGGTGGCCAGCGCCGCCTTGGTGATTCCCAGCAGAACCTGCTTTCCGTCCGCGGGCTCCTTTCCCTCCGCGATCAGAGTCTCGTTCATGTCCTCATAATCCAGCACGTCTATCAACGTACCCGGCAGATAATCCGCGTCGCCGTTATTTTCAATCCGAACCTTTTTCAGCATCTGACGCACGATCACTTCAATATGCTTATCCGCAATGTCCACGCCCTGCAGGCGGTACACTCTCTGGACTTCCCGAAGCATATAATCCTGTACGGCCCGGATGCCCTTAATCTTCAGCAGGTCATGGGGATTCACGCTTCCTTCCGTCAGCTCGTCCCCGGCCTCTAAAACCTGTCCGTCCATTACCTTGATGCGGGAGCCGTAGGGAATCAAATATGCCTTGGATTCCCCGGTTTCATCATTGGTGATGATAACCTCCCTCTTCTTCTTGGTATCCCTTAGCTCCGCCTTGCCCCCGAACTCGGCGATAATCGCAAGTCCCTTGGGCTTTCTGGCCTCGAAAAGCTCCTCCACACGGGGAAGACCCTGCGTGATGTCGTCGCCCGCCACACCGCCGGTATGGAAGGTTCTCATGGTCAGCTGGGTGCCCGGCTCGCCGATGGACTGGGCGGCGATAATACCCACCGCCTCGCCTACCTGAACCGCCTCGCCCGTAGCCATGTTTGCCCCGTAGCATTTCGCACAGATACCCACATGGGAACGGCAGGTCAGGATAGTACGAATTTTCACGGCCTCTATGGGTTCTCCCTTTTCGTTGACGCCCACGCTCAAAATCTTTGCCGCACGGCTGGGGGTAATCATATGATTGTGCTTGACAATCATATTTCCGTCCTTATCGTAAATGTCCTCGCAGGAATACCTGCCCATAATTCTATCTTTCAGACCTTCAATGGTTTCCTTTCCGTCCATGAACGCCTTGACGACCATTCCGGGAATCTCGCTTCTTCCCTCACAGCAGTCCACTTCACGGATAGAAAGCTCCTGCGACACATCCACCATTCGTCTGGTCAGGTAGCCGGAGTCCGCAGTACGAAGGGCCGTGTCGGACAATCCCTTTCTTGCCCCGTGGGCGGACATGAAATATTCCAGCACGTCGAGACCCTCACGGAAATTGGACTTAATGGGCAGTTCGATGGTACGTCCCGTGGTATCCGCCATCAAGCCGCGCATACCCGCCAGCTGTTTAATCTGCTGATTGGAACCCCGGGCGCCGGAGTCCGCCATCATGAAGATATTGTTATACTTATCCAGACCTGACAAAAGCACCTCCGTCAGCTCCTTATCCGTCTCGTTCCAAGTCTCCACCACGGCCCGGTATCTCTCCTCCTCCGTGATGAGGCCCCTGCGGAAGTTGGCGGATATCTTATCCACCGTTGCCTGCGCCTCCTCCAGCATCTCCGGCTTCCTTGCGGGGACGGTCATATCGGAAATGGACACCGTCATTGCCGCCTTGGTGGAATATTTATAGCCGATGGATTTCACATCGTCCAGAACCTCCGCCGTTCTGGACGCTCCATGGGTATTGATGACCTTTTCCAGAATCTGTTTCAGGCCCTTTTTGTCCACATGGAAGTCAACCTCCGGCTTCAGGAAATTCTCCGGCAGGCTTCTGTCCACAAAGCCAAGATCTTGGGGCAGGATTTCGTTAAAGATAAAACGCCCCAGCGTGGATTCCACGTTTCCGGAAATAACCTCTCCCGCTTCATTGCGCTTGGAAACGCGCACCTTAATTCTGGCGTGGAGCGTACAAGCCCCGTTCTCATAAGCCAGAATGGCCTCGTTGACATTGCGGAAGAACTTGCCCTCTCCCAATGCCCCCGGACGCTCTTGGGTCAGATAGTAAATACCCAGCACCATATCCTGGGAAGGCACCGCCACGGGGCCTCCGTCGGAAGGCTTTAACAGATTGTTCGGCGACAGGAGCAGGAAGCGGCATTCCGCCTGTGCCTCCACGGACAGAGGAAGATGGACCGCCATCTGGTCTCCGTCGAAATCCGCGTTAAACGCCGTACACACCAGCGGGTGCAGCTTGATTGCCTTTCCTTCTACAAGAATCGGCTCAAACGCCTGAATTCCCAGCCTGTGCAGTGTGGGCGCACGGTTCAGCATCACGGGATGTTCCTTGATAACCTCCTCCAGCACATCCCAGACTTGGGTATCCATCTTATCAACCAGCTTCTTGGCATTCTTGATATTCTGGCTGATCTGCTTTGCCACAAGCTCCTTCATCACAAAGGGCTTGAACAGCTCGATTGCCATTTCCTTGGGCAGACCGCACTGGTAAATTTTCAGCTCCGGCCCCACCACGATAACGGAACGGCCGGAATAGTCCACGCGCTTACCCAAAAGGTTCTGACGGAACCGGCCGGATTTTCCCTTTAACATATCGGACAGAGATTTCAGCGCCCTGTTTCCGGGTCCGGTCACGGGACGTCCCCTCCTGCCGTTGTCGATTAACGCATCCACCGCCTCCTGCAGCATCCTCTTCTCGTTGCGCACGATAATATCGGGGGCGCCCAGCTCCAACAGCCTTTTCAGACGGTTATTTCTATTGATAATCCTTCTGTATAAATCATTCAAATCGGAGGTGGCAAAACGGCCGCCGTCCAGCTGTACCATGGGGCGGATATCCGGCGGAATCACCGGAATCACGTCCATAATCATCCAATCGGGCATATTTCCGGACTCCCGGAAGGCCTCCACCACTTCCAGCCTCTTGATAATGCGGGCGCGCTTCTGTCCGGAGGAATCCTTCAGGCCCGCCTTTAACTCCGCGGCCTCCGTCTCCAAGTCGATGGCCTGCAGAAGCTCTTTGATTGCCTCCGCTCCCATCCCTACCCGAAATTTATTCCCATAGGTTTCCCTCGCATCCTGATATTCCTTTTCGGACAAAATCTGCTTATAATCCAGTCCGGTTTCCCCTGCGTCCAGCACAATGTAGGACGCAAAATAGAGCACCTTTTCCAAGACTCTGGGGGACAAATCCAAGATCAATCCCATTCGGCTGGGAATGCCTTTAAAGTACCAGATATGGGAAACCGGGGCGGCCAGTTCGATGTGTCCCATACGCTCCCTGCGCACGCTCGCCTTGGTCACTTCCACGCCGCACCTGTCGCAGACAACCCCTTTATACCTGATTTTCTTATATTTGCCGCAATGGCACTCCCAGTCCTTGCTGGGTCCGAAAATTTTCTCACAGAACAAGCCGTCCCTTTCCGGCTTCAAGGTTCTGTAATTGATGGTTTCGGGTTTCATTACCTCTCCGTGAGACCACTCACGAATCTTATCAGGTGAAGCCAAACCAATCTTAATGGCATCAAATGTCATGGGCTGGTAAGCTGTCGCTTCATTTTTTGTTTCTGCCATTTTGGGAACTCCCTTCTCATTTTCTACTAGAATTCCTCGTCGAATCCTGCTGCTTCTGCATCTTCTTCCTCGTATGCATCATCGTAGTCATCTTCTTCGTCCGAACTTATCAGTTCTCCGCTTTCATCGTCAAACTCCTGCGACTGATACCCCATCTCTCCTAAAGAGCCTTGGTCATAATCGTCGTACTTTCGGTCATCCCCCATCTCATAGCGATAATCCACATCGCCGTAATCAATCGACTCCACAATCTCAACTTCCGTCTGATCTTCCCGAAGCACCCTCACATCAAGCCCCAGCGCCTGCAGCTCCTTCAAAAGCACCTTAAAGGATTCCGGAATGCCCGGCTCGGGGATATTGTCCCCTTTGATAATCGCCTCATAGGTCTTGACACGTCCTACCACATCGTCGGATTTCACTGTCAGAATCTCCTGCAGGGTGTAAGAAGCGCCATAGGCCTCCAAGGCCCACACTTCCATCTCCCCGAAACGCTGTCCGCCGAACTGTGCCTTGCCGCCCAAGGGCTGCTGGGTCACAAGGGAATACGGTCCCGTGGAACGGGCGTGAATCTTATCGTCCACCAGATGGTGCAGCTTCAGGTAATGCATATGCCCGATGGTAACGGGGCTGTCAAAATATTCCCCCGTCCTGCCGTCCCTGAGACGCACCTTTCCATCCCTTGAAATAGGCACGCCCTTCCACACCTCTCTGTGATCTCTATTCTCATATAGATACTGCATCACCTCCGGAAGCAGCTCTTCCTTATGCTTTGCCTCAAATTCTTCCCACTCCAGATTGACATAATCATTTGCCAAGTCCAAAGTATCCATGATATCGTTCTCGTTCGCGCCGTCAAACACCGGGGTCGCCACATTAAAGCCCAATGCCCTTGCCGCAAGGGACAGATGAATCTCCAGCACCTGCCCGATATTCATACGGGAAGGCACACCCAGAGGATTCAGCACGATATCCAGCGGGCGGCCGTTGGGCAGATACGGCATATCCTCCACGGGCAGCACACGGGAAACCACACCCTTGTTGCCGTGACGGCCTGCCATCTTGTCGCCCACGGAAATTTTCCTCTTCTGGGCGATATAAATGCGCACCGCCTGATTGACCCCCGGGGAAAGCTCGTCGCTGTTCTGTCTGGTAAATACCTTGGCGTCCACCACGATTCCATACTCGCCGTGGGGCACCTTCAAGGAAGTATCCCTGACTTCCCTTGCCTTCTCGCCGAAGATGGCCCGAAGCAGCCGCTCCTCCGCGGTCAGCTCCGTCTCTCCCTTGGGTGTCACCTTGCCCACCAGAATGTCTCCGGCCCGCACCTCCGCGCCGATGCGGATAATGCCCCTGTCGTCCAAATCCTTCAGCGCGTCGTCGCCCACGCCCGGCACATCCCGGGTGATTTCCTCCGGCCCCAGCTTGGTATCTCTTGCTTCCGCCTCATATTCCTCAATATGGACGGAGGTATAGACGTCGTCCTGAACCAGCCTCTCGCTTAAGAGAACCGCGTCCTCATAATTATAGCCTTCCCAAGTCATAAATCCAATCAGCGGATTCTTGCCCAGCGCAAGCTCGCCCATCGCGGTGGAAGGACCGTCCGCAATCACCTGACCCTCCGCCACATGGTCGCCCTTGAATACAATGGGCTTCTGATTATAGCAGTTGGACTGGTTGCTTCGGGAGAATTTCGTCAAATGGAACTCCGCCTTCTCCCCGTCGTCATAGGTCATCCGAATCAGGCCTGCGGACACATAGTCAACCGTCCCCGCCTTCTTTGCCACCACGCAGACGCCCGAGTCCACGGCCGCCTTCACTTCCATGCCCGTGCCCACAACGGGCGCCTCCGTCGTCAGAAGGGGCACCGCCTGACGCTGCATGTTGGAACCCATCAGCGCCCGGTTTGCGTCGTCATTCTGCAAGAAAGGAATCAGCGCCGTCGCCACGGAGAACACCATTCTGGGGGACACATCCATATAATCAAACATGGCCCGGGGATATTCCGAAGTCTCATCCTTATAGCGGCCGGAAACGGTGGTTCGGACAAAATGCCCTTCCGCATCCAGCGCCTCGCTTGCCTGCGCCACATGGAAATTATCCTCCTCGTCCGCGGTCATATACACGACCTCTTCCGTCACCACAGGATTCTTAGGGTCCGACTTATCAATCTTTCTGTAAGGCGCTTCCACAAAACCATATTCGTTAATCCTCGCATAGCTTGCAAGGGAGTTAATCAAACCGATGTTGGGACCTTCCGGCGTCTCGATAGGGCACATTCTTCCGTAATGGGAATAATGCACGTCGCGAACCTCAAATCCGGCACGGTCTCTGGACAGACCTCCCGGCCCTAACGCCGACAGACGCCTCTTATGGGTCAGCTCGCCCAAAGGATTATTCTGGTCCATAAACTGTGACAGCTGGGAAGAACCAAAGAATTCCTTTACCGCCGCGGTCACGGGCTTAATATTAATCAAAGACTGAGGAGAGATATCATCCGTATCATGGGTGGTCATACGCTCTCTGACCACGCGCTCCATTCTGGACAGACCGATGCGATACTGATTCTGAAGCAGCTCGCCCACCGCACGAATACGGCGGTTGCCCAGATGGTCGATATCGTCGTCGTTTCCAAGGCCGTATTCCAAATGCATGTTATAATTGATGGAGGCGATAATATCTTCCTTCGTAATATGCTTGGGCACAAGCTCGTGGACATTCTTCCGGATAGCCTCCGCCAGCTTCTCCGGGTCATCGGAGAATTCTTCCAGAATCTTCGCAAGCACAGGGTAATATACCTTCTCGCGAATGCCGAACTCTCTGGGATTGCAGTCCACAAAGCTGGTAAGCTCCACCATCATGTTGGAGAGAACCTTGACATTTTTCTCCTCTGTCTGAATATATACAAAAGGAACCGCCGCGTTCTGAATCGTATCCGCCAGTTCGGCAGTCACCTTGTCCCCCGCCGCCGCAAGCACCTCGCCCGTGGAAGGATCCACCACGTCCGCCGCCAGAATCTGATGCCTGATTCTGTTTCTGAGGGACAGCTTCTTATTAAATTTATATCTGCCCACCTTTGCCAGATCGTATCTGCGGGGGTCAAAAAACATGGCGTTAATCAGACTCTCCGCACTCTCGACACTCAAAGGCTCCCCCGGCCGTATTTTCTTATATAACTCCAACAGACCCTCCTGATAATTCTCGGCAGTGTCCTTGGTAAAACTTGCTTCTATCTTAGGTTCGTCGCCGAACATTTCACGGATCTCATCATTGGAACCGATACCCAATGCACGAATCAGAACGGTTACAGGCACTTTACGCGTCCTGTCCACACGCACATAGAAAACGTCGTTGGAGTCCGTTTCATATTCCAGCCATGCGCCGCGGTTGGGAATGACAGTGCAGGAATACAGCCTCTTGCCAATCTTATCATGTCCGATGGCATAATAAATACCGGGAGAACGTACCAGCTGGCTTACAATAACACGTTCCGCACCATTGATCACGAAAGTCCCCGTCTCCGTCATCAAAGGAAGATCTCCCATAAAAATCTTATGCTCGTTGATTTCTTCCTTTTCCTTATTATAGAGGCGAACCGTCACCGTCAAAGGCGCTGCGTAAGTAGCATCTCTCTCTTTACATTCCTCAATAGAATATTTCACATCGTCCTTACACAGTTCAAAATCCACAAAATCAAGGCTTAAAGAGCCGCTGTAATCGGCGATGGGAGAGATATCGTCAAAAACTTCCTTCAATCCTTCGTCAAGGAACCACTGATAGGAGTCCTTCTGGACCTCAATCAGATTGGGCATCTCCAAAACCTCTTTTTGTCGTGCATAACTCATACGCATCACTTTTGTACCAGCAGCTGGACGTATTCTGTTTTTCTCCATTGACACTTCACCCCGTTCTTTCTGATTGATACCTGCCCGCATGGGCTGGGGAGGCTGACAAACGTCAGCTTCTTCCATAAAAATAGGTATAACTTTGCACAATAATGCACCCTCCATATTAGCACAAATTGGCAGAGGGGTCAAGCATAAATTTTATAAAGTCCAAAAATCTACGGCAGAAAATTTTTGGCATGTAAAACGGGTCTTTAACAGTTCCACAATAAGAAAAATGCCTACAGGCCGCATAAAGCCT
>CAOKFN010000002.1 GCA_948467735.1 uncultured bacterium
TGGGGTTACAGCGATTCATCGTCCATACTACTGCCAAAGACGGGATTATATCATATTATAAACCATTGTACAAACAGATTTCAATAGAATCAATCAACAAATGTATCATGTCAACATACTCGCTTCATTAGTCCAGTCAATTTGACAATATTTGTTCCGCAAGGAATTCCTGCCCGCAGGAATAAACCGTCAATCGTGGATTTTTTTCCCATAGTGCTCCAAATACACAAGCAGTACCGAAATATCCGCAGGAGAAACGCCTGAAATTCTGGAAGCCTGTCCAACGGAGGCAGGACCAAAAAGCTTCAATTTCTGCCGCGCTTCCAGTCTTAAAGAGGATATTTTGTCATAATCAATATTGTCAGGTATGATTTTTTTCTCCATTTTCTGATACTGTTCCACCTGACGTTTCTGCCTTTCTATATATCCCTCATACTTAATTTCAATTTCCACCTGCTCTACCACAGCCGTCGGCAGAGGTTTTCTATCCCTGTCAATTTCACCCAGCATATCATATGACAGCTCGGGACGGCATATCAATTCTGCGAGGCTTGCCGCGGTCTTTAACAGAGAACTATCATGTTTTTTCAGAAAATCCTGAATTTCCGCTTTCGCGCCCACACTGGTATTCTTCAGACGATCGATTTCTTCTTTGATTAATCTTTCCTTTTCCAACAGCGCCCTATATTCCTCGTCGGAAATCAATCCGACTTCATATCCCTTCCTGCCAAGACGCAGATCCGCGTTATCCTGTCTCAAAAGCAATCTGTATTCCGCCCGTGAGGTCATCATTCGATAAGGCTCTCTGTTATCCTTTGTGACTAGATCATCAATCAAAACTCCTATGTATCCCTCGGATCTGTCAATCGTCAAAGGCTCCCTGCCCAAGATGAACATGGCGGCATTGACGCCGGCAACCAATCCCTGACAAGCCGCCTCCTCATATCCGCTGCTTCCGTTAAACTGCCCGCCGCTGAACAAGCCCTCAATATCTTTAAACTCCAAAGACGCTTTCAGCTGTCTTGCATTTATACAATCATATTCGATGGCATAAGCATTTCTTACTATCTTACAATGCTCCAGCCCGGGCACCGTTCGATACATGGCCAGCTGCACATCCTCCGGCAGAGAAGAAGACATGCCTCCCACATACATTTCATTGGTATGAAGCCCTTCCGGCTCAATAAAAACCTGATGGCGGTCTTTTTCGGCAAATTTCACAACCTTATCTTCTATGGACGGACAATATCTTGGCCCCGTGCCCTCAATAATACCCGCATAAATAGGCGATCTGTCCAAGTTCCTCCGTATGATTTCATGGGTTTTTTCATTGGTATAAGTCAGCCAGCAGGAAGCCTGTTCCTTCTGTATGGATTCCGGATCCGTAGAAAAGGAAAAAGGAATAATACGTTCGTCGCCAAACTGTTCTTCCATCTTGGCATAATCAATACTCCGCCCATCCATTCTGGCAGGCGTTCCTGTCTTAAAACGGCGAAGTTCAATTCCCATTTTCTTTAAAGATTCGGTTAAATGCACCGCCGCCTGCAGACCGTTAGGCCCGGTATAGGTAATGGCTTCCCCACACAGGCACCTCGCCCCAAGATAAGTACCGGTACATAGGACAACCGCCCTGCACTGATAGACAGCGCCTGTATAAGTCTTAACGCCCGTTACCTTCTTTTTTAACATTTTATTTTTGATAGGTCCACTGTCTATGATTTGATTTTCCATGGGCTTATTTTCTATCGTTTCATATCCATTCATTCCGCCTTCCACTTCGTCCCACAAAAGCTCACAGACCTCCGCCTGCTTTATCGTCAAATGCTCCTGTTCTTCCAGAACCTTTCGCATGGCTCTGGAATATTCGGCCTTATCGGCTTGAGCGCGAAGAGAATGAACCGCCGGCCCTTTAGACACATTGAGCATCTTGGATTGGATAAATGTTTTATCAATATTTTTGCCCATCTCTCCCCCAAGAGCGTCAAGCTCCCTGACCAGATGTCCTTTAGAAGAACCTCCTATATTGGGATTGCAGGGCATCAACGCAATACTGTCCACACTTACCGTAAAAATAACGGTTTCCAATCCAAGTCTGGCACAAGCCAAAGCCGCCTCACATCCTGCATGTCCCGCACCCACCACACATACATCCACTTTTTCCATCTATCCCACACTTTCTCGTCCCTGTTTTGCCAAGAAGAAGACTGCTGCTGCCGTAACGTCGGGCTTTTCGGTATCTTAGCAGCCGCCATACAATTCGCCCTATTTTCCCATACAGAACTTAGAAAAAATTTCATCCACCAAATCGTCATCCACTTCTTCGCCAATAATCCTTCCCAGACAGGTATAGGCGTTCATCAAATCAATCGAGTAAAAATCCTCCGGCATCCCGTCCTCAATACTTTTCTTTACAAGCATCAATGAATCGTAGCTCTCCTGTAAAGCAATCTTATGTCTTATATTTGTAATCACAATTTCATTGCTGGTTTTTATTTCTCCATGAAAAAACATGTCCTTTACCGCCCGTTCAAATTCCTCCATCCCTACGCGGTTCTTGGCAGATATTTTCAACATAACAGGCTTCTTTTTTCTATCGGACATTTCCCCTATGTCTTGGAATAATTCCCTTACTTCTTCCTCGGAGACTACATTGATTAAATCCATTTTGTTTAACAATACTATGACATTTTTATTCTTTATCAAAGAAATAATTTCTCTGTCGTTTTCATTCAAGCTAACGGATGTATCCGCCACATACACAATCAAATCCGCATCTTCGGCATACCTTCTGGCTTTTTCCACACCGATTTTTTCCACGACGTCATCCGTTTGGCGAATACCCGCCGTATCCACGATATTCAGACAAATGCTGCCAAGCCTTACCGTTTCCTGCAGCGCATCCCTTGTGGTGCCTGCAATTTCCGTCACAATGGCCCTCTCCTCGCCCAGAAGAGAATTCAAAAAAGAAGACTTTCCGGCATTGGGCTTTCCCATGATGACAGTATGAATTCCTTCTTTTATTAACCTGCCATCCTCTGCCCCGGCAATTAACCTTGTAATCTCCTCGGCCAAAATATCAACTTTACCTAGAAGCTTCTCCGAATACCCATCCAGACTGATATGCTCCGGATCATCCAAGGCTGACTCAATCAATGCGATTTCATAGAGAATATCGCCTCGCATTTGCTTTATCTTCCCAAAAAGTTCACCTCTCAGCTGCTTTATGGAAAGGGAAAGGGCCGCCTCATTTTGGGAAGAGATTACATCCATAACCGCTTCCGCTCTGGACAAATCAATCCTTCCGTTCAAAAATGCCCTCTTGGTAAATTCTCCCGGTTCCGCCAGTCTGGCGCCGCATTTTAATACGGCGGCAAGAATTTTGCGCATCACGAGAACACCTCCGTGACACTGAATTTCCACCGTATCCTCCCCCGTAAAGCTTCTGGGCCCTTTCATAACCACTGACATCACTTCGTCTATCACAAAATCTGTATCTTCCTCCACGGCAAAGCCATAATAAAGCATATGGCTGCGGGCCTTATACAAGATTTTTTTACCGGTCGCTGAGCGAATCAGGCGATTTCCTACATCCACTGCATTTTCTCCGCTGATTCTTATAATGCCGATACCGGAATCCGTCATTCCAGTAGCAATCGCCGCGATTGTATCCCTATTTCCCATGGAATACTCTTCTTCCATGGAATGCTCTCCTCCCATGGAATGCTCTATTTCCATAGAGTTACCTCTTCCCATGGAGCGCTCCTCTCCCATAATTTCCTCCTTAATTCAAATGTCACAAAAACCGGATATCATAACATATCCGGTTTTAGCAAATTCAATATCTTTTCAACATCTTCTCTGGATTTTGGTTCACCACCCACAGAAATCAAATATCGTATCACAGCTTCCATGGAATTTCACTTACATTTTGTTTTCCCGGCATCTATGGAACATTGAACTCCATCCTATTGTCTCTTCAAAGTTACAACCACTCTTCTAAAAGGCTCATCCCCTTCGCTATGGGTCGTAATATATCTGTCGTTCTGCAATGCGGAATGAATAATCCTTCTTTCATAAGGATTCATCGGTTCCAAAGAAACGGGACGCTTGGTTCTCTTCACTTTATAGGCAATATTTTTCGCAAGATTTTCCAAAGTCTCTTTGCGCCTCTGACGATAATTTTCCGTATCGACCTTTACTCTGATATAATCTTCCACTTCCTTGTTTACCACCAAAGAAACGAGATACTGCAGAGAATCCAGCGTCTGCCCCCTCTTTCCAATCAACACGCCCATTTCGTCGCCGGAAAGATCAATATCCATTGTCTTATTATATTCATCATAACTAACATTCACGGCAACCACCATATTCATTGCCGCAAATACGTCATTTAAAAAGCATTTGGCCGCCTCATCCACGGACTTCTTCTCATACTTTACAGCCGCCTTAATAATTGCGGGCTTGGAACCAATTCCCAGAAATCCATTGGACCCTTCCTCAATCACCTGATAATCAAGCTTATCGCTGGTAACGCTAAGCTTCCGGCATGCTTCCGTAATCGCTTCATTCACCGTCTTTGCCGATACCTCAATGTATTCCGGTTCCATATTATAACCCTCCCTGCTTAACCCTTATTGCTGTTATTTCTCTCATTATATTCCTTCACCATATTTGCCTTCGCCAGCATGCTTCCCAGTTCTGCGCTGCTTGTGTAATTCACGCTGCCGCCCGCCTTTTTCTCCCTTTCCTGTCCGGGATCTTGGACAGAAGCATTGGCCTTGCTCTGAATGCTCTTGGTATTCATGCTCGCATAGGCGTTCATTCTCTCCTGAGCAGCCTTCATCTTTTCCATCTTCTTGGCGCTCTTGACGGAATTTTTCTTGATAATTTCCTCGAAATCCATCTTATCAATATGCCTATTGATGACAATCTGCTGAATGCTTCTCACCACGCTGCCCGCCACCCAGTACAATCCCATGCCGGAAGGCAGGGAAAAACATAGCCATGCGGAAAACAGCGGCATTATCATATTCATGGTTCTCATACTTGCCATCATGGAAGAAGCCTGTTCATTGCTGGCAGGCTGCTGGGGCATCAGCTTTACATTAATCCACTGCGTAACCGCGGAAAGGACAGGAATCAGAATCGCCCCTATCACAATTCCCCATGCGCCCGCCGCCCATGCGATTTTCACAAGATCCGCCGGGGAATCCCCCATATTTAACCCTAAGAAATTATTATAAATTTCTATTAAGCCCCGGGTGGATTCATTGCTCAATATCAAATGTCCGTCATAAGTCAGCTGGGACAAATCATATTGCTGGGACACAATGGCCAAATCCGACGAGGACAGCTTGTTAAGCACGTCAATAATTCCGTTGGACAGATTTCCGTTCGTCATGGACTGCCCGTACATGGCAACCACCTTGGAAATCGTTTCGCTCTCGGAATTAAGCAGGAAAGCCCCTTGGTCGGCCTGCATAATCTTGTCCGCCAATACTCTGAACGTATTTCCGATTTTGGTAACGTAAGCGGGTATCGCATAAATCACCCGGTACAACGCAAACAAAATAGGCATCTGAATTAACAGCTGCACACAGCTGCCGCTGGGAGAAACGCCGTATTTCGCATAGATGGCGCTGATTTCCTGCTGCTGGGCCATCATGGCCTGCTGATCCTGATTGGATTTTTCCTTATACTTTGCCTGAATCGCCTGAATCTCAGGATTCATCTTGGCGGAGAGCTTTGAAAATTTCTGCTGTCTGATATTTAACGGCAGCATCAAAAGGTTTATAACAATTGTAAATAGAATAATAGCCAGACCTACGTTGGGAATTCCAATCCAATCAATGACATAGAAAATCCCGTTCATAATTTTACCAAGCAGCCATGCAACTTGTCCTATGATCGGAGTCGAATTCTGAGTTAATAAAATGAAATCCATTTACCCTCCTGCTTATGCCGAATCATATTCATTCCCCCGATAAAAATATCATGAGGGTTAATAACGCCCGCCTGAAACGGAGATATTGGCTCTTTCAAGGAACAGGATCATATCCTCCCTTAGAAAAAGGGTTACAGCGCAATATTCTCCAAACAGCCAGCAGGCTGCCCTTCACGGCTCCATACTTTTCTATCGCCTCCAGCCCATACTGAGAACAGCAGGGAATATAGGGACATCTTGTACTTTTCAGATGAGATATATGTTTCTGGTAAAATCTGATGCCGGCAATCAAAAATTTTTTCAATCCACACTTAAACATGATTTATTATCCTGTGAAGCTTTCCAAGGTGAAGCAGCGCCTTTTTTATTTCCTCATACCCAGCCGAAGCCGCGTTCATCCTTGCAACAATTACAATGTCCAAACCACTATTGAACATCGCTTCATGTAATCGATAACTTTCCCGCAGCAATCTTGTTACCCGATGTCTGACAATACTGTTGCCAACTTTTTTACTCACGCTGATTCCAATTCGATTCCTCCCGGCGCCATTTTCCTTCACATACATAACCAGATATTTATTTGCGTAAGATTTACCGTTCTGATATACCGATTGAAATTGGTGATTTTTCTTCAAACTTTCGGAAAATTTCATTAACTGTTTTTACCCTTCATACTTCAGTGACACAAAAAGGCCACATTACTGTGACCTGTCACTTTGCAGCGGCCTTTTATGCGGATAATCTTTTTCTTCCCTTTGCACGTCTTGCCGCCAAAACCTTTCTTCCGCCGCGTGTCTTCATTCTTGCTCTGAAGCCGTGAACTCTCGCACGGGACCGTCTTTTCGGTTGATATGTCATTTTCATGGTATAGCACCTCCTTGTCTTTGTTCAGGAAAATAGCATTTTGATTGTATAAGAAAAACCGTCCTATGTCAAGAAAATTTCAGTAAAATTCACAGATTAGAGGGTAAAAAATTTTTTTCCCGGTTATTCACATAGATATCCACATGAAATATCCCCGATCAAGTTATCCACAAGCTGTTGATTACTTGTGGATAACTTGATTAAAAATGTCTATTTCCTGTGGTATAAAATTTACAAAATACAAAAAACACGGCGGATTCCTATGTTTTTTCTCTGATAAAGTTATCCACTTATTCACATTTATATCCACATCCCCATGTAATTATCTTGTTTATAAACATATTTATCCACACTTTGTGGATAAAATTATCCATAGGATGTTCAAAACTTACATTTGAAATATTGCACAATCTATATTACAATAGAATAACAAGACTTCAAAAATATCATTGGAAACGGAGTTTGAAATGGATAAAAGCGAAATAGACAATATTAGGGAAAACTGGCTTACTATTAAAGAAACCATACGAAGAGAATACGGCTTGACCAATATATCCTATAATACATGGGTAAAACCATTGGAATTCTATACCATTATCAATGGCGAGGTAAACATTATCGTTCCCTCCGACCAGTCCCATGCGCTGAATTATATTTCCTCCAAGTATAAAAGCTTCTTTCAAGTAACCATCACGGAAATGTTCGACCATTACTATGATGTGAAATTTATATTGGAAAAGGATGCGATCGAGCAGGAACAAAATAAACAGACTCCCGACGGAAATCCCGTCTATCATATAAATTATGAAAACGCCAATTTGAATCCCAAATATAAGTTTGATACCTTCGTAGTGGGCAGCAGCAATAAATTTGCCCATTCGGCTTCCTTGGCGGTGGCGGAAACTCCAGGACAGGTTTACAACCCCCTTTATCTATACAGCGGGCCGGGACTTGGCAAAACTCACCTGATGCATTCCATCGGCCATTTTATTCTGGAGCATAATCCGGATAAAAAGGTTCTCTATGTGACCAGTGAAGAATTTACCAACGAAGTGATCGAATCCATCCGAAACGGCAACGCCGCCTCCATGACGAAGCTTCGTGAAAAATACAGAACCGTTGATGTATTAATGGTAGACGACGTACAGTTTATCATCGGAAAAGAAAGTACACAGGAAGAATTTTTCCATACCTTTAATGTGCTCCATTCCGCCAGAAAACAGATTATTCTATCCTCGGACAAGCCGCCCAAGGAAATTGAGACCTTGGATGAACGCTTTCGTTCCCGTTTTGAATGGGGCTTAATCGCGGATATTCAGCCTCCCGATTATGAAACCAGAATGGCGATTCTAAGGAAGAACGCGGAGTCCTGCGAACGTCCCATAGATGAGGAAATCATTAAATACATCGCAACCAACATTAAATCCAATATCAGGGAGCTGGAGGGCGCTTTCAACAAAATCGTGGCGTCCGCCAAATTAAACAAAGTGGATCTGACGCTGGCCGTGGCGGAGGAGGCTTTAAAGGACGTCATTTATCCCAACAAATCAAGAGAAATTACTCCTGCCCTGATCATCAACGTGGTGTCGGAACATTTTGGCGTGAAACCGGAAGACATTACCTCCAAAAAAAGAAATTCCGAATTTGTCCTTCCCAGACAGATCGTCATGTACCTGTGCAGGGAATTGACGGAAACCTCCTACGTAAATATAGGAAAACTTCTGGGCAAAAAAGACCACACCACCATTATTCACGGCGTAAATAAAATTACCGCGGAATTAAACGGCAGCGAGGAGCTTAGAAACAAGGTGGATATCATCATAAAGAAGATAAATCCTTCTTAGAAGATAAACCCTTCTTAGTAAGAAATCTTTCTTAAAATATATGCCTTCATGTCATTAATATTTGAAATTAACCGCTTTTTAAATCTATCCACATTTTTTATAACAATATTGTGGTTAGGATGTTGATATACCTGTTCATAAGTATTCTTAATGAAATTTAAGCCGGATATGGGAAACGGCGGGGTTGTGAATAACTTCATGTTTATTCTGAGGTTATTCCGAAAACATTCACAACTTTTCCATTCCCTTTTTCCCTGAAAAATAGTATAATAGAGATGGTTTTACACATATCAACAGCCATTACTGTGACTACTACGAATTTATTTATATATTTATATTATGGAGGAGCTGCTCATATGAAATTAATTTGTTCCAAATCAAATCTGCTAAATGGTGTACAAATCGTATCAAAGGCCGTTTCAAACAAAACCACCATGCCCATTCTCGGATGTATCTTAATCGACGCTTCCAACGGCATGATCACTCTCACAGGAAACGATATGGATCTTGGTATTGAAACAGTGATAGAAGGACAGATTCTTGAAAAAGGCATCATTGCTTTAGACGCCAAAATTCTGCTTGAAATGGTCAGAAGGCTTCCTGACAGCGATATTAAGATAGAGACGGACGCTTCCTGCAAGACAACCATTACCTGTGAAAAGGCAAAGTTCAACATTGTAGGAAAATCAGGAGAAGATTTTTCTTATCTTCCCACAGTAGAAAAAGACGACAGCATTGTTATCAGTCAATTTACTTTGAAAGAAGTCGTGAGGCAGACGATTTTCTCCATTTCGGATAACGAAAATAATAAATTGATGACAGGCGAGTTATTTGAAATCAACGGCGATGAATTAAAAGTGGTATCGTCGGACGGACACCGCATTTCCATCCGCAAGATTCAGTTAAAACAGAGCTATGAACACAAAAAGGTGGTGGTTCCGGGAAAGACATTAAACGAAGTGAGCAAGATTCTGCCCGGAGGCGCCGATAGTCTGGTGACAATTTATTTTACGCCCAAGCATATTGTTTTTGAGTTTGAAAATACGGTGGTTGTATCCAGACTGATAGAGGGAGAATACTTCAATATAGACAGGATGCTTTCCAGCGACTATGAGACAAAAGTGAAAATCAATAAAAAGGAACTGCTCGACTGTATAGACAGAGCGACTCTTCTCACAAAGGAAGGCGAGAGAAAGCCCATAGTCATCCATATTACCGACGGTATGATGGAATTGAGGATTGAATCCACTTTGGGAAGCATGAATGAGGATATCGACATTGAGAAACAGGGAAAAGATTTGACGATTGGATTTAATCCCAAGTTTTTGATAGACGCCCTCAGAGTGATTGATGATGAAACGGTGGATTTATATATGGTGAATCCCAAAGCGCCCTGTTTTATAAAAAATGACGATAAAAATTATATTTACCTGATACTGCCGGTTAGTCTGGTGGCCAATTATCCTCATTGATTGTCCGTATTTTGGAAGCGGTAAGGTATACTTGCGAGCGGCCGGCTGCTGCGGGCATCGATTGCCCGCGTCATTCGGCGCATGGCCTGCGGGAAGTAATGTGATATGATGAGCACGGGAATTTTTCATGGGGCGGAGGGAGGAATCATTATGCAGACAATTCACCTGAAGGAAGATTATATTAAGCTGGGACAGGCGTTAAAAGCCGCCGGTTTGGTGGAATCGGGAGTCGATGCGAAATTGGAGATTCAGAGCGGCCGGGTAAAGGTAAACGGCGAAGTGGAGCTAAGGCGGGGGAAAAAACTTACTGCCGGAGATATGGTGGAATTTGAAGGAGAAAAAATTAAAATAGAAGCATGATTATAAAATCGATAGAATTAGCGGATTACAGAAATTATGATTTTCTCACCATGCAGTTTGACAAAGGTACCAATATTCTTTATGGGGATAATGCCCAAGGGAAAACTAATATTTTGGAGGCTATTTTTGTTGCAGCCACCACAAAATCTCACAAGGGAAGCAAAGACAAAGAAATCGTCAATTTCGGCAAGGATGAAGGGCATATCAGAGCTTATCTGGAAAAGGACGGCGTTGAGACAAGAATTGACATGCATTTGAGAAAGAATAAGTCCAAAGGAATTGCCATAGACGGACAGAAGATAAAAAAAGCGGCTGATCTGCTGGGCTTATGCAATGTTGTTTTCTTTTCGCCGGAAGATTTGGGAATTATTAAAAACGGCCCCGCGGAGAGAAGGCATTTTGTGGATATGGAGCTTTGCCAGCTGGACAGCTTTTATCTTTATAATCTGAATCATTATAATAAAATTGTAAATCAGCGCAATAAATTGTTAAAGGATATGTATTGGAATTCTGAGTTAAAAGAGACCTTGGGCATATGGGATATGCAGCTGGTTTCTTTTGGGAGCAAGATCATTGAGCGAAGGAGGCTGTTTACGGAGCAGTTAAACGAAATCATATTTGATATTCATAGGAAATTATCAGGCGACAAGGAAGATATCAGGATTCACTATGAACCCGATGTGGAGATTGAGGAGTTTGAAAACAGGCTGAAGCTCAATCAGGAAAGGGATATGAAAGCAAAGATGACCTCGGCGGGGCCTCATAGGGACGACTTTTCGTTTTTTGTGGGGGATGTGGATATCAGAAAATATGGTTCTCAGGGCCAGCAGCGCACCGCGGCTTTGTCATTGAAGCTTTCCGAGATAGAGCTGGTTAAAAAAATTACGAAGGATACGCCTGTTTTGCTGTTGGACGACGTGTTGTCGGAGTTAGATTCCAACAGGCGTAATTTTTTGCTGGACAGTATTGGAGATATTCAGACAATTATCACCTGTACCGGTCTGGAGGAATTTGTAAATCATCGGTTTGAGATGAATAAGGTTTATAAGGTTCTGGACGGAAAGGTGACTTGTATGAGTTTGGAGTAGGATTTATTCCCGCGAGCAGACATTGCTCGCTGAGCAATGAGGAAAATAGTCATGCCTGCATGGATATTTTCCTTCCGCGGGCGGCAGTTCGAGACTTTGCATAAAGGAAGGGCATATATGAATATGAACAGAGAAGCTATCAATAATACGGCGGTGAATCATGAATATGGTGCGGATCAGATCCAAATTTTGGAGGGATTGGAAGCTGTCAGGCAGGTTCCGGGAATGTATATCGGTTCCACTTCCGGCAGGGGGCTTCACCATATGGTGTATGAAATTGTTGACAATGCGGTGGATGAAGCGCTTGCCGGGTTCTGCGATACCATTGATGTGACAATTCATGAAGACAATTCCATAACGGTCACGGACAATGGCCGAGGCATACCTGTGGGCATTAATCAGCAGGCGGGAATACCTGCGGTGGAGGTGGTGTTTACCAGACTTCATGCGGGAGGGAAATTTGGCAGCGGGGGATATAAGGTTTCCGGCGGCCTTCACGGGGTGGGGGCTTCCGTTGTAAACGCCCTTTCCGAATGGCTGGAGGTGGAGATCTGTCAGGAGGGAAAGGTTTACAAACAGCGCTATGAGTATGGAAAAGTATGTTATCCGCTCAAGGAAATAGGCGTCTGTCCCGAGGGTAAAACGGGAAGTAAAATAACCTTTCTGCCGGATAAGACAATTTTTACGGAGACCACGGTTTTTGATTTTGAGATATTGAAGTTAAGGCTTCGGGAAATGGCCTTTTTGACCAAAGGGCTGCGCATCATTCTGCGGGACGAGAGGACGGATGAGGCTTCGGAGGATGGAATCGTCACGGATACCGGAAACAGCCAGATCAATGAATTGCTGCGGCGCGCCAAGGAAGATGGGGAGGGAGAAACGGGTGCCGCGACAGGGGAAAACTCTGCAGCAGGGGAAAGCTTCATGGAAAAAGAAAATTCCATGGAAGGAGCGGATTCCCCGGAAAAAAGCAGCTTAACGGAAAGTCAGAACAAAAAACGAAAAGATAAAGTTGTGGAATTTTATTATGAAGGCGGTATCAAAGAATTTGTATCTTATCTAAACAGAAGCAAAACGCCTTTGTATGAAAACATTCTATACTTTGAGGGAGAGAAAAATAATATATATGTGGAGGTTTCCTTCCAGCATAACGATTCCTACAATGAGAGTATTTTCAGCTTTGTCAATAATATTAACACTCCGGAAGGCGGAACGCATCTTCAGGGCTTTCGGAACGCGGTCACAAAGACCTTCAATGATTATGCAAGGAGCGTAAAGCTTCTGAAAGAAAACGAGCCGAATTTGTCGGGCGAGGATATCAGGGAGGGCTTGACTGCCATTGTCAGCGTAAAAATTGAAGAGCCGCAGTTTGAGGGACAGACAAAGCAGAAGCTCGGAAACAGCGAGGCGAGAAGCGCCGTGGACGGCGTGGTCAGCGAACAGCTCACTTATTTTCTGGAGCAGAATCCATTGGTGGCCAAGAGTATCTGCGAGAAATCCATTTTAGCCCAGCGTGCAAGGGAAGCGGCGAGAAAGGCGAGGGATTTGACCAGAAGAAAGACCGCCTTGGACGGAACCGCGCTGCCCGGAAAGCTGGCGGACTGTTCCGATAAAGATCCGAAGAATTGTGAAATCTACATTGTGGAGGGAGATTCCGCAGGCGGAAGCGCCAAGACGGCCCGCGCCCGGGCAACGCAGGCAATCCTGCCGCTGAGGGGCAAGATTTTAAATGTGGAGAAAGCAAGGCTGGATAAAATCTATGCCAATGCGGAAATCAAGGCGATGATTACGGCCTTTGGCACGGGAATCCATGATGATTTCGATATTACGAAGCTCCGGTACGATAAGATTATTTTGATGACGGACGCGGATGTGGACGGGGCCCATATCAGCACGCTGCTATTGACCTTTATCTATCGTTTTATGCCCGATTTGATCCGGGAAGGACATGTATATCTGGCAAAGCCGCCTTTATATAAGCTGGAAAAAAATAAGAAAGTGTGGTATGCTTATAGTGATGAAGAATTGGAAAGTATTTTGAAGGAAGTGGGAAGGGATCAGAATAACAAGATTCAGCGTTACAAGGGCTTGGGAGAGATGGATGCGGATCAGCTCTGGGAAACTACCATGGATCCTGAGCGGAGGATTCTGCTCCGGGTCAATTATGATAAGGAGCTGGATGCGGAAATCGATCTTACTTTTACCACCCTTATGGGAGACAAGGTGGAGCCGAGGAGGGAATTTATTGAAGAAAACGCAAAGTTTGTCAAGAATCTGGATTTTTATTAAGTAAAATGCCGAAACATGAAATCCATGGAATTTTTTATCTTGATTTCAGATTTCGTTTAGAATTTCATAGTACAAAAATTGCGTAGTATTGGACAATAGAAAGAGGAAAAACATGAACGATGATATTTTTGACAACAATCCGGAAGTAGATAAGATTCATGAAGTGGACTTAAAAGAGAGAATGGAGACATTCTTTATCGATTATGCCATGAGTGTGATCTCTTCGCGTGCGCTTCCGGATGTAAGGGATGGCCTGAAACCGGTTCAGCGTCGTGTACTCTATTCCATGATCGAATTAAATAACGGTCCTGATAAGCCCCATCGAAAGAGCGCCCGTATTGTAGGCGATACCATGGGTAAGTATCACCCTCACGGGGACAGCTCCATTTACGGAGCTTTGGTAAATATGGCGCAGGATTGGTCAACCAGATATCCTCTTGTGGACGGGCATGGAAATTTTGGTTCCATGGACGGGGACGGCGCGGCGGCCATGCGTTATACGGAGGCTAGATTGTCCAAGATTTCCATGGAGCTTTTGGCGGATATTAACAAGGATACGGTTGATTTTGTGCCAAATTTTGATGATACGGAGAAGGAGCCCGTCATACTTCCCAGCCGTTATCCCAATCTCTTGGTGAACGGCACCACGGGGATTGCCGTGGGCATGGCGACCAATATACCTCCTCACAATCTACGTGAAGTGGTTGGCGCCATTAACAAAATGATAGACAATAAGGTAAACGAAAACAGGGATACCGCCATTGAGGAAATTCTTCAGGTGATAAAAGCGCCTGATTTTCCCACGGGAGGCCTTATTTTGGGAACCAGAGGCTGCGAGGAGGCTTACAGGACAGGACATGGGAAGGTGGTAGTGCGGGCCGTTACCAATATAGAAGCCCTTCCTAACGGCAAAAGCCAGATTGTAGCCACGGAACTGCCCTATATGGTGAATAAGGCAAACCTGATCATCAAGATTGCGGAGCTGGTAAAACTAAAAAGAGTAGACGGAATTACGGAGATACGTGATGAATCCAATAGGGAAGGCATCAGGGTTGTCATTGAGCTTAGAAGGGACGCCAATGCCAATGTGATTTTAAATCAGCTGTATAAGCATACTCCCCTGCAGAGTTCTTTTGGCATCATTATGCTGGCACTGGTAAATCAGGAGCCGAAGATCATGAACCTTCTTGAGATGCTGACCTATTATTTAAAGCATCAGGAGGATGTTGTCACAAGAAGGACCAAGTATGAGCTGAATAAAGCGGAAGAAAGAGATCATATTTTACAGGGATTATTGAAGGCGCTGGATTTTATTGATGAAGTGATTTCCATCATCTGCAGCAGCCGGAATACTCAGCTGGCAAAGGAAAGATTAATGGAACGCTTTGAACTTTCCGACGCTCAGGCACAGGCCATTGTGGACATGCGTCTGAGGGCCCTTACCGGTCTGGAAAGGGAAAAGCTGGAAGATGAACATAAAGAGCTGCAGATTCGTATCGGGGAATTAAAGACAATTTTGGCGGACGAGAAGCTTCTCCTTGGGGTTATTAAGAAAGAAATTACGGAAATTGCCGATAAGCATGGGGATGACAGACGTACTAAGATCGGGTATGACGAGCTTGACTTTTCCGAGGAGGACATGGTTCCGAAGGAAAATACGGTGATTGCGCTTACCAGCCTAGGCTATATCAAACGCATGACGGTGGATAACTTTAAGGCCCAGAATCGCGGCGGCAAGGGAATCAAGGGAATGCAGACCATAGAAGATGATTTCATAGAAGATCTGCTGATGACCACCACTCATCATTATCTGAATTTCTTTACCAGCTTAGGACGTGTATATCGTTTAAAAGCATACGAAATTCCGGAGGCCGGAAGGACTGCCAGAGGAACCGCCATTGTAAATCTCCTGCAGCTTGCGGCCGGGGAAAAGATTACCGCCATGATTCCCATCGAGGATTATGCGGGCGGAAAGAATTTATTTATGGTCACAAAGACAGGAATTGTGAAGAAAACTTCTCTGGAGGAATTCTCCAATATTCGGAAAAAGGGATTGGCGGCCATTACCTTGAAAGAAGAGGATGAGCTGATAGAAGTGAAAATCACCGATAAGGACAGCGAGATTCTGCTTGTCACCAGACAGGGAATGTGTATCCGATTTAAAGAAACGGATGTGCGGGCTACCAGCAGGAATTCCATGGGCGTTATCGGCATGAATTTATCGCCGAGTGATGAAATTGTGGGAATGCAGCTGCAGAGCCAAGGAGATTCGCTTTTGATTGTTTCCGAAAACGGCCTTGGGAAGCGCACTTACCTGAATGAATTCGGCGTCCAGAATCGCGGCGGCAAAGGGGTCAAATGCTATAAGATAACCGAGAAGACCGGAAATGTGGTCGGTGTGAAAGCCGTGAACGACGACAATGAAATTATGATGATTACCACGGAGGGGATAATCATTCAATTAAGGATGCAGGATATCTCCACTTTGGGCAGAATCACGTCGGGCGTTAAGATGATGAACTTGGATGAGGGCATCAAGGTGGCTCAGATTGCCAAGGTAAGGGCGAAAGTAGAAAATATGGAGGATGCGGACGCGGCTGAGGGAACGGAAACTTCGGAAGGTGTGGAAGCATCGGAGGAAACATAAAACAATAGCAGATTAACTCATATGATGTAAAATAAGACGGGGAAATGAATTTTTGGATTCATTTATCTCGTCTTATTCATGGCAATAATTTACGGAATAAACTTATTGACAAATGATTTGCAGTGAACTATTATAAACATCGGGATTGAGCCGCTGTATTTCCAGCGGCGATACAAGCAGTCTGCGTCGGCAGACAGGGATTGATTTCTTACAAATATTTTAAAATGATATTAGGAGATGGATCACATGGAAGCATATAGTGTATTTAAAGATTTGGCGATTATTATCATATTTGCAAAGGTTTGCGGGATTCTTGCCAGAAAATGCAAAGCGCCGCAGGTAGTGGGAGAGATTATTGCAGGCTTGATCATTGGGCCAAGTGTACTGGGGTTGGTTCAGCAGACGGATTTTTTGATGGAAATGGCGGAAGTGGGCGTGGTTCTCTTGATGTTCTCCGCAGGTCTGGAAACGGATTTGAAGGAATTGATGAAGACGGGACCGGTTGCTCTGTTGATTGCATGCGCAGGGGTATTTGTTCCTCTTGTACTGGGAACCCTGCTGTATATGGGATTCTACGGCGCCGCGCCATGGGGATCCGATAAATTCTATATGGCGGTCTTTATCGGTGTGATAATGACGGCTACCAGCGTCAGCATTACGGTACAATCGTTGAAGGAAATGGGAAGACTGCGGGAAAAGGTGGGAACCACCATTTTAAGCGCCGCCATCATTGACGATGTGATAGGCATTATTGTGCTTACCTTTGTGGTTGGATTTAAAAGCCCTGATTCCAATCCGGGAAAAGTGGTTTTGTCCACGGTTTTATTCTTTATTGCGGCGCTTATTTTAGGATTTATCCTATACAAGATATTCCAGAAGCTGGACGCCCGTTATCCTCATACAAGAAGAATTCCTATCATAAGCCTTGCCCTGTGCTTTTTCTTTGCCTATGCGGCGGAGAAATATTTCGGCATAGCCGATATTACGGGCGCTTATGTGGCTGGTATCGTTCTTTGTTCCATCAAAGATTCTAATTACATAGAGGAAAAGATGGAAGTCAGTTCTTATATGATATTTGGGCCGATATTTTTTGCAAGTATCGGATTAAAAACAAGTATTGAAAATATGGACGGAAGCATTCTGCTGTTTTCTTTGGGATTCGTGGCCGTGGCGCTTTTGGGTAAAATCATCGGCTGCGGGCTGGTGGCAAAGGTATGTAAATTTAATATGATGGATTCTTTGAAAATAGGCGTCGGAATGATGACCAGAGGTGAGGTTGCTTTGATTGTGGCGCAAAAGGGATTGTCGGTGGGGCTGTTGACTCCCGTGTATTTTACTTCCGTTATTTTGCTGATTATTGTGTCAAGCATCTCCACGCCTATTATATTAAAGCTGCTGTATTCAAAAGATAAACAGAGCGCACTGGCGGCATAAGAGATGTTTGAGCGGATAAACGCAAAGTGTCCTGATTTTCGATAAAATAATATAGACAGACTGCTTCAAAACAGTCTGTCTATAAAAATCATCATATGGCAGGTTATACTCACAAGCGGTAAAATGGCTGCCGGTTCACAATACCTGCCGCTCATGAGTCGGACGACAGGGCAGATTTTAGAGACCGTCAGTCTAAATCGCCAAAAAGTAAAAAAAGGATATAACACAGCTGACAGCCAGACCGATTGCGGAGGTGATGACTCCTCCCAGCGCAATCCCCGTGTTCTGCTTGGTTTTGGCCATGCTCATAATTCCCATGATCAGTCCGATTAAACAGAGAATAATAGGAATAAAAAAGCACCAGCAGAAGACAAGTCCGATGATGCCAAGAACCAGAGAGGTGGTTGGCAGGGAATCTTTTTTGTGTGCAAGCTCGTCAATTACCACAGGGGGCTGATATGTCGGCTGTTGATAGTTGTTTTGTTGATAAGAATTATTTGTATTGCCATTTTGCATTTGATTGTTATCCATCTTTTTTCCTTTTTCATAGTATATGGTGCTGGAAAGGCAGGGCGTCTAAAGTCTTGCAATATCGGTCTATTTAATATAGGGGAGCAAGCAGCAGTGATACTACAATTCCCAAAATGATTTGGAATACCGTTACCGCGGCAAAAATGATAATAATAGGGGTAAGTGATTTTTTCTTCAAGTATGTATTGAAGTAGAGAACCCCAAACAAAATACCGATACAAATACCCAGCCATCCGTTCATTAAAAAGCCAAGAACCGCACTAATTCCGGCAAATACAGAGACAAGCGGGGGAATGTTGGAAATAGGTTCATAAGGCTTTTGGCTTCCCAAGTACACGCCGTTTACCGCCAAGTCTACTTTGCTGCCGATGACAACGAGATGACAGTTGACAACATTAATTCCATCATCAAAATTAAAGGCATAATCAATGAGCTGAATGAACCAGTTGGAGCTCTTCAGCTTATATTGATTACCGTCAATAACAAGTTTTCCTCTTTTGTACTCGATCTGGTGCGGACCCTTTGCATCGTTGACCGTCCATGTTAAAGCCATTTCTAATTACCTCCTCAGTAAAAAATAAGATGAAATTATTATCTCACTCTACATAGTAAAATGCAAGTATTAAATTTAGAAAAATAAAAAAATTCTAAATAATTTGCTGCATTTCTGTGATTTTTTAGGAGGATATCAGAGAGAGGAAGCTGTGGCTGGATGACCGAGGCTTTGTTGCTTATTTTCTACGTTTGCTGCGTTTTATAATCATGCGGGTCCATATGATTATGACAATTGTAAGGGAAATCCCTGCCAGAATGAGCAGAACCAGCACAAAATTATAAAGTCGATTCTGCTTTTCCTGCTGCAGCTTTAATTCGTATTCCTGCCGCTGAAGGGCTTCTTTTTCGCGCTGTAATCGCTGTTGTTCTTCTAATTGCTGTTCCTTGGCCAATCTTTCCTGCTCTAATTTTTCCTGAGCCTCTTTCTCTTCCTGTTCCAGTCTCTGTCGTTCCAATTCCTGAATTCTTTCCAGCTCGGCCGCCTGTCTTTCTTCTTCCTCCTGCCGCTGTGCTTTATAGGTTTTTAAATTTTCAAAAATGTCGTCTCCCAAGGCGTCGTTTCCCACGGTTGTCCGGTATAAGCCAAAGTCGGCGCAGCTGTATTCATAATCATCCGATACATAAAACCAGCACCATTGCTGCGACACATGTTTCTTATAAGCGTCGGCGGCGATTTCCAAAGCCGTGCGTCCTCCCATGGATTCTATGGGCTGTCTCAAATCAAGCCGGATTTTATTTTCGCCATAGAGATGAATGTAAGTCTTTGGGGTGTCCCATATTCCGTACAGTTCGGCAGAGTTTGAGTACTGATTATGGTCCAAGGCAGCCTCCACGGCGGTGGTTACGGCCTTGGATGTCAGCATGTGGAAACCATGTCCGTACTCGCCGTTTTGGTCATGGGTAACAATCACCTGCGGCTGAAAACGGCGGATTTGTTCCGTGACAAAGCGCACCGCATCGTCAAAGGAATACTGACCGAGGGCCGTTTCCAGCGACTCGGAATATACATCCTTAAAACCCCCGCACACCGGATAATTTTTTAAACCGGACGCCCATAATCCGTCTAATTTCTCATGTTCCCGGACTCTGTTGGTATTCCAGAATTCAGTCATGTAGGCGACTTGAATCTCGGCTTCCCCTGCAGCGCCGTATTTGGGAATGATTCCTCCGAAAAACAGGATCTCGTCGTCCGCATGGGCGGGAATCAGCATAATATCCGCTTTTTCGCAAGGTGGATTCCATATCTGGACGTCTTCGGGAAGCACGCCCTCGCTGAAAATACGAATATCGCTTATGCGAGTATTGTCCATAGGAATATGGATAACCGCGCTTGAAGCCGGAGAATTCAGCGCGATATATTCATGAAGAAAGCCGTTTTGGCCGCAGAGAATGTCCTCTTGGTCCGTATGAAGAGTCCATTCCGCGACGGGGCTGTCCCATATAATGTACAGCTGTGTAAAGGGTACGCCGTCGTCGGATGTTATGGTGATTGTGGAATCTTTATGAAAACTAACGGACGTATTGTGACTTCCGTCTTTCATGGATGCGCCGTCCCCGCCTGTGGACAATGTGAAGGACAAAGAAAGCTCTTCCGCTTCAGAACGGATTCCGCCGGAGAAAAAGAAAAAGGTAATCAATAGGATGCCGTTCCATATTATTTTTTTGATCATTTTATGCCTCGTTTTCCCGAAAATTTTCCATATGAAATCATTGCCGCAATGGATTTCATTTTTGTCTGGGTCAATTTAAAATATTCCCGTCCGGTTTCCTGTTCGGCGCCTAAGCTTTTGTAAAATTCGATTGACGGCTTATTCCAGTCAAGACAACTCCATTCCATTTCCGTATATCCGTCTGAAAGTACAGTTTCAGCAATTTTAGCAAGAAACAAACTGCCAAAGCCGCTGCCTCGAAAATTTGGCTGGATAAAAATATCTTCTAAGTGTATTTTTCCCGCGACGGAAAATGAACCGAAAACAGGATAATACAGGGCATATCCTATTGTTTCCTTGTCATATTCGGCAATCAGGACCGTGGCGGCTTTCCTTTCAAAAAGCCAATACTTTAATTGCTCCTCTGTTCCTGTCATATCCTGCGGTCTTTTTTCATATGACGCTAAGCATTTTATCAAATATTGTATCAGCGGTATATCCTCTGCGCAGGATTTGCGTATCATTAGTTTTTTGGTATTCATTTCGTTTTCGTCCTTTATCATAATCGATTTATTGTTATCATTCATCTTTATATGATTGTGTATTGTTGTTCTATCCTTGTTTCCGGCAGAATGCTTTTGCTCCCCTGCGTGTTACTTTTTATTTATTTGATTTTCAGTCATGTTGGCGGCAGAGGCTCTCATTATCGCATATCCAATCAATGGCGCTATCACGACAAGGCAATAGATATATCTAAGCCATGCAAGGGGGCCCAGATAGCAGGTGGCCAGATACATGAGCGGGATAACGGCCGCCAGTCCCGCGTCCCTTTTCTTTCTACAGATGCACCAGAGCAGGAAATAAGTCAGAAGCCATATCCAAAAATCATTGCGGTGCAGGTATCCTAATACCGGCGTTATATCATATTTTCCACGGAAATAAAAGGGTTCATAAATTATCCCCGGCAGGCTGAAATATTCCCTCTTTTCTATTTGTTCACAATCCCTATATATCAATTTGTGGTAAAATTCAATGTTGCCGCAGACATATTTGCCCCTATCCAGAGGATACCAGTATCCCATAGTATTGGTGATCCAAGCCTCTATATATTCATCCGGAAATTTTAATCCCATTTTGACAAAAAATATCAAAAAGTTCCAGAAATTCTCCTTCATCAGCTGTTCATTGGCCGAAAATTTAACGTTATCTGCCAAATAAGGCTGGTAGCTCTTCATATCCTCTTCTACCATATACATGCACAATTCCGCATAATCCGTTTCACTGACTTCATCCCCTCGGTAAGCGCCTACTCTGGCAAGACACTGCAGCATCATGCAGTAAGTCTCAGTATATCGATCAACCGTTTGCGCCTTTAATGCCGTTATAAAACCAGTATTGACTAGAGAGGCTAAAATGTAGACGGCGGCGAGAAGCCCCGCTCCATATAGTTTCTGTTTGTGATTCCTTTTTACTAACAGCAATATGAGCACCGCGCCTGCGACCACCGCATAAACGGCATTATTCCGCATCAGACAGCACAGGGCGCCGCTGATAATCAGCCCCGCATATGAATACCAGCGAAACTGTTCTTTATCCAAAAGCAATCTGACCACAAAAATCATAAACCACAGGAAAAACGCCGCAAACATGACGTCCTTCGTTGCCGTTATGGAAAACATTGCATGCATGGGAAACAAAGCAAACCATAATAGGGCGCATCTGCAATATGCCTTCGGCACTGCCCTCTTATATAGATAGTACGCGCAGTATGCAAAAACAGCTGATAAAATCAGCATTTGCAGCAGGATGTACAGCTGAATTCCCGTAGATGCGTCCCCGATGGAGACTCCGAACTTATAAGCGGCGCCCATGATGATAGTATGCAGCAGCGGATGATGGGTATTAAATTGATTGAGAACTACGTCCTCC
Organism: uncultured bacterium; assembly: GCA_948467735.1. Classification (GTDB taxonomy): domain Bacteria; phylum Bacillota; class Clostridia; order Lachnospirales; family Lachnospiraceae; genus Acetatifactor. The sequence goes on from CAOKFN010000002.1 coordinate 22,607, forward strand.
AGCTGAAACGGTACATCATAGACAAAATTTCCGGGCCAGAACCAGAGAAATATAGGAAGATAAGCAGCAAAAATAAACAACAGCATCACAAAAAAATATCTTTTTGTAACTTTGTATTCCCCCTTTCTTTGGCCATATTGGTTCAGACGGTCAAATTGCAGGAAGACTTCTTCCGACGCCGCGGCCAATACGACTGCAAGTCCTGCCGTTACGGCAAACTGCAGACATACCACCTGTACCGACTGAAAAATATCATTTACAAAATGCGCATAAGCCCCGTACACAATGGCGGCCGCCATCAGAAAACCGCCTGCCGCCCCCGCGCAGTGTAATCTTTTGTCAGTTCTGTGAAACATGCGGTTTAAAAGCCACAGCGCAATGATAAATCCCAACAGGCTCCAAATATTATATCCGAATTTTCCTACGCCGTCAGCTTCTCCATGTAACTGAAACAGGGATATTATATGATTCAGGGACAATACAAAACATATTCCACAGACATACATGAAAGTTCTTTTGATGTAAAACTTTTTTTGTTCGTATTTTGTTGTCAAATCGCCAGCGTCATTCATATGAACTCCCATCTGCCCGCTCTTATTTTTAAGCAATCGCAAAGTATTTTTCCGTATATAAAGACTGTACTCTTTATCGTGTTTATATTATATCTGGTTAATATGCACAAGTCAATCATTTATGAATCGCGGATGGAATCAGTACTTTGAAGAAGCGGCAGGCGGTATTTTATCATGATGCCGCCATGCATCAGCATTGCAATTAAACAGGGGCAAAATTTACCTTGTAGTCCGAATCAGGTTTGTTTATATTGTCTGCGGGAATCGGACAGACGCGGTTTTCATGTCATTGGTTACATTTGCCTTAAGTATCCCATGAATCATTACGATATATAAAACAAGAGGGAGGCGGGTGGAATGAATCAGACAATGTATGTGGATTATTTGACGAAAATTTGTCAAAATATAGAGAAAAATAATGGGGAGAAAAACTACACATCAAAAAGCAGCGAGAAGCCATCGGCGTCTTTTTGGGATACTGTGACGGAAAAAATGGCGGAAAATAATAAAATATCGGAAGCAGAAAATATGCGGACATTTTCCGTTAAGGATATGACTCTGGAAGAATATAAGCAGTATATTTATGGCAGAATAGCCGATTTTGGCTTACGGCCCGCTTGTTTTATGGCCGTTGATATTACGGATGAAAAATTCGAGGCTATGAAGAATGACCCGGAATATGAAAATCATGTTCTGGATCATTTAAGGAAGGACTTTAAATATAATGCGCTATGGGAAAATATTTCAAAAGGCGCAGGTGAATCGCGCAGTTTCAGAAAATGCAGGAAAGCATATCAACGCCGGGTCAGGAGATATATTATTGTGAACCGGAAAGCGGAAAAAAGTTATTGGAAGAAGCGTGAGGAAAGAAGGAGAAAGCTGCAAAGACAGTACGAGGAAGTATTGGCCAAAAGAGCCATGTGGAAAAGGGTGCTCGAAAGCGAGAAGGCGCAGGCCATTCATGAGAACAGAATGATTGCCAGAGCGGAAAACAACATGCTTATGCAGACGGGGACGGGATATGTGAGGACGGAATTAGCCCAAGCATATGGCGCTTACGAAGCTTACGCCATAGCCAGCGCCGCGGTCAGGAAGCTTTTGTAAGGCGCGGCCATAAAACGTCAAAAAATTTGGGAAAAACCTAAATTTTTTATGGGGTTGGACGATATAATATCAGTAAAGCTTAAATGGTAATTGTGGCAGGCTCATGGAATCTCTGCAAATAGGAACGGTTTTCCGACAGACAGTGTGTTCAAAAAAGCGCGGGATATGATGGAAGCGACTGTCGCAAGGCTCTATGAAAGGCGGTTCCGGGACTCTGAGATGAAGAGATTCAAAGGCTCAGAGACTTGGAAAATGAAAGGTTTCGAGAGTTTGCTGCGAAGAAAAGGAGGACAAAATCATGACACGGCATAATATATCTGCATATTGTTTGACAGCGCATAATGGGGTCGTATTGTCCTAAATCATTGGAGAAGATGTTTATTTTATGGCGTTTATTTTGATTATATAAATATTCTTATGACCCCTTTTATTTTCAGGGGGATTTTCTACCTTTTTCAATATTGTATATCGTATAATATTTTCCTGAAAAACAATTATTTAAAATAATATTTAGTAAATTTGTAAACGATTGATTCCTGCGGTGATGAACCAATTTGATTTCTGAGCCGGAGAAACAGCATGTTATGTCCGGATTTGGGATATCACAGAGCGGAATCATGAGGATTGGCGAAAAAACAATTCACATATTCTGATATGTGTCCCTGCCTTAGCGGGCAGACGAAAGTTAGTGAGAAAAAGAACAAAGATTGATGCCGTCGGTCAAAGGCGGCGGAATGGAGATTGATATGAAAATAATAAAGGGAGCTTATACTTCCGCGGAAATTTTTACCACGGATAACGAAGCTTCGGCCATCGACGAACATGCGCTGGCCCAGATACAGATGCTTTGCGACAATGAATCCCTGTCCGGCAGCAAAATCCGCGTTATGCCGGATGTTCATGCGGGGAAGGCGGGGCCTGTGGGCTTGACGCTGACAATCGGCAGCAGGATTCTGCCCGGGCTGGTGGGCATTGATATCGGATGCGGCATGACGATGGCCCGGCTCAAAGATACCAACGTAGAATATCAAAAGCTGGATACGGTGATCCGGGACCGTGTTCCCTCCGGATTCTCCCTTCGCAGGGACGCCCATTCCAAGGGGATTTTGTTCGATTATGGGCGGCTGTGTTGTCATAAAAATATTCAGGAGGAGAAAGCGGTTTACAGCATGGGAACGCTGGGGGGAGGAAACCACTTTATCGAGCTGGACCGGGATGAGGAGGGGAATCTTTATGTGGTGATTCACTCGGGAAGCCGTCATCTGGGAAAAGAAGCGGCGGAGTATTATATGGATCTGGGCAGGAAAAATCTGCGCAGACAGGGAATTTTAGTTCCTTATGAATTGACTTATCTGGAAGACGGGCTTATGGAGCAGTATCTGCATGATATTATGATCGTACAGGAATATGCCAAGTGGAGCAGAGATGTGATTTTGGAAGAACTTGCCAAGGGCATGAGGTGGAAAATTCTGGAGGTAAGCTCCTGCATTCATAATTATGTGGAGGAAGCGGACGGGGTGCGGATTCTGCGCAAGGGCGCTATTTCCGCCCGAAAAGAGGAACCTGTGATTATACCCGTCAATATGCGGGACGGCGTCCTTCTGGGAAAGGGTCTGGGCAATCCGGAATGGAACCATTCCGCCCCCCACGGAGCGGGCAGGATTTTGAAGCGTAAGGAGGTACGGGATCAATATACGCTTTCTCAGTTTAAGGCGGAAATGAAAGGAATTTACAGTCCCAACATTCATCAGGATACCTTGGACGAAGCGCCTTTTGCTTACAGGGGCTTGGAAGAAATTATGTCCGCCGCAGCGGATACGGTGAAAGTGGATAAGGTGATTAAGCCTGTGTATAACTATAAGGCCGGAGGGGAAGAAAGTGGAAAAACATCTTCCCGCAGGAAAGGCGGCTATGAAAAAGACAGGGGACGAAGCCGGAAGAAAGGGTAAGGGAAAGGATGGGAGGAGCCGCTGAGAGAAAGGTCGAGGAAATACTAGGATACACAGCCTGTAGGAAGGCTGATAAAGGCGGCAGAAGGAGCCGCCTATGGGAAGAGTAAGGAAATCATACAAAGCGTAAAGATGGAGAGGTATCAATGAACTTATCATTTTCAGTGACACAAAGCGAATTATTGGATATTTTGTTAAATATAGCGCCCATCCGGCCTGTGTTTATCTGGGGGGCGCCCGGAATCGGGAAATCGGCTCTGGTGGAGCGGTTTGCGGATATGGTGGGGCTTCCCTGCGTATCTTTATTGGGAAGCCAGCTGGCGCCGGAGGATATCATAGGGATTCCTCAGATTAAGGGGGAGACTTCGGAATTCCTTCCCCCGAAGATGATTGCGAGAAAAGAGCCCTATGTCCTCTTTTTGGACGAATTAAATGCCTGTTCTCAGGAAGTGCAGAAGGCGTTTTACAGTCTGATACATGAAAGGCGCATCGGGGAGTATCATCTGCCCAAGGGAAGCGTTGTGATTGGGGCGGGAAATCGTTCCAATGACGGCGCCATTGTGAAAATTATGTCTTCCGCCCTGATTAACCGCATGTTTCATGTGCAGCTGAAGGCCAATCCGGATCAGTGGCTGCAGTGGGCTTATGAGAATCATCTCCATCCTTGGGTGACGGATTACATTACCCAGAGGCCGGATCATTTGTTCTCGGAGCCGCCTAAGACGGAGGAGCCGTATTCCACCCCTCGTTCGTGGCATATGCTCAGCGACGCCTTGAAGGAGTATGGGGCGGGAGAACGGGAGATTTCAGAGGAGATTCTGCGGATACTGGCCTATGGATCCATTTCCGCCGCTCATGCGGGGATGTTTCTGGCGTATACCAGACAGCTGGGGAATACCCATCTGCTTTCGGACATTCTGGCAGGCAGGGCGAAATGGCCCTCCAAGCCGGAGGAAAGGGATGTGCTCTATTTCACCGCCCAATCCTTCCGGGCCAGACTGCTGCATGATCTTCCTGAGAGCAGACAGAAGATGAGCAAAGAAGCCCAGCATTTTACTCATAGGGCAAAGGCTTTGATCAAGGAATTGTCGTTGATCAATCATGAAATCGCGCAGATGGTGGTCTCCGCCGACGAAGGGGAGGTGCTTCCGGAGTGGTTTATGGTGGAAATTGTCAGGGATCTGCCGAGGCTTGTGAAAAGCGAGGGGAATCGCTAAAACCGTTATACTGCAGACCGTCAGGATTTACAGTGACATTTCCGGGAAAGTATCCGGCTGACGGTCTGCCGTCAATAGATTTATGGCGTTTCCTATGGCTTGTGTGCGCCAAAACGCATTCTTTTCCCGTTTTGTATGCATTCTCGTAATAGTTCAGTGACCTGTCTGAACTGTTGTCTTAAGCGCAGAAAGGTGGTGGCTATGAAGAATAAAAAAAGTAAAATCAGCCCAAGCAGGCAGGCTTTGGATGAGGGGATTGCCCTGTATAAATCCCATCTTCTGTTTTCAAGGCTTGGGGGTTATCTTTGCATATATGATAAAAACCGTATGGGGAAAAAATCGGCGGCCTATGTGGACAGCGAGGGCAATATTTTTCTCAATCAGGATATGCTGCTCTCTCCCTCCCAGTGGGCGTATGCCATTGCACATTGTCAGCTTCATCTGGCTTTCGGGCATTTTGACGGGGAGAAGATGCCGGGTTATTGGAAAAAGGAGTGGGAAAAAGAGGAATGGAAGGTATCCTGCAATCCTTATTTGTGGAATGCTGCCTGCGATATTTATATTGCCAAGTTTCTCTATGATGTGAAATTCGGTTCCGCTTTGAGCGACGCGTCCGTGGCTGCATTTCCGGGGCCTTTGTCAGAGGAACGTAAGATATATGAATTTCTGGCCGAGCGGGGATGTGTGGAGCAGTATCAGGAATTTGGAACCGCTTCCCCGGGGGGGATGGATATGCAGGGCTTGGACAAACCTCTTTTCTATGATGAGTCGAAGAATCAAAAGAATCGATATGTAATTACGTTTGCTTATGCATTGGCCCATTCCGTCTCCCATGTGGTGAGCGCTGCCGGGGGGCATGAGGCCGTTACGGGAAAAGCATACACGGCTTCCCAAAAGGCCGCCATGTGGTTTATCAACCATTACCCCCTGCTGGGCGGGCTGGCTTCCGGTTTCAAGATCATAGAGGATTATGATTACTGCGTGAAAAACGAGATTTCCGTTGCGGCCGTGGATGTGACCTGCGCCGAAATTTATGTCAATCCTGCGGCCGGGTTGAATGGGGAAGAATTGAAATTCGTGCTGGCCCACGAGTTCCTCCATGCGGGGCTGCAGCACCATGAGCGCTGTCAGGGCCGCGACCATGAGCTTTGGAATGTGGCCTGCGATTATGTGATCAACGGCTGGCTTTTGGAAATGGGAATCGGAGAGATGCCAAACTGCGGCCTGCTCTATGATGAAAGCCTGAATGATATATCGGCTGAAAGTCTGTATGACCACATTGTGAAGGATTTGAAGAAATATTCTAAAATGGAGACTTTCCGGGGGTACGGTAAGGGGGATATCATTGGGAATTCCAATGGCTCTTCGGGATTTCATAAGCATGATGCGGCGTCTTTGGAGGATTTTTATAAAAGCGCCCTGCAGAACGGGCTGGAATATCATAATCAGGCCGGGAGAGGATATCTACCGGCGGGACTTGTGCAGGAAATCCGTGCCCTTGCGGTTCCGCCCATTCCTTGGGATGTGCAGCTGGCAAGGTGGTTCGACGTCTATTTTGCACCTTTGGAAAAAAAGCGTTCCTACGCCAGACCCAGCCGCCGTCAGGGAAGTACGCCCGATATTCCAAGGCCAAGTTATGTACCGGGGGACATACCGGAACACAGCAGAACCTTCGGCGTTGTGGTGGATACCTCCGGTTCCATGGACGCCAAGCTTTTGGGATTTGCCTTGGGAGCCATAGCCAGCTATGCCGCCGCAAAGGAAGTGCCGTTTGCAAGAGTGGTATTCTGTGACGCCTGCGCTTATGACGCGGGATATCTGGCGCCGGAGGATATCGCCGGACGGGTGCGGGTGAAAGGCAGGGGCGGCACCATCTTACAGCCGGGAGTTGACCTGCTGGAATCCGCCGGGGATTTTCCAAAGGACGGCCCGATTTTAATCATTACGGACGGGGAAATTGAGGAGCATATGGCGATTCGGCATAAGCATGCATTTTTGATACCAAAGGGGAAAAGGCTTCCCTTCCGGCCCAAGGGAGAAGTGTTTTATTTTTCGTAGGGATGCAGGCAGGGGAAAACTGACGCCGCGTGTGGCCGGCCAATTGAAGCAAAAACAGGGTTTTTATTTCCTGCGGCCTGCCGTACAGCAGATAAAGCGAAGCTGGGCGAATATCCTGTGTATAAAGGGATGCGGTTCCCTTAGATGGGAGCCGCATCCCTTTATATGTGGTTCATTCCTTAAAAACAGTTTTCAGCACACCGGCGTCTTTCTCCTCCCCGCATCCAATACTTTTAACAGTTTCACCGGCGGCCGCAATTTAAGTCTTACATTCTTCCGGAAGCCCGGCTCATGGTCAGCATCTTCTGCCGCATCTCGTCCTCGATTCTAACCAGCTCCGCTTCGGCGCTCTTCCTCTTGGCGCGTCCGTCCTCCTGAATTTTCAAGACTTCGTCCAAGGTGCTGATAAGTGTCTTGTTGGTGGCGGTGAGGGTCTCGATGTCCACGATGCCCCTCTCGCTTTCTCTGGCGGTTTCAATGGTCGCTATCTTAAGCGTTTCGGCGTTCTTTTTCAGAAGGGCGTTGGTCATATCCGTGACTTCCCTCTGGGCCTTTGCGGCCTCGCTGGAATGGCTTAGGCCGATGGCAATGACCATCTGGCTCTTCCACAGGGGAATGGTATTCACCAGAGTGGATTGAATTTTCTCCGACATGGCGGTATCGTTGCTCTGAATCAACCGAATCTGGGGCGCCATCTGCATGGAAATCGTTCTAGTGAGCTCCAAATCGTATATTTTCTTCTCAAAACGTTCACACATAGACGCAAAATCATTTGCCGCCTGCGTGTCTTCGGGGAGGCCGCTCTGCTCCGCCTTGGCGAGAAGCTGGGGAAGCTCCACGGTTCTTGCCTCCTCTAGTTTTTTCTTGCCCGCGATAATGTACATGGACAATTCCTTGAAGTAATGCAGATTCAGCTCATACATTTTATCCAGCATGGCCACATCCTTCAGAAGTGTTACCTGATGGTCTTCCATCACTTTGCAGATTCTATTGATATTGGACTCTGCCTTGTCATATTTGATTTTCAGATTTTCAAGCCTGCTGCCTGTTTTTTTGAAGAAGCCAAGGAAACCTTTCTCCTCTTCTTCGTTGAAATCCTTCAGCTCCGCCACTACGCTTGTGAGCATCTGCCCGATTTCCCCCATGTCCTTGGTGCGCACGTTGTTCAGGGCGCTCTCGGAGAAATCGGCGATTTTCTTCTGGCTTCCTGCTCCGTACTGCATTACCAGCTGGGTATTTTTCAGATCTATCTGTGCGGCGAAATCATCCACCATTTTTTGCTCCTCGGGGGTCAGGACAACCTCGGGCACCTTCGGCGTTTCCTCGGCGGACGGAGCATTCTGGGCTTTCTCCGCGGATTTCCCTTCCTCTCCGAAAGGATTCAAGGTCAGGGTGGGGGCTTGATTTAACATTTCATCTAAGTTGGTGCTCATTTTTACTCCTCCATTATATGTTAATTTATTCAGTGCAGATTATCATGTATTTTTATTCTTTCATGTACTGCGCCTGTTTGGGTTCCGGCTCTTCCTGACGGTTCGGCACAAGTTCCATTTCACGCATCAGACCTTCTCTGGCAAGCATGGTCTTTAATACCTGCGCGTCCGTGGTAACATCAAAGACGGTGTCTTGGAACAGATTATTCAAAAGCTCGGTAAAGGCCTGATTGATGGTATCCAGCGTGTTCTCTATCTCGGCCTTTGCTTTGATAATCTCTTCTCCGGGGGAGCTGACGCGGTCGAACTCTTCATAGGCTTCCACTAATTTCAATGTGGTGGGCAGGTAATAACTCATCACCTTATGCATCCGATGCATCTGGTCGGGGTGTTCTTTCAGACTGTCGAAAATGTCTTTTAACAGATTTTCCATGCGGAATAATTTGGCTGAAATGACTTCCCCGGGAATTCTGTCGTTCAAATCTCTCAGCCTGCGAATGCATTCCATCCCTTCTCTGACCATGATATCCAGTTCGGAAGCCAGTTCGTCCGAAGCTTCCGGCGCGGGCTGTTTTTCATGGACGGGGGTGCTTTCTTCCAAAGTCATGGTGATTCTGTTTTCTTTCTCTCTGAATCTGCGGTTTGCTTCTGTTTCCAGATACTGCCTGTAGATCGTGTCGTTTAAAATCAGACAGGTTTTTTGTTCGTCCATATGGCCTTCCGGAAAGAACCCGAGGTCCAGCATTTTTTGAAGGTCTTTTGTAACATAGCGGACGCTTTTTCCTGTGGCCTTTGCCAGATTTTCGATATCCTCGTACATTTTATGGCCGCAGAGCTGTACATAGCGCACCGCCCGTTTCAGTCGGTGCTTCTGCCATATGCCCAGACGCACCATACCGTAAAAGACAGCCAGAAATATGAAATTTACAATCCAGCCCTCCAGCGTTGTGTCCCCGGCTAAAAAGACAAACAGCCGGATAAGGGTGATAAATCCCGTGATACCCAGACCGATTCCGCCGAATACCTGATAGAGCACATTGGAAACCTTGCCCACTCTTCTCATTTTTACCGCGGGAAGATTCATGACGGCGTTCTGGGATGGCTGGGTCGGTTTGTTCTGGGACATTTCAAAAGACTGCCTGGCCGTTTGAAGGCCCTGCTTCGCCATGTCGATGCCAAACTGGGCCGCGTTTTGGGAAAAACTCTGCTGTCCCTGTCTGCGCTGCATTTTGTCTTGAATGTGCTGCTGTATCTGGGCCTGCTTCTGCTGGGCCCGTTCCAAGGCTCTCTGCTGCCAGATGGGGAGCGCGCTTTGGCCCTGCTGACCGGACATGCTTACATTGTTGTTCTGAATATTCACATGGTTATTTTGAACGTTTATGCTGCTGCTCTGAATATTTACATTGTTATTCCGAATGCCTCCGTTATTGTTCTGCCAGCTTCCGCTGCCCGAGTTTACGTGGATTCCCACTTCGTTTAAGGCGGTGGTCACAGTCTGCGATACCAGATTGTTCAGCTCCTTAAAATCCCCGGTATTCAAAGCGTTTGACAAAGCGTCCTTCATTCGTTCGCCCGTATTGCTCCAACCTTGATTATTGCTCATATATTGCGCCCTCTTATTATTCTTATATCCATACGAATTTCCATATGTGAAATGTTATTCATGGTCTGCCCTGCCTGCCTATCCTCGATATAGGCAGATGCGGCGGATCATTTTGCTATCATACCTTCTATTATCACACATCAAACCTGAGTCCGCAACATTTTCTTTCGTATTATTTCTTTAATTTTTTCTAAGTTTTTTATAACAAAAATATATAAAGATTTAATAAGGTATTATGTACGCCCACAGCCCGGACGCGGTTTACTGTTCAATAAAATTGCCATAGATGGAGGAAGGCAGATTGTGGACGTCGTATGCCAGTCTCCAAATGTTTTTCCAGTCTTCCTTCTTTTCCAAGCAGCTGCGTATTTTGGTTAACGCCTGACAAATTTTGTCTATCAGGCATACGTTTTGCCGGGAAAGCCGAAAATCCCATGGATATAGCTCCATGATCGCCGCGGAAGATTTAAAAGGACAGCCGTTTTCCTCCGTAATTAGAAAATTTAATTTATCAATAAACAGTTTTGGGTCGATACTGTTTTCCAGCATGTCCAGACACAGCCGGATACTATCGATTTTCTGTTTGATGACAGCCGACGGAAAATCGGGCGGAAATCGATTTTCGTCCGTAAATGTGTTAAGCCGCAGGTACATAATACTTTCATATAAATGGCATAGTACAACGACAAGCGGAAAATGTTGGTTGGAATAAAAGTCAGAATAGCTGACGTAGTGAATTGTATTCATCTCTATTTTGGACATATTTCTCAGCAGTTCATTGCCATGCTTGTCGGCAAATACAATAAAATCCTGCATTTCGATGGGCTGATTATCGCTTAATTCGAGAAATTCAGCCGCGCCCCATAGTGAATTTTGTATTTTTTTGAATTGATTCGGACTCACATATATTTTTAGCAGTTTATCTCTCATGGGAGCGGGTCCTTTCTTTATTCCCGCGAGCAGACATTGCTCGCTGAGCAGACATTGCTCGCTGAGCAATGAGCCAAGTGCCGTGCTTGCAAAGCCAAGCACGGGTTGGCTTGAGCATATTGGCGAATGCCGCAATGGCCAAGATGCGTTTAGATTGCATGCGCATCTTGGCCGGGTAATTAAAGATTTGCTTTTATTTTGTCGATCATTTCCTGATATTCCGTATCCGTGAGAAAGGTTCTGCCGGGATTCATTTGGAAAGTACCGCCCCATTCGTCGCCGTCCTGATATTTCGGAACCAGATGCATATGCAGATGGCAGCCGGTGTCGCCATAAGCGCCGTAATTGAGTTTATCAGGGTGGAAGGCGGCGTGAATCGCCCGGGCGGCGTGGGCTACGTCCGCCATAAAAGCATTTCTTTCCTCGTCGCTGATATCCACGATTTCGCTTACATGGTCTTTATAAGCTACGATGCACCTGCCGGGTTTGCTCTGTTCTTTAAATAAAATCAGGCTGCTGACCTTTAAATCACAGATAAAAATCCCAAACTTGTCCAGAAGCTCCCCTCTCATACAATATCCGCAGTTTGAATCCTTCATAATAGTCCTCCATTCTTGCTCAGCCCGATGCACATCCATATATATTCACGAGCGGCCCAATCTGCCGTCAATTCACGACGCTTCTTCTACGTGAGTCGAGGAATATGACGAATATCGGCGGCTGTGAGTATAAATCCATGCCGGTTTTGTTTGGTTTCTGATATGAATTATACTATTATCCTTTATTTTTGTCTATGAAAATTAAGCGGTTTTTGGCTGTACTGCGACCGCCGAAATCTACAGCGGTAAAATGGGCGGCGCAGAAATTAATTTTGTAATTGTTTGCCATTTTCCCAGACTTGTAACAATGAGGGAATCATGGTACAATATGAATCAAGGATAAGGGGATTGCAGGACAGCTTTTTGTACATAAGCAGCGCCGAAGCATGTAAATCCTTATCGGTACAGGAGGATGGTTTATGAATCTGGTGATTACAATGAGCCGTAGATTTGGAACAGGCGCCAGTATGATAGCGGAGGAATTGTCACAAAAGCTTGGGATACCGGTGTATGACAGGGCCTACATTGAACATGAACTGGAGGGGGAAAGTTATGCGGATGAGGCGGAGGTTATAAGGAAGCTGGCATCCCGGTCCTGTATTATTCTGGGGCGATGTGCTTCTGAGATTTTGAAGGATCAGACGAATGTGTTTCATATTTATGTCTGTGCTGACAAGGAAGACCGCATACGGCGGATTATGAAAAAGGAATCCCTGTCGTATGAGGATGCAAAAGCTTTGCTGGAGAAAAATGACAAAGCGCGTTCGGAATATTATTATCAAAATACGGGAAAAGTGTGGGGAGATGTGAATAATTATCATATGATTTTGGATACTTCCCGGCTGGGAATTGAAAATTGTGCGGATATATTGATTAAATATTTTGAAAGGATAGAAATTATTTAGGAGTTTCATGGATTTGGCTGTAAGGCCGGAGGCTTTTATCATGCAAAAAGAGCAGGATTGGCTGCTCTTTTTTGTTACGGCGGATTATGAAAAAAGGAATCCCTGTTAATTTGAGCAGAAAACTGAAAGTCAACGGAGAACAGAATAGGAATATCCTACAGAACGGAATAGGAAAATCCGGCAGATAGCATAAAAGCAAGGGCGGCCTTTTGTGCAAGATTTTTGGATAAACATCTTTAAAATTGGAATATTTTGTGATAAAATGTGAAATTTGTAAGGAGGTGCGGTATGTTTTTGCTTTACTTTCTGTTATGGGTTATTTTTAACGGAAGTTTTACACTGGAGATAGGCGTGATCGGACTGCTGATTGCAGGGGTGTTAACGGCTTTTTCCTGTAAATTTATGGATTATAGTCCGGCGAAGGAATTGTGGGTTTATAGAAAGACTTTTCTGTTTTTACAATATATTTGTCTGCTGGTTAAGGAAATTGTGAAAGCTAATATGAATGTAATTCATTTGATATTGACGCAGAAGGAAGAAATAGATCCCGTTCTGGTTCATTTCCGGTCGGATTTGAAGACGCCCGTGGGGAGGGCCTTTCTGGCGAACTGTATTACCCTCACCCCGGGAACGATTACGGTAACATTGGAGGATTCCAGTTATACGGTACATTGTCTGGATGAAACTATGGCGGAGGGAATCGACGAAAGTGAGTTTATCGAATATATCAGACGTTTGGAGGGACACAACAGTCCCTAAAGGACAGCTCGGTAAGATGGCGGCAAGTCAAGAATTTGAAAGGAAAATATTTTAAACGCGGGGAAGTCAGGCTGGGAGCCAGTTGGGAGCTAAAGAAATCCGGAAAGAAACAAATGAGGAAGGAAACAAACTAGGAAAGAAACAAATCAGGACAAAGAAATCGTAAAGTAAAGAAATAAAATAAACATTTAGGAAATAAATAAATCAGGAAGTGACAAGATATGGGAAGAGGAATTGAAAGCTTGGAGAAAGCGTATCATATTTTCTTTATGGCCGTATTGATTCTATTGGCCGTTTTGTTGATATTGTGTCTGGTGCGCGCCATTATCGGCCCTAGGACTGCGGACAGGATTGTATCCGTGAACATGATGGGAACCATGGTTATTGTAATGATTGCGATATTGGCATTAATGCTGGGAGAAGGGTATCTGGCGGACATCTGCATTATCTATGCCATGATAAGCTTTCTTGCGGTGATTGTGCTGACAAAGGTATGCATGGGTGTGTATCTGGAAAAAAAGGAAGCGGCGGAGGGCGGGAAGCCTATGGAGGGAAAAGATGGCGGTCATTGAATGGATACGATTTATTGCAGGCGCCGGACTGCTGTTGTGCGGACTTGTCATTTTTATCATTGAGATTATCGGCGTATTTCGATTTCGATATGTTTTAAATCGGATGCATGCGGCGGCCATGGGGGATACACTGGGGCTGGGATTTGCATTGCTGGGGCTGATTGTCATAAGCGGCTTTAATTTTACATCTCTGAAACTGTTTCTTGTGATTGTGTTTTTGTGGTTTTCTTCCCCGGTATCTTCCCATCTAATCGCCCGCTTGGAGGTGACGACGGATGAGGAAAAAGAGAAGCATTACGGCGTGATGGCTTTGGACGCCCATAAAGGCGCAGAGTCCGGGAAAAAGCAAGGCAGCAGGACGATGGATGAGATAGCCGGAAAATAAAAAGAAGCGCAGGGATTGAAGCTGATTTCCACATGCCGGAAGTGATTATGTAAATAAAAGAATTTCCGCAGAGGGAGAAGATTTCCATAGGAGGCGTATGGTTATGACAATATTTACTTGTATTTTGCTGGGATTTCTGGTAGTCTGTGCGATTGCCGCCAGTTTATCCAAGAATCTGTTGAATACCATATTGATTTTTATGTCCTATAGTCTGGTGATGTCCATTATCTGGATATTGCTGGAATCGCCGGATTTAGCGATTACGGAGGCGGCAGTGGGCGCGGGTGTGACCACCGTTTTATTTCTGGTGACGCTGAAAAAAATTGACGCCATTATGAAAAAGGACGCGGGCGAAGAGGAGAAAAAAGACGAATAAAAAAGAAGACGGCGGGAGAAAGAGAATGAGTAAAAAAGGAGACGGCGGGGAGAAAGAATGAGCAAGAAGGTTTCGGAGGAACAGTACCGACAGACTTTTTCTTATAGATTTCATCAATGGCTGGAAGGCAGCGCAGATTCTTTCTTTGCTGATACCGACAAAGGAAAAGAAGAGTCCGGAAGCGTAACATGCAGAGCCGACAGTGAACATGATTCCATGGGCGGAATATCCAGCCCCGAGAAGGAACATAAGGTCGATGGCAGGGAATACGCCTCCGGCAGCAGGATAGATGGGCCGCTTGTGGAAAATGCACGGGAAGAACTGGGCGGCCAAAGACAAAATCAATCCAAAGGCGAGGAACCGAAGGACGAAGAAAAATTAAACCTGACAGAACGGATATACGATTTGGAGCACAATGCGGAGATTCGGATCTTTCGGAAAATATATCGTATTTTCAGCGCTTTGTTCTGCGTATTTCTGGTGGCGATGCTTCTGACGGCGGTATCCGCCCTGCCTGATTTCGGCAATGCGGAGAATCCCGTCAACAATGAGGTGGCGGCCCGTTATATTGAAAAGGGACTTCAGGAGACGGGAGCGGTGAATATTGTCACGGGAATGATTTTGGATTACAGGGCGTTCGATACGCTGGGGGAATCCCATGTGCTGTTCATTGCCACTTGCACGGTGCTGATTTTGCTGCGGCTGGATAAAAAAGACGGCGAAATCAGTGACAGAACCCATGAACCGAAAAATGACGTGATTCTGCAGACCGTGGCAAAAATTCTGGTGCCGCCCATTTTTATTTTCGGAATTTATGTGATTTTAGCCGGACATTTGGGGCCGGGCGGGGGATTTTCAGGAGGCGCCGTAATTGGGGCGGGATTGATTCTGTATTTGAACGCCTTTGGTTTTGCCAAGACGGAGAAAATTTTTACCGCCAAAACTTACCGCCGGATTAGCTTCGGCGCTCTTGCCTGTTACAGCATTGCAAAGAGCTATTCCTTTTACACGGGGGCAAATCATATTAAAAGCGTGATTCCCTTGGGGACTCCGGGGGCGATTTTGAGCAGCGGCCTGATACTGCTTTTAAATATCTGCGTGGGCGTTGTGGTGGCAGGCACCATGTATACATTTTATGTCATGTTCCGGAAGGGTGATTATTGATGAGCTTGGAAAATTTAATCGGCAACTACGAGGAAGCCGCCGCCATGATTTTGTTCGGCATCGGTTTTTCCAATCTGCTTTTGCAGAAAAATTTGATTAAGAAAATTATCGGCCTGAATATTATGGATACGGCTACTTATTTGTTTCTTGCGTTGAAAGGATACATTGAAGGCAGGAAGGCTCCGGTGGTAGTGGACGGCGTGCAGAATGTGGAGGCTTATGTGAATCCTATTCCCAGCGGGCTGGTGCTGACGGGCATCGTGGTGTCCGTGTCGGTGACGGCGTTGATGCTGTCGCTGACCATACGGTTGTACCGCAGGTATCATACTCTTGATTTGGATGAAATTTCCACACTGCTGAAAAAGGAGGGGAAATAATGGAGCTGGTGCAGAATTTTCCCTTTGTTTCCATTATTCTGTCCTTGTTTTCCGGGCCGCTCTGTTCTATTTTAAGTGGGAAATGGGCGAAGCGCGTCAATGCGGCGGTCATTATTATTATCGGGATATTGTCTGCCTTTGTTCTAGAATATGTGAATGAGACGGGGGAGGCCTTTGTCTACCGGATGGGGCATTATCCCGCTCCTTGGGGCAATGAGATTCGGGTGGGGGTCTTAGAGGCTTTCATGGCGTGTTTTTTTTGCGTGATCATGCTGCTCTGCATGGCGGCGGGGGTCAGGGAGCGGGAGAGGGAAATTGACGAAAGCAGGCAGAATCTCTATTATGTGATGGTGAACCTGCTGTTATGCTCCCTTCTGGCGCTGATTTATACCAATGACCTTTTTACCGCGTATGTCTTCGTGGAAATTAATACCATCTCTGCCTGTGGGCTGATTATGATACGTCAGAACGGGAGAACGATAGAAGCCGCCACCAGATATATGATTATGAGCCTTCTGGGCTCCGGTCTGCTGCTTTTGGGTCTGAGCTTTTTATATGATTTGACGGGGCATCTGCTGATGAGCAATATCAAGGAGCAGGTGCATATTCTTGTGCAGACGGGACAGTACCATATTCCTTTGATGGTGTCGGTGGGGCTGATGTCGGTGGGGCTCGCCATGAAGAGCGCATTGTATCCTTTTCACGCATGGCTTCCGGACGCTTACGGATATTCCACCCTGTCTTCGGCGGCGATTCTGTCTTCTCTGGTTTCCAAGGGTTATATTTTCCTGCTGATTAAGATTTTCTATAGAGTGGTGGGTTTTGAGATTCTCACAGGGAGCAAGGTGGCCAACGTGCTGTTTGTGTTCGGCATTGCGGGGATGCTCATGGGTTCTTTGAACGCGATGAAGGAGGAGCATATCACAAGGATGATTGCCTATTCTTCCGTGGCTCAGATTGGATATATTTATATGGGGATTGGTCTGGCGACTCAGGAGGGGATGGTGGCAAGCATTTATCATGTGATTTCCCATGGGGCGACCAAATCCCTGCTTTTTGTGGCGGCTTCCGGTCTTGCGGCGGCTTCCGGCGGTGGGACGAGATATCGGGATCTGGCGGGCTCCGGATACCGGAATAAGCTGGCGGGGGCTGCTTTTACCGCAGGTTCCCTCTCTATGGTGGGAATGCCCATGTTTTCCGGTTTTATCTCAAAGCTCTTCTTTGCGCAGGCGGCGGTGGGGCATACCCATAAAATGCTTCCCACCTTTATCGCGCTGGCAATCAGCACGGTGCTGAACGCGGCGTATTTTATGAAAATGGTTATCAGCATTTACTCGCCGGCACGGTATGGGGAAGGCGTCTCGGGAAGGATGATATCTTTTAAGGATCAGCGGGCGAAGGCCTGCGCTTTGATTTGCTTTATCGTACTGAATCTGATATTGGGATTGAATTCCGAACCGATAATACGGCTGATTCGGAAAGGGCTTGCCATGTTTGGCTGAAAGGGGTGTCAGAATGGAAGGAATATTGCTCATTTCCATAGGGCTTCCCGCCGGGGCGGGGATTTGGCTGCTGATTTCGGCTTTTTGGGAATATAGGCGGGGGGCGGGCGGCATAGAGGAGACAATCGGGAGGAAAAGGATTCATGGATACACAGGCGTCATTTTGACGGTTTCCGTCATCTTGGCCATGGCGGCCGCTTGGACGGGCGATTGTAAAGTTGTGTTATTTCAATTTCTGGACGCTGTTCCCGTGTATTTTCATGTGGATGGAATGGGGAAATTGTTTATTACCATTGTCAGCCTGATTTGGCTGGCATCCGGGGTTTATGCTTTTTCTTATATGAAGCATGAAGGCGGGGAAAAGCGGTTTTTTGGATTTTTTCTATTGGTTTATGGAGTGCTGGCAGGATTTGTTTTTTCGGGAAATCTGATTACCATGTATCTATTTTATGAGTTGATTACGCTGGGCTCCATGCCCTTGGTGCTTCATAACGGCACGAAGGAGGCTGCGGCTGCGGCCAAGAAGTATTTGTTTTATTCCCTGTGCGGCGCTTACGGAGGATTGTTTGGAATCTTCTTTCTCTACCGTACCTGCGGTTCCTTGGATTTTGTGCCGGGCGGGACGTTTCATTCTGCCATGGCGGCGGGGCGGGAAGGGATTCTGCTGACTGCTGTCTTTGTCATGCTGGTTGGTTTTGGGGCGAAGGCGGGGATGCTTCCGCTGCATGCATGGCTGCCTGCGGCCCATCCCGCCGCGCCCACTCCGGCGTCCGCCGTATTGTCGGGGGTGATTGCAAAAGCCGGAGTGCTGGCCATTGTGAGGGTTGTGTTCTATGTTGCGGGGGCTGATTTTCTCAAAGGCACTTGGGTGCAGTACGCATGGATGACCCTTGCCCTGTTGACGGTGTTTATGGGGTCCATGCTTGCTTTCCGGGAACGGGGATTAAAAAAAAGGCTTGCCTACTCCACCGTCAGTCAGATTTCTTATATTCTCTTTGGATTGTCGCTGCTTGCGCCGGAGGCCATGGCGGGAGCGCTGCTTCATGCGGCGGCTCATGGAATCATCAAATGCGGATTGTTTTTGACGGCGGGAATATTCCTGTATTGCTATGGCTATACAAAAGTGGATCAGCTTGCGGGACTGGGGAAAGAAATGCCAAAGACCCTGTGGTGTTATACGTTATTTTCTCTCGGATTAATTGGAATCCCGCCCACATGCGGATTTATCAGCAAATGGTATCTGGCGCAGGGTTCTTTGCAGTCGGAAATTTACGTCTTTTCATGGTTAGGGCCTGCGGTGCTTCTGGTCAGCGCGCTGTTGACGGCCGGGTATCTTCTGCCCATTGTCATTCAAGGGTTTTTTCCCGGAAAAGGGTACTCTGCCTTGGGAGAAGAACGGAGGCAGAAGGAAAAAGTTCCTTTCACAATGCTGGCGCCCCTGATCGTTTTGGCGGGCTTGACCGTTTTTTTGGGGATTTTCCCCAATCCGCTGATTCGTTATGTGGAGAGGATTGCGGCTGAGATATTCGGTTTATCATAGCGCTTTCAATGAGGAGAAGGGTTGGTTAAGATGAGAGAAGTTGTCATGCTGATTGTAGTGATTCTGCCTTTATTTGCCGGCATGCTGATGCCGATGCTGCCCTTTCGGACCCGGAAGGAAATGCTGGTTTATCTGGAAACAGCGGTCTGTATCAATTCCCTGCTGGTATTGTACCTGCTTTTTAACGTACCCGAGGGAACCTTGACGCTGTTTCGCTTTACCGGCAATCTGAGCGTTACCTTCCGCATGGACGGCATGGGCGCGGTCTATGCGGGCCTGCTGGCGGTGCTTTGGCCCCTTGCCATGCTGTATTCCTTTGAATATATGAAGCATGAGGACAATGAAGGTTCTTTTTTCCTGTTTTATCTGATTACCTATGGTGTGACGCTGGGAATCGCATTGTCGGAGAATATTCTCACCATGTATTTCTTTTTTGAAATGCTGAGTCTGGTAACTCTGCCCCTTGTGCTCCACACAAGGACAAGGGAGGCAGTGCTTGCCGCAAGGACGTATTTGTATTATATGCTGGGCGGAGCGGCGTTTGCATTTATTGGCATGGTGTTTATATTGGTCTATGGCACCACTTCTTCCTTCGTGGCGGGAGGTGTGCTGGACATGGGGAATATGGGTGAAAAGTCGGATATGCTTCTGCTGATATATGTGCTCTGTTTCTGCGGGTTCAGTGTAAAAACCGCCATGTGGCCCTTTTCTTCTTGGCTTCCGAAGGCGGGAGCCGCGCCCACGCCCGTGACGGGACTGCTTCATGCGGCCGCGGTGGTAAATACGGGGGCGTTTGCAGTGCTGCGTGTGACTTATTACAGCTTCGGAACGCAGCTTCTCAAAGGGACATGGGCGCAGAAATTGGTGATGGCGCTGGTGATTTTCACCATTGTATACGGGTGCAGCAGGGCCCTGAAGGAGACGCATATCAAAAGACGGCTGGCTTGGTCCACGGTCAGCAATCTTTCTTATGTGCTGTTTGGAGCGGTGCTTATGACGCCTTTGGGGCTTCAGGGCGCCATGGCCCATATGCTGTTTCATTCCTTTATGAAAATGTGTTCTTTTTTCTGTGCAGGAGCCGTCATCTGTCAGACGGACAGGCATTATGTTCATGAGCTGAACGGGCTTGGGTGGAAGATGCCGAAGGTATTTGGCTGTTTTACGGTTTCTGCGCTGGCTTTGATGGGAGTGCCGGGGTTGTGCGGGTTTGTCAGTAAATGGTATCTGGCGAAGGCGGCGGTTTCCGACGGGAACCGGCTGGCCTATGTGGGCGTGGGGGCGCTGATGGCGTCGGCGCTTTTGACCGCGATTTATATGATGGATATTGTGATACGGGCGTTTTGCCCGGGGAAGGATTTTGACGGCGCCGTCAATGAGAAGGTGAGGGACGTCGATTGGAAGATGTGGGCGCCGCTGGCGTTTTTCGCCGCGGCAATGTTGTATTTCGGGCTGCATTCGGGGCCTGTCATGAGGGCGCTGGAGAATATCTTGACGGAGTGAGAAGGAAATAAGAAGGAGCGGCATAGAGTTGGAAATCGGGTTGGCAGTTTTGGTGTTTTTTCCCTTTTTGGCCGGGATTCTGGCATGGGGGATAGGGCGCGGCTCAAGGGGCGGCGGATTGGAAAGAGGCGGTTCAAAGAGCAGCATCATCGGTGGGGACGGCAAATATGAGAATCGGCAGAGCGCTGTGGTCATTGGGGCGGCGGTTCTGGAATTTGCGGGAATGGCGGCGCTGGCCGTATTCGGTTCTGGAAAACCGATTCATACTTCTTGGGCCGGGGGGCGGGCGCTTTTTCTGGAAATTCCTGAAATCTGCGGCATGGGAATTCGTTTTACGCTGGACGGTTTTCGGGCTGTCTATGGCTGTATCACGGCTTTTATGTGGATGACGGCCTCTATTTTTTCAAGGGAATATTTTGAGGGACATAAGAATCAGGGGCGTTTTTATTTGTTTCTGCTGTGGACTCTGGGGGCCGTTATGGGGGTGCTATTCTCGGCAGATTTGTATACCACGTTTCTATTCTTTGAGATCATGTCTTTTACTTCCTACGTGTGGGTGGCGCAGGAGGAGGATAAGGCTTCGCTGAGGGCGGCGGGAACTTATCTGGCGGTGGCGGTTCTGGGAGGCTTGGCGATGCTGATGGGAATTTTCCTGCTGCAGTACAAGCTGGGAACCTTGGCAATCGGTGAGCTGGCGGCGGCCGCGGCGGAGTGTGGGGATAAGAAGCTTTTGTATGCGGCGGGTGTGTGTATGCTTGTTGGCTTTGGGGCGAAAGCGGGAGTTTTTCCACTGCATATCTGGCTGCCGAAAGCCCATCCTGTGGCGCCTGCGCCTGCGTCCGCGCTGTTGTCCGGTATTCTGACCAAGACCGGAATTTACGGGATATTGATTTTAAGCTGTTATTTGTTCCCTTTTGACAGGTATTGGGGCGGCCTGATACTGGCATTGGGGGTGATTACCATGTTCGGCGGGGCGCTGCTGGCAGTCTTTTCTATCGATCTGAAAAGGACTCTTGCCTGTTCCTCCATGTCCCAGATAGGGTTTATTCTGGTGGGGACGGGTATGATAGGCTTAAGCGGGGCGCGTTCCCTTGAGGGATTGAATATGTCTGCCGTACATGGAGTATTTCTTCATATGGTGAATCATTCTCTGATAAAACTGGTATTGTTTTTGGCGGCGGGGGTTATCCACAGAAATGTTCACAGCATGGATTTGAATGTGATTCGGGGGTTTGGAAGAAAGAAGCCATTATTGGCGGGTTGTTTTCTGACAGGCGCTCTGGCTATCAGCGGCGTGCCGTTTTTCGGCGGATATATCAGCAAGACGCTGCTGCATGAAAGCATAGTGGAATACGGGGGCGGCGGCGTCATGAAAATGGCGGAGTGGATATTTCTGGCGTCGGGAGGCCTGACCGCCGCTTATATGACCAAGCTGTTTCTTGCCATTTTTGTGGAAAGAAATGCGGATAACGGGGTTCAGGAAGCGTATGAGAAAATAAAGCATATCTGGAAGCCCGCCGGAAGGCTTGCAGTGACCGGGAGCGCTTTGCTTTTGTTTGTCTGGGGAATGCTTCCCCATGGGCTTATGGACCGGGCCGCCCGGCTGGCGGAGGGCTTCTTTGGTCCGGGCGCCGCGGCGGGAGCAATGGGGCATGGAGTGTCCTATTTCAGCCTTGAAAATCTGGCGGGAGGGTTTATTTCCATTGCCATCGGAGCCGCCGTGTATCTGTTATTTGTCCGCCGTGTGCTGATGCGGGGGAACGAGGATGAAATCAGGGACAAAAGGCGGACGGGCAGGAAGAAATATGTGAACGTATGGCCTGAGCGGCTGGATTTGGAGGAGTTATTGTACAGGCCGCTGCTGCTCAAAATATTGCCCGCCGTTTTTGGAGTAATGTGCAGAATTTTGGACAGCTTTGTGGATATATCCACGGCGCTGCTTCGCAGGACTGTGTACCGGAATTCCCCGCCGCCCCATGAGCGTTCGGAGGGAAATGCGTTTACGGAGAAGCTGGGAAAGCTGTTGAATCGGATACAGGGCGTCGGCAACCGCACATGGAGGAAGAAGAATCCTGTACACAAAGACTATGTGCATCTGGCTGCCATGAAAAATGAGGAATTCAAAGAGAATAATTTGATTATAAGAAGGAGCCTGTCTTTCGGCCTTTTGCTGTTCTGTGTGGGACTTATGCTGACGCTGATGTATCTTATCTGGTGGCAGCCTCCCAAAATGCCCTAAAAGTGCCGGGAACGCTGCCGGGGCAATACAAATAAACATGTCGGTCAGCCTTACCTGCCCATATCGTTTATAGGCAGATTGGGCTGACCGGCATACTATCCGCATCTATATCATACCGCTGAATCCGTCTGTTTTCCTCCGTAAAATTTGAGCAGCTCCCTGTCGATTTCCGCTATCCTTTCGTCGGCGCCAATGTCTTTTAATAATGCGATTCTTTCAATTTCTTCCCTGTCCAAACGATTCTGTTCGATTCCCGGCAGATCCTCGGGCAGCAGTCTTATCCCATATAATCCCGTATATTCCCTGCGGTATTGGGTCGAAAAATAATCCGGAACCATACGGAAATGCAGCAGCCCTATATAATCAATTTTCACATCTGCAATCCCGATTTCCTCCAAGCATTCCCGGATGATGCACTTTCGCATGGTTTCCCCCGGTTCCATGCATCCGCCGAAGATTTCCCAATCCTTTCTCCAGTGGTTCCACCCCAGCAGATAGTCGCCGCCAATCATTACCACGGCGAGGCAGCCCGTAATCGGAGTATACTTTTGCATCGCGGTATTTTCATCAATGTAAATGATTTCCACCAGTTCATTTCCTCTGCCGTCCTTTAAAATCATGCTTCATCCCTCCTGAATGTCCGTAATTTTTTGAGCTTTATTCCCATGAGCAATGAGTCATAGAAATTCTTCGTGCCGGAATTGGGAATAAAAAACGCTTGTTAGAGATTATTTTCCCTAACAAGCGTGGATCAGACTTACGTCTCCTATCGAAAATAGTGTATCATCTTTTATTGAAAAAGTCAATTTATTCCATATTAGAAAGATTAAGACGAAAGATTCGGGAAGAAACCGGGCGGAGATTCTACGGGGCATAGCGCGTTTTGTGCCGTAAAAACTACAAATTGTACCCAGACATTGAAATTTTTGCAATTATATATTATTTTATATTAATTATGGGCTGGCAAGAGTATACAGTTGTGATTCATGTGAATTCATGTTAGAATATATACCCATGGCTGCTATGGTCTGCAGGCGCTGTCAACCGGCGGCAGATGTTATGGTCTGTGAGTATAACGGCATATTAGTCTGTATCTGTAACGGAAGCGTGGACGGGAAACTCACGCAATGGACAAAAAACCATGCAATAAACGAAAGAGAACAGGAGAAAGATTATGAATGTGTTATCAGAAGGAATTATATTTGCTTCTTATGCGGTCATATGCGGCGGTCTGGCAGTAAACCGCCCAAAGAAGCGTACAATATTGTGGGCTGCCGTTATTGTCGGGCTGATTTTTCTTCTGCAGGTGATATTGTGGCGGCTCGGTTTGGATATGCTGTTGATATTTGCCCTGCTGCCCGTCACTGCGTATCTGCCTTTTTCCATAGGAATATACATATTATCTCATTATGGATTATTTCAGACGGCGGTGGTGTGGAGCGTGGGTGTTCTTTCTGTATTTATACTCAAAATTCTGAAAAAAATAGGGGTCAACTTTTACATATTTACCAAAAGCAATTACCTGACCATATTTATTCTGTCGATAGCGGCGGGGACGATAGTATTTTTGGCTTTACGATATCTGCGCAGTCCGTTTCAAAATTATATGGATAACGTGAGAAAAGAGAGACTTACCTTGGGCTTCTCCATATTGGCAAGTCTCGTTCTTCTCTCCTATTATGTCCACAGTAATATGAGGCAGAACACCATGGGATTGATAATCGTTCTTGTTGCGGTGTTTTTGATGTTTTTTCTGGTGGTTAAAGTATTATATTCTCAGGTGGCTGTTTCACGTGCGGAGCAGTCGAGGCAGGAGATGCAGTACCGGATGCGGGTTCAGTATCAAGAGTATGAGAATGTCTGCCGCAAGATGGAAGGGGGAAGGGTGTATCGTCATGATATGCGTCATCATCTGCTGGTATTGAAGGGGCTGGCGCAGCAGGACGATATGGGCGGGATTCTAAAATATATTGAAGATATGACGGATAATCTTGCCGAGACAGAGCATGAGATCTATTGTGAAAATACCACGGTGAACGCGGTCCTTTCCGATTACATAGGGAGGGCAAAGAAAGCTCGCTGTAAAATTACGACAAGGCTGCATCTGCCCAAGGAGCTGCCGTTTCAGGAAATGGATGTATGCATGGTGCTTGCGAACGCCTTGGAAAACGCCATCAATGCCTGCGGAAGAATTGCGGAGGAAAAAGACCGTTATATTCATATCGCGGCGGAACTGGCGGATCATAAAAAGCTGATTATTTTAATGAAGAATCCATGCAGATGGTCCGTAAATTTTGATAACGATCAAATTCCGGTCAGCTCCGGGGCGGAAGGACATGGAATCGGCATGAAAAGCATTTGTGCCATTGCGGAAAAATATCATGGCTTTTTTCAATGTAAATGCGAGGGTGGGGAATTTATTTTTGATGCGGCATTGTTCGGCACACCACCAATAAATGCTCCCGCCGTCGGGGAAGAGAAAAAGGTACGAAGTGGACTGGGGAAGAAGCTTGTCTCCGCAGCCGTTGTTTTTTGCTCCTTCCTCTTTATTTTTATGGTCGATGCATATGAAAGGATACCTGCGTGGGCAGAGGAATTGGGAGAGAACGAATTCAGCCGGATGTTTATGGAGCGTTCATGGAAGGCAGGATGGGGCGATACATGGATCCATGTAGAATATCCTCTGATAAAAGACCAGCTGATTTCTATCAAAGAGGGTCTGGCTTCCATAGCGGGGGAACAGAATGCGCCGTCAGAATCCGGAGACGGAGCGGAACTAATGAGTCAGGAGATCAATGCTTTTGTTGAAGAGATGAAAGAAAAGTTTCTTTGGTATGTGATGCGTAAGTATGAAGGATATGTGGGATGCGACGTCACATGGAGAATGGTGCGGGATGACGAACAGATTTTGTCCGTGTGCATTGACGGCGTGATCAATGTGGGCGGTTCCGTTCAGTACAGCCGTTATTTTACATGGGATAAGGCAGGCGGAAAACTGTTGGAGCTTACGGATTTGTTTTTGGAAGAGAGCGATTATGTAAGCGTTATCAGTTCGGAGATTCTCAGACAGATGCAGGAACGGGTACAGAATAATGAAGGCAGGTATTATCTATCGGGCGCCGGCTGGCTGGAGGAGGATTGTTTTCATGAGATTGCGCCGGATCAGAATTTTTATATCAATGAGGAAAAACAGCTGGTAATTGTATTTGAGAAATATGAGGTGGCTCCCGGAAGCATGGGAGTGCCGGAATTCGTGCTGGATACGGAGGTTTTAAGGGAAATTCTGAGACAGCCGTCGGTGCTTTCGGAAATGGATTGACAATAGAAATGAGAGGTTGGATATGTTTCGGATTGCAATATGTGATGATGAAGCAGCAGAGTATGAGAAATTAAAGAAGATGCTTGAAGCATACTGTAAAAAATACAATGAGCCTGATTTTGCAATAGATTGGTTTGAGAATGCGGAAATTTTACTCACATCCGTGAAGGAAGAGAAGTATGAACCGGATTTGGTTCTGATGGATATTTATATGCCGGGAAAATTGGGAATTGAAGCGGCCGTGGAGCTTAGAAAAATGGGAAATGAATGCGGAATTATATTTCTCACCGTATCCAGAGAATACGCATTGGAGGCATTTGGGGTGGATGCGGCCCAATATCTGTTGAAGCCTGTTAAGGAAGAGAATTTGTTTCCCGTATTGAAGAGGCTGTTGGACAGTCTGGGGGAGCGGCAGAAAAAATACCTGCTGCTGGAGGGAAGCGGAAGAGTTCATCGAGTCGCTCTGCGCGACATAATATATTGCGAAGCCCAGAGGAAAAGTCAGTGTATTTATGTGGAGAATAGCCCCAGCCTTACCCTGTGGATGACCATGGCAAAGATATTCGGCCTGCTGTCCGAATATCATGAGTTCGCTAGGGTGGGGGCGGCATACATTGTAAATATGGAACATATTGAAAGTATGAATGGGCAGGAGCTAATGATGGACAACGGGAAGAGGATTTTTCTGCCGCGGGGATCGTACAGGACGCTGCGGGAGAGGTATTTTGATTATTATTGTCGTGATATGGGATAATTGGGAAACGATGTTTTTCGGCTGCAAAATGTACCGAAAAAAATGCAAACCATGCTGTATCGCTTCTTTTCATTTCTTTTTGCTGATATAATGTTGAAACAGAAGTTTACGGAATCTCTAGCGGGTTGAAGTAATATTTCATGGGGTTAAAAATTCCGAGCTGTGGGATTGATTGAGGAAAGGATTGAGGGTGTTCTGGGCGTGACGGGGGCTGGATGAATTACGAAAGCAGGCAGGATGGAGTTTTGGTGATGAAGATAGCTGTTTATACAGATGACGGAGATTTCTATGAAAGCTTGGAAATGACGCTGTGCCAAATGGGGAATATGTCCGAAGGTAATTGCGATGATTCTTTTCAGCTAGTGAGGCTGCTTAATTTGAAGCAGATGACGGAGGCTTTGTCCGTATCGAGTCTTAATATGGCGTTGATTGACTTGGAGACGCCCAAGGGGAAGGAGGCGGCGGAGTTTCTGTATTTGAATGATTCGGGCTGTGCATGTTATCTTATGGATAAGGACGGAAAATGGATTGTTTGGTTATCAGGTAAGAGCCAAAGATTTTCTTCTGAAGCCTGTGGAAAGAGGCAGGCTTCAGAAAATTGTCTGCGAGGAAGCAAAACGGCAGCAGGCGGTCGTATTTCAAGAAATTAAGATAAAAATAGACGGGCTTTGGAAGGCAGTTTCTCCCGGAGGTATTTTATATGTGGAAAGCATGGGACATAATCTGGTTTTTCATATGGTCAGCGGGAAGGAAGTCCGGTTTGTGGCTACTTTTAAGGAATATTATCCAATCCTCAATATGTTTCCCTGCTTTTTGAGATGTCATCAGAGTTATATTCTCAATCTGGATTATGTGACGGATATGAAAAGCGATGTGTTTTTTCTGGGAAGCGGGGATGAAATTAATATATCCAGACAGTACCGCAGGGATTGTAAGCAGTATTATGTGGAATACATGATGAAAAAGTACTATGACGGAATTTAAGAGATGCATTGCGGAAATCATCGGCCCAAAATAGTCTGCAAAAAAGCGAACCTAGAGTGTAGGTCCGCTTTTTTCTTTGTGTAAAGCTGTTTTTAGCGTGGATGGCTCGGAGTAGTGAGCGCATGTCTGTAAGTGTTTTTTGTCAGGCAAAGGCAGCAGTGTCTCGGCTTCTTTTGGCGAGATAATATTTCTCTCCCGGTAAATCTCCATGGAGAAGGGATGGTTTAGGGTTTCCGCACAGTAGGCTTGAAGGTGTCCGGAAATCTTCGTATCTTTAAGGCCGGACATGTGTTCTGCGGCGGATAGGGATTTGTGATATTCTTTTAATACGGGTGTTTCCATAAGCCGTTTTTTCATATCTTCATATTCTCTGGTATGATTGAGGTCGTGCAGTATTCCCGCCAATTCCAGAATATGGAGCATTGAGGATACCTGCTGCATTTCATATCGCTGCATTTTCGCAGCATCCAGAAGGCAGTGTGTTTCGAGGTTTACCTTTTCCGGCTGCTTTGAGCAGGCTGCTTCTATGAGCATGGTGCGATATGTGAAGGCCGTATCTATGATACTGTGTTTCCCCAAAAGATCTATTTGAGGATATTTTTGGGAACATTCTTTTGTGGCGGGGCAGGGAGGAAGTGCTGCATTTATGCGGAATGCTTCTTCCAATGCTTCTTTTAATTGTTTCATCTGCACTTCCTCCTTTTTTAGATGAGTTTTCCGGCACCTTCCTGCCTTGAAAGTAATTTACGATTACAGGATTAGCGAAGCGGTTCCTGTAATAAGGTTTTGATATAGTTGATTACAGGGTTCGCGAAGCGGTTCCTGTAATAAGGTCTTGATATAGTTGATTACAGGGTTCGCGAAGCGGTTCCTGTAATATGGACTTATTATATCATGATTGTGTGCTTTTTGGCAGTCTTTTATTTTATAATGATTAAATTGTCAGCTCTCCGTTTGGGTTCCTATTTTGCTTTTGGGCCCGGTATCTATAGCGCCAAGCTGATAGTCAGCCCCGGGCCAGCAGGATGCTCCGCTTTTGTATTTTATCATGGAGCGGGAGCTTGGAACTTTGCGTGGCTGCAGGTACTTCCTTCGCAGTCGTCTGTCCTGTTCGTGAAGCAAAGCTGCGTTCGGAGTCCGTCAAGTCCGTGGAATCCGCGTCAAGTCCGGAAGTCCGGTCTGCTCCCGAAGAGGAAGCAGAATCGGAATCCGGCGGATTCGCTGGCTCCGTGTCGGGCTCGGGCGTTTGGCCCGCTTCCGAAGAGGAAGCGGGATCGGAATCCGGCGGATTCGCTGGATTCGTGTCGGGCTCGGGCGTTTGGCCCGCTTCCGGAGCAGGAGTGTGTTCCGGCTCCGTCGTTGGCTCTGCGTCCGGCTCGTCTGTGGGATCGGCAGCAGGTGCAGAAGACGGCTCCGGTGTAGGCACAGAAGAGGGTTCCGGCGTAGGCACAGAAGAGGGCTCCTGTGTAGGCACAGAAGAGGGCTCCGGCGTAGGCACAGAGGAGGGTTCCGGCGTAGGCACAGAAGAGGGTTCCGGCGTAGGCACAGAAGAGGGTTCCGGCGTAGGCACAGAAGAGGGCTCCGGCGTAGGCGCCAAAGTTGGCTCCGGCGTGGGGATGGGAGTCGGTTCCGGCGTGGGGATGGGCGTGGGCGACGGCGTCGGCTGCTGTATCATGATCTGTTCCTCCGCGCTGATGGTGCGAAGGTCTATGAAGGCTTCTTCCGTTGCGGATATAATGGTTCCGGTACCGCTTTTTGTTTCATAGGTTCCGTCAGGAAGCCCGCGCTTTACCGATACTTCCGTCAGCGTCCATGGGTCGTTGTCATTTTCGTTCATGGTCAGTTTTAGTTCCAAGGGCGTTCCGGTGTTATATAGGTAGGCGGTAAAGCTGTCCGTTCTGCCTGCTTGGAAAATTTCTCCGTAATCCGAACTGCTTTTGGAGAAGTAGTCCCTAATGTTTCCTAAGTAGATTTCCACGGTGCGGGAATCATTGTTGGGATCCTCGCATATCAGTGTCGCATAAATTTTTGAATATGTTCCTGCAACGGATTTCAGGGTGGTATCTTCCGCAGTTTTAAAGGTAAAGGTCACGGGCATGACAGTGGCCGCGTCTTGGCCGGTGGTGTCATAATAGACCGCCTGATTGATATTGCCGGATTCTGGTGTGATGCTTAAAGGTCTGGCAATACCCGTTGCGTAGAGCAGTTCATCGTATTGGTTATAATTGCAGGCATATACGGTATCGGTATTGAGATTGATGTTTCCTGTGGTAATGATGCTGATACCTAGGATTTCGCCTACGTTTGGCTCATACAGGGAGGCCGTGACAGGATCTCCTTTGGAGAGGCTGTTTTTGGCCTGTTCGGAGAGGTAGACATAATCCGAAATGTACTGTAAGGAGTCGTCGATATCGCTTCTGTATTTGATGGCCACGCCGATATCGTTATTTTTTGAAAGACGTATGGGGTCTATCTGTTTTGTGGTAATGGTCACGGTCTGTTTCATTTCCTGCGCGTTTTCATCGTTTCCTGCAAATGCCTGTACCGGAGAAATCAGGTAGTAGGATTGGAAATCGATGTAATAGGTTTTGGTTTTGCGCCGGTTATTCACTCTCTCGATGATAACATGGCTTACGGACGGGTTGGAGCTGTCCTCGCAAGAGAGGGTGAGCGAGTATATGGAGCCTAAATTGTTAATGCTTAAGTTCCTCACCACCATAGCGCCGCTTGGCAGTTTGTCAGCAGGTTCAAAGGTTAGAGATTTCTGCATGTAGCCGCTTTGGTAGGTGCCAGTGTATTTGAGGGCGCCGTAAAGCCTGGAGCGGAAATTGGTGTTGGAGCCGGGAAATACATATAGGTTGAGCGTCTCGTTCACATTGGTCTGTATGGAAGCGCCGGTGGTAAAACTGGTGGTGCCGTCCTGGCCTGTCTGGAAGGTAACGTTCATGTTCTGGTTGGCGGCAAGGTTGACAACGATGGCTTTCCCGACAGTTCCGGCCAAGGGTGTGTCCAGCGCGCCGTAGGTGATGGGCGTAAGCTCTCCTTCTCGGTTATAACGTCCGGTGGAGTCCAGATAGACGTCTCCTTTTTCGGATACACGGTAAATGCGGAGGTTCTGCATGATAAACTCCTCGTTTTTATCGCTTTCAAACCGAATTTGGCTGATGGATTCCACATCGTTCAGGCTTAGATAGAATCTTGACATCTGGCCGGGCACAAAGGCGGCTCCGTCTACGCCGTTGAATTTGTTTACTTCTTCGTTTACGTTTAGGTTGATGGAGGCAAGAGCGCCCGTGGTCTGACGATAGGATACCAGCGCCGTCAGGGCGGGATCCGTGACGGCGGTGCCGCGCGCCACTTCAAATTCCACCATAAAGTCCATGGCGGCGGTGTTTTTGGTCACATAATATTCTCTGCATATGCTGGTATTGTTTACGGTTTCATTGGAATTATTGTTCATTTTGGTAGCCAAGCCGGAGACGTCTTCTTCTGTGTAATTAATGTCGATCCAGCCAACATTTTCTATGGTCCATGAGGTGGAGAGTCCCGTGCCGCTCTGACGTATGATTTCAATGCTGCTGATATTTAATTTGTCAAAGGTGTTGTTATCTTCGGTGTTGGAGCTGTGAGTGTAGATACGCATGCTCTTGGGCTGTCCGTAGTATTGGTTGGTCATAATGGTAAAGGCTGAGGTTTCCCCCTGACGGAAGGCGTCCCCCGCTATCTGTTCGTTGGCCAGTACCACGCCGCTGGTTCCGTTTTCAAACACAAGCTGGAAAAAGAAGTAATTACTGCTCCCGGCGTCCGCAATGGAAGCGACCTTTACATGAATCTCATAGGTGCTTCTAACGGAAGACAATTTGAGATCCTGATTAATTTCATTGTAGGACATCTGGGGCTTAATGGCGGTGAGGCCATGGTTTGTGGAGGGACGCTGGTCTACGGCTTCCCCCGTGCTATAGTCGATAAGGTCCAAGGTCTTGCTGGTGGAGGCGTTTGCAAGGTAAGTCGTTCTGCTTACTTTGGACATAAGGTCTCCCGTGTCTACCCTTCGGTCTTTTGTGACCACGGTAAAGGTATCTCCCCCGATGTATTGCTACTGGTTTTCATCCAAGTCGGGACCGTCAAGGGAGTAGGTAATCTGGTGGTCTACATTTTCCACTTTATAGATGCTGACGGACTCAAACTGATACGATTTATTCTGATCGCTCAGGGATATTGTCACGGATAAAAAGTTTTTTACATCTCTGATTTCCATCAAAAAGTTGATGGTTCTGTTCATATTCTGGGGCAGGTAGGCGCCTTTTGCAATGGCGTTATTTTTCATATACATATCATCCAGTCGGCTGTTTAACTGATAGGAGGCGGACTGAGTGAGATTCTGGCTGTTCAGATAGTCGATGGTTATGAGCATATCCGAGTCCGTTGCAGCGCTTTGGAGAGCCGACGGTTCTATGGCAAAGAGATAGGTATCGCTGTAATTTAAGGACGGTTCAAAGGGACGGTAGGGATCGGAGCCGTCGTTAAGGTATCCTTCCAGATTCTCCCCCGGTTTTATCAGTTCCAGATTCTCACCCACGGCAAAGGAAACGCTTGCTCCGGGGAGTAATTGAATCCCTTGGGGCGGCGCATAGTACACTGCGGGATAATTGCGGAAGGCAATGTCCGGGTGCATGGTCATATTGCTTTTATTAAAATTTAAAACATCGTCCTTGTTGGTGATGTTTGGCTCTTCCGTATAAATGGCAAAGGAATTCAGTCCCCAAGAAGCACCAAGTCCGGTGTCGGTGAGCTTGATGTCAATAATGTCGTCCACGGTGCCCGTGGCCATGTCGGGGAGGAAGATGGGAATATAATCCGTCTGTCCTCTGCCGAAAAGCTCGTTCAGGGCGTAGCTGCGCATAATTCCTTTTTTAATCATGGCATGCCATGCGCTTTCTATGGGATAGAAGCGCATGGTGCGTATCTCCGGTTTTATGGCGGGCATGGCCAGAGTATTGTACCGATTGGTATAGGTTTCCGGGCCGTTGGTGCGGTAGGTAATGTCCAAAGTGAGCCCGGTCTGCTGGGGGTCGTGTATATTGGCCGTCTTGGATATGAGGTCCTCAAAGGTAATATTGGTCGGATAGTTCAAATTCAGCCCCGCATCCGCGGCGTCTTTTGTCTGGAACATAAGGTAAAAGGTGTTAATATTAGGCAAGAATTTGGTTTTGGAGCTGTTGTTATGGTTGTAGGTCTGAAGCTCGCATCCCGGGCGGGCGTTTTCGTCCTTTCTCAGTTCGGTAAAATTGCCGGAGGGACACGCAATGTCGCCGTCGTTCTGCCACCATGCCAGAACGTAGGCGTCAGTGGTCCGTCCCATGAAATCCTTGTCCACGTATTGGTTGGGCAGGGAAGGGGTAAGGTATTCGGCGGCTTCCTTATAGCCCTCCGGATATTGATATTGAGGCTCCGAGAGAAGGGAATATCTTCCGCTGATAACGGATACGGAGTGGGGAAGCCATCCCGTTCCTGTGGTTCCCAAGGGCTGTATGACGATTCTGGTGATCTCACATTTGCTGATTGTCTCCCATGGGTTTTTTATGGCGCCCCTATAGGAATGGCCGCTGAACGGAATGTCAAGGACGGAGTTCCCGTAGAGGTCGTGGGCGCAGCCGGGCTTATTCTGGGCAAGGGCGGCTGCGTCAATGTCCACGGTTCCTAGGACGATTTCCTGATCATATTTATCCGTATTCGCCATGGCGTAAATGGTAAAACGTACATTTCCGCTGTAGTCCCCGCCCTCCTTTGTCACAAGGCGCAGGGTATAAGAATGTGTCCTTTTCAGATTGCATCTATCGCCATAATCATTTTTCATGGCTTTCAAAGGAATCTTAACCACATCGGGATTAGAGCTGCCGGCGAGCCTGTTGAAATAGGAGGTATCCTCGACAAAATAGCTGGTAGTGTCAAATTGGCAGTTCGTATAGGAACGGTAATAATCCCCGCCGGTGTCAAGGGTAAGATCCCCTATGGTGCCGGAGGTCATTTGGAAAAGACGCAGGTATTCTATTCTCACATTGTCGTACCCTTGATTTTTGTAGTGGTCGATGTTAATCCAGACTTCGTCTATTTTGGTCACGGAGGCAGGTGCGGAGAATACCAGATAGTAGGTATGGGCAGGCTCCAAGGAGGTGCGCACATAGGAATATTTTGCCTTTTTTCCGCTGCCGGACATGTGATTGCTGAAGTAGTTGGAGGTTCCGGTCTGTACTACCTGCGCGTCCACCTTCACCATCTTTTTGCCGTCGTTGTAATAGAGCTGCATGTACATGGATTGTGCGGTGGCGGCGTCGGCGGTGTTCTGCAGGCGCATTTCCACAATCCACAGATGGGTCGAATCGTCGGCGGTGCGATGAATCAGAGATTCCGATTCGTAGGCATATGCCTTGATTTTAGGACAGAAAAAGACAAGGCAGAGCAGGGACAGGACATAGAGAACAAAGGGAAATCCTGTCGTTTTTTGGGGGGTGATTTTTGGTTTTGTTTGATAGTTATCATTTTCCATTGCGATACCTCCTTGTCCGATTTATCGGACTGATATTGAAATGTATTGTATTGCTGTGTCCGAAATACCGGACAGGTCTATTGACATTATCGTCTTATAGGAAGCTGTATCTGCCGTACAAATCGTACTTGCTGCATAAAGCCGTATCTGCCATATGGCGCCGCAGTTATGAAGAAGCGGCCGTGTACAGCGTTTTGGGACGCAGGAAGCAGGTGAATTCCGGTTTTTTGTGCGGTAAAACAAAAATGGCAATTTCACAGCAAATTTGACGCTGGGATTGAGTATGCAGTCGTGCTAAGATAATGAAAAACAGGTTTTGGCCTGCGTCCGGCCCATGTGCGGCCACGGTTCCGGCCAAATAGTAAATTGAATATATCATTAAGGTTTTTAGATTTCAACAGGACTGCAAGATTGGCAGGTTTTTGACGTAATTGGAATTGCGGTTCTATACGGCAGGCCGCCGAAATTTAAAGTAGGAAAATGAGCAATGGTATCTTATCGGCGGCCTGCGGTCGAGACTTGCGGCAAGTTTTATCGGTGTGCAGGATATCTTTCGGGAAGGCGGTATGTGTGATGGAGAAGAAGGTATGGAAGGCGGCTGTTATCGGTATTGGGGGTCTTTTGTCCGTAGCGGCGGGGGCTTTTGTGTTTGGGAGTCTGGCCCTTCGTGTGGAGGAGTTTCAGGCGGGAGAGGCTTTGTTTTCGGCCGAGGTGATGAAAAGGCCGGAGGCTTATCTGTACGGGCTGGTATTTCCGGCGTTGATAGCGCTTATGTACATGGCGCTGGCAAGGCGGAAGGTTTCGGCAAGGAAGCTGATGCAGGGAAAGGGGAAGGGGCTGGACAGTCCTTTGGAGAATTCCCGTTTCCTGACGGATAAGGAGAGGGATAAATATTTTCCGGGGTTTCGTTACAGCGGCGCTTCCGAGGTGAGCAAGGACGGAGTGCCGGTGCGTGCGGTGATGGATAAAAAGGGCCGGGAGCTGGAGGTAAACGTTTGTCCGGGCGCCCATAGTCTGGTAATCGGCGCCACGGGTTCCGGTAAGACCACCACCTTTATCAATCCTATGATTCAGATCATCGGCGAGACCAGTTCGGGTTCTTCGATGATTATGACGGACCCAAAGGGCGAGCTGTTTTCTCTCCACAGCAGGAAGCTTCAGGCCCAAGGGTATGACGTGAAGGTGCTGGATTTGAGGGATACCTATTCCTCCTACCGATGGAATCCCTTGGAAAGTATCTGGAATATGTATCAGGAGTATGTGGAGGCCGGGAAGGGCATTAAGGTACATAAGGATTCCGTGGAGGATTATAAGGAGCTTCAGCGGGAGAATGAAGAGTCCGAGTATGGCGGGGAAGAAGGGCTTTGGTATGAGTATCAGGGGACGGCTTACGCCAGCAGGGAGGCCTGCGCAAACGACGTCTCGGTGACGCGTCAGAAGATTTACGACGAGATGTATGAGGATTTGAACGATCTGGTTTCCGTCATTTGTCCCATTGAGTCAAAGGATGATCCTGTGTGGGAGAAGGGGGCGAGGTCCATTATCATGGCCACGCTTCTGGCCATGCTGGAGGATAGTGAGAATCCGGAGCTTAACATGACGAAGGAGAAGTATAACTTTTTTAATTTGAATAAGATTATCGCAAATTCGGAGAATGAATTTGAGGAGCTGAAGAGGTATTTTCAGGGGAGAAGCAACCTGTCTTCGGCGGTGACTTTGTCAAGGCAGGTGTTGAGCGCGGCGGATTCCACCCTTTCCAGTTATATGTCCATCGCCTTTGATAAGCTCTCCATGTTTAACGATAAGGGCTTGTGCGGGTTGACCTCGGCTACGGATATCGACGCCAGCGCTTTGGCGGAGCGGCCCACGGCTTTGTTCTTGAAGATTCCGGACGAGAAGGATACGAGACACGCGCTTGCTTCGGTATTTATTCTGTGTATGTATAAGGCTTTGATCAAGAAGGCCTCTTCCAGAGAGGATTTGTCCCTGCCGAGAAATGTGTATTTTATTTTGGATGAGTTCGGCAATATGCCTAAAATAGAGAAATTCGACAAGATGATTACGGTAGGACGTTCCAGAAAAATCTGGTTTAATATGGTGGTGCAGTCCTACGCCCAGTTGAACGCGGTGTATGGGGATCAGGTGGCGGATATCGTAAAGAGCAACTGCGGCGTGAAGATGTTCATCGGCTCCAATGATATTGATACCTGCAAGGAATTTTCGGAGCTGTGCGGAAATGTGACGGTTTCTACCAATAGCGTCTCCAGCAATTCCCAAGACAAGGACGGGCAGTTTTCACTGTCGTCCCAGATGCAGACGAGGCCGTTGATATATCCGTCGGAGCTTCAGAAGCTGAATAATAAGGAGAGCACGGGAAACGCCATTATTGTCACCTTCGGCAATTTTCCGTTGATGACGAAATTTACCCCCAGCTATCTGTGCAAGTATTATCAAATGGGGCAGATGGATCTGACGGAAGCCCGTAAAAATGTGTTTATCGCGGATAAGGTGTTTTATGATGTGGCCCGTCGGAATCAGCTGCTTTTGGGCGAGGAGGAGTAGTACGACGGGAGGATGAACGGGTTTATGGCATGGGAGAAAGGTGGATTTGGGTGGAAATGGTGAGCAGAAAGGCAAAAATGATGAATAGAAAGGCGAAAATTGCTTCGTTTTTTGTCAGGGCAATGATGCCCGCGACGGTTTTGTGCCTTGCTTTTTGTTTGGACGCGGGGGCCGCGGAGGAGCCGGAGGGCGGTTTCTTTGGCGATTATTATGGCACCGGGCAGGGAGCGTCGGGCAGTCAGGGAGACGGTGTAATTTATATGCCGGACGATTATGATATTGGTTATAACGGAATGCTGGACCAGTATACCGGCGGCGTGCCCGAGGTGAACGAGGGCGCGGCGGGAGATTCCCAGCTGGTTTACATGATTACGGAGAATTATGGTTTTGATTCTTCCAGTCGTATGTATGTGAATTACGTTCGGGGCGATAAGAATAAGTACTATTTCAGCTCGCTTCCCAAGGGAATCATAACCAACGGGAGCATATCCTTTCAGATGGGGAGCAGAAATCAGTACGCGCTTTATCGGAACGGGGAGCGTGTGACGGATATGGATATCAGCAATATTGTTCAGGAGGGGGCTTATGTGCTGGAAACCTTCGGACAGGGGAGTTCGGACGCGGAGCGTTTTGAATTTACGATTGTGCAGACTCTGACCAATTCTTTGGAGCAGTTTCTGATTCCGGAGGGATTTCGGTTTACGGAGGTGGATGTGAACGGGGAGCAGGCGGCGGCTCCTTCGGGTACGGTGTATCAGATGCCCAGCGACGGCCGATATCGCTTTGTGTTTGAGTGCGGGGAGATTGGGATGTCCTATACGGTGCAGGTGGAAAAGGATACGGTTGCTCCGATGCTGGAATTTATGGGTTTGATAGACGGGATTGCCAAGGGGCCGGTGACGATGCTTCGCAGGGACGAGGACGCCGTGGTTGAAATCCTGCGGGACGGGCTGGAAATCAGCGTTCCGTATTCGGGCGTCTTGGAAGAGTACGGGGATTATGTGGTATCCATTCGGGATAAGGCGGGGAATTTTACCGAGTATCGTTTTACGATCCGGATATATTTTACGATGATGTCCATGGTGGTGTTTCTGCTGTTGATTATGATTGCCGCGGGCCTGCTGGGCTATTACAGATATGTAAAGACCCACCTGAGGGTCCGATAACCGCCGGAAGGCTGCAGGGAAGAGACGGAACAAGTTCCCGTTTACGGGAACTGGATAAAAAACAGTCTCGAAGCGGAAGCGCAATGTGCCAAGGCACATGGGAGAATTTTCAGATGCGTATCTTGCAGCTGAAAATTGCTCCCATTATGGGGCGCTGTAGAGAAGAGACGGAACTGGAATAGGAGAAAACGATGAGCAAATGGCTTACAAGGCTTTTATTTGACTGGGTGTTTGTACTCTTGTATAAGCTGTTTCGGGCGCTGTTGATTCTGGTGGACTTCTTGGAGAGTATATTTGATGTGTTTGCCGGAATTACAAAGGTGTCTTATAACGGGCAGAAGGATTATCTGATCAATGTCTTCTTCGGTCAGAATATTATTGCGGTAATTTTCTGGGGAATGACGGCCATTAGTCTGGTGCTGTGTTTTGCGTTTACCATAGTGGCGGTGACAAGGAAAATTCTGGATATCGGCGGAGGGGTCAGGCAGTCGCTGGGACAGATTTTGAACGGGGCCCTCCGTTCCTGCGTGAGCTTTCTGTTTGTGTCGATTATCTGTATTGCCAGTGTGAATCTGGCAAATATTTGTCTGATACAGGTAAATTATTTGATGAAAAATGCCTCTACGCTGTTATATGACGGAGATAATGAGAAAAGGTTTACCGGGGAAGAAAATGCGGCAATGACCAGAATCATGAATACGATTGCCAATTATTCCATTAACAGTTCAACGGATAACCGTTATAACATTAATGTCTGTTTTAACAGTATCAGGGAAGATATGCTGTTTCTTCAGCAGCAGCAGTTTTTCAGTTATGAGTATCCTATGATTGACGGGCATCATTCATGGCAGTCGGCGATTGCGTTGATTGCCGGCGCGGGCGATATCGGGCAGGATTTGGAGCTGGAGACGGTGGACTCCTCCATAACGGAGGCGATTTCCACCGTGATGGATGAAATTAAGTATAATCCGAATTTTCGGCCTTTGGAGACGGCGGTCAGGCCGGATCAGGGGGATATTTCGGTGTCAAATACCATTTTTCTGGTAAGCTCCATGGAGGCGGCGAACAGCTCCGTGTATCGGAATAATCCTTCTTTTGACGACGCCCTTCGCAGAAGCTATCTGAACGGCACCAAGTCTTACAAGGATTTGAACCGGGTGAGAAAGGATTTTGATATTTGGGAAATGCGGTATGATGTGGGTTATATTACCTGCATAGTGTTTATGGTAATCATGACCCAGTGTATATTTTTGTTTATTCTGCGTCTGTTTGACCTGCTCCTGCTGTATCTGGCGGCGCCTGCGTTTGTGTCAACCATTCCTTTGGATGACGGCGTCAGGTTCCAGACTTGGAGGCAGGCGTTTACCATTAAGATTGTGAGCGGTTTCGGTTCCGTGATGGCCATGCGTCTGTATTTGGTGTTGATTCAGGTGATTATGGATGGAAAACTGCGGTTCTTCGAGAATAATGCCACCAATTATCTCTGTCAGCTTCTGTTTATTCTGGGCGGCGCCTTTGCAGTGTTGAAGGCTTCTCCGCTTCTGACCCAGATTGTGGCAGGAAACGGGGGCGCGGCGGCAAATTCGGAGGCGCTGGGAGCGGCCATGGGCGGTATCCTTGGCGGGAAATTGGTTCAGGCGGCAGGTTTGGGCGTGAGGGCGACGAAAAAGGGCCTGAGGAGCGGTGCGGAAGCAGCTCAGCTGCCGGGAAAGGCCTTTCGCAGCATTCAGAGGTCCAGAGCCCGCCATAAGAGTGAGAAAGAGGCTAAGCTGATGTCGAATGAAGCGCTTGGTATCAAGAGTTCGTTAAGCGTTTCTTCCGATTCTGAGAAATCGGGAAACGGGGCTTCCATTGCTTCTCCGCAGAGCCGGGGGATCGGCGGGACTTCAGGAGGCGGTAAGGCAGGGGGCGATTCCCAGAGCGGCGTAAAAGCCGGGGGAGGCGATTCCCAGAGCAGCAAAAAAACCGGTGATTCCGGAAATAAATTTAGTGCGGGCGGCGGAGCCCGTGCCGCTGTAGGAAGCGCCGGAAAAGCGTCGGGAGGCTCGGGCAAAGCGTCAGGAGGCTCCGGCGCGTCGTCAGGAGGTTCGGGCAAAGCGTCAGGAGGCTCCGGCGCGTCGTCAGGGGGCTCGGGCAGAGCGTCAGGAGGCTCCGGCCAGTCCCGGCAGCAAAGCGCCCGCGGCGGTCAGGCGCCCAGAATAGCAGGGAAGCAGGTAATCAGGCGCAGCAATGTGAACGCAAAGCGTACCGGTTCCCGGCCGAGGGGAAATTAATATATGGCCTGCTATGGTGTGGCAGCGCAGATATAAAATGTTTTTACATAAATTATAAAATGATTTTCCAAAAGTTTGGAAATGTTTCAGGTCCGGCAGGGAGGGCATGGGAATCGATATGAGGATAATACCTAAGAAAACAAATGTATCCATGGAGTTTTTTAATGGTTTTACCACCGGGGATGTGGCCGTGGGATTTATGGGTGCGGTGGTGGAGGTGGCTATTCTGGTCTCCAATCTGCCGGGAAAGTTTTATGTGATGGCGGGCGTTCTGGTGGCGACGGCGCTGCTTTTATTAAAGCTGGATGACGAAAGAAATTATATTTTTCTGTTAAATATTTTAAGGCATTTTGCATACCGGAGGAGGTATGCGAAGGTTCTTCCCGAGAAGAAGCGCGGTGAGAAAGGGCCCAAGCTTGAGAATATCAGGAAGGTTATCGCCTATACGGGGATTGAGGACGGATTTATATTATACGACAGGAAGTATTACGGGGCGGTTTTGGAGCTTTCCAGCGTGGAGTTTCGGTTTTTCAGCGAGTTTCGTCAGGATAATGCCATTGAAAAGGCTTTAGGCGGCGTGCTGCGGAATGTAAATCCCAATTATTCGGCAAATCTGGTGAAAGTGGAGCGTCCGATTATTTATGATGAGTTTGTGAAGGCGGAGGAGGAAAAAATAGAGAGCCTGAAGGCCGCCTATCGCCGCGGGATTGTCTCGGAGGAGGAGCTGAAAAGGCGGATTGAGATTATCTATGGAAGAATCCGGGAGCTTGAGGAGCTTTCTTTTGATAATAAGGTGGTGCTGCCGTTCTTTTACCTAGTGTTGTTTGACAGCGACAAGAATTTATTAAATCATCAGGTGGACACGGCCTTGGAGCTTTTGGGGAACGGGGAGCTTCCGGCGCGCCGTCTGGACGACAAGGAGCTGGCGGCCTTTTTGAAATATACCCAATGTCTGGATTTCGACGAGAGGGATTTGGACGGCTTGGAGCCGGAGGAGTATTTTGAATTTTCTCTTCCGGAAAGTCTGGATATTTATTCCAAAAGCATGATTGTAAACGGTATTTTGACTCATAATTTTCGTGTGGTTAATTACCCCATGACGGTTGCCAATGCTTGGGGCGCTTTTGTGTTTGACACGCCCGCCACAAAGGTTGTGATGAAGATGAAGCCCTTGGATCGGACAAAGGCCATTCGCGCCATCGACCGGTCCATTGATGAACTGCGTTCTCAGGAGAACAGTACGGGGAAGGCCAGCAAGCTGATCGATATTTCCACACATATCGACACGCTTTCCGAACTGCTTATGATGCTGCAGAGCGATAACGAAATCCTGATGGATGTGAATATTTATGTGACGGGCTATGATTTGGAAGGAAGCATGGCGGATCCCCGCGTGACGGTGAAGCCGGAGGGAAGCTCTCTGCCGAATGTGGCCAATCTTAAGAAGAATATTCGCCGGGTATATAACGACAGCAGCATGAAATTGAACGATATGCTGTTTTTGCAGATGGATGCGTGGATAGCGGGTCAGGTGTCGGGTTACGATCCCAGAGAGGGCAGGGGGCGCTCGATTCATTCCAGCTCGGTGGCGGCGGTGTTTCCTTTTGTGTATACATATACTGCGGATAAGGGCGGCATTAATCTGGGAAAAAAGAACGGGGTTCCCGTGTTTATCGATTTTTTCCGCAGGGATAATGAGCGCGTAAACAGCAATATGGTGATTATCGGAAAGTCAGGCAGCGGTAAATCCTTTGCCACCAAGACCCTTCTGTCCAATCTGGCGGCGGAGAACAGCAAGATTTTTGTGCTGGATCCGGAAAATGAGTATCTGGAGCTGGCGCAGAATCTCGGGGGGAAAATTATCAATGTGGGAAATGCCACCCATGGGAGGATGAACCCGTTCCAGATTATAACAAATTTGGAAGACGACGAGGAGGAAGGGGAAGTATCGGGGGTCAGTTTTCACACCCATCTACAGTTTTTGGAGGAGTTTTTTAAACAGATTCTGCCGGATATTGAGCCGGACGCGCTGGAATATTTGAATAATCTGATTATTCGGATTTACAGTATGAAGGGAATAGAAGAGCATACGGATTTGTCAAGATTAAGGCCGGAGGATTATCCGATTTTTGACGATTTGTATGATACGATTTTGGAGGAATTTCAATCCACAAAAAGCGATTACTTGAAGGGAAATCTTCAGATTTTGATTAATTATATTGCAAAGTTTTCTTCCGGCGGACGCAATTCCGTTCTTTGGAACGGCTATTCCACCATTAATACGGAGGAAAATTTTATTGTGTTTAATTTCCAGTCTCTTTTGGCAAACCGGAATAATCTGATTGCAAATGCGCAGATGCTCTTGGTGTTGAAATGGCTGGATAATGAGATTATCAAAAACAGGGATTATAATAAGAAGTATCATGCAAGCAGAAAAATTGTGGTGGTCATCGACGAGGCCCATGTCTTTATTGATACCAAGTATCCCCTTGCGCTTGATTTCATGTTCCAGCTCGCAAAGCGCATCCGTAAATATAACGGTATGCAGATTGTAATTACACAGAATATTAAGGATTTTGTGGGAAGCGAGGAGATTGCAAGGAAATCCACGGCAATTATCAATGCCTGTCAGTATTCTTTGATTTTCGCCTTGGCGCCCAATGACATGCATGACTTATGCAGGCTGTATGAGAAGGCGGGGCAGATCAATGAGCAGGAACAGGAGGAGATTATTAATGCGGCAAGAGGGCAGGCGTTTGTGATTACTTCTCCTACCAATCGTTCTTCACTTCAGGTGGAGGCGGGGGAGCACCTGCAGAGTCTGTTTACGGACAGTGAGCCTGCGTCCCCCTATTTCGGGAGCCCGGAGGGGGAAGCCGGGTGGAAGAAGCTGGTGGAGGAACTGGACGCAGAGAAGGAGACGGAAGATTTTCTGTCATTGGAGGAATTGGAGCGGCAGCTGGATGAATTTGATTTTGGCGGGGACAGCGGAAATGTTTCCGGCGAAAAGTCGGTAAAGCGAGTTAAAATTATTGAGATTTCAGAAGAGGAGAGGGAGAGAGAAGAGCAGTCCGCGAGGAGAGCAGCAGGAAGTTATGGGGAGGCGGATTCAAGTTCGGGTGTGGGTATCAATTCGCCTGCCGGTTCCAATTCGGCTGCGGTTCTAAATTCATCTGCGGCATCCAATCCGGCAGCGGCTATGGGAGGCTTCGGCGGGCAGCCGGAAGATCCAAGAAGGCTTGTGGAGGAGCTTCGGGAAAGTCTGCGGAAGGAGCTGCTGGAGGAGCTGCGAGAGAGTCTGGCCGCTCAGATGGGCGGTATCATGAATGCACCTGCGGGAAATGGTTTTGCAGGGCAGAATGCAGCGTATGCCCAGCCCGGGATGTCGGCAGCTCAGGGCATGCCCGGAATCGGGATAAATGGAAACGATGTGTCCATAGGGCCTGACGGCGGTTCTCAATACGGTCAGTTTGAGAGCAGAGGGGTCTCGGACGGCGCTTCCCAAGGCTTTGAGGCCGGTCCAGAAGGCGGAAACTTCTATTCGCCTGCCGAGGATGAGGATTGGTCTTCTGGTGATTTCAGTGAAGAAGTGCAGGAGGCAGAACGACTTGAGGAAGAATTTTACGAGATGTTCGGCATGATCGAGAATGACAGAGAGTCGGGCAGGCTGGAAGAGTCCCCCGAGGAATTGGAGAACAGATATCTGGAAGAAGAAGCTTCCGAGGACGAGGAAATTGTGGAGGACGAGGGAAGCTTTGCAAGCTTCTTGGACGGTTTGTTCCAAGAGGCACAGGGAGTTCTGGAGGAAACCGGCGGCATAACGCCGGAGGAAGATGCGCCTGAAGAGGAAGGGGAAATTCTGGTTTGGGAG
Source organism: uncultured bacterium (assembly GCA_948467735.1). GTDB lineage: Bacteria > Bacillota > Clostridia > Lachnospirales > Lachnospiraceae > Acetatifactor. The sequence goes on from CAOKFN010000002.1 coordinate 66,867, forward strand.
ATTTCTTACGAGGAATTGACAGCGTAATTAAAAATCAAAAGGCGCCCGGGTGTTTAGAGAATGATGCCTTTTTATGATGGCGCCATTTATAAATGATGTCGTAAGGAAAGGCGGAGATGTGAAATTGACTTCGGGGGAACGGCGAATGAAAGGAGGCGGTTTTTATGGGAATTTTTGATAAGCTGCAGACGCAGGAGGACAAGAAGAATCAGGATTCCTTTGCGGCGGATATGGATGATAAGCTGGACGAAAAGGCTTTTCGGAGGGCATGCAAGACTTCTCAGGGGAGTTCGGCCTTGGTAAACTTGGGGAATGACAGGCAGATAGATAAGGCTCTCAAAGATTTGAGACAATTTGATTATCGTGTGATTGCTATGATTAATAAATGGAGTCATTCGGAGCATCCGGAGCGGGAAGTGGAAAGGGTGATAATCGATGGGAAACCGGCTTCGGATTATATGAAGGAAACCGGGTATTCTTTTATGGATTGTATGGTTTTGGCCCAAAATGCAGTAATGAAGAATAAACCGGGTGTAGAGTTTAAAATGGAGGTCACAGGAAAACAGGAGCGCCATGACCGGAAGATGAATTTGTCCGATCCTAATCTGAAATATAATCCTCCAAGCCATATGCCCAAGGCGTTAAGCGGCATTTTGAAGATTGCTTCCTTTGGTTTTTTTCAGAACAGGGAGGAGCGGATAAATCATAAAAAGGAATTGGAGATGATTCGTCTGGCGGCTGTGGAACGGGAACGGCAGTCCCGTCTGGATAAGGCGGATAAGTCGGCTTACGCGGAGGATGTGCGGAGGAAAAAAGCGCAGAATCGGGTTGAGGCGGAGAAAGGGAAAAAGCTTCAGGAAGAGTACGAGCTGTCCCAGCGTGACGAGAGACATGGGAAGGAAAGTCTGGAGAAAATGGAGATTTCCGAAAAAAAGCTATCCTCTAAGCTGTTACAGCTGGGTGAACGCAGGGAGAAGCTGGCGCAGAAGGCGGCGGAAAGCCAAAGGAAGATGACAGAGCTGGAAGGGGCGAAGGATTCCGTGGATAAGTGGATAAAGGAGAATCCGAACTGGAAGGCGGATGAGGATAAACGGAAGGCCTTTGCGGGGATGATGAAAAAGGTGAACGCGTATGATGAAGCGCACAGGGAGTACGAGCAGACCGGCAGGGACATGGCCAAAATACATAGAACGGCGGATAAGGTGATGAAGGCTCTGGGCGAGCTGGAAGGAAAACGTCCCCGTTTGACGGAGCTGTATCAGAAACAGACACAGCACCTGTTGACGGAGGAGGACAGAAAGGAGCTTGCTGCGCTTGAAAAGCCGGGTTCTGTGATGGAGGGACATGGTCAGGTGACAAAAGACCGTGCGGCCAGAGCGGATATGGCAATGTCCCGGGCAGCCAGAACCGCAGGACGGACGGCAAAACCGGAGGCAAGCGCAGCGAAACAGGTTCAGGAGAACGCAAGGCAGTCTCAGAAGGCGGCAGAAAAGTCTCAAGGGGAAAGAAAGCAGGCGCAGGAAGCGGTAAGAAAGGCGGAAGGGACGGCGAAACAGACGCAGGGAACAGGAAAACAGGCGCAGGAAGCGGAAAAGTCGGCGAAGCAGACGCAGGGAGGAAAGCAGACAAAGGGGGCGGCGAAGCAGACACAGGGCGGGGCAAACCAGCCTCAGAAAGCGGCCGGGTCAGAGAAAAAGCCTGCTGAGAAACAGGCGTCTGCCAAGGCGGCGCCGGAGAAAAAGGTTCCTGCAAGGCGTCGTTAAGAGCTTGCCTGCCTATATCATTGATAGGCAGATTGAACCGGCCAACATGATAGAAGGCGGGCAGTTCACAAGAGGCCTATGGTCAATGAACCGAGGTGTGGACGGGTTTTTACAAAATATGGCCCTATTAGAAACGGCGCGATAAAAATCACGCCGTTTCTAATGTAGATTTCTTATGATTGCTCTATGGCTGTGAGCTGTCGGCTTAGTTTTTCTATAAATTCCATTGAAATAGTCGGGATGGACTTTATTACTAAATCTGCTGGTACCCCATTCTGTAAAAGCGATTTTGCCGTTTCTTTGTCCCGTTCAAGGACCTTTTTGTTTGCGTATTCTTCAACAACCTGTGTCATAGCGTCGGCTCCTTCCTTTGATTCCTTGAAATATTTCACCCGGTCTGACAGTTTGGGAAACTTGCTGTTTTGACCTGCGCTGTTTTTGAAATATTGCATCAATTCAGCAATATCCGATCCGTCATCTATAGCGCAGTTTACAAATATCCGATGTATTCCGTCATCAACAGGTGTCCCGGTTTCTTTAATGATGGTTTCTAAATGGTAAATTGTTTTGTTTTTCTGAAATATATCAAACTTGGAGATGAATATCACATAGATATCCGGAAGATCTTTATAGTCCAATCCCTTTTCCGTAAAGGTAGTGTCGATATTGGAGCTGTTAAATCGGACGCGCCTTACGTGGTCGTCATCATCGGACGTCTGCATCTCCACGTTAATCCGGGCGCCGTTTTCATCTTCGCAGAGCAGGTCGAGAATCACGGAATGCGCCCCAATATTGCGGAGAAAACGCTGTGTCTGTGACGCAATTACCTTCAGCTTTGGTTTTTGGAGGATAATTCGCAGGATTTCCTCGCAGACGTCTTTATCCTCTGCTATTTTTTGAAAAAATATATCATCTATGACGTTCATTTGTTGAATAAGTGCCTGCTGTCTCGTACTTGTCTGCAAGATGCTCGATTCCTTTCTATTTGCGGGCGGCTTCCGAATCCTGTCCCCATATCAAGGGCATGTAAATAGTATACCAAAGGCTGCTGCTTTGCCTATGATGAAAATTCCCTTCGTCTGTTGATAACAGTATACACTGAAAAAACATTTTCCACAACAGTCTTTTTATATCCATTCGTTTTTTGCCTGTCCAATCATTTTGTCAATCATTTTGAGAACACAGATTCGGCAGACCGTCTTGAACGCCTGTCCGAACAGGTACGCAGCCGCCGGACAGGGCGCGTATCCCGGCCCATACTTCTGCCGCCGGGCGGCATAAAGCAAAAACAGCAGGATTGCGGCAGGAATGTGCCTGTTATGCGGCTGTTTTCTTTGATAAAATAGCAAGTGAAGAGATACAGGATATTTAGACAGGAAGTGCCTGAAAGCCGCCTTTTTCTATGGACGCAGAAGCGACACTGGAATAAAAAACGCGCGGGAGCAAAGAGACGGTACTGGACAAAACAGTCACGAAGCGGAAGCGCCCGGAAGCGCCCGGGAGCGCCCGGGAGCGGAGAGACGGTACTGGAATAGGAGGAAAAGGTCATGCCAAGTGTGTATGAAAAGTATGGGAAGTATCATCAAGAGCTTTCCGAGGAAGAAAAAGGTTCGTTGAATTATGCCAGAGAGCAGGAGGAAAAGCTTCTTGCGGACGCGTCATTGGAGCGCTGGGAGCATGGCTGGGTCAACAGCGAGGGGGTGAAGAAGCTTTTCCCGGTGCGGGAAAGGGAGGTGAAAATTGCCCTAGAGCGGGCGGAAAAGCATCTTGAGCCATGGGACAACGCGAGGAATTATTTTCCGGAGGATCCGGGCATCGTGGAGAAGTTTCCGGGGATTGATCCCAAGGGGAAGTTCAGTGAGGTGGATATGTCCTTTGCGGACCGATATGCAAAGCTTCAGGCTGCGCTGCCCAGCCGTTCTAGGGAAATCCAAACCTATGTGAATACGCAGCTTCGGGCGCTGGGAGGCAGTTCGGGGGATATTGCCACATGCTTTTCTCGCATGCGCAATGACAGTATAAAGGTCCGCAGACAGCAGCTGGCGGCCAAAATGGCGCCGACTCCGGAGAGTTCTCAGTATTTGGAGCAGGAAGCCTTAAGCCTTATGAACAACAGCCCGAATATCAAGCGCATGAACGGGTTTTTTCATGTGCTGGAATATGCGGCGGGGCTTACGGAGCGGGTACCCACCGCTCAGGAGCGCAGGTTTATGAAAAATGTGGGGGCCGAGCTAAGGCCCGATGTGGAGAGGTGCCGGGAGGACGCCTTGACGGCGCCGGGAAAGCTGAAGATGGTATTTGCCAATTTGGATCATCAGGTGGAGCAGAAATATTTCGCCTCCCCTCTGACATGGAACGGCGGGCCGGGGGGACTGCCGAAGGATGCGGATAATGAGGACGCTCTGGAGGGAATGATTGACCGGTATGCTCTTGCTACGGCGGATCGTGTGATTTCACCTTTATTCCAGCGGGCGGAGAGGACTTCCCATGGTCTCATCGCTCGTGACGAGCTGATTACGGTGGACGGCAGGATGGTGTCCGATATTATAAACGAGAGGTTTGATGAGGCGTGGAAGAAAGGAGAACTGGGAGAGGGAGTAAGCCGTTCTTCTTGGATAGAGGAAAATAGGGCTAAGATGACCAATGATATTGTGTCGGCGGGATTGATGGCGGGGAAGCGTGTGGAGGCTTTTGTGCCGGATAAGAGCGGAAGGATTCCCAAGGAGCCGGTGCAGATCACAAAGGAGGGTTATGAGCCTTCTCCGCTGAAAAAGGTGACGCTGAACGCATGGGAAAGACATTTTGCCAAGCATGGTTATTTTAAGGAGAAGGCGGCAAAAGCGGCAGAGTATGAGAGGGTGATGGAGGCGAGAAATAAGATTCAGGCCAGAAATGAGGAAAGAAGGATTCAAATGGGATCGCCCATGAGCATGGGAATGAAGGAGTTCTTTTTTCAAGGCTGGGTAAAAGATCATGGTCCTCTTCCGGACAGCGCCGTAAACGGAATTTCCGGTTCCCGAGGGGCGTATACCACGCTGGCTGCCTGCGCCATGTTAAAGGAGGGGTATCACATTCAGGACATTCTCGACCCCAATAAGATGGGGAAGGAGAGAGACAGGATCTGCAGGGAGACCATGGACAGACTGGTGGCGCAGGATAAGGAGTGGGCGGCGGAGGTCTGCTATGAGGGCCATAAGGCGCTGAACCGGGAGCTGGATGCCTTGGGAAACTTTGATATCACCAATGAAAAGGAGCTGTTTTCGGAGAAAAACCGGCCTTTTGTGTTTGCAGCCTCGGTGACGTTTGATTTGGGTCAGGAGATGAATCATTTTAAACAGGAGGTTCTGGCCGTGGCGGAGCGCGAGGCGCCGGGCAGAGGAAAGGAGGCGTGGGATAAAGTCTTTGAAGCGGGGGACAGTGTGGCTTCCTATGTGGACGCTGCCAAAGGGGCGGTAAAGGCCCGCAGCCATTACGGGGAAAACGATGAGAAGAAGGACTTGGCGTCCATAGCCAAGTGGGAGTACCTGCGCGGCATGTATGGGGAGAGGCGGGCGGCGAATCCCGGGAAATCCGTGACGGAGCTTGGAAGGACCATGGAGCATTATACGATGAGCTTGGCTTTGATGCAAAACGACGCTTTACAGGCAGTTGCAGATAAAGCGGCCAATGACAAGGGCTTCGGGGCGGGCGTCAGGAAGGCGGTTCTGGCCGGAGAACTTGGAAGCTATATGAAGGTGGATGGTTTTGACGCCGCAAAGGGGAGCATTCACTTCCGGATAGAGACGAAGCAGGCCCAGAAAGCCGGGAGTCGAAGCTACGGCATTCAGGAGGCGGTGGAAAAAAATGCCGCCAAGGAAGCCCAAAAGCAGGAGAAGGAGGCGCAGAAGCAGTCCCCCAAAGGACCGTCAAGGGGCCGCAGGTAAAAAAGCCGTATGCGCCGAAACCCAGACACGGAACTAAAAATAAAAAAGACGGAACTCAAAAAACAGAACTAAAATAAACCAAAAAACAGTCTCGGAATGGAAGCGCCCGGAAGGGTTTTCAGACGCGAAAGCGGCTGAACAACCCTTCCCCTGCAAGGGCGCTGGAATGCAGAGACGGAACTAGAATAAAAGAGACGGAACTGGAATAAACCAAAAAACAGTCTCGGAATGGAAGCGCCCGGAAGGGTTTTCAGACGCGAAAGCGGCTGAATAACCCTTCCCCTGCAAGGGCGCTGGAATGCAGAGACGGGACTAGGATAGGAGGAAAATTATGCCCACATTATTTGAACAGTACGCAAAGTATCGTTATCAGCAGACCGAGGGGGATCTGGAAGAACTGGCAGAGGAAGCGGAAAAACAGAAGGATTTGGACAGGGATCTGGACAGGATGGAAGCATATCGCCAAGAACAGGCTCAGAGGGAAAAAGAAGGGAAGCCGAAGGAAGAAAAAGATGAGAGCGAGATGACGCCCGAAGAGAAGGAAACGAAGGAGTGGCTGCATAGAAACAGAAAGCTCGCCCGCTGGAGCATGGGGAACAGGCAGGGTTACATAAGCGCTGATGGAGCTTATTCTCCTTATATGGTTCAGCAGGTCAGAATGCGTCATGTCTTCCGGGATAGTTTTGATATGATGTCAAAGTGGGGATATGCTTTTCCGGAAGATGAGGATGTGTGTGAGAAATTTCCGGCAATGGATCCCATGGGGAGCTATTGCGAGGTGGATTTGGGCTTCAGGGATCGGATCAGTAAGATTGAGGCGGCGGCAAAGACGCGTCCCGAGGAAATACAAAAGTATGTGGAACAGACGGTGAATGACTGGAATTCTCCCGATAAAAAGGTTTCAAGAGCATGGGACAGGGTAAGAGAAGCCGCACAGAAGGTAGCGTGCAATACCAGAGCCGCAAAGCGCGCCGTTACTCAGGAGGATTCCGACTGGTTTCTGGAGGAGCGGCAGGGTTTGATAGACAAGAGCATGTACTTTCAGCGGTTTGACCGTCTGTTGAACGTGATGGAGTATGCGGTGGGAATTTCCAATCGGCCGCCGAGCAAAGAGGAAATAGAAACGGCGAAGGAATTGGAGGTGCCTTTTACGCCGACATTGGAGGCCCTGAGAGACGCCCCTGTCCGCGTACCGGACGAAATCAAGGTGGAATTCCAAGACTTTTCCCACAAGATGGAACAGCTGCAGTACTGTAATCCTGAAAACTGGGGAAAAAGGTCTAGGAATGTGCCGAAGGACGCCCCCAGTGCGGAAGCTGCGGAGCATTATATGGAAAAGTATGTGGAAGCCACCGCGGACAGATATATATCCCCCCTGTTTGCTCAAGTGGAGAACGCCACAGAAGGAATCGTGAACAGGGGCGATTTGATTATCGTAGGTGGGAAAACCGTAAGTGAAGTTATGGAAGAAAAGTACCGGCAGGGCATAGGGGATGGAACCATTGGCAGCAATGTGAGTCAGAAGAAATGGTATGAGCAGAACCTGAAGCGGATGACGGGAGAGATTGTATCCGCGGGCCTGATGGCCGGAAAGCGTGTGGAGGCCTTTGTGCCTGATAAGGAAGGGCGGCTTCCCAAGGAGCCCATTGGCATTACCAAGACGGGCTATGAGCCGTCGCCTCTGGAGAAAGTGACCTTAAACGCATGGGAGAGGCATTTTGCAAGGCATGGCTATTATAAGGAGAAAGCGGCCAAGGCGGTAGATTACCAGCAGACCATGGACGCAAGGGAGCGGGTGCAGGTTCGGAATGCCCAGAGTAGAATTGAGGCGAATAGGCTGTCGGGGAACAAGATGAAGGGTCTGTTTTTCGGGGAGTGGATGAAGGAAAACGGTCCTCTGCCCACGAAAGTGCCGGGAGGGTTCAGCGCCGGTCGTTCCATTTTTCCCACCATGGCAATCTGCGCCATGGTGAATAAGGGATATTCCTTGGAGGATGTGCTGGATCCCGATAAGCTGACGGAGCAAAGAAATGCCGTTGGAAAAGAAGTGATAGAGAGGATGAGCGCCGGAGATAAGAAGTGGGAGGCCGATGTGTTTTTGCGCGGAGGAAATGCTTTGGCGAAGGAATTTGATAGAATTGCTTCCGGTATTGATTATACAAATGAGAAAGAGCTTTTTTCCGATAAGGGCAAGCCTTTGTTTGCCGCGGCCAAGGCTTTGATGGATGTGAGACAGGAAATGAGGAGGGGATCTATAAGTGAGGAGATGCTGCAGGCGGCGGAAGCGGCAAATCCCGGGAAGGGAAAAGAAGAGCTGGAGAAGCTTGACAATTTGGGCAAGGGTCTGGCGCTTTATCTGAATGGCGCTCAGAACAGTCTGCAAAGCAGAGTTCATTTCGGTACTAACGTCCATGGGGATATGATGAATATTGCCTGCTTTGAAGCGATGAAAAATATTATGGCTGAGAAGAGGGCGGCGAATCCGGGAAAACCGCAGATGGAATTGTTTGGGATCATGGAGATGGGATGCATGTCGGCTGTGATAGCCAACAATGAAAGCTTCAATAATTTCTCCAACACGGCCGCGACGAAGCCGGAGTATATTCAGGTATTGGCAAATAAGGCTTTGACCGGAGAGCTGGGCAGGTCCATGAAGGTATCGGTGGATGCTGCAAAGTTGACCGCGGAGTTTGGCATTGATGTGAAATATAATCAGAAACGGGAGAAAAAGGACGAAAGGATTCGGGAAATTGTTGGCGAGAATGCGGCCAAGGACGCTCGAAAGCAGAGGGACAAGGAGCGCGAGGCGCTTCAGAAGGCAAAGGAGGCGCAGTCAAAGAAAAAAGCGGCCCCAAAGCAGGCGCCGAAGAGTCCTGCAAGGGGGCATTGACGGAAACGTGACTTGTGATATGCCGTCGGCCGCAAAGAGGCTGTAATGTTATAAGCGTTTGTAAAAAATCAGTTCATCGTATGTGTTCCGGCTGCCCCATGGCTCCAGAATGCCGTTAGGTATCCTGCCGCACAGCTCCATGCCGAGAGCCTTGTCAAAGGCTTCCGTTCCGTTGCTGCGGCAGGAGGTAATGACGTAATCGCATCCCATGTCTTTGGCATGACGGAAGCATTCCAGACATATTTTTTTCCCCAGCCCCTGCCTTTGGAAAGCGGGGTTGACCACTACGTCCGCAAGCTCCCAGCGATTGGAGGAGAGAATGTGCTGTGATCTGGCGGCAAGGGCAGCTGCGATAATATTTTCGCCCACTGCCGCCACCAGAGCGATACAGCTTCCGCAATCCATTTGGGCAATGTTTTTCCTGACACGCTCCTCGGTTTCCTCCAAAGTGTTTCCTGAGAAAATATTTTCCCAGAGGCTTTTAGCGTCGGTTTGCCGTACTTTTCTGATAATGATTTCGCTCATTTCCGATATTTTGGTATTGTCCTTTGCCATTTCCTGTAATTCCTCCTGAATTAATTGAAGTTTTCTGCTGATTTTTTTCTGGCTGTGCAGCCTTTGGTGGTTTTGGAATTCGCTGGGGGTGCATCCGATACACTGTAGAAAGGCTTTGTAAAATCCGGCCTGTGTGTCGAATCCATAATCTGCGGCCACATCATAGATTTTGCGCCCCAAGGCGATTTCCCGGGCGGCATTCACAAGCTTGCGCTTCCTGATATATGTCATAATCGGCATGCCGGTCATCGCGTGCAGGCGATAGTAGAGCTGTCTGGGGGAATAGTGATATTTCCGGCTCAGCTCCACAAGGGTTAAATCTCTTTTCAGGTTGTTTTCAATGTAATCGAGTATGTCGTCCGACAGCAAGTAATCACCGCCTTTGCTCCTTGGGGCTTTTCTGTTTTGTGTTTCTGTTTTATTATATCAGATTTCGGAAAGTTTTCTTTTCCAAAACTGCAAAATTGAGCAGCTTTTTTTAAGCGGCGATACGGGCAGAAAGCGAAGCGTCTGCGCGCAGTCTGCGTCGGCATACTGAAGCTTGACGGCGAAAGGCTTTTAAAAGCCGTTGGACAATTTAATTTCTTTATGCTATAATAAATCCATATTTATGGCGGGAAACGGCCGAATGGCCATCGATGTCATGCTTGAATTGTAAATATGACATAAAAGTATTTTGCTTACAAAAACCCCGTCAAGGCTGAAGTTAACGGACTTTCAGCCCGGCCTTGAGCCGATTCTGGGTAGATAAAGTTGACGCTGTCTTTGGATAAAAGGAGGGTTTAGGCATGAAAATAATTGTTGACAGGGTATTGCATATATTATATTCGATTATGTTAGGCTTCGCGTTGAATTATTGTATCTATTCCTTCCAGAATGCGATTGTCTGGTCCGTTATCCCCATGCTGCTGGTAATATTTTTGTTTGTCCGTTATCTGAAGAAATCGGAGCCAAAGCTTTGGCAGTATGTATGTACCGTTCCTATCATTATTGCCTCTTATTTGTTTTATTCCTTTATGTATCTGCGCGGAAGCCGTCTGTCCCTCACCGCGGCGGTATTGTCGTTTGTCTTAGTCCTATGGTCCATATTGTGCATAGAAGAGAAAATTGAGGTGAAAAAAGAAGCGATAATTTATTTGGCGGCCTTTCTTGTAGTTTATCTGGCGGGCGGTTCCTTTCTTTGGTTTTCTTATAACCAAAAGGCGGCCGCAGCCATTGACTGCCTCGTCAAAAACGCGGATGTTTCCGTCATTGATGATTATGAGAGCTTTCTAATCAATGCGGCGTTGGAAGCGGACGGTTTATGTCAGGAAATAGACGCGGTTTTTTACGGTTCTGATAAGAGATATAATCTGTTTGATTTGGCGTATAATTATTGCTATCATGCCGAGTCATACAGGAAGGAATATTACGAATTGCTTGAAAAGCTGGAAGGTTCTGAATATAATAAAATAAAACTTCTGGTCAACAATGTGCCCTTTTCCCTTGGAGGTCTGGTCAGTCCGTAAAAGGGAGAAGCTCATGTGTTGTAATTCTTTTGTTTAAAAGCAGAGACGGAAAGTTCGTGACAGAACTTTCCGTCTTTTTTATGCGCAGTCCGCATATGGAAGTATGCCGTTGATACAGCATGCGTGCGGCGCGGAGAGCAGGGAGATAATTTTCCCCGGTCCAAATGTAAATGTACACGGGCGTTCCGGCGAAGTGTATCGCTGGAAGCCCGGCACGCTATTCAAGGAAGAACAAATTTCAGTAGACGGATACCTTGGCGTTTTCCGTCATCCATTTGCACAAGCCCGGCATTCCTGTGCGCATAGCCACAATTAAAATAAATATAAGTAAGAATCCGATGATAAATTCTTTGAGACTTCTCTTTGCGTGTTCCATTTCATCCGCATCCTGAGCCTTCGCGTAGCGGATGCTTAAGAAGATGCACTGGATGGCGCCAAGGGAGCTGACAATAAGCAGAAGCGTGCCGGTATAGCCGTTTACAAGGTTCAGTATGGGAAGAACCAGATTGTAATATGCATTGGAATCTGTCATACGTTACCCTCCTTGGGTTCTGTGAACGGCGCGTCAGTTCGAGCTGTTCATCCATGCCTGCATTGCGGGAAGTCCCAGTTTCAGGGCAAGCATCAGCACAAAGATAAGTACGAAACCGATGATTGCATTTTTGAGCGCGCCCTTTGCCTTTTCTCTGTCTTGGGGTTCCTCGGCCTTGGCAAGCTTGATTCCCAGAAAAATACAGTAGATGGCGCCGATGGCTCCTACCAGAGTGAGAATGGGGTTAATGGCCATATTCAGCAGTTCAACGATGGGCTTCATCATCTGTTCAAAGGGATTTGAGGCTAATAATACATACATAGTGATGTCTCCTTTCCGTAAAAAGTATTGTGAGGTGCTTTAAAATCATTATATAATTGCGCATATTGCCTTTCAATGTTCAAATTTGTTCCAAAGCAGTCATTTTTGCAGAGAAGACATAAGGGCGTTCCTTGGCCGCGGCGCCAGTCAAAAATAACCTATTTCAGTCAAATACGGCACTGTATTCCCATTCCCGGCTTTGCTACAATAATTTTGAAAGTTTGCTGCTATTTGTGATTGCAGGTTCGTCAGAGGGCGGACAGGGAGGTATGGGAATGACAGTTAAGTTAATGAAGCAGGGAGACGGCGCGGTGTTATTTCTGGAAGGAAGAATCGATACGATGACGGCGCCCGAAGCGCAGGAGGCGCTTCTGCCCATGGCGGATGAATTTGAGAATCTTACGCTGGATTTTGACAAAATTTCTTTTGTAAGCTCCGCAGGACTGCGTGTGCTTTTGATGCTTCAGAAAAAATGCAACGCCATGAGCAGGGAGATGAGGCTTATCCATGTCAAGCCGGCCATTATGGAGGTATTCGATATGACCGGCTTTTCCGGAATGCTTCATATTGAGTGAGAAATATGCAGGAGAATTTATTTTTAGATAATGAGGAACATGCCGACAGGTATGCGGCGTTCTGCCTGCGGTTTGCGGCGGCAATCTCGGTATTCATGTGGATTCTGAATCTTTTGGGCTTCTTTATTGTGGATAAAGTAATGATGAATATCGCCATGCCCGTGGGAATCCTGTTTTTTCTATTTCCCACCTATCTGGTGTCGGTATGGAAGGGGAAAAAGGAGTATTTGAAGTATCTTATCATGGGATGCTTTCTCATGGGTATCGGCTGTATGGCATCGATTCTTACGCTGCAGCTGATTTTGGCGTGGGCCTGTCCCCTTTTGTTGTCCTGTCATTTCTACTCGCCTCGTTTTACGCGCTTTACCCTTGGGGGTGTGCTTCTATGTATGCTTGTGTCTTTTTATGCGGGGCTGTTTTTCGGAGTCTGGGACGCCAATATGATGCGCAGCAGTCAGGTGCTTTACGGCGCTGCCATGCGGGCGGAGTACATCCGGCAGCAGGCGGCGGCTGGGGATAATATCCTGATAAGGACGTTTCACTTTTACTATGTGCCCCGGGCGGTGATACTTCTGGTAGTATATCTGATTGGGGTGACGCTTTCCAAACGCACTCACAGGCTTTTGGAAAAGCAGGAGGAAATCAGCAAAGAGCGGGAAAGCATCCGAATGGAATTGAATGCGGCCACCCTCATACAGACGTCCATGCTTCCGCGCATCTTTCCGGCTTTTCCGGAGAGGGAGGAATTTGAGATTTACGGCTTCATGCATCCTGCCAGAGAGGTAGGAGGAGATTTTTATGATTTCTTCTTAGTGGATGAGAATCATCTCGCTCTGGTAATTGCGGATGTGTCCGGCAAAGGGATTCCGGCGGCTTTGTTTATGGTGACGGCTAAGACTCTGATTAAAAATCAGGCCCAGACAGGGGATTCTCCCGGAAATGTGATGGAGACGGTAAACAATCTGCTCTGCGAAAATAATGAGGCTCAGATGTTTGTAACGGTGTGGCTGGGAATTCTTGAGATTTCCACAGGCAGACTGACTGCGGTGAACGCGGGGCATGAGTATCCGGTTCTCAAGAAAAAAGGGGAAGCCTTTGAGCTGTTGAAGGATGTGCATGGATTTGTGGCGGCGGGAATGGAAAACGTGAGATATCGGGAATATGAATTGCAGCTGAAGGAAGGGGATGTTCTGCTGGTTTATACGGACGGCGCTGCGGAGGCTGCGGATAAGCAGCAGGCGCTTTACGGGACGGAGCGTATGCTGGCGGCGCTGAATGAACCGGGCGCCGGCGACGGGCCCAAGGAGTGCTGTGACAGACTGAAAAGGGATATTGACAAGTTTGTGGGGGAGGCTCCGCAGTTTGACGATATCACAATGCTTGCACTTAGAATGGGACGGCAGGACGTTTCACAAAAGCTAAAAAATCCATAAAAAAGCGGCAGAAAATGAGGAGCGGAAGCATTAAGGATATAAAATTATAAGCCATCAGGGAAATAAATCAGGGAGATAAGAATGAGAGTGAAGCTAAATCAGGCGCAGAAGGAAATGTTTAACAGCGAGCGCGTTTATGGGAAATATGCGCTTCCTGTAATATCCGTGAAGCTGGGGCTTGCGGATTTTTCGGCGGAACAGGTAATGGAAGCGGCCGGGCAGGTATTGGAAAGCGCGGACATTTTTAGGGCGGCTCTGTATGTGGAAGGGGACAAAGCGTATTTAGTGCCCGATGAAAGGGAAATCAGGCCCTGCGTGCTCGGGGAAGAGATGACAAAGGAAGAGGCGGCGGCCTATATGGAACGCAGGGACCGTATGCCCTTGGCCTTCCCGGAGGAGCTGTACGGGGCGGAGGTTCTGCCCTTGCGGGAAGGGGGCGCGATTCTTTACGTGCGTTTTCATCACGTCATCATGGACGGATACGGCATGAGTCTTTTTGCCCAGAGAGCCTTGGATGCGCTTATGGGCAGAAAACTGCAAAAGTCCGTTTTCTTTTCCCACATGGAGGAAGAGGCCATGGAGGAAAGGGAAGATTGTCAGCCGCAGGAGAATAGCCGGGATGCGGGGCCGCGGGGAAAAGAGGGCTGCGGGAGAAAAGCCGCTGAAGTAAATGTGGAAGAAGATTCGGGACAAAGCGCGGAAGAAGATGCAGAGCAGGATGCGGAAATAAATGAGAAATCAGATGTGGAAGAAAACGACCGCTTCTGGCGGGAATACTTTAAAGGTGCGGATTTTGAACCTTCCCTATTTTTCGGCACGGGACAGGACGCAGAAAAGATAAGCGTCGATTATTCCACGGAGGAGGCGCTGAACGGAAAGCTTCAGCGGTTTGGGGAGGAAAATCACGTTACCGTGCCCTATGTGCTGGCGGCGGCTTACGGAATCTATCTCGCGCAGGCTTCCGGGAAAAAAGACGGGGTATTTTTCATGGCCCGGTTAAACCGCAGGCAGGAGGAGCTGCAGACCTTGGGCTGTTATACTCTGCCCGTTCCGGTGCGCGTGCATGTGGAGCAGACGGACAGCTTCGGGGACGTCTGCCGCAGGGTACAGGAAAACGCCCGGCTTGCCTCCGCGCATAAAAGCGGCGGCTTTGAAAGTATGATGAAGGTGCTGAAGGAGGAGGGATTCACCGCCGGGAGCCTTTCGGAATATGCCTTTAATTTCTATTCCTATGAAGTAAAGGGGGCCGACGGACAGGAAATTCCCGGAGAAGGGAAAGCTTCCTGCGATACAAAGGCGTCGAAATCCTCACCTGAATACACCTTGGATTACAGTGTGTCGGGAGGAATCAACAATCATTTCCGATGGAATATTTTCAAAAAGGACGGAAGGCTTACCTATGTGTTTGACCTGCGAAAAGGGGTGTATGACAAGGAAAAGGCGGAGTATTTCGCGGAGGCCATAGGAAATATTCTGGAGTATGGTTTATCCGACGCCAGAGTATGCGATATTCCGAGCGTCGGACGGCGGGAAAAAGAGCATCTGCTGGAAATCCGGGGAAAGGAGATAGAAATTGACGGGAATGCGACGATTCCCTCTCTGTTCCGGAAGGCTGTGGAAAAGTACGGCCGTCGCCCGGCGCTGTATGCCGGGGAATATAGCTGCAGCTTTGAGCAGCTGGATATGTTATCCGATGCGGCTGCTGCAAGGCTCTTGGACAGAGGTGTCGGGAGCGGCGATATTGTGGCTTTTCTGCTGAAGAGGGATATCCGTCTGATTCCCGTGCTTCTTGGAATTTCCAAGACGGGGGCGGCGTTTGTGCCCATAGACCCGAAATATCCTCGGGACAGGATACAATATATTTTAAACGACAGCGGGGCGAAATATTTGATTTCCTCAAAGGAGGCGGGGGAAGCTGCCGGACGGGAGTATCTGGATGTGGATGAGCTGTTCAAAGGAGCGGAGTGCTGGAAGCAGATCCTTGCCGCCGGGCGGCAGGGGCAGGACGTTATCGGAAGCGGGCGGGCGCAGGACAGTCAGGCAGATACCGGTCAGGCGCAGGGCAGTCAGGAAGATACCCCAAAGGCGCAGGACAGTCAGGCAGACAGCCGTCGGCCAAAGCTGCCCCCGGTCAGTCAGGAGCAGACGGCCTATCTTATCTACACCTCCGGCACCACCGGCAGGCCCAAAGGGGTCATGCTTTCCCATAAAGGAATCGCTAATATCGTACATCCGGATAACAATCCTTTTAATCGGGATGTGACGCGCAGCGGCAGAGGAATTACCGCAATCGGCTCCATATGCTTTGATATTTCTCTCTTTGAGATATTTGTGCCCCTGTTTAACGGATTGTTTGTGGAGCTTGGAAACGAAAAAGCCATGCTGGACGCGGGGGAGCTGGCGGAGCATATCCTGCGTCACGGCGCGGATATTCTGCACTGCACTCCTTCCAGAGTGGTTTCCTATCTGGAAAATCCCCGCTTTGCGGAGGCGTTGTCATGCCATGTGAAGTCCATGCTCCTAGCGGGGGAACAGCTGCCGGAAAGTCTTGTAAAAGAATTGACAAATCATTATCAAATTCGTGTATACAATGGCTACGGTCCCACCGAAACCACCATTGGGCAGCGATAACGGAGGCGGGGGACAGCAGGTCCATCGGCAGGCCCATTGGGAACACGGGAATCGTGCTCTTAAATGGGGACAGAAAGCCGGTGCCTTATGGAGCCGCAGGTGAAATCTGCGTTTATGGGCACGGGGTTGGCATCGGATATAAGAACAGAGCCGAGGAAACAGAGGATAAATTTATTCTATGGGAAGGGAAGCGGCTGTACAGAACCGGTGATTTGGGACATTTTGACTCGGAGGGCAGACTGATTTACCAAGGGAGAAACGACCGCCAGATTAAGCTGCGGGGATTGAGAATCGAGCTGTCCGAGATAGAGAAGGTCATGGGCGCTTGTCCGGGCGTGCTGCAGGCGGCCTGTATCGTGCGGAAAACAGAGAGGGGGGAGCATCTGGCGGGATTTTATACCGCGGCCAAGGAGGGCAGGGTGGAAAAGGAAGAGCTTCGGGCATTTATGAAGAAACGCCTGACCTCCTACATGGTGCCGGAGGTGCTGGCGCAGCTGCAGGAAATGCCCCAGACGCCGGGCGGGAAGACGGATCTAAAGGCGCTGAAGGAAATAGAAGTGGAGTATGCCCGCAGTTATACGGCGCCTGCCTCCAAGACGGAAAAAGTGATTTGCAATGCTTTTTCCGATGTGCTGGGCGTGGAACGGATAGGAACGCAGGACAATTTCTTTGAGCTTGGAGGCGATTCCCTCAGTGCGGTTGAGTTGATTGCGGCACTTGAAAAAGAGCTGGAATGGGAGACCGGACAGCTGGATTATGAAAGTCTGTTCCGTTATCCCACCCCTGCGCTTCTGGCGGAAAAAATCGGCGGAAATGTGGAGGAACAGAATCCTTATTCCATTGCTCACATGGATTACAGCGGGATCGACGATTATCTGAGAGGAAATATTCCGCAGGCATTCGACGGAAAAATTGGCAGAAGGGAGCATTTGGGGAACGTACTTCTCACGGGGGCAACAGGGTATCTGGGAATACATATTTTAATAGAATTGCTGCGGGATCCCAATATTTGCCGGAAGGTATACTGCCTTGTAAGGCCGAAGGGACGGCTCACCGCCCAAAAGCGGATGCAGAACTCACTGTTTTACTACGCGGAGACGGATTTCTCAGACGTCTATGGGGAAAAGTGGGAAGTGGTGGAAGGGGATATTACGGATTCCCATGTTTTCGCGCAGGCCTTTATGGGACAAATTGATACCATCATTAATTCCGCGGCAAATGTGGCCCATTACGCTTACGGAGACGCCTTGGAGAATGTAAACAGAAACGGCGTAAAGAACCTGATTGACTATGCGGCGGCGCAGAAGGCGCTGTTCTGCCAGATTTCCACCATCAGCGTGGGCGGAATGGACGACGCCGGGGGAGAGGAAAAAGAATTTTCCGAGAGAAATTTTTACATTGGGCAGAAATTTTACAATCAGTATATTTATTCCAAATATATGGCTGAATATGAACTGCTTCGGGCGGCGGTTGATAGAGGGATTGGTGTTAAAATCATGCGTGTGGGAAATCTTCAAGGCCGCAGCAGGGACGGAGAGTTCCAGATGAATTTGAAGTCCAACGGATTTACCCGTAAATTGTTCTCCTATATTAAAATGGGGGCCGTGCCCGACTCGGTATATCATGCCAGCGTTAATTTTTCTCCCGTGGATGAAACGGCGCATATGATACTCACCCTTGCCAAGACGGACGCCCGCTTTCCGGTGTTTCATGTGTACCCTCCGGAGGAAGCGCCGTTTGAAAGCTTGTTCCGCATTCTTGAAAAGAAGGGGTACAAAATTGATGTGGTGAGCGAAGAGGAGTTCGGAAAACGTTTTCAGGAAATGAAGCGGACAAAGGAAGGGCGCGCTCTGGTGGAGGGACTGCTCACGGAAAATCCCGAAGGAACCTGTCAGGAAATTCCCGTGGTGCAGAAGGTGACGGAAGACCTGCTTGACTTGGCCGGGGAAGCATGGCGGCCGTTGACGGAAGAGTATCTGGAAAAATATCTGTCGGCGCTGGAAGGAATGAATATGTGAGAGCATGGAATATAACCGAGGGCAGGCTGAGCGAATAGACGGGTAAAGCAGGCCGTCATGGTTGATATTATCAAAGGGAAAGGGGTGGTAAGAAAATGATTACGACTGCCTTATGGAGTTTTGCGGTTTTTCTGGCGTCGGCATTTGCGGCGGTGCTGGCCGGGATTACGCTGGTGCCAAAGTATCGGGGAACGATAAGAGCGGCGGTCTGGAGCGCCGCGGCGGCTGCGGCGTATGGCGTCGCGTTTCTCAGCTATTGGATGAACCTGTATAATGATACGGTGGGAATTCTGGGGCTTTCCGCAATGGTATGCATTGTGAGCCAGTTTCTATATAAGGGCACTTGGTCCGAAAAGCTGGCGGCGGCTTTGATGGGCTGTCTGATTGGAAACGTGTCCACCTTTATGCTGTGCGGGACCACGGATTCCCTGCTTGCGCCGAAATTGGGGCTGATTCGGGAAAGCCCCTATGAGACGCCCAATATTTTGTTCTTTATTGCCCTAAAGCTTGTGGTATATGTGGTGATTGTCATAGTATACGCTCGTTTCCTAAAAAAGTATGTTCACACCACCATTGAGTCCGTGGAAGGGAATATGATTCTGTTCATTCCGGCGCTTGGGGTGTCGGTGGTGGGATTTTATGTGATTAACCTTTTTACCAACAGCAACGGCATCACGCCGGCGCACGGCTGGTTCTTTCCGTTGTATCTGACAATCTGCGTCATTTTCATGGTGGAGTTCTGGATGATATTTTATTCGATCAATCAGAGTGCGGCCGCCATGAAAAACGCGGCGGAGCTGAATGTGGCCACGAATATCCAGCAGTCCATGCTGCCCTGTATCTTTCCTGCGTTTCCGGAGCGGGAAGAATTTGATATTTTTGCGGATATGAATCCGGCGAAGGAAGTGGGAGGGGATTTTTACGACTTTTTTATGGTGGATGAGAGCCATCTGGCCATGGTCATTGCGGACGTATCCGGCAAGGGCGTTCCGGCGGCGCTGTTTATGGTTATCGGCAAGACTTTGATCAAGGACCATACCCAGCCCGGACAGGATCTGGGGCAGGTGTTCTCACAGGTGAACAATCTGCTCTGTGAGGCCAACAGCGAGGGCATGTTTATTACCGCTTTTGAGGGGGTTCTGGATTTGGAGACGGGAGAAGTGAAGTTTGTCAATGCCGGACATGAGCTCCCCTTTATCTGTAGAAAAGGAGGGGTATTTGAAAGCCATAGGCTTGCGCCGGGATTTGTGCTTGCGGGCATGGAAGATATGCGTTATCGCGCAGGGAGCTTTCTTCTGGAGCCGGGCGACAAACTGTTCCAGTACACGGACGGCGTCACGGAGGCCGTCAATAGCAAAAATGAGCTGTACGGCATGGATAGACTGGAAAAGATTTTAGGGGAATGCAGCGGGAAGTCCCCGGGAGAGATTCTGCCCACGGTAAAGCAGGATATTGACAAGTTTGTGGGAAACGCGCCTCAGTTTGACGATATCACCATGATCTGCATGGAATACAGAGGGAAAAACAGCGCGCCGCCGGAAGCGGGAGGTTCCGCCGCGGCGGAGCGGGCGGAAAAAGGATGAGCGGGAATCGGGGCATGAGATTCGCCGCGGCGGGTCGGGCAGAAAAAGGACGAGCGGAACCCGGCGCGAAAGGTTCGACGAGGCGGAGGAGGAAACAGGCCGCCGTCCGGAATGGAGGGGAGGTATCGATATGAAAGAATTGACGGTGAATGCGGTAATCGAAAATATTCAGACGGTTACGGAATTTGTGGATGAACAGCTGGCGGCCTTGGATTGCCCTATGAAGGCTCAAATGCAGATAGATATTGCCATTGACGAGCTTTTTGGCAATATTGCCCATTATGCGTATCATCCCGAGATTGGTGCGGCGACGGTGCGGGTTGAGGTGACGGAGGAGCCTTTGGCGGTGCTCATCACCTTTATTGACAATGGCGCCCCCTATGATCCCTTGGCCAATAGGGATCCGGACGTCTCGCTGTCCGCTGATGAGCGTCAGATTGGCGGATTGGGGATTTATATGGTAAAAAAGAGCATGGATGAGATTACTTATGAGTATCGGAAGGGGCAGAATATTCTTAAAATCAAGAAGCATATCTGATAGAACGGTTTAGTTCCTGCGGGCAATGAGCCAAGCGCGGAGCTTAAAGCCAGCCTTGGAAGAGGCGGCAGGAAAGACAGGAGGAAAATATGAAAATTAACAAAACGTTAAACGGAAAAAAATTAAATGTGGCGCTGGAGGGAAGAATGGATACCAGCACTGCGCCGGAGCTGGAGGCCGTACTGAAGAATCATTTGGACGACATAGAAGAGCTGACTATCGATATGGCGGAATTAGAGTATCTGTCGTCGGCGGGGCTGAGGGTTCTTCTGGGCGCTCAGAAAACCATGAACAGGCAGGGGCGCATGACGGTGGCAAATGTGAACGATACCATTATGGAGATTTTTGAGGTGACGGGATTTTCGGAGATTTTGACGATTGTATGAGTTTTTCAAGGCAGCAGGCCGGAGGGAGCGGGGGGCCCTTCGGCCTGTGTCGTAAAAACAGAATTACTTGAAAAGCCAAAAGGATTGTGTTAGTATGATTACGGAATAATTTTTATATGATAATTTTGTTTTTTCCGCGCTTTAGATTGTCAAAAGGACAGGACGGTTTGTTTTGAAAGATTTTGCTTTACATGGGGATTATAATAAAGCGGAAGAGGGATCAGTTTAAGTGCGTTAAAAAATAGGAGTTGATAGATATGGTTGAATTAATGCCGGAAATAAAAGAGTTTATAGGGAATGCCTTGTCTTATTTGAATTCTTATTTTAAAAATAGTATGGAGGCAGATGAGACAGAATTGTTTGAAGTGTATCCATATATTTTTAATGAATATGGGATGGCAGGCACATCGTATAAAGCTGGTGATATATTTGACTATTTGGGTGTATTATATGAATCGCTTGTTCCTGTTAAGCTGAAAAAAGATATGGGGCAATTTTATACAAGGCAGAATACAGTGATTGAAATGATGATTAATTCGGTGGATGTACTTTCTGGAAAAATATTGGAACCATCCTGCGGCTCGGGCCTTTTTGTTGTTAAAATAATAGAAAAGGTTATTTTAGAATTACATAGAAAAAATATTTGTGATCAAGATATTTTAGATTATATATGTGAAAATATACATGCAAATGATTATGATTGT
This sequence comes from uncultured bacterium, assembly GCA_948467735.1. GTDB lineage: Bacteria > Bacillota > Clostridia > Lachnospirales > Lachnospiraceae > Acetatifactor. The sequence continues at coordinate 88,227 of CAOKFN010000002.1, forward strand.
AATGCGGTGGTAATAACAGAAGTAAATGTATTGGCGGTATTGATGCCATTCATAATTAATGCACGGAAAGAAAATCCTAAATATGTTATGAAGCCTTTGAAAATTACATCCTTTGATTTTACGAAGAAAAATATATTTCTAAAGGAATATTCGCTGGTGATAGGAAATCCTCCTTTTGTTACGATGTATGGGAAAAGGAGCAGGAATATGACGGAGGAGAAGAGAGCTTACTTTAATACTTTTGATTTTGTTCAGAATAAAACAGGAAATAATAAATTTAATATATCCATGTTTTTTATTGAAAACGGATTGAAAGTGTTAAAAAACGGAGGCCGTTTGTGTTTTATTCAGGACATAGCTTTTTTTGAAACGGCATTTATTGATATGCGCAAATATATTGTAGAAAATTATTATATTAATTCGCTGACAACAGGGCTGCAGGAATTTAAGGGAGTATCCAGCGGGCAGCTTATAATTGATATAACAAATTTTCAATTAAAAAATAAAGAAATCAAATTAATAAATTTTGAAACACAGGAAGTAAAATTTGTAAGTCAATCTACATGGGATAATTCTGAAAATAATTACAAATTTAGTGCTCCGTTGGATTTGGTGGAGCAGGAAATTAATTTGAAAATAGTTAAATATGATGGTTTGGAAAAATTTTTTCCTCAGAAGTCTTTAAGAACTTGCTGTGCGCTCACAGGAAAAACGGAAGAATTTATTGTAGATCCAAATGTGGAAAAGAAATGCATCACATTTCCTTATATAGAAGGTTCAAAGGGGTTAAGAGGAAAATTTTTTACGCCAACCCCCGATAGATATATCAAGTATGATTATGAGCTGCAGCTTAAATTATCAGATGAGTTCAAAAAGGAACTGGAGGCATTGGGAGTCAAGAACAAAAAGAGAGTGACGCTTGGGGATAAAGACGCATATTTGGCTCCGAAGATTTTTATACGGCAGAGTGCAGCAGAAATTATAGCGACTTTTTGCAGCGAACCATATGCTGCAAATAACAGTATTTATATATTGACTACAAAAGAAAATACAGAAGAAAGTATTGATATGCTCAAGTATACCTGCGGACTGCTCAACAGTGATTTGATTACATTTTATTGTCGTATTAACAAAATAATTAGAGCTGAAAAAGGTAAAACACCACAAATTAAAATTTCGGATTTGAAAAATATAAGAATTCATGTGGATGATAATTATTATGATGCAATTATCAAAGTGGTTGAAAAACTGCTGTTAAATCCGCTGGATCAGAAATTATATCAGGAATTAAATTTGCTGGTATACACGATTTATAATATTGATGAAAAGGAAAGAGAGTTTATTACGGAATATTTAATGGCATAATACATAAAGCGGGCAGGGTATTTATCATCCGGTGCCCGCTTCTATGTTATAGAATAGAATGATTCATTTTGTCGTTATAAGTTTTGAGATGTTCTTTCATGGAGGCGAATCTATCGTCTAATTCAGCTTTCTTTTTTTCCTGTTTTGATATGTTGCGCTCAATGGATTCTTTGTATTTGGTATAGAATAATTCAAGAAATTCATCGCGGGTACGGTACTCTTCAGGTTCATGGATATTGACTTGGAATTGGGGTTCAGGGTTTATTCTTATGGAATGATGGATGTCTTTTAAAAATTGACAATGCACATATTGGCCATCTTCAAAAGGCAGAAATATTGTTTGATTATTTTTCGCCGTGTCATATTTTAAAAAGACAAACATAAGATAAAAATGTCCGTCCATAATAAATTTAATTATTTTTTCAGGAGTGCCCAAGTCAGGATTGCTGTTAGTGTACGAAATTTTAGCGGCTTTGATATCTCCCCAGATAAGATCATCAAAATTTTCGTATTTGTAATGAAAACAAAAGTCATAAGAATTTTTTGTAGAGCCTTTAGGAGCGCTGTTTGGATTATAAATTCTTTTATGTGTGTGTTGAGTTAGGTATTCAACGAAATAATCTTCAAGATAATCGCTGATTTCCGCACCGATTCGAGATTTGGAACTAATGGGAAGGGTATAATTATGTTCTTTTAATATAATGGTAAATATGGATTCGATATCCTGCTTCATAAGTTCTTCCAGTTTTCTTTCATTCAAAGTTTTAGATTCCTTTCGAGAGTTATTAAAAAATTGTTTTATTTTGCTCATGTCTTACCAACATCCCTCAAGCCATATCCCTTTTCAGCCCCTCAAAATCCAAATAATCCTCAATAAACTGTTTCCGCAGAAGCATAGGGGGGATGAATTCGTTATACTTCCCCAAAACCTGAATTTTGTCAGGCAGCGGCAGGCCGTACAAATCCAAATCCGAGGCCAGAATGTCCATAATGATATGCTCCAGCTCTTCCTTTCCGCCCTCAAAGATGACTTCCAGATACACGCTGATCACCCAAGGGATTTTGTTCTTGATTTTCCGCTGCAGCAGGGCATAGTGGAGGGTCATAAGCTGTCTTGTGCCCACCCACGGGAAAACCGCATATTTCTTATCGGAGAGCGGTGTGACAAGATTGTCCAAGATACCGCTGCCCTGTGCGATATAGCGGATTTCGCCCAAACGTTCCCGGCATCTTTCGCTTAAATAGGGATAAGTATCGCCGTTTTGCAGCACGCTGCGGATTTTTCTCACAAGCACCGTGTGCAGTTCCGCCTGAAAATCCACATCCCAGTCCACAACGGAGATTCCCGGCACCTTCTTGACGAAAATTACCTTGGCCTTTTCGTTGATGTCAACGGTTTCCCAAGAGATTCCCGCCAGTGAAAAACGCACGCCCACGGGATAGACCTTGTCAACGGTGCCGATGGTGCGGTTTTCGTCCTTTACCAGAAAATATTCCGGGGCCAGAAAAACCGTCAGGAACTTGTGGCTGTTTACGATTTTTTCCCCGGCCCGTCCTATAATCAGCCCGCCGTGCTCCGTGGATTCTAACTGTTCGATCTGAATCAAATGATTCAGCAGCAGCTTATAATCTTCCTGAGAGATTTTCCGAAAGCATCCCAAGCTTAAAACGGACTGGGCCAGCATGGCGGGGGACATTTCCCCATTGCTTTTCAGGCTGCTCATGGTCTGGTGGTAGAGGAGGTTATAAGCATGGTACAGGGGCGGTATGGGTTCCAGCCAATGTTCCTTGAGGTAAAGCTCAATAATGGCGATGGTTCGGATATAATTCCAGTTGATGGGGCCTAACATATCGGAGGAATTGATTTTCAGGCTTTCCACAAAGGTAAAAAGCAGCTGGGGCACCTGTCCCCTGCGGCCGCAGCGGCCCAGACGCTGGGCGAAGCTGGAGACGTTCAGGGGCGCACCGATCTGCACGGCTTGGTCCAGAGAACCGATATCGATGCCAAGCTCCAAGGTCACGGTGGCACCGGTGACGATTTTTTCGTCCTCGGACTTCATTTCGTCTTCGGTATTTTCCCGCAGCAATGCCGACACGTTTCCGTGATGAACCCGGTAGACGTCGGGAGCCTTGTATTTCAAGGCAATCTGCCGCAGATTGGCCATGACAAGCTCCGTTTCCTCCCGGCTGTTGGTAAAGATAATGGTTTTCTTGTCCAAGGTCTGACGGAAGAGGTATTCATAATGCTCCCTGTCGCCGATATTGCCGCCGGAATCGGTGCGTTCCACATTGCCGGAGGCGTCCCGTTCCACCATATCCCGGTTATCGGCATAATTGACAAAGCGCTCGATATGAAGCCTTACGCGCTTTTTGCCCTCGTTCGTTATGGGGGCGGCGCATTCCCTGCCGGTTCCGGTGTTCAGCCAAGTCCGGGCAAGGGAAAGATCCCCCAGCGTGGCGGACAGGCCGATTCTGCGGGGATTTACGCCGATAAGGGCCTTCAGGCGTTCCAAGACGCACAAAAGCTGCAGGCCGCGCACATCCCGCATAAAATAGTGTACTTCATCGATAATCACATAGCGCAGGTCAGAAAACATGGACAGACAGGCGCCCCGCTTATTGGTGAGCAGGCTTTCCAAGGATTCGGGGGTAATCTGCAGGAGGCCTTCCGGATTCTTTATCAATTTATTTTTCTGCGTGACGGAGGCGTCCCCATGCCATTTTGTGACCCGGATATTGGACTCTAAAAGCAGCTGCTCCAGACGCTTGAACTGGTCGTTAATCAGCGCTTTTAAGGGGGATATGTAGATAACGGCCACGGAATTTGACGGGTGATTGTATATGTCGGTCAGCACGGGAAGGAAAGCGGCCTCCGTCTTGCCGGACGCCGTGCCGGAGGAGAGCAGGAGATTGTCGCCGCTGTCAAAAATCACCTCGCAGGCGGCCGCCTGAATGCCCCGCAGTTCTTCCCAGTGGTTTTGATATATGAAATCCTGTATAAAAGGTGCCAGTCTGTCAAATACATTCATCATTGCGCCTCCCTGTGTCTGTCCGGCAGTGTCGTCTCTTTTCGCGTTTGAGGCGGCCGACATACCGTTGCGTATGGTATCATCTTAGCATAACTTGTCCGTGCTGTCACTAATAATCGGCTTCCTTGTCTGAAAAATCGTTACAGTTCAGCTTTCGGCTAAACTGTAACGAAAAATCTCTGCTGATAGGCAGCTTGTCCAAGGATGAATATCTGTTGGAAAGAATGAGCCGCATGAGTTTATACGGATGCGGTTCCATGCTGCCGCACCCTGTTTCCATTGATTTAATTAGTGATCGGCTGGACAAAGAGCTTCCCGGACTTCGGGGATTTTCCGCTCGTAATCTGCGCTATATGCGCACGTTTTATGAGGAATGGGCATATTTGGAACAAGATAATTTGAACGAAACGGAACAAATTGATAATTTGGAACTTGCAAGTGCCAAAAGAATTAAATTTTCCAATGGAAGAATTTCTTTCTATTGGCTTTACGCACCACAGGATTATTTTATCCAAGGTAAAGGATAAGGATGCACGATTATTTTATATTCGGAGATGCTATGATGAAAAATTCAATGTGGAATCCCTGTCAAAAGCTATAGGGCGGGATGACTATCATCATCAAGGCAGCCTGCCTAATAATTTTTTGCAGACACTTCCGGCAAGTGAGCAGGCATTTCGTGCAATTAGTACCTTTAAGGATGAGTATCTGCTTGATTATATTAATGTGGAGGAAATTGGAATACGGGATAGGGAAGATATTGATGAAAAAGTTGTAGAGAATGTGATTGTGCATAATATAAAGAATTTCATTTTGACATTTGGCAAGGATTTCACATTTGTCAGGAATCAATATCATCTTGATGCTTTTGGCGAAGATCAGTTTATTGATATTTTATTTTTTAACAGGGCGTTGAACTGTCTTGTGGCTGTTGAACTCAAGAAAGGGAAGTTTAAAACATCATATCTTGGACAGTTGTCAGGTTATCTGAGCATTCTGGATGAATTTGAGAAGAAGCCGCATGAAAATCCCTCCATCGGGATTATTCTCTGCAAGGATATGAACAAGGCTTTTGTAGATTTTGTTATCCGTGATTATTCCAAACCAATGGGAGTGGCCACGTATAAAACTTCTGCGGATATGTCGGAAGAACTGAAAAAAGCACTGCCTGACATAGAAGAACTGAAAAAAATGTTAGAAAATGAAGATAAGTAGAATAATTATGGAAGAAAGATAAGCGCCATTGAACATAGAAGCATATAATCTTGATTTTCTTCGGAAATTAGTGCGGGACATGCAGAAAGAGAGGCGGGCTGTGAGGTGCCTGCCATCACGCTGGAGGCCGAAGACTCACGTTATGGCAGCAGTATGTTTAATGATGACATGATTCGGGATATACTGTAACTGTATCCGCCTCCCGGCATTTTTCTAAAACTATAGTGCAGTCTTTGGTTCCAATTTTTTGGATGCTTGAATATGGCGAATGTGCAGGAAATGGCAGGGAAATTCTATATCAAATGCTTCACTGTCATCATTACAATCGTCAATACGGCGTAGAAGAGAATTCCCTTATTGGTAAACATATCTTTTAAAACGCCTTTGTCCACAAGCCTGCTTTGGCCGTCAATGGATATGTTTTTCTTGGATGTCAGAAACAGTATAATTCCTGTCATGCTTGACAGCATCATAAATATGGAATAGATTCCCACGGCTTCCATGGAGATTCCCTGCAGCAGCTGGATGATAATTCCTCCGAATAAATTGGACAATGCATGTAAAATCACGGAGATTTTAATGCTTCCGGTTTTGACCGTAAGATAGGACCAAATCATTCCCAGCAGAAATGTGTAGACAACCTGTGGAATCCCGATGGCGACCCCATGCACAATGGCAAAGCAGAAGGAAGAAACCAGCATATAAAACAGCTCCCCGTATTGGAGCAGCTTGTCGGCAAATAATTTTCTGAATACAAATTCTTCCACGATGGGGTTAAATATCAGCAGGAGAAACAGCATCAGGGGCGAAAGCATTTCCATATCGTTTGTGATTTCCTGACCGCTGATAAGGGCCAATATATTGGTCAGCATACCTGCGATGATAAGAGCGGTAAATTGCAGAAAAAAGCAGACGGCAAGCGTTTTTCCGGATACGCGGCCTTTCTTTAGCTCCGAATTGGGAATCTTTTTGATGACGCCTGTAAACAGCAGCAGGCCCGCAGCATACAATGTCAAAAACCCTATGAGGGTGAGAAAGATTGGGGCGAGGTTTAGCCTGTCTTGAATAAACAGGGTGTAAATCCAATAGATTCCGAACATAATAGCAATGCCAAAACCGACTTTTTCCAGACTTTTCTTTTTTTCCATGATGTATTCTCCCAGTGAAATTATATTTTTTAAGATCGATAGCAGCATTTGCCTATATCAAAAATAGGCAGGTAGAGCAAATTATCAAGATGGTATGCCGCATTTGCCTATATTAAATTTGCTCGAATATAGGCAAGTAAGGCAGACAATCAACATAGAATCAAAAAAACGATTCTATTATACTCATGAACGAAAACAATTGCCAATCTATAGGAAACGTCATAACTATTCTTATTCTGCCTGCAAACCATCCCAGCAGCAATAGCCGGCATAGGATATCAAAGTAAAGATTTTAAAGTCGTTTACTATCAATATATAACGAGTGAACGCTTCTGCAATGCTGGTGTAGGAAGCGGCAATTCAATGCGTTCATGAGTATATCAAAAATTTATTATCAAATATGCGAAGCAGACTGTATGAATTTGTTCCCGCAATGGATTTGCAAGATCAATTTTTAAATTTCAAATTCTTGGAATTCATCCCTTATCTCTTCTTGGGCAAGTCCGCCCTTGGCCATTTCAAAGCTGTTATCTCCCAGAATTTCGGAGACGCTTTTCTGTGGGTTTTGATACAGGATATTGATTAGCTCGATAAAATCCCGAATAATTTCTCTGGGGGTAATATGGGTTTGTGCGCCCACGCAGTTATATTCCACCGTGAGGAAGTACAGCAGATCTTCCTGCGTCATGGCGGGGGTATAGCTGTAGAGCAGGGCGTGTATGTTTAAAAGCTTCTCCACAAGAATATACATTTCCTCCTGCGTCAGCATTTGCAGCCTGATAATGGGGGCGGACATATCCTTTGTATCGGCGGTGGAAAAATGGCCCTCCGCCAGACGGGAGCGCAGGGCTTCATAGCTGAAGACGCCCTTGTATTTATCTTCGATGCATTGGGGGGTGCCGCCCATGAGAAAGCCGATATGCCTTGCCTTCCCCTGCAGAACGTCGTTGTACATGGTAAGGATTTTCTCGTAATTATTGGCACGGGTGATGGAATTGGGTATTTTGTAGAGATTTACCAGTTCGTCGATAATTACCAGCATGCCCTTATAGCCCGCGCCAACCAGAAAGGCGGCAAAAAGCTTCAAAAAATCGTACCAAGTCTCGTCCGTGACAATGAAATTAATGCCCAGCTCTTCCTTTGCCTCCTTTCGGGAGGGGTATTCTCCCCGAAACCATCGCAGCACATTGGATTTCATGGCGCTGTCGTCCTGCTGATAGGCCTTCCAGTAGAGCACCACGGCCTTGGCGAATTCAAAGCCGTTCACCATGCTTTCCAGCGAACCGGCCACGGCGTAAATCTGCTTCTCCACCAGAGCGTCGAAGGCGGGGCCTTCTGCGGAGGATTGGGTTTTAACAAAAGTCTGAATGCCGGAAATCCATTTTTCCAATATCAGGGGGAGCGCGCCGCCGTCGGGTTTTGACTTGGTGGATAGGTTCTTGATCAATTCTTTATAGGTGGCAAGGCCCTGCCCCTTTGTCCCGGCAAAGCGGCGTTCGGGGGAAAGATCCGCGTCCACCACCACAAAGCCTTTGGCGGCGGCGTAATTTCGTATGGTCTGGAGCAGAAAGCTTTTGCCGCTGCCGTATTTGCCCACGATAAAGCGGAAGGACGCGCCGCCCTCCTCAATCATCTCGATATCATGGAGGATGGCGGCGATTTCCTGCGTGCGGCCCACCGTGATATATTCCAGCCCGGTCCGGGGCACGACGCCGCCCTTTAAGGCGTTGATTAAGATATTGGCGATTCTTGTGGGGATTTGTCCTGCCATATATGTTTCACCATTCCTTCTATTTGATCTGTGTAATCTTCATAAAACGAAAATTCGCCGTCCAGCAGGCTGTCTCCGATATGGTCCATGGCCTTGTCATTGATGCCGTCGATTAGAACTTCCAGCATAATATTTCGCTTTTGGGCAAACTGCTTTATACTGTCGGTCAGCAGATCCGTCATTTCCATGGCGGATTGGGAATTTGACGGCTGGGAAACTGCCGCGGCCCGGCTCCCGTCAGCAGGGAATGGAGGCGCTTCCAAAAAGGAAGCGGCATTGCCTGCCTGTTCCCTCCATAGGATAAAAAGCGCCTGCTTTTCCGTGTCGTTCAAGGCGTTCAGGAGGTTCTGCCATGGGTCTGGCGGGGCGCTCTCAGGGGCGGCGGCAGAGCGTGACTCGGCCATGATGGTAGAAGTATTAGAGCCTGATTCCGTTTTGACAATGTCAGTTTCTGATGCAGGTGTTTCAGACAGCCATGCGGACAGTATTTCAGGATTCAGTGTAAGCTGACCGTCCGGCATCGTTTTCATATAGGAAGCGGATTCCTGTCCGCTGACGGCCGCTGCCGTTTCATTTTCCAATCCTGCCGCCGGACGGCCTGAAGAAGCGGCTGTTAATTCCGGACTGCCAATCGATGGCGTCGTTGTATTTGAATGGAACATGATTGCCGATACTAAGTCTGCGCCGCCAAATGCCGCTTCCTCCTCCGGTACAATCAGTTTTTCCTGCGTGAGCAGCGCTTCCTGCCGAATTCTGTCCAATGCGCCGGGGTCAACGCTCACCACTGTTTTGGTAGTTTCGCGATAAAAATCCTTAACTGCTTCCTCGACCAGCGTTTCCAAGGAGATACCGGCCTGACGGAGAGTATCCGTCGTTGCGGGGCCGAGGGAGTTGAGATTGGCGGAAAGCTTGTATTTATATTTCACGGCCTTTCTAAGCGCCGCTTCCATCTGCTTTAGCACATAGCCAATCAGCTGTTTTCCGCTCTCCGTGGTTATGATGGAATGGAACATCCATTTGTTTTCGCGGCAGATGTAAATCTCTTTTTCCGAAAGCACCACCTGCCTGTCGGGTCTTTGGATTTCTGAGTAGAACAAAGCGTCCCGAAAAGGAGTCCAAGGCGTCATATTTTTGGGGGGCTGAAACAGGAAATTGTCCAATGGCACGCCATGTTCTGTAAACGCTTCCCTTAATCTGTGAATTACAAAATCAAAGCAGTCCCGAATCAAGCCCACCGTATCATCGTTATAAAAACCGGATTTTCTCACGTCATATTTGGAGATGGAACAAAGCAGGTCGAAATTGTCGTCCGGATTCAGGATGTTCGGATAATGGGCACCAAGTCCCTTTTCTACAATGAAGTCCTTAAAGGACCAAGGCAGTTCATAATAAATATGGTAGTCCTTTATCCATTTTAACACATATTTGTCAACTTCCTTATGATATGTGCGGGCCATATCCCAAAAAGATACCAGCTTCGCCAAGCCGTCCGCCGGGTTCTCCACACCGATGTTGTTGAGCAGTTCATATAAATAAAGAAAAGCATAGGAAAGAGAAGCCTCGGTTATTTCTCCCTGACGAAGCTTCGTGCGCCAAGTAAAATAAGTGCGGAGCTGTTCATATCCCATCATTTGATAATTAGGGAAGTAGGAGGAAAACGGAACCATATTCTCATAATGGTCTTCAAAATCCTTCATAAACAATCCCTGTCTATAGAAGATACGGGCATTTTCCTGCTGGACCTTCTTGTCGTAAAATTTTGAGCCATGGTAATTGAGGAATCGCTCTTCTCTGGCAATATCCCGCATCTGCTGAAAGAGTTCCCGGATTTCGTCCCTTGGAGGCGGTTCAATTTTCTGGGATTTCAGCACAAATCTGCCGACGCCGGGAAAGGGGCCGGAATCATACTCTATTTCGTAGAAATCCTCCGAGGACATGCCGCTTTTGTTTAAGGGCTGAGGCTTGGAATTCTGTGAAAAGTGCGGCGGGGCGCCGGCCGGGGGCATATTTTGATTTGGAATACCGGAATCCGACGCCGGGCCGGGGTTCCTTGACAGCCTTTCCCGGCCGGGTTTTGGAATGGGCACGGGGTTGTATTTTTTATTATAATCATTCATATTTCGCTGCTGTTGTTGTAAATTGATACTGACGGCGGCTAAATCCTGCCGTTTTATCTTTTGCCGTTTCGTACCACGTCAGCATGTTTTCCAGAAGTGCGCTCATAAACAAGCCTCCCATCGCGTTCTATATTTTTATATAATTGCCGGTTGGGAATAATTTCATGTTTCCAAAGGAGATCCAAACCGTTCTTGTCGGATAACCTGTGAATTTTTCTACTGATAATTCCCATGATATCCTCTGCTTCGTCCTGTTCCTTTGTTGTTTCCCTTAACAGCCCTATCAATGTTTTGGCCTTTTTTTCCAGAGACTCCTCCAATTCTATGACAATATCCAGATCGCTTCTGATATTGCAGCAATTATTTACGGATGAGCCGAATACCCACATTGCCTCGATATTTTTGAATAAAATCGGGTCCGATTGTATGCTTCTGACTATATTTGCGACAGCTTTCTGCTTTAAAGGATGTATACAATCAATATTACGCACACCCAGCACAGCTCTGTCCGGTATGGGAAAAAAGCGTATGTGTTCCTCCTCTATTTGTCTGAATGTTTTGAACATGCTTCCGAATCCTCCGCATTAATTCTTGAAAGCTTTTGACTTTTATGATTCTTTCATCAGACTCTGCAAAATAATCAGTCATCATATTTTATGCGGAAGGAACGGGCCTGCGGCGGCAGGCACGCTCAGCCTTCCGCTATATATGCGCATAAACGGCGCGGACGCTTATTCCAAGCAGCTCCTGAAGCTGTTTGAGGTCTTCCTCCCGAAGCTCCGCCCACGGATTCAGGATATGAAATGCATCGCATGAAAATCCGCACGGGAAATCATATGCCAAGTCATTCAAGGAACTTTCACGACCGCAGCAGGGCAGTTTCACCGATAAATCCCGAAAGGCCGTCCCGTATGCCGCGTCCATCCGGCCGTGCCACCAGTCAAAATCAAGAGTTTCCCCGCAATAAGGGCATTGGATCGTTTCCAGACTGTCTCCGCAGTCAATGAAGAGAGGAGTTTCATTGGAGACAACTTCCAGCTTATCCGCTTTTATTTTGGATTGGAGATAAGCCATGACTCTCTGTATTTCCTGCCCGTCAATCCGGCGGTATGGGTCTGTGGGAATAATTTTGACAACAGTGTCCGACATCATGCCCCCCTTTTCGGACGGCAGCTTATACTGCGCCGATAAAATCTGCCGCGAGTCCCGGCGGCAGATAAGATACCATCGCTCATTTTTCTATTGTAGCTTTCGGCGGTCCGCAGGATATGTTCCGGCCGTGTACCGTAATTATATCACTTGTTTTCCTTAATTACAATCTTTATTCCTCCCAAAACAATTCATCCAGAGTTTTGCCCAGCGTCTTGCAGATGGCCCGGCATAAATTGATGGTGGGATTGTAATCGCCCTTTTCAATGGCGCTGATCGTCTGTCTGGATACTCCCACCAAATCCGCCAGCTCCTGCTGGGATAGATCCAGCGCGGCTCTGGCGGACTTTAATTTCAGATTTTTCATGGCTGTTCATCCTCTTTATCCTGCCGGTATTTTTTCAACAGCATGGCAGTAAATATCACAAGAAAGGAAATTCCACAGAATAAATTGGCGCTCCGGAAGGTCAGCCTCCCATTTTGTATCAGCTTTCCGGACGTAAAGCCGAAAGCGCTCAGCAGGAGGTTGAATATTCCTAAGACAGCGAGTCCGGCCATCAAGCGTCCCTTGTCTGCGTTGAGGGCAAAATAGCCGTCGTTCCATATGCAGTACACGATATAGACGCATAGGCCCGTCAGGCAGTTAAAAATCATGACCGCGCTTGTATCCGCAAATTGCGGAAGATCTGCCATCTCCGCCGCATATACCAGCCCATTGCACAGCAGCAGGGTAAAAAAACCGTATTTTGCCCCGTTCCCCCGTACCAGCGTCTGACGTTCATCGTATTGCAGCTTCCCGGCGTTTCCTTTCTTGATCAAGGTGAGGAATAATACCACGATTATAAGGCTGTTTATGAGGACGGCTGCGGTTCCCGCCGCATGCAGGTCAGATACGCCCCGGGCTTCCACGGTGTATTCAATGTTTTGGACGCTGTCCGTTCCCGAACCGGAAAATGCGAACGGTTCCGGCTCCGCCGATTTCCCGATATAATCCTTCACAAAGCGGTAGTAATCCGCCTCATTCGTCAAGTAATGCATTTCCACCCTGTAAGTCTGGGCTTTCAGGTCCAAGTCCACGGACGTTACCTCCACGGAGTCCCCGGTAACGACAAAGCGTACCTGTCCTTCCTCGTCCTTTATCACGCATCCCGTGAGAAAATTTGTCTGAGGAGCCTTCCAATCCACATAGAAATAATATCTTCCCGCCTCCGCAATCGGAAGCTCCCGTTCCACTGACTGAGGCTCCGCCGTCCGGTCCTTCACTGTTATTTCCTGAGTGAAGCTGATGGAAGCTATGCGGCTTTTTGCCTTGATTGAGGAGGCGGCGAAAAGCGCCCCAAACGCCGCCGCGGCTAAAATCAGGCATATGACGCTGATGATAATCGTGGTTTTCTTGCTGCGTTTCTTTTCCATATTCTGTCTCCTTATTGTGACTGCGCATCTTTATGGTAAACGGTTTTAAATGCGCTGCTTTGGCGTAATCCGCTGATTGTTGACGTTATGGATTTTGGGCAAAGCATGCTTAAGGATGACGTTTACTATAAGGACGCCGTTCTAAGTATTGTGTTTGAACAATAGTATCATATTATTGTCGTTTTGTAAATTATATTTTACATTTTGAATAACAATATATACATGACATAGAAAACACATACGGAATTCTGCCAAGACGGAAGGTGAATTATGATAAGCTGGAAGCTGCTTTGTGTCTGCTTCGGCGGCTTTTGGCCTGCATTAAGGCTATTTTATCAAAGCCGCAGTTCCCTGAAACAGACGCCGATGTACCCAAGGGCGCATTTGGTTCCGCCGCGCCATAGGAAATCCAAAGTATTTTAATTGATTATGTTTTTATGCCGAATATTGATTTCCGTGTGAATATTCACTTTGGCCTTGCATTTTACATAAATAGCGAGTAAAATAATATGCGAAATCGTCAGGCATGGGAGCTGTTTGACGGAACTTAGAGAAAGAAGTGAGGGTACAACATGAAAAACAACAAATGGATACGCGCCGCCATTCCGGCGCTGCTGCTTCATTGCAGTATTGGTACGGTTTACTGCTGGTCGATTTTTAGTCAGGAGATTGCGGATTACATTGGTTTTTCCAAGGGAGCGACGGAATGGGCGTTCAGCTTCGCAATTTTCTTCTTGGGAATGTCGGCGGCATTTCTTGGCAATATTGTGGAGAAGGATATTCATAAATCTTCCTTGATTGCATCCATCTGTTTTGCCTGCGGCATGGCGGGTACGGGATTCTTTATCTATTACGGCGGCGCCCATCCCCATAGTATGCTGTCGTTAATCGGTATTTATGTATGTTATGGATTTATCATGGGAATTGGGCTTGGCACCGGGTATTTGTCCCCTGTGAAGACTTTGATGCTCTGGTTTGAGGACAGGAAGGGCTTGGCTACCGGGCTTGCGGTGGCGGGCTTCGGCGCCGCAAAGGCAATCGCCAGCCCCATTATGCAGGCTATGCTGGATAATCTGGGAGAGGGCGGCATTTACAAAATGTTCCTGATTCTGGCCGTGGTATATTTTATTATGATGTTTGCAGGGCATCTGCTGTTAAAGAAGCCCGACAGCTGGCATGAGCCCCAGAAGGCGGAAAAGGGCAAGGGCATGATGGACGTTATCAAGTCGAGGCCCATCGTGAATTACATAGGCATATGGCTGATGTTCTATATCAACATTACCTGCGGTCTGGCTTTGATTTCTCAGGAGAAAATGATTGTGAAATGTATCGGTCTGGCAGGCATGGCCGGAATTATTTCCACGGTATCCGCTGTTTTCAATGCGGGCGGACGTCTGGGCTTCTCTGCGTGGGCGGATACCATGAAGGATAGAAACACGATTTATAAGCTGATTTTTATTTTATCCATCGTTTTCACGGGCATTGTCATGTTGACGGGCGGCATTAAGAACGGGGAAGGAAATACGCTTTTCATTGCTCTGGTGCTGGGGTTGATTTTCGTGGTCAACGCAGGCTACGGCGGCGGATTCTCCAATGTACCCACCCTGCTTTCCGATCACTACGGCATGGGCAATATCAGCGCCATCCACGGCTTGACCCTTTCCGCATGGGGAATTGCGGGTCTGACGGGCAATCAGCTGGCCACATGGATTGTGAACCACACGGGTAATTTTGTGGAATCCCACGGGGTGCTTGTGAATCCGGAAGGGTATCAGAATGTGCTGTATGTCACGGGGGCGTTGTATGTTGTCGCGCTGCTGATCAGCATGTTCATGGTGCGTCCTATGAAGGAAAAGAAGGCCTGACGGACAGGCGTGGATTTTGACTCGTCGTTAAGAGGTCGGGGCTGCTGCTTTTGTGAATGAAAATTCGGAAAGCGGCGGCTCCGTTTTTTATTCCCGCGAGCAATGAGCCAAGTGCCGCGCTTGTGCGAGCATTTGGCGAATGCCGCGAGGGTCAAATACCCCGCAGCTTGCTGCGGGGTATTTGATTTGAACGCTTCCGAGGAGGCTTCCCGACAGCGGCATACAAACGGAGCTAATATAGAGGCGTCAGGATGTCGATATTATTTAAGAATCAATAAGAACAATTAAATCAGCCGCTTGGACCTTTCAGGAAAGCGGCGCAGCCACGAAGGACGGACTGGCTGCAGAAAGGAGAAGTATGTATGGAATTGACATTGCAATGACAAGGGAAAGTCGTTTTGCCGCTTGTCAACGGACACAGAGGCGCGCTGAGGGCTTTGGAAGAGCGCTGGCGGATGCTTCAGGAGGAGCCGGAAACGGGGATGCCTTCATTGATGCGGGCGTGACAAAGGCCACGGAGAACCGCTATGAGTATGCATGGTACGGCGCGGGAATTTCCGGCATAAAGCTGCGGCAGGGGGAGATTTCCTCCGACAGCGGGATTATCGGCCTGAGCTTTGTGCGGGGCACCGCAGAACCTATGTCCGCCCGCATGGATCAAAGCTCCACGGCGGAGGATCCGGTGATTTTGGTGCAGATAGGCAGCGGGGAGAAACGGAGGGATATCCTTATCCATGTGAATGAGGTGGCCCCGGAGAACGCTGCGGAGCTGGAGATGTTTGCGTTTTTGAATTATATTGACGCACAGAACGGCAGGACCATGGCTCCGAACAGTGCATGGCAGACTTATAACAGCCTGAGAAACCGGCTTGAAGAAACCGAAAAGGTGGACAATGTGACGGGGGAGGGAAACTATGACACGATTCGCGTGAACTGGCTTGAATTGATACAGCAGGCCATGGAGGATGAACTGCTCAGACAAAAGGGCTGGTTTGCGGAAAGCTTTTTTACTGAAGACTTGGAGGAGCTTTTTGACGAGATGAGCGCCTGCCGGAAGATTTGACAGATAGGTCTCATTGGAAGACATTATGCGGATGGAATCATTGCATGGGAACGGAAGGCGACAGATGACGAGCAGGCGGAAACGTGTCAATGAAATATTGGCGGATGATGTGCCGGACAGGAAGGAGGCGTAAAATGAGCGATATCATGGAATTTGCCCACAGGGAGGAATTTAGGAAATGGCTTTCGGAGAACTGCCGGTCAAGCGAGGGCGTATGGCTTTTATTCGGCAAGGCAGGCGGACCGAAAACATTAAAAGCGGCGGAAGCGCTGGAGGAAGCCCTCTGCTTCGGCTGGATTGACGGACAGATGCAGAGCATTGACGCTAAAACTTATAAGAAATATTTTTCCATGCGCAGGGAGAAGAGCAAATGGTCGGAGAAAAATAAGGCGCTGGCGGAAACGCTGGAGGAACGGGGGCTTATGACCGATTTTGGCAGAAAGAAAATACAGGAAGCCAAGGAGAACGGCCAGTGGAACGCCCAAAATTCCATGGCGGTTACGGAGGAACAGATTGCCGTGCTCTCCGCGCTGCTGGAGGAATATGAACCCGCCTGCACAAACTGGAAGGCCATGTCCTTATCGGTTAAGAAAACTTACACGCGGGCGTATTTTGACGCGAAGACGGACGCCGGACGAGAAAAGAGGATTGCTTGGATGGTGGACAGGCTCAATAAAAATTTAAAGCCCATGTGACGATAATGTACGGCAATGTACAGGAAGAAAAAGCAGACGCGGCCATTCGTCCCGTCACAAGAGTCCGCCGCCGGAATATGCCTTGAAAAAATGACAGGGAGGGCAGGTTATCGCCCTCCCTGTTACTGTGCCGTAGAAAAAAATCAGCCATAAGATGCATTGGCGGCGCCAAGGGCGGCCGCGGCATGAACAGATTTGCGCCGGATGGCGGCGAATCTGTCCAAAGCAAATTGACGTTTGCTATACTGCATAACGCTGAATATTGCCTAATGTAATCCTGCGATTGAATCAGTCAGCGTTATGCAGTCTGGTTTTACGGCAAGTGAAATCGTTAAGCAGTATAAAATATTATGGCGCGGGATTCTCCGCGGATTCCTCATTCTTTACCAGAGAGAAGGTGACTTCCCAGTCTCCATCCAGCAGCCAGCCGCCGGAAGCAAATGTTCCGCTCAGAGACGCGCCCGCCAGTTCCTCCGGGGAAATATCATAGATAAATTCCGTATAGCGGTATTGGGCTTCATCCTCGAAACCAACGTGGCAGGCGCGGTCGCTGCAGGGGGAAGCGAGCACATTTCCGATGACGGTTCCGTCCGAGGTGATAAGGGTCAGCTCTCCATGGCTGCGGGGGGCGTCTTTGTCGTCAAAGCGCACCTGAACATGGAACCCATTGTCCAGAAAACCGGCGGCGGTAATCGTAAAGCCGTCGGTAACGGGCAGCTCCCAGCTTCCGGGAGCAAGCACCTGCGCCATGGAGTCCTTTGCGCGTACCTTCCGAGTGTAATTGTCCACATAACCCCATGAAAAGCAGGAACGCAGGGACGATTCCGGATTGGCGGGCAGAGTATCCCACTCAGGCAGCAGCAGGGGCTCCGAGTGTTTCTGGGCCAGCAGTAACTGCCCTACGGAGAGGGTGTAACGCTGATTTTGGAAATACAGGGCGTCCCCGTTCTGGGCGGCAGGAGTAATTTCCACGAGAAAACCATAGGTGCGGCTCTCCTCGTCATAGCCCAGCGAGCGGTATTTATAAAACATTTCGTCCGTTCCGGCGGGGCGATTGACCCGATAGCTGTGGTAAAAATCCACGCCCTGCGCCAGACGGTCTTCGCCGCTGATATCCCCCAAGGTGACATAAGCCGCCAGAGTTCCGTCTTCCACGGAAGCGTACTGAACCGTCATGGTGATATCCTGACTGGTGTGGGTGAGCTTAATCGGCTGCAGGCTTCCGGCCACCTCCTCCGGTATCTTGTGGAAGAAATATCCGTAGGCGCTTGCGGCGCCAGTGGAAATCAGCCCAAAGGCCAGACAGAGCGCGGCGGCCATGCCTGCCATGCGGGCAGCAGGCTTCTTGAACATGGCGTTTTTAACGGATGTTTTAACCGATGCGTCTTTGCTGCCCATAGAATTTTTCCGCGCGTTTTTCCGAATGCTTTCACGGATGCTGTCCGCGGCTTCGGGGGACAGGGATACCTGCTCCATTGCTTTCTTATAATGTGACGTCATAACTGCTCAGCTCCTTTCTCAACATGTTTCGGGCTCTCTGCATTCTGGTCTGCACCGTGGTAAGGGAAAGCGAAAGGATGCCGGCGATTTCCTTTTGGCTGTATCCTTCATAGTAGTACAGATGAATGGGCGCCCGATATTTGGCAGGGAGTGCCATGACGGCTTCGAGAACGGCCCGTTCCGTTTCGTCAGGAATATCCGCCGCTTCTTCCAGCGGGGCGGTATTATGGCGGCGCAGAAAACGGTAACGGTCCCTGCAGGCATTGGCGGTACACTGAAGAAGCCATGCCTTTTCCCGTTCCGGTTCCAGCGCGATATCCCCCTTTGCCAGCCGACAGAAAACGGTCTGGCAGATGTCTTCGGCGTCGGCGGCATGGTGGGTGATGCTGTAGGCAAAACGATAAATATCGTTGGCATATCGTTGAAACAAACGGGTTAATTCTTCGCAAGTCATGCTTAAGCCTCCCTTGTATGATGGATGGTTTCACTAATATAACGAATGGAGAGAGACTTTTATCACAGGGTTTCAAAATATTTTTCTGGCCTTTAAAATAATTGAAACGATTTCATGCTACAGTTTTTGATGGATATGGCTGACTGTTTTGATATAGGAGAGCAGAAGCTTCCACAATCCTCTTCCTGCGAGAAAAAACAGCAGGCCCAAAACAAGGGATAGGGCGAAGGCGGCCGGGGGCGGCGCCGTATAGGAGCCTATTTGGAACATGATCCAAGGGACGTCCTGCTGAAACAGGTATCCGATGAACTTTACCAGTCCGCCGACGGGGGCAATGACGGCCGCGGCAGTCAAGCCTATGGAAAGCACGCTGACCATGGGCAGAACAAACATGCCGCTTAGGCCTGTCAGACCGTAAAAGGCAATCAGCGCCCCCAGCTTCTTTAAGTGAAACCCGCCGTTTTTTGTGATTTGGCTGCAAAGATATGCTTTGGCCAGTTCTTTCGGGCCTCCCATCCTTTCTAGGATCTCTTCCGGGGTCAGGTTTCCCTGAAGCTCCAGCTCCGATAATTCGCTTTTGATTTCTTTTACGATATCAATGCGCTCCGAAGCGGGCATTGGTTTTAAGTATTGGTCGATTTTGTTCAGGTATGCGTCTAATATTTGATTCATAACAATTCTGATTCTCCTCCTTTGAGTTCCGATAATGCTGTCAACAGATTGTTCCATTCCTTCTCCATGGCGGCAAGGTATGCTCTGCCCTTATCCGTAATAGAGTAATACTTCCGCGGCGGCAGTCCTTCCGTCGTATCCTGCCAGAAGGAAGATAGATATTCTTCTTTTAATAATCTCCGAAGCAAAGGATAAATCGTGCTTTCTTTTGCGGCCAGAATAGGCCATCTGCTCAGCTCCGTAATGATTTCATATCCATAGCAGGCCCGGCGGGCGATCATCTCCAGAATACCGAACTCCAGAGTGCCGCGCTTGATTTGGGATTTCCAGTCTTCAATGTCCATTGGTATGTGCCTCCTTTATATACATCGTACTACATAGTATATAATATGTCAATAGTATATAGGACTAAATTGTAAATAGATTGGGGCGGCTTTGGACAAGTTCCTGAGGGAAAATGGAATCGACCGTTTGAAGGCGGCAATCGGCTTTTCGCTGGGAGGCAATATTGTGTTTGATTATTTTTGTAAAAATACGGAGAAGATGGATAGGTTAGTGGTTGACAGCGCCCCCATATTTTATTTCCCTCAATTTGTACGGGCTTATTTTTTGGGGCGTTATAGGAAATGTCTGCCTGCGGTGAAGGAAGCCGTGAAGAATAAAAAGCCGGAAAATATTGCGGCGGAGCTGAATAAATGTTTCAACGGAATGGGAGAAGTGCAGAAGAGGACCGCGCCCATTGTCAGGACGGAGAGTCTGACCGGGCTGATTGAGAGCTGTTTTCTCATGGGGACGCCGCCGCTGGCAGAAGAGGAACAGCGGAAAATTACCTTTGTGTATGGCTCAAGGGATATTGCAAGGATGTGCATTCCAAGGATAAAAAAGTATAAGAACAGCCGCCTGCTCCGTCCCAAGGAGGAGGGGCACTGTGGATATTTCATGGAGCGGACGCAGGATTATGTGGAGAAGCTGATAGAATAAGGGGCGCAGGCCGCCCAGTCTTTATTCCTGTAAGGCTGGGCGGGCGGCTATGGTCTAAAGTTTTTTCCAAACCTGTGGTTATGGTTTAAGGCTTTCTCTCAAAGCCTGCGGTTATGGTTTAAGGCTTTCTCTCCAAACCTGCGGCAATGTTCTAAAGCCTTTTTCAAGAGCTGGTGGGCTTGATTCTGAAAAAATATGTATGCTGTGTTAAAATAGTTCATGTTTTTATATAAAAATAAGTTAGCTGAAATATCCACTGCGTAATAAAAATATATGCAGAATTAAGCGTAAATTCATAACAATGACATAAAATCATAGTAAAATAAATCAAGAAAGTAATTAAAAATAATACTTGCGCATTGCCCCATATTGTGATACGATTGTCAGACAAAAGAAAGTATCAGGGATAAGAAGAGGAGACGAGGAAGATGACGGAAAATATTGCGGTCGGCCAAAAGTATGGGAAGACATATCACATGCCTCCGGAGGTAACGTATGACTGGGTGAGGAAGGAGTCCATTGAGAAGGCTCCCATCTGGTGCAGCGTGGATCTGCGGGACGGCAATCAGGCATTGATAGACCCGATGCCCTTGGAGGATAAGCTGGAGTTTTTTAAGCTGCTGGTGGATATCGGTTTTAAGGAGATAGAAGTGGGTTTTCCCGCCTCCTCCGACACGGAATACAATTTTATCAGGGCTTTGATCGAACGGAATATGATTCCCGAGGACGTGACCATTCAGGTGCTGACGCAGGCCAGAGAACATATTATCCGCAAGACCTTCGAGGCGGTCAAGGGCGCGCCCCATGCGGTGGTGCATCTGTATAATTCCACTTCCGTGGAACAGAGGGAGCAGGTATTTAAGAAGGATAAGGACGCCATCCGCCAGCTTGCGGTGGACGGGGCGCTTTTGTTAAAGCAGATGGCGGATGAGACGGAGGGGAATTTCACCTTTGAATACAGTCCGGAGAGCTTTTCCCAGACGGAGCCGGAGTATGCGCTGGAGGTCTGCAACGCGGTGCTGGACGTCTGGAAGCCGGAAGCGGGCCGCAAGGCTATTATCAATCTGCCTTCCACGGTTCAGGTGGCCATGCCCCATGTATTCGCCTGTCAGATAGAGTATATGCATAAGCATTTGAAATACCGTGAAAATGTGGTTCTCAGCGTACATCCCCACAATGACAGGGGATGCGGCGTCAGCGACGCGGAATTCGGCATTCTGGCGGGAGCCGACAGGGTGGAGGGCACCTTGTTCGGCAACGGGGAGCGGACCGGAAATGTGGATTTGGTCACGGTGGCGCTGAATATGATGTGCCACGGGGTGGACAGCGGGCTGGATTTTTCCCATATTATGAAAATCAGGCAGGAGTATGAGCGTTTTACCGGCATGAAGGTTCACGAGAGGGTGCCTTACGCGGGAGATTTGGTGTTCACCGCGTTTTCCGGCTCCCATCAGGACGCCATCAGCAAGGGCATGACATGGCGCGGCGAAGGAAAGAGCGGCGCCCGCTGGGATGTGCCCTATCTGCCCATCGACCCGCAGGATGTGGGGAGGGAATACGAGTCCGACGTCATCCGCATCAACAGCGTCTCCGGAAAGGGCGGCGTGGCTTTTGTACTGAAACAGCAGTTTGGCTTTTCCCTTCCCGCCGCCATGCGGGAGGAGGTGGGGTATCTGGTAAAGGGCGTTTCCGACAGACGGCATCAGGAGCTGCATCCGGCGGAGATTTATCAGATTTTCGAGGAAAATTATATAACGCCCCGAAGCGTGTTCGATATTCCGGAATGTCATTTCCGTCAGGAGAAGGGAATTCAGGCGGAAGTCACCATAGAACAGAACGGGGAAAAGAGAGTGATCAAGGCAGGCGGAAACGGACGGCTTGACGCGGTGAGCAATGCCGTCAAGACCCTGTTCGGCGTCAGCTACCAGCTGGCGGTATATGAGGAGCATGCGATTTCCAAAGGGTCAAGCTCCAAGGCGGCCGCTTATGTGGCGGTGATGTGCGAGGGCAGGAATTATTGGGGCGTAGGGGTGGATGAGGATATCATCAAGGCCTCCATCGCCGCGCTGGCTTCCGCCGCCAACAAGCTGGCCGCGGAACAGCATATCACCGAGGGCAGGGAAGAGCGCATTGTGGAGATTATCAGTTTTATCAAGAACGATTACGAGAATGTGACGCTGGATACCTTGTCCGAGACCTTCCATCTCTCCAAGCCCTATCTCTCCAAATATATCCGGGAGAAGGCGGGAATGACCTTCCAAGAGGTGGTGAGGAAGGAGCGCATGAAGAAAGCCCGGGCGCTGCTGCGGGAGACGGACCAGACCATAGAGACGGTGGCGGCAGAGGTGGGGTATGAAAATGTGGAGCATTTTAACCGGCTGTTTAAGAAAAATTACGGCATAACGCCCGTGCAGTACCGGAGGCAGGAGACGAATTCATAAAAGAGGCCGTTATGGTAAGGAATTGTTAAAAATAATTTTTAACAATTCCTGTAAATTCCTTCACAGTCCGCCGGAACCAAACGGTTCCTAAGAATTGGAATATTTTTATCCTGTGGTTTGTTTATAGGCAGTCAGTGTGATAAACGATGATGTTTTTAAGAAGCCCTGCTCGGGAGGATAGTATGGGCAAGTGGGTTCGTTATGATGTGGAAGGCCATATGATTTTGTATCGTATTTATCTGTGAAGGTTCAGGTCTGCTGGTGCAAACTGCTCCGCTTGTAAAGCGGCGGATCAATTCTGGGCGGTATTATTAATCAGTTTATCAAAAACGGGATGCGTTTCCGTTTAGGCGCGCATCCCATTCCTCTTTTTACCAATATTGTTTTACCTGTTCGCTGGATTCGCTTTCAGATAAATGAAATCTTTCTGCTATCCGCTTTATTGTGTCGGTCAGAGATACCTCTAAATCCCTGTAGGTTTGTACTGCGCCTTTAATTTGACCTGCCAGTTCGCTTTCTTCCCTCATCTGTTGAATCGCCAAACACATATTTACATCTCCTTTCCCTTCAGGATATTTCAACTTGGATCCCGTAACAACATTAATTACATTCGCCGTTTGTCTTTCCACGCTTTGGAATTTTGGGTCTTCTTTTATAATTTTATTTAATTTTTCCTTGTCTCTGGAATATTTGATATATAGCATCACTTCCCGTAGGTTCGAGTGAAACTTGTCAATTTCTTTATCTGACATTACCGCCGGGGCAATTAGGTTCACATGGTAGTCCGGCGCGTGTGAAAGAATTGCATTGTCCACATCGGAATACATTTCTTTTAGAGAGAGCGGCGCATCCCAGCTGTCTGAGCCAAAATACACCACGAGGGTAATGACAGGGATAAGGCGGTCTGTCTTCCAGAAACCGCTTAGAAACTCACCGTCTGTTGGTTCCTCTTTTTCTTGCGGATTATCCGGCTGTTTCGATTTGGATTCTTTCATAGTCTGCCTATGGGCATTGGCCGCCTTGCTGACTTGGCGGGACAGCTGGAGGAAATCATAAACCCCATTTTTGACCGGAAGGGCATAATGAATTTCTGCATGGTTTTCGATTCCCATGATACAGTATGCCGTCCTGCCGTCCGTCATGGCGTACAGTAACTTCAGCACATCTCGGTATTTCTGCTCCGGCACACTGACGCCGTTGGCGCCATATGGAATTACAATCTCCGTCGTATCTAATTCCGTCAGTTGGACAGGATTAATCTTCTGGTCCCCATGGTATAAAAACTGGTTGAACGCATCGGCAAAGACAATCGGATTTTTCATATATTCCTTTGTTACAGTATCTATCTTCCCCACGATAACATTCCTTTCTTTCATGGGAAGATTCTTCCCATTGGGAGGGTTCTTTCCCGTTGATAACAGTATACGCTGAAAAAGAATTTTTCTCAATAGCCTTTTCAAAATCCTTTGAACGATATTCATCGATTTCAGTCAGCCCAATTTTATGTACAGCTTTCCTAAAAATTTTGTTATCCTCTGTATGGAAATTTCGCAGTGTCGGAGTTTAAATTCAAGTGTGCAGAGTCTTTGGCAGTTAGTTTCTGGTTTTTATACTGCTTTACAGTTAAAAATTCCGCGCGGTCAGACTACATAGCGCCAGCCATGTACGTTTCATCACTGCAGTACGGTAAATTCCGGCGCTATGCAGTATAGCTGTATTTTCCATCAGACTTTTGCAAACGAGTTGAATGATAAAAAGTCCATAGGAAGCAGCGCGTTTTCTTTGAGAAATAGGAAAAAGTTATTGCTTAAAACGGCCAAGCAGCATAAAATAGATACTAAGGTACGAACTGTCCCAAAATAACTTGTGCGGCTGTATGCAGGCATTTGAAGGGCCGCTCTGATTTTTTGCCAATCAAAACGCACAAGTGATTTCACGACAGTTCCCAAGGACTACATCATATGCAATGCCTTATGGCGGAATGGAGGGAACTATGCTGAAGCTGGAATACGACAAGCAGCAGATTGAGGAGGTTATTGACAAGATTGTAAAAAAGACCATGAATATGGACCTGACATGGGACTGGCCCTGCGGGGTGGCCTATTACGGGATCAGCGAGGCCTATGAGAAGACTCACAAGGAAGAGTATCTGAAGCTTTTAAAGGACAGGGTGGATGAGCTGATTGATCTGGGACTGCCCAAGGTCTGGACTGTGAACGCCTGCGCCATGGGCCATTGTCTGGTGACGCTTTATCAGGCCACAAACGACAAGAAATATTACGATATTTTGATGACCAAGGTATCGTATCTAACCAAGGACGCGCTTCGCTTCGGGGACAGCGTGCTGCAGCACACGGTGTCGGCGAAAAATGATTTCCCGGAGCAGGCGTGGTGCGATACTTTGTTTATGGCGGCTTTTCTTCTGCTGCGGGTGGGCGTGATGAACAAGGACGAGGATATGATTAACGACGCGCTGAATCAGTATTATTGGCATATCAAATATCTTCAGAATCCCAGCAGCGGCTATTATTATCACGGATACGACAATATTCATAAAGATCATATGTCCGGCATCTACTGGGGAAGGGCCAACGCATGGGCGGCTTTCACCATGTCGCAGGTGGGGGGCATTCTTCCGGAGTGCTATCTGTATCCGAAGTATATGGACGTGGCAGGCTCCCTCAACGAGCAGCTGGCGGCATTAAAAACGGTGCAGACGGAGAACGGTCTGTGGAGGACCGTGCTGGACGATCCGGATTCCTACGAGGAGATATCCGCCTCCGCAGGCATTGCGGCGGCCATGCTGACCAGAGGCAATCCGCTTCATTCCAAATACATAAACAAGGCCATTGCCGGGCTTTTGAGCAATGTCAGCGAGGACGGCAAGGTGATGAACGTTTCCGCCGGAACCGCTGTGATGAGAGATAAGGAAGGCTATAGAGGAATTTCCAAGGATTGGATTCAGGGCTGGGGACAGGGACTGATGCTGGCGTTTTTCTCCACTCTGTTGATATCCGATACCATAGAAAAGGACGGTGCGTTGTAATGTTTACCAGAAGATTTCTGTTTGGCCGGGATTCGGGGACAGCGGATGTGATTAGCGCCGCCGCAGGGGATGTGTATCGGCCGGGTAAGGGATATGGATTTGTGGTGGAGCAGAACAGGCGCGAGCAGGAGCTTTTGCAGATTCCGGAGCTGAATTCGGCGTTTGCGCCGGTGTATTGGTATCGGGAAGCGGATTTGTCTTTCGTTGAGGAAGATTCGGCAGGCTGCTTTTTGGATTCGAGACAGGAGATGGAACGTCTGGAAAAGCTTACGGGGGAGGCGTTTGAGGGCGAGGTGCGTAGAATCCCGCTTTGCTTTAAGATAGACGTTCCGCGTCAGGGCAATTACAGGGTAACGGTTGTGATAAACGCGGAGAATCCCATGGAAGACGTGATGATTTTTACCGGGCGCAGGCGGCTGGGATGGCGGGGCTCCATTGCCGGAGGCAGTATGTTCCGGCATACCATGATGGTAAATGTGTGTGATTTTGTGCCAAGAGGGCATACCGAGCGTTATGAGGATAAGACGCTGGATATTACCATGGTGGCGGACAGGCCTTGTTTCAGTGAGATTATCGTGGAGGAGGCCGACTGTCCCACGCTGTACATTGCGGGGGATTCCACTGTCACGGACCAGAGCGCGGATTATCCTTATGCGCCGGGAACCAGCTATTCGGGCTGGGGGCAGATGATTTCGGGATATTTGAATGAAAAAATCGCCGTTTCCAATCATTCCCATTCCGGTCTGACCACCGCCAGCTTCCGAAAGGGAGGGCATTATGAGATTCTTGCCCAGTATGCCAAGAGCGGGGATTACTGCTTTTTCCAATTTGGCCATAATGACCAGAAATTGGATTCTTTGAAGGCAAGAGGCGGTTATCAGGAGAATCTGCTGCAATATATCAAGGAATGCCGGGAGAAGGGCGTCCTTGCGCTGATAGTGACGCCCATTGCAAGAAATACATGGAAGGGCAACGACGGAAGCTACAATGACCTTCTGGCGGAATATGCGCAGGTCTGCATAGAAATCGGCGAAAAAGAGGACGTGCCGGTGATTGACCTGCATAAGCGCAGTATGGACTTTATTGTGGAAAAGGGTCTGGAAGCGTCCAAGGCGTATTTCTTTCCCGGGGATTATACGCACAGCAATGATTATGGCGCATATTTCATGGCGGGGCTTGTGGCAAAGGAGATTGTCAGGACATGCGGCGGGCGAAAGGAACCGGGGTATCGCCTGCTGGCGGAGTGGGTGACGGAGGGGTTCGGCTCATGGGAGCCTCCCGCCCGTATTGTGCCGCCGGTGAAGCCGAAGCTGTTTGAGGAGACGGCGAATCCGGACGAGGGAGCGAAGCTACTTGCGGAGGTGGACAGGCTTTCGGAGCCTGCGGACAGGGCTTCGGCGCTGGATATGATCATCAAGACCGCCAAATTTTTCCCCACCAATGTCTATAATGATATGTTCACCGATGTGGTGGGGCACGAGTGGTATGCGGGAGTGGTGGAATGCGCCTATCAGAACGGCATGATCGACGGCTCTTTGGTGGAGGACAAGAAATTTTTCCCTCTGCAAAACGTGACTTTGGAAGAGTTCCTGATTTTTGCCGTGAACGGGTATAAGAGCCGCAAGACCATTCCGGGCGAGGCGTGGGAAACCCCCTGTGCCTATGACGGAAGCTGTAAAGAAGCCGCCAGACCTTATGTGCGCGCGGCCTGCCATCTTGGCTTTATTCCTGCGGACGGCAGCGCCAAGCTGGACAAGGTGCTCACAAGAGGCGAGGCTGTGGAACTCTGTCGGGGGATGAATTTGTAATTGCTGTAATGGAGAAACCGAAGCAAGTTCTCACAGACGGTAACAAGTTCCCGCAGGTGGGAACTAGTAAAACGTTCGCTAATTAACTGGACTTTATTATGCTTGAAAATGCCAGAAAATATAATGTTTTTATAGTCCAGCTATTTGAATAATGATGTACTAGAATAAAAACAGTTTCGTAACGGAAGCGCCCGGAATAAAATTTTAGCTGCGTACTTTGCAGATAAAATTTTATTCCCTAATATGGGCGCTGTAGTGGAGAAACGGTACTGGAATAGGAGGATATTATGTCGAAAGAAAAGGGTGGATTTACGCTTCCCGGAGAGTCCGGATATGAAGCGCTGACGTTGAAAATGGCCGAAAAATGGGGGGCGGACGTGATCCGTGACAGCGACGGCACGGTGCTGTCGGATGAAATTGTGCATGCCGGTTACGGCATCTATTCCACCATCTGCATCATCCGCGACCATAACGAATGGGCGAAGAAGAACATGGATAAGCTGCAGCAGACCTTTCTCTGCACCCCGGCAAAGACCGCGGAGGGGGAGGAGATTGTTATCTCCTTGATGGAGAGCTTTTTTGCGGAGCAGTTTACAATCAATGATACCAAAGAAGCCTTCAAATATTGGGAGGTCTACGACCGGACCGTAAACGAAAAGGTGGATTCTTCCAAATGGAGCTATGATAAGGCCTCTGGAACGGTCACGGTAAAGGGAATTGTTCCCTTCCATAAATATACGGTGAGCTTTCTGGCATACCGTATCTGGGAAGAAATTTCCATGTACAATCATACCACAAACAACTGGGACAAGGAGCATTTGATGCAGATTGACCCCAGATATCCCGAGACACAGGAATACATGCTGGGCTGGATGAAGAACTGGTGCGAGACCCATCCCGATACCACGGTGGTTCGTTTTACTTCCATGTTCTACAATTTTGTATGGATCTGGGGCAGCAGCGAGAGGAACCGTCAGCTGTTCTCGGACTGGGGCTCTTATGATTATACGGTCAGCGCGCTGGCGCTGGATGAATTTGAGAAGAAATATGGCTATGCCATGACGGCGGAGGATTTCATCAACAAGGGACAGCTTCATGTGACCCATATGCCGGGAACGAAGAGGAAGGCCGACTGGATGGCTTTTGTGAATGATTTCGTGATTTCCTTTGGCAGAAAGCTCATCGACATGGTGCATGAATACGGCAAGAAGGCCTATGTGTTCTATGACGACAGCTGGGTGGGCGTGGAGCCCTATAACGGAAGATTTCAGGAATTTGGCTTTGACGGGCTGATTAAATGCGTATTTTCCGGTTATGAGGCGAGGCTCTGCGCGGGCGTGGACGTTCCCACCCATGAGCTGCGGCTGCATCCCTATCTGTTCCCTGTGGGGCTGGGCGGCGCGCCCACCTTTGCGGAGGGCGGGGATCCCACTCTGGACGCCAAGAAATATTGGAACAGTGTCAGAAGAGCGCTGCTTCGGGCGAAGATTGACAGAATCGGCTTGGGCGGGTATCTGCATTTGGTGGAGGATTTCCCGGATTTTAGCGATTACATCGAAAAGGTATCCGATGAGTTCCGCCTGATTCGTTCGTTCCATGATGCCGGAAAGCCCTATGCCATCCGAACAAAAATCGCGGTGCTACACAGCTGGGGGGCGCTCCGCTCATGGACGCTGTCCGGGCATTTCCATGAA
Organism: uncultured bacterium; assembly: GCA_948467735.1. Taxonomy (GTDB): domain Bacteria; phylum Bacillota; class Clostridia; order Lachnospirales; family Lachnospiraceae; genus Acetatifactor. The sequence continues at coordinate 117,653 of CAOKFN010000002.1, forward strand.
ACCTACATGCATGATTTGATTCACATTAACGAGGCCCTTTCCGGCCTGCCGGTGGATGTGCGTTTTATTTCCTTCGAGGATGTGAAGGCGGGAGCGCTGAAAGATGTGGATGTGGTGATCAATGCGGGTTATGCGGGAAGCGCATGGAGCGGCGGCGAGAGTTGGAAGGATGAGGAATTAGTGACCCTTCTGACAAAATGGGTGTATGAGGGCGGCACTTTTATCGGCGTGAACGAACCCTCCGCTGTGGAAGGCTACGACAATTATTTCCGCATGGCCCATGTGCTGGGCATTGACAAGGACACCGGGGCAAGGGTCTGCCATGGAAAATGGAGTTTTGCGGCGGAAGATGGGGAAGGAATTCTGCCTGCGGGAGCGGGCGTGGCTTCCAAAGAGCATCTATACCTCACGGACGGCAGGGCGAAGGTGCTGATGGCCGAGGGGGATAAGCCTCTGGTTACGGTCAATGAATTTGGCAGGGGCAAGGGAATCTATCTGGCGTCGTTCCAAGTGAATCTGGAGAATACGCGCATGCTGTATCAGCTGATTCGCTGGGCAGGCGGAGAGGGCGTCAGCGGTTTGTATATGACGGACAATCTCTATACGGAATGCGCTTACTATCCGGAGAGCGGGAAGCTGGTGGTGATCAACAACAGCGACAAGGAGCAGAGGACGACGATTCCTACCGAAAAGGGGGACAAGACCGTGACCATTGCGGCGTATGACACTACTTTTGTGGAGCTGTGAGCAAGAGGGGCAGAAGATGCGGTGGGTAAAGATGTAGAGAATTGGTAGAATCTGTTTGGGGCAGGTAATCCGTCATATTACATTTACAAGGCTTCTATGGAGTAACAAGTTCGTGTAGAAAAAGTCGTGAAGGTGGCAGGGCTATTGGGTCTGGTCGTGTGGCGGCAATCATTGAGTAATTGAATATTCATTGAATTTATAGGGCTTTCCGGAATTTCTCGGAAAGTCCTTTTTCTTTGGGAAGTGATAATGATAAATTACTCAACTTTCCCAGCAGATATTTCCGAATAAAGCCTGAATAAATGCAACTTGAGAAGCAATCCATTCGGTTACTTTACTTTTTAATACAGATGTGATATCCGAGGAGAGCGTTGACATATGCGCCACAAACAAAGCCATAAGACCCTGTAGCGCATTGGTTAAGTCCATATCCTGTATTTCTTCACAGAACATGAAAAACAGTTCGCCATACGTTTTCTGGTCATTCTGATTCCTGCGAACCCATTCCAGAATGATATATCTTGTAAATACAATGGCTGTATGGCTTACCATTGCTCCATAATTATGGCTTTGGAACTCAGTGCCTAACTTCAAAAAAGATTTTGATACCTTGAAAAAGCATTCTATCGACCAGCGGTTTCTGTAGATACGCACGATCTCTGCATCTTCAAGTGCTATATCTGTACTCAGGATATACAGGCATTCGCTTTTCTTACTGCGGTTGCGCACGAATACAATTTTAACAGGAATCCTCGTTTTGGTTGTGGCCACAAGAGATCCAAAGATATTTCCTACGCTGGAAAAATCAATAAACTTTTTTAATTGTGGAAGCGTATGCTGCCTGCCGCAGTATGTGTAACGCTGCTTTAATTGTTTTAACATCCCGACTGCGCCAGTTCCTGTTTTCAGGATCTCTTTAAGCATCGGTTCTGTTGTAAACCATGTGTCCATAAGGGCATAATCAGCCTTTATACCAGCAGCGGGTTGTATGGTAGCGTCTGTTTTGTGCATCATGCTCTCTCTTTACGGAACTTATACCCGTTTGTCCAGCGGTCAATAGTGTCAGAGACTTCGTTATAACGGCTGCTTTTGGATGTCGAAGAAAGCATGTTGAATATGGTTGAGATAAAGCTGTACCCATCAGACCAGCCGAGTGTGAGAAGTGTAAAGCCTTTCCGGAATTTATGCTCCACATGGCCATAAACCCGTGCCAGCAGTTCTACAGATTTACTGCGGTTGCGTTTAACCACAGTATCGTCAAGGACTAAAATCTTTACCATTTCCGGTCTTGCAAGCGTGACAAAGGCAGAGGCTGCCTTCACGGCAAGGAGCATCAGGAACCTGCTCCAGTTGTAGGACGTTTCATTTAGGAAACGGTAGGTAATACGTTTTTTTGAAACAGCCAGATCTTTATGTTTGGAATTTAAAAAACGAAATAAGTTCTTTCCCTGAAATACTAACAATAGTAAAAACTGAAATACCCCGTATGCAGAGATACCACCGTTTTTAGTGATATTTGTTTTACGCAGCAGTTTACCCATCTGAAATTCCTTAAGGGCGTTAGAAAATTGATTCTGGGTATTTTGGTATATCATAAGATTAGCACCTCTTCTGTAATTGGTTTATTTGATGTGGTAATCTTATTATACCAAAGAACGGGTGCTATTTTAATGTCAATGTCCCTATAAAAACAATAAAATCCCTTGATAAATCAAATGTTTTCACCAATTATGTTGGTGGGAAAGTTGAGTAAATTATGATAACAAAATTTGTTGATTGTGAAAGTCATGGCGTAGATTTAAAGATTAGTTGTTTCATATTTTTTGACTTCATATTTACATATCTGATAATGTTGTCCCAGTGGCTGTAACATTTATTGTCATTGATACTTAGCTTGGCAGCCTGCTAAGGTAGCAAAAGTGGTTCAGAAATAAAGTCTTTATACGCATAATGCTAAAAGTAGTTTGATAGTAAATGTTGAATAAGGACAAAATGGAATTTAATTTTTGAAATGCAACAACAGAAGTTTTTTTGGGTATGTTATAATCAAGGGTTTTAAAAGAAGAATTGGACATAAAAAGGATAAAAGATGTGGTCTGTAACTCAGGAAGTATTGTTTTGGAAATATTTAACATCTATGTTTTATAACAGGAGATAATTATAGATATACAGACAGCTTGGTGTGTGAGGGGGAACGGTTTAATAAGAATTAGCAATGTATTTATATTTAGAGTTTGTGATTTTTATTTAAAATAGTAGTATGCACAACATATCTTGATAAAAGGTTTATATTATTGTATTTTATAAAGGCGGCATAATGAAATTGATAATTGAATATGGAAAATATTGATGGTATAATGGTTTCAAAATAGAACTAATACGTATTGTTTAAATGAGTAAAAAGTGAAGAAAATGAGGTATCAGAATACGTAAATGAAATTACAGCTTATGTTCAAAGAAAATTAATTCAAACTAGAGAGTTAGGAGTATATGTGTGCTTAATCAGCAATAAATAGAAAGTCCAAAATTAAAGGTAAATTAGATTATTAAGGAACTAATGGAATATGGTTACATTAAAATGGTACACAAAAAAGTGTACTATTTTATAACGACTAAAGTAAATGAGTAGTTTAAAAAAGTTTATTTATAAAATTGAAAAAATAAATAATAATTGTCATATCTGAAATGGGTATGATTATATATAAAGAGGTAAAATATGAATAAGAAATGTCAAGTATTTACACCTGAAAATTATGTAAGAGAATTATTAGATAGTGTTGGTTATAGAGAGCAGTTATATGGAAAAAAAATATTAGAAAATTCTTGTGGAAATGGTAATATTTTAGTTGCAGTTGTGCAAAGGTATATAGAGGACTGTTTTGCTAAGGGGTTCTCCAAGACACAAATTAAGAATGGGTTGGCAAGAGATATATATGGAGTTGAAATTGATCCAAAGCATTATCAAGAGTGTATTGAAAATTTGAATGAAGTGTTACAAAGAAATAATATAAATAGAGTAGAATGGAAAGTTTTTAATTTTGATTATTTGCGTTGGAATGAAACAGTACAATTTCAGTTTATTGTTGGTAATCCGCCATACATAACGTATAGCGAACTGAAAAAAGAAGAGCAAAAGTATGTGAAAAAAACATTTGAAACTTGCATGAAAGGAAAATTTGATTATTGCTATGCTTTTATTGAGAAAAGTATTAAATCATTAGCACAAAATGGAAAAATGGCGTATTTAATTCCAAGCAGTATATTTAAGACAGTTTTTGGATTGAAATTAAGAGATTATATAAAACAATATATAACAATTATCAAAGACTATACACAAGAAAAAGTATTTGACAATGCGCTGGTTAAGTCGTCGATCATGGTGTTAGATATGCAAAGGCAGCTAGGAATATTGCAATATAGGGATATGACTATAGGAACAGTGATAAATATTGCGGTAGATCAATTAACAGATAAATGGTTTTTTACAGAGAACTTGTCAAAAGGAATGCATCGTTTTGGTGATTATTTTAAAGTATCGCATGTTGTGGCTACGTTATTAAATAAAGCGTATGTAATCAAAGAAGAAAATTATGTAGAAATGGAGCAAGGCTTTTTATGCAATGGACATTATATAGAAAAGGATATGGTGAGAGATACAGCAACTCCGAGAACCTTACGATATAAGAGAAATGAAAAGATTATATTTCCATACACTTATGAGAATGGACAATTGGTAAGATTTAGTGAAGGAGTTTTTGAAACTTCTTATCCAGAAACAGCGGCGTATTTGAATGATTTTAGAGATAGCTTAGATAAACGTCAAAAAGATGAAAATGCAAAGTGGTATGAATATGGAAGGTCACAGGCACTTTCAGGATTGGATAGTGAAAAGCTGCTTATTTCAACTGTGATTACCAACAATGTAGCTGTTTATAAGCTTACAAGAAATTGTATTCCATATGCAGGAATGTATATAGTTAGTTATGAGGGCAATAATAAATATACATTAGATGATGCAATGCGTATTTTAGAAAGTAGAGATTTTAGGCAGTATGTGTTGGATGTAGGGATACATATCAGTGGGAGTTCCTTAAGAATAACGTCAAAAGATATTGAGGATTATAGATTTCAGGAGGAATAATATGGCAAGAATACCATTTAATGTTAGCGCAAAGACTGCTAGACTCATAGGGCGTGAAAATGTATCTAATTTAGAAGGTGCATTGATTGAATTGATAAAAAACACTTATGATGCGGATGCAAAAAAATGCGTGGTGTATTATGAAAATTCCTCAAATAGATTATATATAATTGATAATGGAACAGGTATGAGTAAAGATGTTATTGTGAATAATTGGATGACAATAGGGAATTCTACCAAGAGAGATAGTGTGTATACAAAGGCAGGAAGAGTAAATACTGGTGAAAAGGGAATAGGCAGGTTTGCATTGGATCGTATATCTGAAAAATGTAAAATGTTAACTGTAAGCAAGAAAGAAAGATTTGAGTGGTTGGTCAACTGGGAGAATTTCGATACATCAGAAATGATAACAGATACTTTTGCTGAACTTAATGATATTACAGATAATATTCCACAATTCTTATTCGATATAGATAATGAATATTTATACAATGTATTAATGAGTGATTTTTCAGGAACGGGTACTTGCTTTGTGTTGGAAAATCTTAGAGATCAGTGGAATGATGTATTAATTCAAAGGGTAAGAAGTAGTTTGCAAAAGTTATTGCCGCCAATGGAAAATAATGTATTTGACTTATTTTTTTATTTACAAGATACAAAGGCAGAAGATGCCCAAGTTGTCCCCAATTTGATGAATGAATATGATTATAAATTACATTTTGAAGTTAATGATTTAGGAAAATGTAATATTCAAATTCATAGAAATGAGTTTTACTTTGGAACACAATTTGAAAAAATAATGAAAAAGGCAATGTTTTCGGACAAAGATAGGGATTATTTTAATGATGAACAAATACCTATTGAGGGAAATATTAGTGACTTTTTACCGGGTATGGAAGAAGAGATTCATATAGGGGCTTTTTCAGGAGATATATATTTTTATAAGTTAGTATTACAGTCTGATAATCAGGAAAAGTATTACTATAAGACTTTTATAACTAAACGTACTAATTTTAAGGAATTGAGTGGTATTAAAATATATAGAGATGAATTTTTAGTACGTCCATATGGCATATATGGAACAACGGGATATGACTGGTTAGATTTATCAACAAGAAAAGCTGAATCACCGGCAGGAGTTTCACATAAATCTGGTAGTTGGCGTGTGCAGGCCAATCAAATATGTGGACAAATTAGAATATCTAGGTTGAATGATAATTTACCAGATAAATCGAGCCGTGAAGGAATTGTTGAGACAAAAGAATTTAAGTTGTTTAGAGAATTAATAATAAGTTTTATTGAAAAGTTAGAGGAAGACAGGCAATATGTTATACGAAAATTAGACAAATTATATAGAAGCACCGCCAAAGGAGAAGAGGCATTAAAGATTGTCAAAGAAGAATTAGATAAATATAAAGAACAGAAAGATAAGAAGAAAAAAAATAAGAATAGTAATCAAACAACTGAAGATGAGAATAAGGCCAATAGCAGTGATGAAAAGAATCAGTATGAAAATTTTCAGAAAGCGATAACTTATCAAGAAGAGCGAATTCAGGACTTACAAGAGGAAATGGGGCTTTTAAGAACATTGGCTACAACTGGAATAGTAGTTAATACATATATTCATGAAATAAAAGCATTAACAACACAATTAAATGTTGGGGTAAAGGAGGCTTATGCCTGCCTTGAAGAAGATAATGATATTATTGCTGCAAAAGAGGAATTAAAAAAACTTAGGGTTTTAAAGGATAAATTCAATTCATGGTTTAGAGTAACATTGGATGCGGTTGAAATGGACAAAAGAAAGAGGAAAAAGGAAAATGTAGGAAATATTATTGAAAAAAGTATTAGCAAGTGGAAAAGTGTTCAAAATAATAAAATAAAATATATTATAATTGAAAATGATGTAATAGATATAAGGTGTTTTCCATTTGATTTTGAGACAATTATTAGTAATTTAGTAACAAATAGCAGCACAATGTTCAAAAATCACAAGGTTGACGACCCAACAATTAAAATTGAGATTGGACGACTAGAAGATAAGTTTTATATTAAGTACAGTGATAATGGTCCGGGATTGTGTGATGCATTTAAAAAGGAACCCCAGAAGATTTTAAAACAAGGTGTTACGGATAGAAGGAATGCAAATGGTGAAATAATAGGTACAGGAATGGGATTATGGATTGTTGACAATATTGTACAAAATTATAAGGGCTATATTGATTTGAAACAAAACTTTGAAATGGAAACAGGTTTTTATATCAATTTAATTTTTGAAGGAAGGGAGAATTAATTTATGAGGATAGGTTATTTGGATGATGAATATGATGTTTTGAAAAGTGCGACGCGTAGTTTAAAGAAGTATGATATAGAGGTGGTTCCTTTGAAAGACGTTGAGGATGTGTCAGACATTACATTGTTGGTTGATTGTATAATTTCTAATTCTTTAGAATGCTTATTAGTAGACTACGATTTAATGAAATTAGAATCTAAAGTATATGGTACACAGATAATTAAGGATGTTAATGAACTTTTACCTGATTTTACCTGTTTTCTGTTGACAAATTTTACAGAACAAGGGATTAATGAAAAAATAGTACAAAAAATATTTGTTCAAGATAAATCTATTTTTGCAGAAGATGATGATTCACAAGAATTTATTAATTTTATAAATAAAATAAAAAATAGTATTGAGTGTTTTAAAAAGAGATTAGAAGTTACAAAAACAGAATATGCAAAGTTATTTGTTAAGAAAAAGGAAAAACAAATTAACGCAAGTGAAGAAGAAAGGTTCATTTATTTATATAAAGTTTTGTCTGCATATGATTTAGTGGATAAAATGCCAGATATTTTGGTTCGTAGCAGCACGCAGGATACTTTAGAAGATATGTTAGAAACTTTAAAAGAATTTAAGCAAAGTTTACGAAAGGAATGAAAAATTGTATAGAATACATGGGGACAAAAAAATAAGAAGAAGGGCTAATTATATTAAGCAAAATGATATACAGAAATACACAGAAATATTAAAAGAGGATTTTGGAAATATGTGCGGTTATTGTGGGAAAGACTTTAATATTATTAAATGCCCATATCAGAAAGATCATTTGATTCCAGAATATATTGCAAAAAAGTATGGAAGATTTGATTTATTGACAGATTATAATAATTTAGTCTATTCATGTCGTGTTTGTAATCGAAATAAGTGGCATAATTGGCCTTTTGATAATGTTGATAAGACGCACGATGATAAAGTGGGTTTTGTTGATCCGGCGACAGATGAATTTGATCAACATATGGCACGAGATGAAGCTGGCAGAATTATACCAATAACAGATGTTGGAAAATATATGTATGAAATTTTCAACTTTTCTAACAGGCTGACGGAAGTATGGTGGAAATTATCGATTATTAGAAAAGAATTAAATGAAATAGATGACATGTTAAAAAAAGAGGAAACAGTAAATGGTTTAAGTCAATACTGGAAAATGCATAGAAAATTTGATGTTTTTCTTGAGAAATTAAGAGAAGAAAATGAAAGTATATAGAAAAATTCGAGTAATGAACTCGAAAAAGTATTTGTATATAAGGGAAGCGAGAAAAAGCGTAAAGACTGTGGAATTGTTATGAATTTCGGATACATAAACTTAGTGAGGATTTCGCGGTAATTCACAGTTGAATCAAAAAATGACAGAAATAATTTTTATAAAGTTTTTTGAATGTGTGTAGAACTTAGGAAAATAGTTTGGAGACGTGCTAAGGTGTAGTAAAGTATAGTTCATGCATTTATCAGATGTAACGTGTATATCAAATATAAAAATACCAAGAATGCCCTAAGAATAACACAGAGAGCTATTATTGAGAGGTTGATTACATGACTTGCGTTTATATCGAAACACTTGTATATTTGGAATTGTAAAATAGCATAAAAGAATTTAAACATAGGCTGCAACAGGCCCTCGCCTGCGGATTTCCTCTGATAAATGCTTGTGTCCTTGCGCAAAATATTATATAATGTCTTGGTAGACGGTGTTTTTCCGCCCCGACAAAACGAAGGCCCGTGAGCGGGTACACGCTGTGACGGAAGAGCGCCCAAAATATAGAAAAGAGGGTAAGCACATGAAATTCAAGGATATGCCATACGAACGAGTGGATTTTGATCAGGTGGAAAAAGAGATGCGGGCATTGATGGAGGAATTTGACAATGCGGGGAGCGGCGAGGAGCAGTTCCGGGTTCATCAAAAATATTATGATTTGACGGATAAAGTGGACACTCAGATGACCATAGCCCACATTCGTTACGATGTGGATACTACGGATGCGTTCTATGAAAAAGAGCATGAATATTATAATGAAAAGAGGCCCGTCTATCACAATCTGCTTCTGGAATACGAGAAGAAGCTGTATGCTTCTCCGTACAGGGCTTATCTGGAAGAAAAAATAGGGCCCGTGGCTTTCAAAAATATGGAGCTTGCCCAGAAGTCCATGCATGAGAAATTGATTCCGCTGATGCAGGAGGCGAACGCGCTGACTACGGAATACAACAAGCTGATTGCGGGCGCAAAGATTGAATTCGACGGCAAGGAGCTGAATCTCTCCCTGCTTCGTCCCTATCAGGTGCATCCGGACAGAACCGTCAGGGCGGCGGCGTGGAAGAAAGCCAGCGAGTTTTTTGAGGCAAACGGGGAGAAGCTGGACGAGATTTATGATAAATTGGTGAAGAACCGCACGGAGCAGGCTCGGGCTATGGGCTATGAAAATTTTGTGGAGCTGGGCTATTACAAGATGCGGCGCAACTGCTACGGCAAGAAGGAAGTGGAAGCCTTCCGCAGTCAGGTAAAAGAATACCTTGTCCCCTTTGCGGAAAAGCTTCATGACCGCAGGAGGCAGAGGCTGGGGCTTGACAAATTGAGCTATATCGACGGCTCCGTATATTTTAAGGACGGGAATCCCGCGCCCTTCGGCACCCCCGATGAAATTCTGGCGGCAGGACAGAAGATGTACGGCGAGCTCTCTCCGGAGACGAAGGAATTCTACGATTTTATGATGGAAAATGAGCTGTTCGACGTGCTTGGCCGCAAGACGAAGCGGGCGGGGGGCTATATGACGTATATGCCCGTGTATCATTCCCCTTTTGTGTTCGCCAATTTTAACGGTACCAGCGGGGATGTGGATGTGATTACCCATGAGTGCGGACATGCTTTCCAAGGCTATCTGTCGGGACATGACCCCATCAGGGAGCATTCCGAGATCACCATGGAGACGGCGGAAATTCATTCCATGTCCATGGAATTTTTCACTCAGGAGTGGATGCCCCTTTTCTTTGGCGACAGGGCGGAGGATTATATTGAGATGCATTTGGAAGATGCCGCGGCGTTTATTCCCTACGGCTGTATGGTGGACGAATTCCAGCACATCGTATATGAAAATCCCGATATGACTCCTGTCGAGAGACATGCCGCATGGCTGAAGCTGGAGAAGGAATACAGGCCCCATCAGGATTACGGCGATGACAAGTTCTTTGGAAAGGGCGGCGTCTGGCAGAGGCAGCAGCATATTTACAATAGTCCTTTTTACTATATTGACTATTGTCTTGCCCAGACCTGCGCGCTGCAGTACAAGGTAAAGATGGATGCGGATTTCAAGGGGGCATGGGAGAGCTACCTGAAGCTTTGCAGGCTTTCCGCCAGCGATTTCTTTACCAATATGATCAAGGAAGCGGGGCTTATGAGCCCCTTCGAGCCCGGCTGTATCAAAAATATTGTGGAAAAACTTGAAAAATATGTGAAATAACTTCACTTTTTACGGAAAATATTGTAGAATATTGCAATGTAATGAAGGGACGGAACTGGAATGGAGGAAAACAGTCCCGAAACGGAAGCGCCCGGAAGAAAATTTTGTCTGCGTCCTTTGCAGACAAAAATATCTTCCCTATAGGGGCGCTGCAGTGAAGGGACGGAACTGGAATGGAGGAAAACAGTCCCGAAACGGAAGCGCCCGGAAGAAAATTTTGTCTGCGTCCTTTGCAGACAAAAATATCTTCCCTATAGGGGCGCTGCAGTGAAGGGACGGAACTGGAATGAAGGAAAACAGTCCCGAAACGGAAGCACCCGGAAGAAAATTTTGTCTGTGTCCTTTGCAGACAAAAATTTCTTCCCTATAGGGGCGCTGCAGTGAAGGGACGGAACTGAAATGGAGGATAAGCATGTCCAAATCTAACAAGGAAGCACAGGACACCGGGCAGCAGTCGGAAAAGATGGTCACGAAGTATGACCTGAAAATGCAGAGGCGAAAGGAAGAGAAGGAAAAGGAGCTGAGGGACAAGCGGGCAGGCACAGTGGGAGGTATTCTGCTGGTGGCGGTGCTGGCATGTATCGTAGCGTCTTTTCCCATCCGCACATGGCTGACGGTAAACGGAACTTACATTAAGGTGGGCGGAGAGAATATTTCCAGAGTAGAATTTGACTATAATTATAATATTACGGCCAATGATTATATTTCCAGAAATTATTATCTGTTATATTATATGGGAATGGATTTGAGCGGAGATTTGTCCAAGCAGATGTACTCCGACACGCTTACTTGGCAGGACTATTTTGAACAGTGTACGGTGGAAAATATCGCCCAGAGCAAGGGACTGGCACAGGAAGCGCAGAAGGCGGGTTTTGTGTATGACACTGCCGCCGATTATCAGGAATATATAGAAGCGGTGAAAAAGAACGCTTCCGATGCGGGTATCAGTACAAAGGAATATTTGCAGAGAATGTACGGCGTATATGCCACGGAATCCAGAATTAAATCTTTTGTGGAAGAATCTCTGTTTACCGCTGCTTATGTCAACGAAATTGCGGAGCAGAAGGCTCCCACAGGGGAAGAAATTCAGGCATATTATGAGGAGAATAAGGACGCTTACGATTCCGTAGATTATTATTATCTGAAAGTGGACGCGGAGCTTCCCACGGAGCCTACGGAGCTGGCCGACCCGGTGGAGCCGAAGACGGAGGGAGAAAACGGAAGTAACGGCACGGAAAACGGCAGCGATGAGGAGGAGCCTTATCAGCCTTCCGAAGCGGAGATTGAGGCAGCCATGAAGCTGGCGAAGACCGAAGCGGATCAAAGCGAATCAAAAATTGCTGCCGCAGGCGAATTGATGACAAATGTAAAGAGGGCGTCCTCTTCCCTGTCCATTGCTTCCGTGAGAAGCTGGCTGTTTGAAGAAGGGAGAAAGCCCAAGGATACCACTGTGATCGAGGATACGGTGAACCACTGCTATTATGTTCTGGGATTTGAGAACCGTTATCTGGATCAGGCGCTTACCACCGACCTTCGAGTGGTAGTGACCGCGCAGGAGGATGCGCAGGCGATTTTGGACGAGTGGAAGAACGGCGCGGCAACGGAGGAAAGCTTTGCCGAGCTGTGCGAGAAATATACGGATCCCAATGTTGTCAGCGGGGAAGGCGGTCTGCTGGAGGGCGTGGCGGCTTCCGCACTGTCGGAGGAACTAAAGAGCTGGATTACGGACAGCTCCCGGAAGGCCGGGGATACTGCGGTGATCTCTCCGGAAGACGATACCTATACCTATGTGATGTACTATGTGGCGCCCAACGAAGCGGAATGGTATTTAAGCATTAGAAATACATTGATGGAAGAAAGGGTGAATGATTACCTGACCGAATTGATCGCGTCCGTGGAAGTGGAGGACCCCAAGGGATATCTGGCTTATTTGAAGATTCCGGAGGAGGACGAGAATCCTGCGGAAAGCACGGCTCCTTCGGAAAGCGATGCGCCGTCGGAAAGCACGGCTCCATCAGAAAGTACGGCACCATAAGATAGCGAGGCGCTGTTTCGCAGGCGGGCTAAATTCCGGAGGGATGGCAATCTGCCGAAGGGCAGGCGGTTTTTTGCAGAAGGCAGACAGGAATCCGGAAGCGAGGGGAGCGCAGAATCAGGTTTCGGTATCAAGAGCAAGGAAAGAACAGGAAAAGAGGAAGGCGGTGAGGAAGTTCTCACCGCTTTTCTGAAATGTGCAAAGGCCCGCTCCCTGTTTTTGATTCCAAAGAATGCAGAGAATGAATTCGGGGTGTATATGAAAGAAAAAGTATTGGTTCTGGATTTGGACGGAACGCTTTTAAATTCCCAAAAGGAAATCAGCTCCGTTACAAATGCGGCTCTCCACGATATTATGAAAAAGGGTCATAAAGTGATTCTGGCTTCCGGACGTCCTACGCCGGGGATGCGCCCTTATGAGCGGGAGCTGGAATTGGAAAAGTACGGCGGGTATCTTTTGTCGTTTAACGGCGCCCGTGTGATTGCATGCGGGACAGGGGAGATTATTTATCAGAGGACTCTGTCTCCGGCTCTGCTGCCGGGTGTGTATCGTTTTGCGGCGGAGAATGGCTGCGGACTGGCCACACATCTGGGGAACGAAGCGATTTCCGCCTTTGCGCCGGACAAATATATTGCGCTGGAAGCCCGCATCAATGGGATGAATGTGAGAACGGTGGAAAATTTTGTGGAGTTTGTTGATTTTGATATGTATAAATGCCTGATGACGGCGGAACCGGAACGGGCCGCGGCGCTTGAGGCACGGCTTAGGGAAAGGTATGGTCGGTATGCCAGTATTTACCGATCGGATCCGTATTTTATTGAGGTGATGCCAAAAAATGTGGACAAGGCGGATTCTCTGGGCAGGACGCTGAAAGTAATGGGCATGGGATGGGAGGATGCGGTCTGCTGCGGCGACGGATTTAACGACATTTCCATGATTAAAAATTCAGGCGTGGGCGTCGCCATGGGGAACGCACAGCCGGAGGTAAAGGAAGCGGCGGATTATGTTGCTGCCGACAATGATTCGGACGGTTTGGTGGAAGTGATAGAGCGCTATTTTGGATAAGCGCCGCATGGCAGGAGGTGTATATGGGACGTGATATCAGGATAAAAATGCCCCCAAAGGCGAAATATATTATAGACACAATAACCGGCGCGGGTTTTGAAGCCTATGCGGTGGGGGGGTGCGTGAGAGATTCCGTTCTGGGCCGGGAGCCTGTGGATTGGGATATTACCACCTCCGCAAAGCCGGAACGGGTCAAGACGCTTTTTGCCAGAACCATTGACACGGGACTTAAGCATGGCACTGTCACCGTAATGCTGGACAAAGAAGGCTTTGAAGTGACCACTTATCGGATTGACGGGGAATATGAGGACAGCAGGCACCCAAAGGAAGTTATTTTCACGCCGGATTTAAAAGAAGATTTAAGGCGGCGGGATTTGACCATCAATGCGCTGGCTTACAATGATAAGGCGGGTCTGGTGGATTTATTCGGCGGGCTTAAGGATATGGAGGCCGGGATTGTACGCTGTGTGGGCGATCCGAAGGAACGTTTTGAGGAGGACGCCCTGCGCATCCTGCGGGCCATCCGTTTTTCCGCCCAGCTTGGATATGAGATTGAGGAAGGCACGCTGAAAGCCGCCGTCCGCCTTGCGCCCACATTGTGCAGAATCAGTGCGGAGCGGATTCAGGCGGAACTGGTAAAGCTGCTTCTCTCCCCCCATCCGGATTATCTGAGAACCGCCTATCAGTGCGGGGTGACAAGGGTTTTTTTCCCTGAATTTGACAGGGCCATGGAAATGGATCAGGTACATCCTCATCATTGTTATAATGTGGGGGAACATATTCTGCATTCTCTCTGTTATGTGGAAGCGGACAAGGTGCTTCGGCTGGCAATGCTGTTTCATGACATTGGGAAACCGGAGGCCCTGACCGTGGGGCCGGAGGGTGTGACACATTTCCATAACCATGCGGAAATCAGCGCCCGAATGACGGAAGACATTATGAGGCGGCTTCGGTTTGACCATGATACCATCCAGAAGGTGTGCAGGCTGGTATTGTACCATGATTACGGCAATCAACTGGAACCGGATATGAGAATGGTCCGCAGAGCCTTAAACAGAATCGGCGAGGAGGCTTTTCCGGCATTTTTCGCGGTAAAAAGGGCGGATATTATGGCCCAGAGCGATTATTTGAGACAGGAAAAGCTGAAAAAGCTGGAGAGATGGCAGGCGCTTTATGAGCAAGTACAGGCCGGACGGCAGTGTGTTTCCCTGAAAAGTCTGGCAGTGACAGGTTCCGATTTAATTGCGGCGGGATGGAAGCCCGGAAAGGAGCTTGGAGAAATGCTTCATAGGCTTTTGGAGCTGGTGCTGGAACAGCCGGAATACAATACGAGGGAGCAGCTTTTGGAGGAAGCAAAAAAGTATCATATATCGTCTTAACCCTATAACATACTTTCAGGAATCCTCTCATATGATAGTTTAGCCGGACAAAAAAGGTACGGTGATGGAAACGAATCAGGAGGGGCCGGAAGTGAATGACAGGGCAGTTGAATTATTGGGACAGTATGAAATAGAAGTGCAGCGGACCAGAAAGGGCAGGGGCGCTATTGTGTGTGATACCGATCAGGGATGCTTGATCTTGAAAGAGTATTCCGGCAGTCAGGAAAGAATAGAGCTGCAGAACAGGCTTTTGAAGCAGACAGCGGACGCCGGGCTGGTGGAGGCGGAGGCGATCATACCCAATAAAGAGGGCGGGCTGCTTGCGGCGGACGGAGACGGTGTCAAATATGTGCTGAAAACTTGGCGGGAAGCCAGAGAGTGCAGCATTCATGATAAAGAAGAATGTGTGGAGGCGGTGAGGCTGCTGGCCAGACTTCATGAAAGCATGGTGCTGCCGGGGGAGACGCCGAATCTGCCCATGGCTTTTTCCACTGAGAAAGAATATGAAAAACATAATAAAGAGCTGAAACGTGTTCGTAAATTCCTGCGGCAGAAGGGACAGAAGACTTGGTTTGAGATAGAGCTTCTGCATCATTTTGATTTCTTTTTGGAACAGGCGCAGGCCATGACGGAGGAATGGAAAAAATACTGTAATGAGACCGCGGACACGGAGAAGGAACAGGATTGTGCGGCATTCTGCCATGGTGATTATCAATATCACAATATTTTAAGGGATGACAGGGGATGGTTTCTGGTAAATTTTGAGAAGTGCCTGCGGGACAATCCGATTCGGGACTTATATTTGCTGCTGCGCAAGCTGTTGGAAAAGGGAAATTGGTCCGTGGAGCTGGGGGCGGATCTTTTGGAGGCTTACGGGAAAGAACGTCCGATTTCCGCCCACAGCTGGATCGATTTGTATTATCGTTTCGCTTATCCGGAGAAGTTCTGGAAGATAGTGAACTTTTATTATAATTCTGGCAAGTCTTGGATTCCCGGAAGGAATCAGGAGAAGCTGGAGAGGGTGGCCGCGCAGGAGAAAGAGAAGCAGAAATTTTTGGATGAGGTATTTCGGAGCGTGAGCAGGCTTAGGTAAACGAGAGACACAGCGAAACCGTGGAAATGAGAGACGCCATGAGGAAACGGAAATGGGAGATGCGAAGAGGAGGAAGGGCGGCGGGGATATG
The DNA here is from genome assembly GCA_948467735.1 of uncultured bacterium. GTDB lineage: Bacteria > Bacillota > Clostridia > Lachnospirales > Lachnospiraceae > Acetatifactor. The sequence continues at coordinate 133,994 of CAOKFN010000002.1, forward strand.
AGAAGGAGAGAAAAAGGACGGAGGACGGTTTGGATATTTGCGGGCATGATGCTTTTGTCAGGGTGCGGGATGCCCTCCCTGTGGGGAGGAACAAGCGTACCGACGCCCGCGCCTGACAGGGTGGATACCGGATTTGTGGTAACGGGGCCGGACAGCTATGACTCGGCGGACACGGCCATTCTGATAGGACGGAATGAGGAAGAGAATACGGTGACTTTCCTGAATCTGGATTTGGGGAAGGAATACACGCTCTCCGTGGACGGAACCACACGAATGTATGACAAATACGGCGACGCGCTTTCGATTCAGCAGCTAGAAAAGGGCGATATCGTGGATATCACCTTTCTGAAGTCCAAGAAGCATTTGACCACAATGCGGCTGTCCTCCTCGGCTTGGAGCTATGAGGATGTGAAAAATTACGAGATAAATGCGGCGCGGGGAGAGGTCAGCATCGGTTCCCAAGTCTATAAGCTTACATCCAAGACGCAGTATTTATCGGAGGGCAGGAATATTGAGCTGATGGATTTGAATCCCTTGGATGTGTTGAGCTTTCAAGGCGTCAACAGCCAGATCCTCACGGTGAAGGTAGAAAAAGGACATGGATATCTTCGGCTGTTGAATGATGAAAATTTCGTGGGGGGCTGGATTGAAGTCGGGCAGTCCCAGATACAGAGGATTACGGAAGATATGCTGCTTTTAGTGCCCGAGGGAAGTTATCAGGTCAATGTTACCAACAGGGGCGGGGGCGGCGTCAAAAGCGTGTCGATTGCCCGCAATGAGGAGACGGAACTGGATGTGGGGGATTTGGAGATACCCGCGCCGCAGTCGGGAGTGGTGCTGTTTTCACTGACGCCTTCCACGGTGGAGCTGTATATCGACGGTGCTAAGGTGAATGCCGCCCGTCCCGTGACATTGGAATACGGACTGCATCAGATGATTGCCAGAGCGGAAGGGTATCAGCCCGTCACTCAGTATATCCGCGTGGCGCAGAAATCCACCGGAATTGATGTGGTGCTTGACAAGGTGAATGTGACGGAGGATGTGGAAGCGCTGCCTTCGTCCGAGCCAAGTCCAAGCCCCAGCCCCGGTCCCGCGGATACCACCACAGGGTATTACCGGGTGTATGTGGACGCGCCGGAGAATGTGGAGGTGTATGTGGACGGCATGTATGTGGGCATGTCTCCGTGCAGCTTTAAGAAGGAGGAGGGCTCCCATGTCATCACCTTGAGAAAGGAAGGATACGAGACCAGAAGCTATACGATGGAGGTTGATGATACGGAGAAGGATTTATCATATTCATTTGCGGATTTAGTGGAAAATACCTTGACAAACCCTTGAAAAACCTTTATATATATATGTAGACGTTTCAGAGAGATATCGAGAAATGTACAAAATGAAAACTCGTAGGAGGAGTTCCACATGAATAAGACAGAATTAGTTTCAGCTATGGCTGAGGAGACAGGCCTTTCCAAGAAGGATGCCGAGAAGGCATTGAAGGCTTTCACGGATGTTGTTTCTGAGGAGTTAAAAAAGGGCGGAAAAGTTCAGCTGGTTGGTTTTGGAACCTTTGAAGTAGTAGAGCATGCTGCGAGAGAGGGAAGGAATCCCCAGACGAAGGAACCCATGCAGATTGCGGCTTCCAAGGCTCCTAAGTTTAAGGCTGGAAAAGTGTTAAAAGATATGTTGAATGACTAAGCTGCTCACCTGATTTCAACACAGGAAGCCCGGTTAAAAGCTCATCATACGATGCAGTGTACTGTAGTGGACAAGCGTTGGTTTGATGTGGATGAGCTTTTAGTCGGGTTTTTGATTTCAATGGGCAGCTGCCAAGGGCCGGGCGCGTATGCCCGAGGGAGGTTTCTTTTTATGAGATTGGACAAGTATTTGAAGGTATCCCGGCTGATAAAACGTCGTACTGTGGCCAACGAGGCATGTGACAGCGGGCGTGTGATGATAAACGATAAACCGGCGAAAGCGTCTGCGGAAGTGAAAAAGGGCGATATTATTACCGTTTCTTTCGGCAATAAAGACGTAAGGGTGGAGGTGCTGGATGTGCAGGAAACAGTGAAAAAGGATGAGGCAAAGGAACTGTTCCGGTATTTGTAACATTCTGTTTCTGTTCTTTTTATCATAAGATCTTCATATATTTTAGTACAGTTATTTTGTAAAAGGAGGGTCTTATGGAGGATTTAAGCGGAAGTACGCATGCCGTACATAAAGTGACGATGACAAATCGAAGGAGCTGTGCTATCAGCGGCGTGAATGATGTGCTTTCCTTTGATATACATGAAATTCTTTTAGAGACGGAACAAGGGATGTTGATGATTAAGGGAGATGATCTTCATGTCAGCAGGCTGACTTTGGATAAAGGAGAGGTGGATATCGACGGCAGGATCGACAGCTTTACCTATTCCGATGCGGCAGGAAGCGGGCATAAAAACGAGTCTTTCCTGACGAAGCTGTTCCGGTGAGTCTATGGGAAATGAAAATGAATTTCTTCTGCATTCCTTATTCATGGGCATTTTCATTACTTATGTGTATGACCTCTTAAGAATATTTCGGAGAGTGATTCCCCACGGTTCTTTTTTTGTGTCCCTTGAGGATATGATATTCTGGATATACTGCGGAATAGAGGTCTTTCTGCTGATGTATCATGAAAGTGACGGAACGCTTCGATGGTTTGCCGTAATCGGCGCGCTTGCAGGCATGGTTTCCTACAAAAAACTGGTCAGCCCCTTATTTGTAAAATATGTCTCTCTGGTACTGAATAAACTGCTTAATATCATCGGAAAAGTAATAAAATGGCTGTGCCGGCCCATAGGCCTTGCGCTGGGAGGAGCCGGGCGCATGGCGCACAGAACCGGAGGAAAGCTGGGCCGTCTGATTCGCAGGACGAAACGCGCCGCCAAAAGCAGATTAAAGTTTTCCGTGAAGGTTTTGAAAATGAATTTAAAAAAAGGAAAAGACGAAAAGAGATGTTAGATTTCGTCTGAAAGGATACTCTGATGTCAAGAACACGAAAAGCTGCTTATCGCAAAAGAGTTCAGAATCGTTTCAGCATGTTTCTTGTATCGCTGGTGGTGGGAATGATTCTGATTATGGTTCGGGTAAAAAGTATTGAATTACAAGAGAAGATTGACGCCAAAGCCATGGAAGTACAGCTTCTGGAAACACAGATAGAGGCGGAGCGTCAGAGAGCGGCCGAAATTGAGGAATTTGGCAAGGAGATTCAGACGAAAGGTTATATCGAGAATATTGCCAGAGAAAAACTGGGACTTGTCTATGAGGATGAGATTCTTTTTAAACAAAATAAATAGCTGCATTTGATGGGAGCGGGAAGCTCCCATTTTTTTTGTCGCAAAACTTTAAGGGGGCAGGTCCGCGTTTTTGACAAAAATCCGCCGCGCCGGTTTCTATAATATGGAACTACTTAGGAACCGTCGAAAAGGAAATTGTGCAGCCGGACGGCGGTTCGTCATAAAAAAGAAATTAGAAAGGTGTGGATGAGGAGTGATTAAGCGTAAAGAGGAGGAAAAAAAATTACAGACGGCGCAGGTGTCCGATTTATGCAGACGCAGGCTGTTAAACTATGCGGACAGCTTCTGCGAGCTGGCAAAAAGTTACGAGCAGGAGTTTGGACCGGAGTGTCAGAGCAGGGAAATTCTTCTGATGGAAAGAAGGCTATGGGAGAACAGGCAGGTAATTCGCGGATATTTGAATGAGATGGCGAAGATTATGACCGAGGCCGCCTGCGAGGTGCTGGTATTCCAGCCCATGGAGGGGAAAAAGAAAAGGCTTTTGACACAGGCCATGGCGGAGGAAGGGATTCGTGTGGAAAATCCCTGCTATCTGCCCCGGGCAAATGAACAGCAGGCGATTGTGCTTACCATGAGTACGATGAAAGGAGCAAAGGTGTCCGCGGAAGAAACGACGGATATGATTTCGGTGCTTCTCGACAGACGGCTTCAGCTGTCCACGGCCAGTCCGTATATGGTAGAGAGCATGCCCCAGAGCTTCGTTCTGGAAGAAGAAGCCGGATTTCTGGCGCTGACAGGCTTTGCCAAGGCGGTAAAAGAGAACGAGACCGTATCGGGGGATAATTATTCTGTGATAGAAGCGGAAAAGGGCAGAGTGACAATGATGCTGTCAGACGGCACGGGCTCGGGGGAGGAGGCGGGCAGAGACAGCGAAAGAGTGCTGGATTTAATGGAAAAAATGCTGGAGGCCGGGTTTGGAACCGACGCCGCCATCAATATGGTCAATACCGCACTGTTTGCCAGAGGGGAAGACAAGAATCATCCCACGCTGGATATCTGTGACATTGACCTTTATCAAGGGAGCTGTCAGCTGCGAAAGGTGGGCGGCGCCGCCGCTTTTTTGAAAAGGGAGGATGAGGTGGAAATGCTTTCGGCGGGAAGCCTTCCTCTGGGTATTTTTCAGCAGGTGGAAATACAGCCTGTGAATATAAGTCTCCAAGACGGAGATTTTTTGATTATGGTTTCGGACGGGGTGGTGGATGCCTTTGAGGGAGATGATTATGAAGACGCCATGCGAAAGGCCGTTGCCGGAATACATTGTTCCAATCCCACGGAAATGGCGGAGCGGCTGCTTCGGCTGGCGCTGTGCGCCAGCGGCGGAAAGGTTTCTGACGATATGACCATTGGCGTCGTCGGTATTTGGAAAACATAATGACATGTATTTGACATTTTGCAGGTTTTAGGATAACATATTTCCATGAATATTAGGAGAAAGACGGAAAACAAGGTATTTCATTATATTGAGGAACACCGTATGATTTCGCCGCAGGACAGGATTGCGGCGGGAATTTCGGGAGGGGCGGATTCGGTCTGCCTGTTGTTTCTGCTGTTGGAGTATGCCAAAAAGGTTCCGCTGTCTCTGGCGGCGGTGCATGTGAATCATGGCATCCGGCCGGAGGCGGAGGCCGACGCGGATTATGTGGAAGAACTGTGCAGGCGGGAGGGAATTCCGTTTTTCCTGACTGTCGCGGATGTGCATGGGCTTGCATTGGAAGAGAAATGTTCCGAGGAGGACATGGGGAGAAGAGTGCGATATGAGGCGTTTCGGCAGGCGGCGGAGAAAATGGGCGGCGTAAAAATCGCCGTGGCGCACAACAGCAATGACAATGCGGAGACCATGCTTTTTCACTTGTTCCGCGGCAGCGGATTAAAAGGGCTGGGCGGGATTGCGCCCATACGGGAGGAGGGGAGAAACCAGATTATCCGGCCCATACTCTGTTTGGAGCGGGACGAGGTGGAGGAATATCTGAGGGAACGGGGGATTTTGTGGCGCACGGATGAAACCAACCAAGGGGATGGTTATCGCAGGAACCGCATCCGGCATCATATTCTGCCCTATGCGGAGCAGGAGGTTGCGTCAGGCGTCGTAGGACATATGAGCCGGACGGCGGATATGCTTAGGGAAACGGAGAGTTATCTGGAGCAGCAGACGGCGCAGGCTTTGGAGCAGTGCATGGCGGCCGGAGAAAATAGGGAGAGACTTGGCGGATGGCAGGATTTTGGGGAGACGAAAAGGGGGAAGCCTCAAACCGGGCGTGAACGTTATGCGGTTGAAATAGAGACTTTCTTACGTTTTCATAAGGTGATACAAAAGCGTATGCTGTTGACCTTGCTGGAGGCGCTGTCGCCCACCGGAAAAGATATTTTTCAAGTGCATATTCGGGATACCCTGACTTTGTTTGTGGAAGAAGGAAACCGAAGCATCCATCTGCCTTACGGGATTGAGGCATGGCGGCAGTATGGAGAGGTAATCATAGAGCGCAGGGAAAAGGCCGATCGGAAGGCCTCAATGGAGGAGCCTTGGGGCGCTGCGGAGAAGCAGGCCCTTGGCGGCAAAGCATCCTCAGGGCGGAAGAATCCTTCGCAGGCTTGGCAGCAGACGGTTCCAATGCCTTCTTTGGAGGAAACAACAGATTTTTTCTTTGTCTGTGATATGGGAGACAGGGGAAAGATGAAATTTTCCCTTCTTTTTATGCAGAAAGGCCGGAAAGTTCCAAGAAATCAGTATACGAAATGGTTTGATTATGATAAAATAAAAGAATCGTTGGCGGTTCGTTCCAGACGCCCCGGTGATTTTCTCACGATAGCCGATGGAACGGGGAAAATAATTCATAAATCCCTGAAAGAATACATGATTACGGAAAAGATACCAAGGCCGCTTCGGGATGAAATTCCCGTCGTGGCGGCAGGAAGTCATGTTTTGTGGCTGACAGGCTGGCGTATCAGTGAATATTTTAAGGTGGGAGAGAATACAAAGCGTGTTTTGCAGGTAGAATTGCTATAGGGAGCATTTGGTGTTCCAAGCGGTCTGCCGGATGTGGATTTGCGCCGACGAAGGGCGGCAGAGAGCGCGACAGGGTCTGTGCGGCGGGAAGGTATGAAATGACGGTATATTGTACAGGATTGTATGAACGGTGAAACGGAGGAGAAAGATGTCGGAACGCATTAGGGTACTATTGTCAGAGGAGGAAGTGGATGCGAGAATTCAGGCGATCGGAGAGCAGATCAGCAGGGACTATGAAGGAAAACAGGTACATTTGCTCTGTGTGTTGAAAGGGGGCAGTTTCTTTATGTGCGAACTGGCAAAGCGGATAACGCTGCCGGTCTCGCTGGATTTCATGTCAGTGTCCAGCTATGGAGGGGACACAAAATCCAGCGGTGTGGTGAGAATCATAAAGGATCTGGATGAGTCCTTAAAGGACAAGGAAGTTATTGTGGTGGAAGATATTGTGGACAGCGGCAGGACATTAAGCTATCTGATGGAAACGCTCTGGAGCAGAGGACCGAAATCCCTGAGGCTCTGTACGCTGTTAGACAAGCCGGAGAGGCGTGTGGTAGATGTAAAAGTGGATTACACGGGATTTCAGATTCCCGATGAGTTTGTAGTGGGATATGGATTGGATTATGACCAAAAATACCGCAATCTCCCATATATCGGAGTTGTGGAGTTCGATAAATAATTTGTGGAGGAACGGAACTGGAATAACAAACAGTTCCGTAACGAAAGCGCCGGAAGGAATTTGCAGCTGCGCCCTGTGCAGGTGAAAATTTCTTCCCTAAAGGGCGCTGCAGAGGAGGAACGGAACTGGAATAAAAAGGAGGCTTGCAAGTTGGAGCAAAATAATAGAGGAAGATTTAGTTATTTTATATTTATTCTGGTAATGCTGGTGATAGCGGCAGTTGTGATATCTCTTGGGAAGGTGGAGGACAATTATACCAGAGAGCAGTTCATCCGGGATATGGATGCGGAGAAGGTGGCGTATGTGACGGTCAATCCTAACAGCGAAGCGCCCACAGGGTATTTGACGGTTCTCTTAAAAAGCGGCACGGAGCGGAAGCTTTTTGTGACCGATATTGCGGAGGCGGAAACGCTGGCAAGATCCTATGGCTTTGAGCCTTTGGTGAAGGATGTTCCCAGAGAAAGCTGGCTTTTGACTACCTTGGTGCCCCTGTTGATTGTGCTGGGGGCGGGCGGATTCCTGTTTATGATGGTCAACGCACAGAATGCGGGCAATGGCAATTCCAAGATGATGAATTTCGGCAAGTCCCGGGCGATACTATGTCTGTTTGAAAAGCCGGTTACGTTTGATCAGGTGGCTGGACTAAAAGAAGAAAAGGAAGAATTGGAGGAAATCGTGGATTTCCTAAAGCAGCCGGGAAAATACAGCAAGTTAGGCGCAAGAATTCCCAAGGGAGTACTGCTGGAGGGGCCTCCCGGAACGGGCAAGACGCTGCTGGCAAGGGCGGTGGCCGGAGAAGCGGGAGTTCCGTTTTTCAGTATTTCCGGTTCGGATTTTGTGGAAATGTTTGTGGGCGTGGGCGCTTCCAGAGTCCGGGATTTGTTTTCCGAGGCCAAGAGGCATTCGCCGTGTATCGTGTTTATCGACGAGATCGACGCCGTGGCGAGACGCCGGGGCACCGGAATGGGCGGCGGCCATGACGAGAGGGAGCAGACCCTGAACCAGCTTCTGGTGGAGATGGACGGCTTCGGCGAAAATCAAGGAATCATCGTGATGGCGGCCACCAACAGGGTGGATATTCTTGACCCGGCCATTCTTAGGCCCGGGCGGTTTGACAGGAAAGTGGCGGTGGGCAGGCCGGATGTGGGCGGCAGGGAGGAAATCCTGAAGGTTCACGCCAAGAATAAGCCCCTTGCGGAAGACGTGGATTTGCAGCAGGTGGCCCAGACCACAGCGGGATTTACCGGCGCCGATTTGGAGAATCTCATGAACGAGGCGGCTATCAACGCGGCCAGACTGGATAAGGGTTATGTGACCCAGGACGATATCAGGAAGGCCTTTGTGAAGGTGGGAATCGGCGCGGAGAAGAAGAGCCGCGTCATTTCGGACAAGGAAAAGAGGATTACGGCTTATCATGAAGCGGGACACGCAATATTGTTCCATGTGCTGCCGGATGTGGGGCCCGTCTACACGGTGTCCATCATTCCTACAGGACTTGGGGCGGCGGGCTATACCATGCCTCTTCCGGATAAGGATGAGATGTTCATGACCCGGGGGCAGATGCTTCAGGAAATCATGGTTTCCTTGGGCGGAAGGATTGCGGAGGACATTATCTTTGATGATATCACCACCGGGGCCTCCAGCGATATTAAGAAGGCCACGCAGGCGGCCCGCAGGATGGTGACTCGCTTCGGCATGTCGGACAACATCGGAGTGATCTGCTATGACGACGATGACGACGAGGTGTTTATCGGCCGGGATCTGGCGCATACGAAATCTCATAGCGAGTCCGTGTCAAGTGAAATCGACAGAGAAGTGAAAAGAATTATCGACGAGTGCTATTCCAAGGCGAAGGGGATTATTCTGGAACAGGAAAAGGTACTTCATAAGTGCGCGCAGCTGCTGTTGGAAAAAGAAAAACTTGGACGAGAAGAATTTGAGGCGCTGTTTTTAACAGAAGGTTAAAGAGCTTTTGGCGAAAATCAACAAAAAAAATTTATGTTTTTTGTTAATTTTGTGAATTTTGGGAATAGGCAAAAAGGGGGACAGATGGTATTATAATATGCGTAACCCCCCAATACATTATATAGTTTTTGCTATACCCCATAAGTAATACCTTCTCAAAAAAGGACAGTCACCCCATGGCTGTCCTTTTTGCGTGGAAGGTAAAAAAGAACTAAGGCGGTAAAGGGAATGGAAGAAAAGCTGGAAAAAATAATGAAGCTGGAAAATATTCAACAATATATTTCAAATATGCGCCCCGTTTTCAACAAGAGGGCATTGTTTTCGGATACTACGGAGGATTATCTCTCTCCTGCGGAACCGGAAGCCTATGACAAGGTAAAAATACGTTTCAGAACGGCAACAAACAATGTGGATCAGGTGCTTCTGGTATGCAGGGGCCGGAAATATGTGATGGACTTGGAAACCTCCGACAAGCAGTTTGATTATTATGTATATGAGCTGCAGCTGGGGGAAGAGAAGGTTTCCTATTATTTTGAGGTGAGGTCAGGTTCTTTGGCGGGCTATTACAATACCAGAGGACTGGTACAGGAGGTAAACGAGTATTATAATTTTGTGATTCTGCCGGGATTTAAGACGCCCGCATGGGCGAAGGGCGCGGTGATGTATCAGATTTACGTGGACCGCTTCTGCAACGGAGATACCACCAACGATGTGTTGACCAACGAGTACTGCTATATCAACGAGCCGGTACACAGGGTGGAGGATTGGAACCGCTATCCGGCCCAGATGGACGTCCGGGAATTTTATGGCGGGGATTTACAGGGCGTGTTGGACAAGATGGACTATCTTCAGGATTTGGGAGTGGAGGTCATCTATTTCAATCCGCTCTTCGTCTCGCCTTCCAACCATAAATACGATATTCAGGATTATGATTATATCGATCCTCATTTTGGACGGATTGTGGATGACAAAGGGGAGGTGCTTGCGGCGGGACAGAAAGAAAACCGGCTGGCGTCAAAATATATCAACCGCATATCCAACAAAGCCAATCTGGAGGCCAGCAACGAGCTGTTCATCCAAGTGGTGGAGGAGGCCCATAAGCGCGGGATGAGGGTGATTTTGGACGGAGTATTCAACCACTGCGGTTCCTTTAACAAATGGATGGACAAAGAGAGGATATATGAGAAAGTAAGGGGCTATGAAAAGGGAGCTTATGTAAGCGCCGACAGCGCCTACAGAGGGTATTTTGATTTCCAAAATCAGAGCAGCTGGCCCTACAATAATTCCTATGACGGCTGGTGGGGGCACAATACCCTGCCGAAATTAAATTATGAGGGTTCCAAGGAACTGTTTGATTATGTGATGTATATTGGGAAAAAATGGGTGTCGCCCCCATATAACGCGGACGGATGGCGGCTGGATGTGGCGGCGGATTTAGGGCACAGTCAGGATTTCAACCATTATTTCTGGAAGAAGTTCCGCAAAGCGGTCAAGAGCGCCAATCCCAACGCCATTATTCTGGCGGAGCATTACGGCAATACAAGGGAATGGCTTCAGGGAGACGAGTGGGATACGGTGATGAATTATGACGCTTTTATGGAGCCGGTGACTTGGTTTTTCACAGGAATGGAAAAGCACAGCGATGATTATCGGGAAGATCTTCTGGGCAATGCGGGAAGCTTCTGGGGGGCCATGATGCACCACAGCTCCAGCTTTTCCCTGCCCAGCTGGCAGGTGGCCATGAATCAGCTGTCCAATCACGACCATTCCCGCTTCCTGACAAGAACCAACCACAAGGTGGGGAGAATCAGCACCTTGGGGCCGCAGGCGGCGGAACAGGGCGTCAATAAAGCCATATTTCGCGAGGCAGTGCTGCTGCAGATGACATGGGTGGGCGCGCCCACGATTTATTACGGGGACGAGGCGGGAGTATGCGGATTTACGGACCCGGACAATCGGCGCACATATCCTTGGGGCAAAGAGGATCAGGGATTGATTGCGTTTCATAGGGACATTATCCGTGTGCGGAAGGAAAACGACGAACTGCGCACAGGCTCCATTAAATATGTGGACAGCGACTATAACTTTCTGGCATACGCGCGCTTTAACAAAAAGGCGCAATGCCTGATATTAATTAATAATAATCATCATCCCGTCTATAAGGTAATTTCCGTATGGGTTCTGGGAACGCAGAAGGAGGGCAGAATGAAGGCCTTAATCTGCACGGATGAAAACGGCTACACCTTGGAACAGCAGGCATACGAGGTGTCGGCAGGCAAAATCAGGCTTGAACTGCCGCCCCTCTGCGCCATGGTTCTGAAATATGAGGCCGGGGGCGCCGAAGCATAGGGAAATATTTCCGACGCGGATATGGTCCCGGGAGATACAAAAATGATGCAATGACAAGATATACTGATACTGCTGTTTTGATATCATGCATGACAGAAAGCTCTGCTGAAAGGAGATGCCTGTGAAGAAAAAGGGTAGGCTGGCTGTGATTGCGCTTAGTATCGGCGCTCTGTTTCGGCTTCCGGCGCTGGCGCAGGATGATGTTTTTGCGGCGTTTATGCAGAAATATGATGCATACCGGCAAAGCTTTGCCGCCATAGAGGCTGTGGAGGATATCGAGGAAAATGGGTATGAAATTATAGAGAGCCAGAGTTTTCCTGTGGTTTTAGAATCTTTTGGGGAGGAAGAGGTCACATTTATTCCCATTTTGCAGAAGGAATACCACAGGCTGGCAGTCATTATCAGCGACGGCGACGGAAACGTGCTGTATAAGACGGACCAGCTGGAGACTAATTTCAAGTATCTGGAACAGCTCGAACAGCCTGCAACGGGCGTTGCGGCCGTTTCCTTTAAGGACTTGAACCATGACGGACTTACGGATATTGTGCTGATTACCAACTGTGAGAATTCCTCGGGAGATTACGCGGGCAAGCCTTATAAGATAGGGGACGTGCTGTTTCAGAGGGAGGGTTCCTTTTATCGGGACTGGAGGATTTCCGACAAAATAAACCGCTTCAGCATGAATAAGAGCGCGAATTTCATTACCGCCTATGTGCGGGACGGGAATTCCACGGAAGTATTGTATACGGCCGCCAGCCTTCAGGAGCTTTTAGACAACGGATTCCAAGTGATTCCGGAACAAAGCGATACCGTTGATTTTGAAAAGCAGGGGAGGCTGCGCGTGGTGCCGGGAATCCTCCGGATGGGAGTATATGATATTTTCATGATATATCTGGTGAACGAGCAGGGATATATTGTGTGGAGCTTCCAGCCCATGGGAGAGTATGATAATCTATATTCCCTGAAAGGAATCGTCTGTAAGGATATGGACGGGGACGGAATGAAGGACATCGTGGTGCTTGCAAGGTACAGCTATGCCGGGCCTGAGGGGGAGCTTTTAATCGACACAAGATGCAATATCTATTACCAGCGGACGGATGGTTTTGCGGTGGATACGGAGTTTAGCGATTCTTATCTGGGCGCGGAAGAGGATAAGATGAGCGATTTGGTGGAGACCATCAGGGATTATTGGGGGTGGCCGAAAGAGGAATGATCAAGATACTGATAGTTGACGATGAAAAGTCCATATGTGATTTAATAGACATAAATCTGTCCGCCGCAGGCTATCAATGCAGTTCGGTGCAGAATGGCCTGAAGGCCATTGATATGATTGAAGCGGAAAATTATGATTTGATTCTGCTGGATATTATGCTGCCCGGGGCGGACGGCTATGATATTATGGAATATATCCGGCCCTTGAAGATACCCGTGATTTTCATTACAGCAAAGCATGAGGTCAAAGACAGGGTCAAGGGGCTGAAGCTGGGAGCGGAGGACTATCTGGTAAAACCCTTTGATGTGGTGGAGCTGGTGGCCAGAGTGGAGGTGGTGCTCAGGCGCTATAACAAGACGGAAAGCATCCTGACCGCAGGAGACGTGGTGGTGGACTTGGAGGCCAGAACGGTGACGAAAGCCGGAAGGCAGGTGGTGCTCACCAACAAAGAATACGGTCTGCTGGTATTGTTTATCAGCAATAAGAATATCGCCCTGTTCCGGGAGAATCTCTATGAAAAAGTCTGGGGAGACGAATATCTGGCGGACAGCCGCACATTGGACCTGCATGTCCAGAGGCTGAGGCGGAAAATGGGGTGGGAGGAGAATCTGGTAGCGGTATATAAGGTGGGCTATCGGCTGGAAATCTGATTATGAAGCTTTTGTACAAGATTCTTCTGTGTACCATCAGTATTATGGCGGCGGCCTTTGGACTCAGCGGCTATCTCTTTGTAGATTTTGTGTTTGAGACGGCTTTGGACCGGGAGATTGCACAGGCGCTGGACGACAGCAATATTTTACAGTTTGCATTTGAGACGGCGGCGCTGAACGTGCCCACTAAATACAATGTGCTGCAGGATATTGCGGTGGAACAGATCGGCTCCAAGCTGGAAGGCAGCGGACAATATTCCGTCAGGTATCTGCGGCTGTCCGGGGAGGAAAAGAATACCTTATATGCCAGCAACGGATTCTCCGAGGACGACAGCCTTCTGCAGCAGATTACAAAGGATACCAGAACATGGCAGGTAGTACGGCGGGGGGAAAGTTATTATATTCATACGGGCATTATGGTCAATGCGCTTGGCAGGAATCTGTATCTGGAAACCTTGGAGGACGTCACGGAGGTATTTGAAGAGCGCACCATGGGATTTTCCGTGTACCGACGGGTGACGCTGGTGATGCTTCTGTGCAGCTCCATGATTATGTTTTTCATCTGCATCTGGCTCACCAAACCCATCCGGCTGTTGACCCGCGCCACCTGCAAGATGGCCGAGGGAGATTACAGCTATCGCGCAAGACAGATAAGCAGCGACGAGCTGGGGCGGCTGACGAAGGATTTTAACCGAATGGCAGACGAGCTGGAAGAGACGTTTGGGGAATTGAAGGAGGAAATCCGGGCCAGAGAAGATTTCATCGCCGCTTTTGCCCATGAATTGAAGACGCCTCTGACCGCCATTATCGGGTATGCGGATTTACTGCGCTCCCGCAGGCTGGACGAGGAGAAGCATTTTCTTTCCGCCAATTATATTTATACGGAAGGAAAGCGTCTGGAAAGTATGTCCTTTCACCTTCTGGATATTATAGTGACAAAGCGGGAGGTCATAGAGCCCCAGCCGGTGGAGGCGGAAGTGCTGTTTCAATATCTGGAGAATATGTTCTCGGGTAATACCCAGCAGAAGCTGAGTATTTCTTATGAGCCGGGTACGGTCTATGCGGAAATAAATTTATTAAAATCCGTACTGCTGAATTTGGTGGATAATGCATGCAAAGCGTCGGAAGAGGGCGGCATTGTGGAATTATCCGGTCAGAAACAGGAGGATGGTTATATATTCGGGGTAAAGGATTATGGCGTGGGAATACCGGAGGAGGAGCTGAAAAAGGTAACGGAAGCCTTTTACATGGTGGATAAGTCCCGCTCCCGCAGCAGAAACGGCGCGGGACTTGGACTGGCGCTGTGCGTGGAAATTCTGCGCCTGCATCACAGCGAGCTTAAGATAGAAAGCAAGGTGGGGGAAGGAACTTTTATCCGTTTTATCATTCCGGATTCGATTCCAAGCGCCCCCGACGACACATAGAGACCAGAATTAAACAGCATCCATTGGAACTGGAATATTATGAACAACAATTCAAAAGAAAAAAAGTTAAAATTCAGCCTGCTTCTGATTCCGCTGTCGGCGGTGATTGTGGGACTGGCCGTGTGGGGGCCGGAGGAGCTGGCGCAATATCGGGACAGAGGAGTTTTAAATCAGGTACAATCTCAGGAGTCGGAGACAGAAATGGAAGGATATCGTTACTCTTTGAGCAGTAATGAGAAATTATACATCCTTTCTAAATGTCTGGATCATCAGATTCTGCCGGAGAGCGAACAGAACGCCATGACGAAGGTAGATTTGGATTACCGTAAGCTTACAGGCTCTTATGCTTTTGTGGTGAACAGAGAAAGCTCCGCCGAACAGGAGACGCCGGAAAGCAATGGGATAGAACTCTGCAATCGAGGAATTGAGGAGCTGAAGGAGCTGGGCATTCTGCCTGAGGAAGTGAAGAAATTGACGGATTATTCCTATAGCGCGACACAGTATTCCGCTATAGACGTACTGGAACCGAGGAATAACGTGCTGGTGTGGAAAATCAGCCTCAGCACTGCAAGGCAGAATGCCAACAAAGAAAACCGCCTGCTGGACGCCTATGTGGATGCGGATACAGGCAAGATATATGAATTTTATATCAGAACCGAGATCGCCGACTGGAGGGATGTGGACGCAGATAAGATGATCAAAGCGTGGGCAGAATACATGGGGCTGGAAGAGCTGCAGGAATATGAGAATACCAATCCGCTGTCGGAAAACACGCCGTACTTCAAGAAATACAGTTTTGTGGGAATGGAAGAAAACAATACGGTGGTGACAATCGGATTTTATGAAGGCATTAACGAGCTCTTTTTGAAAATATCAAGATAAATGATACAGATTTTATGGAAAAAAGATGGGACTCTTATACATTTTTCTCGTATATTATTAGAGGAGCGATACGAACAACATAAGTTTCAAAGGAAAAGGGAAGGGAAAGCATGGAAGGACAGTTTGACAAAAGAAATCGGCATAGGGAGGTAACACTGAACAGAATGGAACCTTATGATAACAGGGCGAACAGAAACGGAAGGAGGAAGCGCCAGTCTCGGGCGACGGCCATATTGCTGGTATCCATGGTGCTTCTTGTCGCAGCCTGCTTGGGAACACTTTATTATATCATCCGCATTGACGCCAAGGAGGGTGTGACGGGAATGGAAGGGTTAAAGCCGGAGGAAGTGCGGGGGGAGCCTGTGGAAAAAGAGCCGGGAGGAGATACGCCGGATGATACGGTTTCGGACAATACGGTTCCGGATAATATGTCGTCGAACCATACGGAGCCGGGAAGCTTGACAGGAGAAGGGGACGCTAAGGATAAGCTGCTCATCGTGGTGGATCCGGGACATGGGGGCATCGACGGCGGAAGCAGCCGGGAAGGCGTGCTGGAAAAGGCGGTCAATCTGGAGATTTCCAAGCGTCTGGTAAAAAAGCTGGAGGAATTGGGATTCGAGGTGCTGATACTCCGGGAAGATAACGACACGGATATTGACAAGAAGGAGAGGGTGGTCATAGCAAACGAGGCGAAGGCTGACGCCTATGTCAGCATTCACCAGAATACTTATCAGGAGAAGGACAATGAAGTATCCGGCATAGAAACCTATTACTGTGAGGATACGAAGGGCAGCGAGAAGCTGGCCTCGCTGGTGCAGAAGGGAGCGGCCGGGGCTACGGGAGCCAGAGACAGGGGCTTAAAGGAGACGGACGGACTGTACGTGGTCCGAGAGGCAGATATGCCCTGCTGTCTTGTGGAGACCTGTTTCCTGACCAACAAGAAGGAGAGAGAGGCCATTGTGACGGAAGAATATCAGGAGAAGCTGGCGCAGGGGATTGCGGATGCGGTTTATCAATATTTTTATCCGGATAAAAAGTGAAAATTTGGACTGATACATTTATGCCCGTCTATGGCGGGCGTTTTTATTTTTGATTATACTTTTCGGGGCTTGATTTACTTAGGAGGCTTGGGTGTATTCCGCCGGAAAATGTTTTTCCCGCAGCTTGCTTTTTGGTGACAAAGGTGTATAATGTGCATGGATGCGGATGCGGATGCGGATGCGGATGCGGATGCGGATGCGGATGCGGATGCGGATGCG
>CAOKFN010000003.1 GCA_948467735.1 uncultured bacterium
AGCGTCCTGAACCAGCTTATCCAAAGTATCGCTGCTCAGGAAGGGAGCCAGAGAAGTAATGAATTTACGGTCGGTCTCCGGGTCAGCATCCTGAACCAGCTTATCCAAAGTATCGCTGCTCAGGAAGGGAGCCAGAGAAGTAATAAATTTACGGTCGGTCTCCGGGTCAGCATCCTGAACCAGCTTATCCAGAGTTTCGCTGCTCAGGAAGGGAGCCAGAGAAAGGATGAATTTTCTGTCAGTCTCCATTTCAGCGTCCTGAACCAGCTTATCCAAAGTATCGCTGCTCAGGAAGGGAGCCAGAGAAAGGATGAATTTCCTGTCAGTCTCCGTATCAGCGTCCTGAACCAGCCTGTCCAGAGTATCATTATTCAGGAAAGGCGCTAGAGAAGTGATGAAATTTTTGTCTGTTTTCAAGCATGCATCCTGTACCAGCTTGTCAAGATAATCCGCGTCCAGAAAGGGCGCCAGCGCCATCAATGCTTTTTGTTTCAATTTTTCATCGGTCTGCTGCCGGAAGCTGTCATCCGCTATTTTTTCTATGCGGGAAGGCGGAAGAAGCGGCGCGACTGTTTGAAGTTCTTCAATTGTGATTAAATTGGAAGCGGGGGCGGCATGGGTGTCGGGCGCGGCGTCAAGCATGTCTTTAGGTGCATCATGTACAATGCCAAGCGTGCCCTTAGCGTCGGCATCAAGCGCAATGTCAAGATTGCCATTCGTGTCGGCGTCAGGCGTGCCTTTGGGGGCATCGTCCGCGGCTTCCGATGCGGCGTCAGGGACAGCGCAGATTGTGACAGGCTCGTCCTTTTGTATGATAATTTTGTTTACCGCTTTGGACGCATTGTCCGAGCCAAGCAGTTCTTCCATGGTAAGATGCAGGATTTTACACAGCTGTTCCAGTTTGGAAATGTCAGGCATGGAATTGCCGCGTTCCCAATTGGAGACGGCCTGATAGCTTACTTCCATGGCGTCCGCCAGATTCATTTGAGTCATATCCAGTGAAATTCTTGCTTCTTTGATTTTTTTTGCTGTTTTCATCGTATCAAACATATCGTTCTCCTATTCCATTGCCGATTGCGGCAGATTATTTTGCTCCTGCGCTTTTGTACTGCTATAGGGCAGAAAGTTTTATCCTCACGGCGCAGCCGAATTTTTCCTATGGCGTCTGCGCTTTGGGATTGTTTGCGGGAATATCATGTTACAATTTGTTTCGCAGCCGGTCTGCTTTGGTACAATGACAGTATAACCGATTTGGGCGGCATATGGAATCAAGAATTGCTTGAGCTGCCGGATTCTTCGCTAAAGTTCTGCTTGAGTTTCCTTGCTAAGCTTTGGAATATCTGTGTTTTTGCTAAAATTTATGTTATATCCCCCGCACTTTTAAGCAGGCGGAAGAAAATCACAGGGATTCTAACATTTTGACAGCTTCAATAAACAAATAGGCGTAGCAATCAATTTGTATTTTTCGTTATAATAAATATAATTAATGCAGGCGGTGCGCGGCATGTATTCGCAGCAAAGAACTGATGTTAGGAACGCTGCCCAAACGAAATACTTGGCAGGACAGTTGAAAAGATGCCGCCCCCAAAGCCGGAATTCGGCAGAACAGCTGAAAAGATGCCGTCCCCAAAGCCAGAATTCGGCAGAACAGCTGAAAGATGTCGGCTTCTAAAGCAGAATTGGGCGGGAACGCTGTAAGAGTCTGCCGCAGGAAACGGCTGGCATAGGGCAGAATAAGGCGGGGCGGCCGTAAGGAACTGCTGCAGGAAACGGCTGCCAAAAGGCAGAATAAGGCGGGGCGGCCGTAAGGAACTGCCGCAAAGGACGGCTGCCACAAGGCAGAATATGGCGGGAACGCCGTAAGGGCCTGCTGCACAAGGGGCCGCCATAAGACAGAATACAGCGAGGAACGCGGTCATGCCGCAGAGATATCGTGATATCAAAAATATCGGCGCCTCGCAGGAACGGAGGGCATATGAAGGAAAAAATTTTAAAATGTTTTACGGAAGTATTTGGGGATGCGGAGGGCGCAGGGGTCTATTTTGCGCCGGGGCGTGTGAATTTAATCGGAGAACATACTGACTATAACGGCGGCCATGTTTTTCCCTGTGCGCTTACCATCGGTACATACGGCGCGGCGCGCAGGAGGTCGGATAACAAGCTTCGGTTTTATTCCATGAATTTTGAAAAATTAGGCGTCATCGAGTCTGACTTGGACGATCTGACGCCGTCCAAGGAAGCTGGGTGGACCAATTATCCCAAGGGAGTTATGTGGGCCTTTGGAGAAAAGGGAATGCCGCTGCCCTGCGGCATGGATTTGGTATTGTGCGGAAATATTCCCAATGGTTCGGGGCTTTCCTCCTCTGCCTCCGTGGAAGTATTGACAGGATTTATCCTGCGGGATTTCTTCGGGTTTGAGGTAAGCAATCAGGAGCTGGCGTTAATCGGCCAATTTTCCGAGAATAATTTCAATAAAGTAAACTGCGGCATCATGGATCAATTTGCCATTGCCATGGGAAAAAAAGATCATGCCATTTTTCTGGATACTGCGGATTTATCATATGAATATGCGCCGATTGCGCTGGAGGGAGCAAAGATTGTCATTGCCTGCAGCAACAAAAAGCGGGGGCTGGGCGATTCTAAGTATAACGAACGCCGCGGCGAATGTGAAACCGCGCTGGCGCAGCTGCAAAAGAAAGTGGATATCAAGAGTCTGGGCGAATTAAATGAGGAAACCTTTGAGAGATTCCAGTATGCCATAGAAAGCGATGTGTGCAGACGGCGGGCAAAACATGCGGTCTACGAAAACCTGCGCACTATCTGGGCAGTGGAGGCCTTGAAGAACAAGGATATGGAACGGTTTGGCCTGCTGATGGACGCCTCCCATGTATCTCTCAGGGACGATTATGAAGTGACCGGCGTGGAACTGGACACTTTGGTGGAAGAGGCATGGAAGGTAAAGGGGGTCGTCGGTTCCCGTATGACGGGCGCAGGCTTTGGCGGATGTACGGTGAGCATTGTGAAGGAGGAAGCCATCGATGCTTTTATAGAAAAAGTCGGAACGGCGTATGGTGAAAAAATCGGTTATCAGGCAGACTTTTATGTGGTGGAAATCGGAGACGGCCCTAGGAAGCTGTAATGCGAGACGGCCGCTGGGCGCTGTAACGCGAGGCGGGGACTCATGACAGGTTTTATGGATGGGCGGCAGGGTTTTGCCGATGGGCAATAAAGATGATAGAATCCAAGGATTCTGTGGCTGCAGACGATTGTTTGGCATATGTGCCAAGGAGCAGGGAGGCGTAAAAATGATTCAGGAAGATATCAAAAGCCTAGTTTCCTACGGAGTGCGGACAGGGCTTGTACATGAAGAGGATGTAATTTACACCACAAACAGGCTGCTGGAACTGTTTGGGCTGGATGAGTGGGAAGAAATAGAAAGAAACGAAGGAACAAAATGTTCGGCGGCAGGAAATGCAACGCAGAGGGAAATATCGGAGAGGGACGGGCTTTCCAAGCGTTGGGAAGGTTTGGAAACAGAGCGGTCGGCGGAAGAGACGAAGTCGGCGGCAAATACACAGCAGGCAGCAGATATGGCGTCCGCGGCCGGTATGCAGAATTTGGACGGTTTGGAAGCGGTTTTGGGAAGAATGTGCGATTATGCCTATGAGAAGGGCTTGATTCCCGAGAACAGCACGGTTTATCGGGATTTATTTGACACGAAGGCAATGGGGCTCTTGATGCCGAGGCCCAGTGAAGTCATCCGGAAATTTCGTGAGAAATATGAGACAGAGTCCCCCATGGCGGCTACGGATTATTACTACAAACTAAGCCAAGATTCCGATTATATTAGAAGATACCGTATCTGCAAGGATATGAAATGGACTGCCCCCACCCAATATGGGGATTTGGATATCACCATTAACCTGTCCAAGCCGGAAAAGGATCCCAAGGCCATCGCCGCCGCCAAGGCCGCAAAACAGTCAGGATATCCCAAGTGCCTGCTCTGCCGGGAAAACGAGGGCTATGCCGGGCGTGTAAATCACCCCGCCAGACAGAACCACCGCATTATCCCCATAACCATCAACGGAAGCCGGTGGGGATTCCAGTATTCGCCCTATGTGTACTATAATGAGCATTGTATTGTATTTAATTTTGAACATGTGCCCATGAAAATCGAACATGCCGCGTTCTGCAAGCTTTTTGATTTTGTGAAGCAGTTTCCTCACTATTTTGTAGGTTCCAATGCGGATCTGCCCATTGTGGGCGGTTCCATTTTGAGCCATGACCATTTTCAGGGCGGACATTATGAATTTGCCATGGCGAAGGCGCCTGTGGAAAGACAGTTTCAGGTGCAGGGCTTTGAGGATGTGAGCGCGGGAGTGGTAAAGTGGCCCATGTCCGTGATACGTTTATGGGGGCCTGACACGGAACGCATTATCGCGCTTGCGGATGTGATTTTGGACAAATGGCGCGGTTACACGGATGAGGACGCGTTTATTTACGCTTTTACGGATGAGGAGCCCCATAATACCATTACGCCTATTGCCAGAAAACGGAGCGGGAGCTTTGAACTGGATTTGGTGCTGCGCAATAATATTACCACCGAGGAGCATCCGCTGGGAGTTTACCACCCTCATGGGAAACTGCATCATATCAAAAAGGAAAACATCGGTCTGATAGAGGTGATGGGGCTGGCCGTGCTGCCCGCCCGTCTGAAAGAAGAAATGGCCCGTCTGAAGGCCGCCATGCTCTCGGGAGCGAATCTGCGGGAGGAGGAACTGCTGGCGAAACACGCGGATTGGGTGGAGGAATTTACGTCTAAATATGAACGGATAGACGCAT
This sequence comes from uncultured bacterium, assembly GCA_948467735.1. GTDB lineage: Bacteria > Bacillota > Clostridia > Lachnospirales > Lachnospiraceae > Acetatifactor. Next base: position 4,843 of record CAOKFN010000003.1, read on the forward strand.
CCAATATCGACGATATCATTGAGAGGGAAATCGGGCTGGTGTTCATGGAAGTGCTTGAGGACGCCGGGGTGTATAAGCGGACGCCGGATGGGCAGGCGGCGTTTGACAGATTTCTGCGGAGCCTGTCATGAGGAAGGCCTTGGATTTCAAATTTTTATTGACGGCGGTAAACGCCAAATATATCCATTCCAATCCCGCTGTTTACAGCTTGAGGGCCTGCGTTGATAAGGCGCTGCAGCCATATGTGGAACTGGCGGAATACACCGTCAACCAATCGCTGCCGGAAATTCTGGCGGATATTTACGGCAGGAAACCGCAGGCAATTGGTTTTTCCTGCTATATTTGGAATTGGAGGCTGGTGCAGGAGCTGCTGGCGGAAATTCCCAAATTGCTGCCGGGGACTGCCCTCTGGCTGGGCGGGCCGGAAGTCTCCTATGATGCGGAGGCGATACTGAAGCAGTATCCCCAGCTGACCGGAATCATGATAGGGGAGGGAGAGGATACTTTTCGGGAGCTGATGCGGTATTATATGGGCGCCCGCGAAGAGCGGATTTCGGAAGAGTTAAATGATATTAAGGGTCTCTGCCTGCCCGCAGGCTATACTCCTGCCCGCCCTTTGACAGACATGGATTCCATCCCCTTTTTATATTACAATTTAGAACCCTTTGAAAATAAAATCATCTATTATGAAACCAGCCGGGGCTGCCCCTTCCGCTGCAGCTACTGCCTGTCCTCCATAGATAAGCCGCCGTGCAGGCCTGCCGTTATTTCCGGAGATAAGCCGCCGTGCGGGCCTGCCGTTTCTTCCGGCGACAGTCCCGAGCCGCCCGCTATGGAAAAAGCGGTAAGGTTTCGGAATATTGATATTGTAAAAAAAGAGCTTCAGTTTTTTCTGGATCACAGGGTAAAGCAGGTAAAGTTCGTGGACAGAACCTTCAACTGCAATCATGAGTACGCCATGGCCGTCTGGAAATATATTTATGAACATGACAACGGGATCACGAATTTTCATTTCGAGATATCCGCCGATATTCTGCGGGAAGAGGAAATTGTGCTGTTAAACCGTTTCCGGCCGGGACTGGCACAGCTGGAAATCGGCGTTCAGTCGGTGAATCCACGGACCTTGAAGGCAGTCAGGCGGGTGACGGATTTGGATAAGCTGGAAAAGGCCGCTGCGGCTGTGGGCAGGGCCGGGAACGTACACAGGCATCTTGACCTGATAGCCGGGCTTCCCTTTGAAGACTACGAGAGCTTCCGGACGTCCTTTAACCGGGTTTACCACATGCGGCCGGAACAGCTGCAGCTGGGATTTTTAAAGGTGCTGAAGGGCTCCGAAATGTGGGAAAATGCGGAGGAATACGGCATCCGATACCTGAGTGGCCCGCCCTATGAGGTGCTTTCTACCAAATGGCTTTCTTATGAAGAGCTACTGGGGCTGAAAGCGGTTGAGGAAATGGTGGAATTATATTATAACAGCGCCCAGTTTACACACACGCTTCCGTTTTTGGAAAAAGTCTTTTCGGATCCTTTCGCCATGTATGAGGCGCTGGCAGATTTCTACCGCCAAAAGGGATATTGTGCCGCCAGCCCGGCCCGCTCTCGCCGCTATGGGATTCTTTTGGAATTTGCCGAGGAACGGGACGGGATCAGAGCGGCGGTTTACAGAGAGCTTCTGACCTATGATATGTACCTGCGGGAAAATCTGAAAAGCAGGCCGGAGTTTGCCAAGGATGTGTCAGACTGCAGGGACGCCATTCGCAGCTTTTATCAAGAGGAAGAGAGGAAACGCCGTTTCCTGCCCGATTATGGGACATATGACTGGAAACAGCTTGGCAGGATGACCCATTTGGAACCGTTTGCTTATCCGGTGTGGGATGTGGCGCGGATGATTGACGGGTATGAGAGCTGGGGGGAGGAGAGCGGCAGGAAGATGGTGGAAACGTATGAAAAAAGGGAAGAGTGCGGCATAGATATTCATGGAAGCTTTGTCTTATTTGATTACCAAAAGCGGAATCCTTTGAATTACGAGGCGGCGGTGCGGCCTGTGGAATGGTGCGGGGAGAACTTCCAACCGCTTTAGCGATTTGCGCCCACAGGATAGGATGTTTTGCGAAGAGATTCTATGTCTCTCCAATATAGAAGAGGAAGGCATAGGAATCGTAATTGAAGTGAAGTATCCGGACGGAGGGGACTTGGAGGCTGGCTGCAGGGAGGCGCTTGCACAGATAAAGGAAAAAGGATACGAGGAAAAGCTGATTCAGGACGGCATGGAAACCATCCTCTGCTATGGCATTGCATGCTGCAGGAAGCAGTGCAGGGTCTGCGTGGAAGAGGCCGGAACCGCGCGTTAGCGGTTCCGGCCTCTATAATGTACTGCGGAAAATAGTAAGAAAAATAATTGTCAAGGTATTTTTTTCAGTAGAAGATGCTCGCATAGACAGGAAATTTACGTATTTGCGTTTTTATATAAAACCATATCTTTGATGCCTTCCTCAAATGAAGTATTTGGATGAAAGTGAATGTCTCTTATTAATTTACTAATATCTGCCTGCAGGCTTAATGGTTCCAAACCGTTCAAGTTTTCAACAAATTCATATTTGACTTTCCTGTTAAAGCAATCAGCCAGTTTTAGAATATATTCTTTTAAACACATTGCTCTGCCGCTGGCAATGCAGTAAAGATTACTTTCTTCCACGCTGCTTCCCAGCAAATAAAAAATCCTGCCTGCATCATTCTCATGTAAGTAATCCCATAACTGTGTTCCGGCAGTGAATGTTGCGATTTCATTTTTTTTAAATTGATTTATAGCATATGATAACATTGTGTTATTGTTATCATTACGTCCATATACGCTAAAGATTCTTCCCCATATATGAATTATGCCATATTGCTCGCATAATTTTTGGCTTAATCTTCCAGCGGCATATTTAGCAATTCCATAAGAACTAAAAGGCGCTGTTTCAGTGTCCGGAGTTATTACATGATTTACCTTTCCATATTCTGCCTGAGAACCCGCTCCAATAAATTTATGACATTTCAACGCTCTGGCCAATTCCACCGCATCTAATGTATATTTAATATTAGGTTCCTGCAAAATCGGATTGTCTCTACTTTCCTTGGCGGAAAAATCCCATGCCAAGTGATAAAACACATCATACTCTTCAGCTATTTTTAGATTTATGAGTTCGTTCAAATTACATTCATATATTTTGATAAGATTTGATTTGGGCAGCCTGTCTAAATGTGCAGAGTTTTTTCTGACAAGCGCAAGAACTTCTATATCGTTTGCAATGCATTCTTTTATTAATGCGCACCCAATCATACTGGCTGCTCCTGTCACTATAACCTTTTGCATTTTAAATTTCATATTTTACTATACCTCCAACAAGATTTTTGTTTTGAGATACCCAGAAGTTCCAACATGGCGGCAGCGAGTCCTTCTGTATCATATCCATACTTATGGTACAGATATGAAGCATGGGCCATTGGGGAAAATATGTCGGGAATACCCAATATTCTGAAGTTGACGCTAATATGTTCTTCTGCCAAGACCGCTGCTGCAAAATAGCCTAATCCTCCCACAATATTATGATCCTGAGCAACAATTAAATTGCCGGTTTTTGCCGCGTAAATAACGGCTTTACGATCTATGGGCTTTATAGTGGACATATCCACTACCCGAATTTCTTTTCCAGTGTAATGCTTTATTATATCCGCTGCTTTTAGAGCATACTGTACGACAACACCCGCACATAAAAACGCGCCGTCATTGCCTTGACGCACAGTGGATGCCGTGCCTATTTTAAATATATAATTCTCTCCATAAATATCTTCTACGGATTCTATGCTGCTTCTGATATAAACCGGACCATTAAAGTGAAGGGTTGCCCGAAGCATCTGCTTTGCTTGTGTGGCATCACATGGTTCCAAGATTGTCATTCCGGGAATTCCTCCCATAATGGAACAATCTTCTATTGCCCAATGAGTAGCGCCTGAGATGCCTCCTGAACACCCCGCATAGATTGCCATCATACGAACATTTAAGCCGCTGTATGCCACATCTGTCCTACACTGTTCACATGCTCTCATACTTATAAAGGGAGCCATTGAAAAAACATATGGAATAAATCCTTCATGTGCCATTCCAGCCGCAAAACTAATCATATTTTGTTCTGCGATACCTACATTGAAAGAACGCTCCGGAAAGTTATCCGCAAAAGTTTTCGTTCGACATGTTCCCATTAAATCGGCATTGATCAGGATTACACGATCATTACTTTTTCCTAATTCAACCATATGGCAGCCAAGGATATCTCGTAGATATTTTTTTTGCGCTTTTGTTTTTTCTTCCGACATCCTAAATCCCCCATTTTCTTTTAAATTCTTCATCCAATAATTTGACACAGGCTTGATATTGGCTTTCGGTAATTTTACCTGCGTGCCAATTTGTTTGGTTTTCCATGAAGGGAACTCCTTTTCCTTTGACAGTATGACAGATGAATGCAATAGGCATCTGCGAATCTGGCGGCGGGAGGGCGTCGAAATTATCTTTGATTTTGTTCATATCGTTGCCGTCAAATTCATGTACATCCCATCCAAAGGCTCTGTACTTTTCTGCAATATCTCCCAATCCGGTAATAGCGTCTAGCGGGCCGTCTGCTTCCAGTCCATTATGGTCAACAACTGCGACTAGGTTGCCGAGTTTATAATGAGCGGCATTCATGGCAGCTTCCCAGATGGAGCCTTCCGATTGCTCGCCGTCGCCCATAACAGTATACACTCGATTTTGAACATTTCCCTTGAGCCTTAAGGCCGCAGCAATTCCACATGCCACAGGCATCCCATGTCCAAGGCTGCCAGTGGACACTTCTATGTATGGATTTACAAGGCCGCATGAATGCATGGAAAAACGACCGTTATCCGTGGCGTATTCCCGAAAAATATCTTCTGCATCAAAACATCCTGCTGCCGCTTGATTAAAACTGACCACTGCTGAGGCATGTCCTTTTGACAACACAAATCTATCCCTGTTTTCACTTTTTATATTTGCAGGATCATATACCATTTGATATTGCCATAAAAAAGTCATAATATCTGTAATTGATAAGTCTCCGCCAATGTGAATCGACTGCATAGTGCAAAGTTTCAAAAGCTGTTTTCTTATAGCCAAAGCAGCTTTTTCCAGCTCAAAAATATTGTTAAGCATAGCTTTTCCTCTTAGATGTTTCATGTTAAAGCGTTAATAATCGTTTTAGCTATGTAATCAATCATCTCGTCTGTCATTCCGGGATACACTCCAACCCAAAAGGAATTATTCATAACGAGTTCCGTATTAGTTAATGTCCCTATAACACGATATGCATTTGTCCCACGAATCTCATCAAAGCAAGGGTGCTTTATCAAATTACCGCTGAAAAGCAGTCTGGTTTGAATATTATGTTTCTCTATATAATGAGTTACTTCATTGCGCCTAATATTGGTTTCCGGTCTAATGGTAATCAAAAAGCCAAACCATGAGGGATTGCTGTCGGCGGCTGCCTCGGGCAGAATAACTTTATCTTGCACACAATAGAGCGCATTGCGAAGCCGTTCCCAGTTGTGGCGTCGCCGTTCAATAAAGGATGGGAATTTCTTAAGCTGTTCCACACCGATTGCCGCCTGTAAATCCGTCGCTTTTAAATTATACCCCCAATGACTGTAAACATATTTATGATCATATCCCTTGGGCAATATTCCATATTGCCCTTCAAAGCGATGCCCGCAAAAATTATCATGTCCAGAAGGGCAGATGCAGTCGCGTCCCCAATCACGATAAGAAAGTATAAGGCGATGTAACAAGGGATTGTCCGTGTAGACGCAGCCTCCCTCGCCCATAGTTATGTGATGCGGCGGATAAAAACTGCTTGTGCCAATATCACCCCAAGTACCAGTATATTTTTTGAGTCCATTAATTGTGTATTCTGAGCCAAGGGCGTCGCAGTTATCTTCCACCAGCCATAGGTTATGTGCGTCACAAAATGCCTTGATCGCATTCAAATCAAAGGGATTTCCTAGAGTATGGGCGATGATAACCGCTTTGGTTTTGTCAGACAGTGCCGTTTCTAACTGGCTCACATCGATATTGTATTGCGGGATTGTTACATCCAAAAACACAGGAACAGCGCCATATTGCAGAATAGGAGTGACAGTAGTAGGAAATCCGCAGGCCACCGTAATAACTTCATCTCCCCGTTTGATCTGCCTTTCCTGCAATTCAGGAGCGGTCAGTACGGAAAAGGCAATCAAATTTGCGGAGGAACCGCTGTTGACCAAATGAGAATATTTTACACCAAGCCATTTAGCGAATTCCGTTTCAAACTGTTTGGAAAAGCGCCCTGATGTAAGCCAAAAATCGAGTACGGCGTCAGTGAGACTACACATTTCCTTCTCATCAAAAACTCGGGCAGCATAGCTGATGCGATCTCCGGATTTAAAAGTGTCTTTCTTTTCCATAAAGTTGTGATAATATTCAGCAACTAATTCTTTGATTTGAGCACGTGCTTCTGTTTCATTTTTCCAAGTTGTCATTTTTTACCTCCTGTCAAGGAATTCTTCGATTTCACGATCCATTTCTGAGGGGATGCTGCCTTCGGCAAGCCACACTTTGCCAAATTCACAAATCTTTTTTACGCTTTCATCAATATGCCAGCGGGATTTCCAGCCAAATGTTGATTTCATTTTGCTGCAATCAAGTTTTAGAAAGTTTGCTTCATGAAGATTGTCTTTATCTGCATGATGTTCCCAAGCAGCACCAGCGCCCCAAAATTTGCAAAATAGTTGTACCAATTCCCCCGTTGTCACACAATCGCATTCATCTGGCCCTATGTTATAATAACCGGACAAACCTATATCCGCATATTGTCTGGCGGCTATTTCCAAATAAGCCGCAATCGGATCCAGTACGTGCTGATAAGGGCGAGTCGCATTAGGGTTACGCACGCATATGCTTTTTTGGGCTGTGACTGCCCGAATGCAGTCAGGTATAATTCTGTTATTGGCAAAATCACCTCCGCCGATAACATTTCCTGCGCGGGCAGTTGACACCGCTATGTGTTCGTTTGAAAAAAAACTGTTTTTATAACTATGAGTGACCAATTCCGAGCAGCTTTTGCTATTTGAATATGGATCAAACCCATCTAGAGGTTCGTCTTCACGATAACCCCAGCACCATTCCTTATTTTGATATACTTTGTCCGTTGTGACATTCAACACACTTTTAACACAGTGGGAGAGCCGCACACATTCGAGCAGATTCACGGTTCCCATGACATTTGTTTCGTAAGTGTAACGAGGAATTTTGTAACTATCCCTTACAATGGGCTGTGCTGCAAGATGAAGCACAATTTCGGGCTGTGCTGCTCTAAAAACCTTTTCCAAGTGAGTAAAGTCCCTTATATCGCCTATGTTATTTTCAATGCGGTCTTCCAAGCCGGCTTTGTAAAAGAGATTGGGCTGTGTGGGTGGTTCCAGACTATAGCCAATTACACTGGCTCCGGCATTAACCAACATTCTGCATAGCCATGTGCCTTTAAAACCCGTATGACCTGTAATAAGAACCTTTTTGTTTTTGTAAAATGAGAGATCAAGCATTTGAAGTTCTCCTTTTGTCAGTCGTTCCATTTCTTCCATGGAGCTTTTCCTATATTAAGATATTTTTCGAGCTTGTCCATTTCTCTTTTATTGTCCATGCATTGCCAAAATCCTCGATGCATATATGACATTAGCTCACCTTCTTCGGCCAATTTTTCAAGAGGCTCACGTTCAAAAATTGTTTGATCCCCTTCAATATAGTCAAATATTTGTGGATCTAATACCATGTAGCCTGCGTTGATGGGCATTCCGTCAGATAAATTTTTTTCCCTGAATGATTTAACGGCATTGTCGCCGCCAATGTCTAAGATTCCTTTCTGCTGTTCAAGCATGACTGCGGTGAGGGTAGCAATTCTGCCATGACTTTGATGAAATTCCAATAACTGCCGGATGTCTACATCACACACTCCATCCCCATAGGTCATCATAAATGTCTCGTTTCCCACATAGGGACGGATCCGTTTGATGCGTCCGCCTGTCATGGTATGCAGGCCGGTATCTACCACCGTAACTTCCCATGGCTCAAAATGCTGAGCATGGACAATTGTTTTATTCTGCCCATTTCTGTAATCGAAAGTAATATCACTGTTATGTAAGAAATAATTCGCAAACCATTCCTTAATGATATGCTGTTTATATCCGGCGCAGATGATAAACTCACGAAAACCATAATAGGAATATTCTTTCATAATGTGCCAAAGAATCGGTTTTCCGCCGATTTCTACCATAGGCTTTGGCTTAAACTGCGATTCCTCTGATATCCGGCTGCCAAAGCCGCCTGCCAATAAAACTACTTTCATAATGTCAGGTTTCTCCTTTCTGTTGAATGCCCCTAATCTTTTTTCTGATGAGATAGTAAACGCTGAGTACTATTTCATCCTTTAATACAAATAGGGTTATACAATATGTCAAAACACCAGTAAGAATTTGAAAAAATACAACCCAGATATCACTCATATTTATGTTTTTCAGACAAAGGACAGCCGCCGCCATTACTGAGACTGCTATTAAGTATTTCTTACATTTCCTGACAAACTTTCCGACAGTAATTACGTCATTACTAAAATAAAGGATACAAATACATGTTATGGCACTGGATAACACAGATGCAAAGGATACTCCGATAGAGGCAAATCGAGATACCATGACTGCGTTTAATATCACATTAAAGACAGCTCCCATACTGACTGCAATATTATATTTTGCCTGCTTTTCCCTTGCAATCAAACATTGTTGTCCGCAGAAATTACTCAGGACGGTAAATAGGACGTTGAAGCACAAAATCTTCAGCAGCAGCGCGGTTTTTTCGTATCTGGCGCCAAAGAAAAACGGAACAAATCTATCGGCGATTATCGCAACGCCGACAGCACAAGGAAGAGCGACAGACATGGCGGCTTGAAGGGATTTGGCAATCAAATCTTTTACTTTATTATCATCATTACTGTTATGATATAGATAAGTCGTCCGCGGCAATATAACATTGCTGAACGCACAAATAATATCCATGCATAGCAGGCAGATTTTATTGGCTTGTTCATAAACACCAATTTCATAGGAATTTTCTGTGAAGATTCCCAGCATGGTTTTGTCCGCAGCCGAAAATATAGTATGTATGATTCCCGGAATAAAAAAAACGAGGGAGGGTTTTATATGTTGTATCAGTGACAGCTTTTTTAAAACCGGCGGTTTGACTAATTTATAAATATAAGGGAGTACTGCACAGAATCCTGCCAATATGGTAAACTGCATAATAAACGCATATTTGTATATATCGCCTTCACTGCGTACAAATAGAAGAATTGCCGCTACATTGATAAGACGTATGATCATGCTTCGCAGGGCAGTTACTTTAAATTCTTCCAGTCCATTAAGTATCCATGTGGCGTCAATGCCGTTGCTGATTATATTCATAGCAACAATAAAATAAAGTTTTTGGTGAATGCTGCTGCTGAAAGGAACCAGAGCGCAAAAATACACCAACAGGCATATACACATAAGAAGAGCCTTTGAAAAGGTTATTTCCCAAAACAGGGCGCTGAGTTTTTCTTTGTCATCACGGATGGACGCCGCTTTCACTTGTCCATATAGCGAATAGCCCAAACACTCTGCCAAAACGAAATAAGAACTGTTTGCCAGCACATAACTATAATCGCCTATTAATTCCGGCGACAACACTCGGGCGACATACGGGGTTGTAATTAATGGAGTGGCGACAAATAAAATCTGTCCTAAAACGCTGTATGCAATATTGGCAGAAAGGCTTATTTTACGCAATACCGTTACCTCCGGTTTTATGTTTTTTGCCGACTAAGTATAGTTTGTTCATAACCTGTGGGAAGTACCGAATTGATCTGATTGTTATAGCATAAAACGCGCGATCAAACCATACAGTATCCAGCACTCTTTCATATGTTTCTTTTGCCTTTTGAGTTTCGGTCCACTTTGCCTTTCCGCTGGCGGCCATACATATTTCGTCAAACATAAGGCTTTTATAAAAATTATGTTGTTCCCTTTTCAAGTCCTTTAAAATAGCAGAATAGTATGGAATCTGTTTTAGATAGTTAAAAAGTTTTTCGACCATAAAAATTCTGCTTATTTGGCTGTCTTGGCCTTCGTGGCAGCGATAATTGACCAAAGCTTCATTGATGACTGCCACGACGCCGCCAAGGCGTTCTAATTCAAAACTGACCAAAATGTCCGCGGAAGGTCCGGCTTCTTTCCGTAAGATAATCCCATTTTTCTGTATAAATTCCCTGCGGTACATAACGGTCGGGAACATAATACAGGTTCTGCTTCCTAAATAAGCGCGGAAAAATTCACCTTCCTTATAGGCAACTGATTTTGAAGAATGCTGCGGAGCAGATTTTATTTTATTTCCCTTCGCATCTATTAAATCTACTTGGCATGATACTGCGGCGTATTTGGGATTTTCCTCCATAATGGCAATTTCCCTTTCAAGGAAATAGGGTTTCATTATATCGTCATCATGAAAAACAACAAAATACTTATTTGACGCGTGGCCATATGCAAAATTAATGTTTTCTAGTCCGCCCCGATTTTCATTATGGCGGATATAGCGCAGGCGTTTATCATTGAAACGGTGAATAATTTCCGGCGTATTGTCTGTGGAGCAGTTATCCAGTACGTAAAGATTAAAATCGCCATATGTTTGGTTTAATACACTTTGGATACTATAGGACAGATAATCCGCGCGGTTATAGGTGACAATATAAACGTCAATTAGTGGATTCATTTATAATCCTCCCATATGTGTCATTCAGATAATATCTTTGCCATTTGAACAACATAGGCATTTGCCGAAAAGGTATGTTGAAACTGTTCGCTTTTCAGGTAGGCATTGGCGCATTCAATATATTTGCCATATGACGATTCATCTATATTTTGAATAAAATGAAAACAGTCTTCCAATGAAGCAAATCGGCGGATGTCAATAAATGCGTTTTGAGGGAAGTAATCGGATACATTGTCTGCGCCCCAATATATCGGTACACAGCCGGCAAAAAAACAATCAAATATTTTTTCTGTAATATAGCCGTTTAGGCCTTTGATATTCTCAAAGCAAAAACAAAATTTATATTTTGCAAGAGTGGCCAATTTCTGTTTGACTGTACCTTTATAGTTTTTAAAATTTTCCGATTCCCATCCAAAACCATATAGATGAAATATGTCGGATCTTTCTTCAAAAAATTCAATCACCCGCCTGCGTTCGCTATAGAGCTCATTTATATGAGGACTGGTTTTGCTGCCTGCTATCATGACAGCAAACCGTTTTTCCCGAAAAGGAATTTCACGAATTGGGGGGGGCAGGAATTGTGGAATATAAAATTTTGTATATTGGCCGCCCTCTGCTGCCAGATCATCATCCCAAGTTAATACGGTATGAAAAAGTTTATGAAGCCGTTTTGTATATGAAATAGGCGCTACGGAAGGAGGTTCGTTTATCTGCAAAACTCGTTTTCGCTTTGGTAAAAACAGAACGGCTTTCAATAGATAATCCTTTCTCCATTTTGCCTTTAACAGGTATTTTAACAGGTCTGTGAAGCGACGAATGGTCAACAGGGAATCACAGGGAATATCTAGAAAAAGAAGCCTGTCAATTTCTTTCACCTTGTAAAGATCAATTGTGTGGCATTCGTTTCCTAGCGCTTCCAGCTTTTTTTTCAACATGATATTGGGCATGAGTAGGTTTTCCCCAATGCTGCAGGCAGTCGGGTCAAACAATTTATCTTTAATATATAAGCTTCCATATATTGTAGAAAAAGCAATTTTCATAAGCTTACCTCGTTTGGCTGCGTTTGTTCCGCAGCCTTCGTTTTGCCAGTAAAAGTTTTCTATATGTTTCTACTCCAAGTAATTTTTTAATGATGTCCTGTACATGCCTCTTCAATGTTTTTTTAGTCCATGTCCCAGCATAATGATGTACGCTGATGGTTTTATCAGTAATAAGAACTTCGCTTACTAACATATCATATCCGCAGAAATATTCTGATGGATAGATGGTTAATCCGTGGACGATCTGGAATTTATTGTTTAGCGCTAAGCCATAAGGAACTAACACTTCTGTGATTACGCTGTTTACAGTGGTTAATACCATTTTTCCGTTTTGGACAAAATGCAGGGAATGATATTTATCTAATATCTCTTTTGTGATCATGCTGCCTGCGGACGCGCCATAAACCAAGCCGGGATTCACGGAACCGAAATATTCAAAACCCGTAAATGCTTCATGGCTTAATACTTCATCAGGAATCGTTTTCAGCAATTCGACATCCGTATCAAAATAAATACCGCCATATTGGTTTATCACATCAAACCTTGCATAATCGGATACAAAGGCCCATTTCCTGCATTCATAGGCCTCGCTGATATACGGAGCTTTATGGACATCATAATTTTCCTCATTCCATTCGATAATTTTATAATCAGGCATATATTTTTTCCAAGAATCAATGCATTTTAATATAAGCTCGGGTTTGGGATTTCTTCCAAACCAACAATAATGGATGATTTTAGGAATGTTTTCCATGAGCGATACCTCATTATTTATATTCATTATTTTCGTAAAGTGTTTGTAAATAGACAAGAACACTTTTTTCGATACTATACTGCTTTGATTTTTCCAGAAGATATTCAGAATACGTCTTGATATCTGCGTATTCTTTCAACAATCTAATACAATGGCATAAGTCATGAGGATCTCCCGGTTTTGCCAGAAACTGAGGATATTTTTCGCTCAAAAATTCTACAGCCGCTCCGCTTCCCCATGTAGATACGATAGGAGTCCCAAAGGATGCCGCTTCGTTGATAACCAGTCCCCAGCATTCTTGTCTGGAAGGGAGTACAAGCAAGGCCGCATTTTTGTATTCTTCTTCCAAGTCTGCTTTTGACAGGAATGGGATAATCTCCACGTTGGCAGCTCCATCCGATGTATGCTCCCGAATGAAATCGTCAGTTCTTTTTCCCATGCCCACGAATTTATAATGAATGGATGAATCCATTTGGGCCGCCTGAAATGCCACATCCATGCCCTTATAATCAAAGTATTGTCCTACGATAAGAACTGTGTCGCCCCTTTGTATGTGACTTGCGGCTTCCCTGTGCCTGTTAAGTTCTTCCTCACTCAATGAACTGAAATAAAATGGAACAACCTTCCTGCCATTTACATAGTTACAAAGAGATTCCGCAGACATTTCTCCGGCAGTAAGGTATGTCTTTGCGCCAGAGAGAAATAGCTTTTTTAATTTAGTTTTTAATCCGGTTTTATCCATAAATAGCTCGCCGTCAAAAGCAAAACAGAATGGCTTATGCAGTATGCGCATAATGACGGAAGCCGTAATCTGTATGGGACTGTTAAAACAGCCTAATACAATGCAGTCATAATTTTTCCATATTACTTTCAGCAGTTTGAGTGAAAAGGAAAATTCATTGCCAATTGGCATACCGTCTAAATATATTGTATGGTATTGTTCTTTTTCGCTGTCTGCCCATGCGCTGTTACGGTTCCTTGATTCTTTGCGCTCATAAAGCACTGTAAGTTCACAATGCTTTGCGAGGCTATTAAAAAATCGTACTCTATAAGGAACTTTAATATTGGTAATATATAGTAGTCTTTTCATTTCCTTTTCCTTTCCGAGTATTGGAAAAGCATTCCTAAAAGAAATCCCAAAGGGATCGCAATTGAGTTATTAAAGGCGGGTTCAGCCGTGGAAGATATCAAAAGATAAGACATCATAAATAAGGCCCCCATATAAAAAAAGCGATTACAGTGTTTTAATTGAAAACATTGTCGGACTAAAAAAAACAATGTGAGCAAATAGGCGGCAGTACCCAAAAAACCGGTCTGTCCTATAACGATAGGCCAAAAGGTGTCGTCCAAAAACGCATTTGGGTTGGCAGGGCTCAGTTCATCGATGTCCATAAATCCATAGAGCAGATACACGGGCGAATAATTCTCAGCTGCCGAATGGGAAGCAAATGTGGCAAATCCAGTGCCTATAGGAAAATAATCCGCAAGAATCTGAAAACTTGTCATTGTCATAATGCTTCTGGCAGAGTGATTCGCCAACAGGATGTAGTAAAAACAGACCTGTTCCCAAGCCAAAGCCGCAGCGGCAGCTCCTATTAATAATAACTGCCGGAAACGAATTTGTTTTTGCCTCCGCAGAACATACCAAAATAAAAATAAGTAAACTACAACGGCGGCAATGGCCTTGCTGCGCAGGGTAAGCAGAAGCATGAATAAATCCATTCCAATGTATATCAGGTTATGTTTTGCATAAAATACTGTCAGCATGGCCAATAGAAAGACCAGCGCCCCGGCAAGATAAGTGGAATGAGGATAAAAAAGCACAACACTACGTATCCCATAGCGAACCTCCCAGCTATATATATCAAATATCCAATCTGCCAGAAATACCAAAAACAGTATTGTGGATGCTGTCTTGGAAGCCAAGAGCGCGTATTCTTTTAATGTTTCCCATGAAATATTGACAAACAACAAATATCCTGTCGCCAATACTAAGAAAAATTTTAAGTTTGTCAGCAAATCTATGAGTACAAGAGAAAGAGGCTGGTATTTATATAAAAAATTTCCGGAAAGTCCGCTTATTACAAAAATGATTAAGCACATAAGAGAGAAAAAAACTGCTTTGCAGCATATTTTTCTTTTTGCCAGTCCATAATGCATTATGATAAGGATAAAGGCAAAACAAGAGGCCAGTTCATCTATATATGAAAATATGGCCGAGACACTTTCCAATGGACTTTGGAAAACGAAAAGCAGGATTATAATTGAAAAAAGCAATCCATATGCATTGGATTTTCTCAGTTTACATTGAAACATGCCTTGTCCCCTCCGCTGTTGTCAGGATTTTTCTATCTGACGCGCGATATCTGCGTCCACAATTTCCTCCCCCGTCCTGTCCTTTAACTGCGCTTTTGACGCATCGCTTAAGCCGTCATTTGCCGCCGCATGCTTATCGCAGGTAGAACAGGCGTCCAGCTCTTCCGTGCTTATTCTCCCGTCGCGATACTCTCGAACAATTTGATTTTCATAAATGGAATATTTTTTCTTTGTCCAAAATTTAAGCTTATGGCGCAGCACCCACCATGTCGGCTTCCAGATGTATTTATGCATTGCCGGAGATACGGAGCCAATCATCCAGCAATTACGATCACAGCGCCTCACTTTTTGGCGCACTGTTTCTGCCTGTGGGCTATTCCATATTTCATCCCAGCTCTGTGTGTTCAAGTTTCCCATGACCTCTTTATCCTTAGTTCCATTGCAGGGCATCACGTCCCCATATGGGTCAATAAAAAAGGTATCAAAGCTCATATCGCAGGGCAGCAGGCGTTTTTGACCATAAATATAATTGATGAGTCCATGATTAAAATAAGCGCGATACCATTTCTTAGGACTTTTGGATTCCAGCAGTCTGTTGATTAGCGCCTCAAAATTCTGAGCCACCATGGCGCGGTCATGGATAATATTTCCTGCTTCTACAAAATAGAAACTGTTATGCAGGGATGCAGTGGCAAATTCCATCCCCATCTTGTTTGAAATTTCATAAAGCGGAAGCAGATCCGGGGCATTCTTGTCCTGTACGGTCATGCCAAAGCCGACATCTTTCATCCCCATTTTTACCAATTCTTTCAGTGTGGCATAACCTCGGTTAAAGCCGTCATGGAGTCCGCGAATTTCATTGTTGGTCTGTTCTAGGCCTTCAATGGAAATCCGAATGCCTATCTGGGGAAACTCCTTTGCCAGCGCTATAATGCGATCTGTGAAAAATCCGTTTGTGGAAATCACAATCCGATCACTTTTCTTGTAAAGTTCCTTCACAATATCCTTTAAATCCTTGCGAATAAAAGGTTCCCCTCCAGTAATATTGGTAAAGTACATTAGAGGCAGTTTCTTAATTGTATCTATAGTGATTTCTTCTTCCGGTTTGGAAGGCGCCTTATAACGGCTGCACATGGAGCATCTTGCGTTACAGCGATATGTTACTATAATTGTGCCGTTTAATTTCTTTTCTGCCATATTTTTTCCCTCTAAATGTTTACAGTCCGTTTCTGGTTTTGATTATTTTTGCCGGCACTCCGCCAGCCACAGAATACGGAGGTAAATCCTTGTTGACAACAGCCCCTGCGGCAATGACACATCCATCGCCAATCGTGACGCCGTCCAAGATGATAGCTTTTGTTCCTATCCAGCAGTCACGGCCTATCACGATTCCTTTTCGGGTCGCTCCTTGAGCGCGGATGGGAAATTTTCGGTCATTAAAGTTATGATTTTCGGCGGCAATGCTTACACCCGGAGCAAAAATGCAATCGTCTCCGATGGTAATGCGGCCCCGAACTTCAAGAAAACAATTCTGCGCAAAGCCTACATGACTGCCAATGTGAAGACTTTCGCCAAGCTCACGAATTACGCCGGTACATTCTATGATTGTTCCGCTTCCGAGGGACACGTTATCGCCAAAAACAATACCGCCTTTGGACAAAGCGTTAATTTGACATCCGTCGCTAATAGTAAGTCCTTTCTGGGCACAGATATGACCGGCGTGCTTAATTTTCACTCGTTTTCCTACAAAAATAATTCCATGTTTTTCTTTAAAAAAAAGACCTTTCCAAAAACCCCGAACGACTTGAACGCCCTTTTCGGCCATAATAATCATGATATCTTTTGAAGTGATATTTGAATCCAGTCGATAAGATTCCTGTTTGATTCTGCTAATAATACCGGAAACCAGTTGGTTTAACATTTTATTTCGCTTCCTTTTCCGTGCATAGTTTTTGATAAAGGGAAAGAATACAAGCTGCATATTCTTCTAAAACCATTGGGGTAATCTTATGACATTCTGCTCTCATTGCTTTTATCAAGGAGTCGTCGTGCCACAGGGTAAGTATTGCGTTTTTCAGTTGTTTATTGTCGCCGCCTTTATAGAGCAGGCCGTTTTTCCCATGTGTTATTAACTCTTTCGTTCCGCCAAAATCGGAACCAATCACAGGGGTTCCGAGAGTCTGTGCTTCCACCACGGAAAGGGGACAGTTTTCGTAGCATTCCGAAGGGCAGATGCTAAAAGAGGCGTCTGCAATCAGTTTTTGGAGTTCGCCGCCGCTTTTGTAACCTGCATATTGCACATTGGGAAGAAATTCTGATTTTTCCCTGACAATCTTCTCTAATGGTCCGCTGCCGACAATTATCAAATGTATTTCCGGCAGTTCGGAACATACTTGCAGCAAACTCAGAATGCCTTTTTCTTTGCTCAGCCGTCCGAAATACAATGCATACTTTCCCTTTGTTATATTATAGTCTGCGCTTATGGGATACTTTTTGAGGTTTTCGTTATCCTTTGCCTGCTCTTTTTGCGTATCCGCAATTATGTCCGCAAAGTTCCGTATTACCTTCAGTTTCTTCGTATCAACGCCTGCGTTCATGGTTTTTTCGGCGATAAATCTGCTTGGACATATATACATATCCACAAGGTTATAGGTATCGCGCTTGTGGTAATAGTACGATTCTAATGCCGCCAAAGCGCTTTTTAGAATTGAATTGTGCAGACATTTATTTTTAATACAATGAAAGTATGCTCCATTCCTACACTCTTCGCATATCCGGCCGTTATGTTCAATATAAAAACGATGACAAGGACAAGCAATCTGCACATCGTGCAGAGTTTGGACAATTGGAATGTCATGTTTTTTGATTTCGTAAATGATCGCTGGAGTGATCTGAAAATTAATGTTGTTTAAATGTACAATGTCCGGTGCAAAATCAGTCAAAACTTTTCCTATTGCGGAACATGCTGTTCGCGAATAAATAGTCTCAAAACCCATCCGTATTTTTTTCAATGAACCTTTGGCATAACGAAAATCCACATGCGGAGCATAAGAATTGGATTTATTTCCTACGATATTTTTTTCATCCTCCATTCCAAAATATTGAACCTGATGTCCTAATAATTCCAAATATTGGCCCAGCCTTATCACATAGTTTTCGGCCCCGCCGTTTTGATATAAAAATTTATTGACCATTAAAATCTTCATCTGCATATTTGTGCATCCCTTCGGGAAAGGAATTTACCCAATCCGGCGTTGTGTGTTGATTGTTATAAACGGCAATGGTTTTTGCAGCAATGTCCTCCCAGTTATATGCGCTGCAAATAAAATCAGAAGACTGTGCTTTATATTGATGTACCAAAGATTCTTCGTCACACAGTTTCTGCAGGCAATTTGCTAATTCGTCAACATTGCCTCTGTGGAAACAAAGCGCTTTATCTCCTACAATTCCTGTACATTCAGGAATATCGCTTACCACACAGCAGTTCCCAAAGCTCATGGCTTCTAATAGACCCAAAGGCATCCCCTCCAAGTCGGAAGGCAGTACATAGATGTAAGCATTACTGTATAATTCTTCCAATATTTGGCCCTGTACAAAGTCGGTAAAAATGATACGCCGATCACTTTGGGCACTGTGCTTCAAAGCGTTTACAAAATTGTCAGTATCGGAAGAAGCCCCTGCAATCACTAATTTTTTACTGGTTCTGACCTGCTTAAATGCTTGAATAAGGTAAGTGAGTCCTTTTTCCGGAACAAGCCGTCCTAGGAACAGGATATAACCTTCCTTTTCCAAACCAAATTTATCTTTTATTAAGCCGACGTTTCGTATTTTAGGCTTAGTGACTCCATTAGGTATGTACACGGTGTTTCGCCCATAGGTATTCAAAAAGTATCTCTGCATACTTGGGCTGAGTACAATAATTTCATCCGCATACTTTACGGCACATTTTTCGCCGAACATAATATACGAACCAGCGATTGGCCCCCATTTTTCTCGTTTCCAGTCAAGGCCGTGGATTGTCACCACGACTTTTTTGCCAAAAAATTTCGGCAGCCAGCACATGGCAGCCGGCCCTTCCGCATGGAAATGAACCACATCAAATCTGCCAATCGCCGCGCAGACCGCCGCACAGATGCTGGATGTTGCGGCGGCAAGTCCTCGCTTGTTAAGGGTGGGGACATATTTTAAACGGACGCCTTTATATGCTTTTGGTTTTATGACATTACAGGGCTGGCGGCTGTTTCGATTGTAACATGTTATATCGTGTCCAATAGCGGCCATTCGAGTAGCCAGTTCATATACCACAACTTCCACGCCGCCGGATCTTTCAAGGCAATTTTTGTGTCCCAAAAATGCGATTTTTAAAGGAGCACAGCTTTTGTTTTTTTTTAAGTTTTTCACTTTAACCCTCGTCTATTTTCCTGTACGTTATTTGCTCTATTTCCAGCTCTACTCCATCAGGCACTAACAGAAGAAATTCCATATTGGGACAGCTAAACATTAAGTGTATGTCAAGCGTACAAATATATTGTCCATTTTCATCAAAATCTTCTAAGTATATTTCTTTTTGCTTCAATACCTGCATGCCCCAATCGGAGGAAACTTTCGCAGCTGCGACTTTGTCAGCGGCTCCATCTGTTTGACGGCTGATAAGATGAAGTTTATATTCTACACGAAGAGTACCGCTATATATTGTGTGCCCAAGTCCGTGCCAGAGGGATTTTTCATAACCCTTTAGCAATAGTCCGCCGCTTTCGGTTAGGTCAAGGTTATTGCGGACAGCCAGAGCTTTTAGATCTAGCGTTGTCTGCCTGTTATAAAACTTTGTAAATCTTATTCCCGCTTTTTCCGATGCATTAAGAACAGCTTCACTGTTGGTATAGATGGCGAGTCCTGACGGCAGACTGCCATATTGATATTCAAAATCCAGAAGCACATGCTGTTCGGCGTCATCCTCTAATATCAATGTGGTATTTTCGCAGGGAGCCATTCCTTCGGGCGTCATTGTCAAAGGTGATATGCCCGCAAATCTTCTACAATATATCTCAGGCAGATGGTCAATATATAAATTGCCGTCCGTGGCTGATAAAAGTGTTTCTATGGCGGCGCTATCCATTTCGAGCCTTTCCTGATAAATTTTCCTGCCATATCGAATAGCCAGTTCTCCATTTGCGGCTGCAAAAAAAAGTATCATAACTAAACCTATCGCGATAACGGCTTTCATAACTGATTGCCGTCTATTTATACGAAACCGCACTATATTCTTATATGATGCCGCAAGCTTTAGAACTATCCGCCCGCAATTGCTTATTGCCAGTAAAGCCGCGCCAAAAAAAACGATAAACAGTATGTGCTTTTCCGGCGTGTCCCAATGAAGCAAATCAACGATGGTTTTCAGGCAGGACACAATTTTGGGAAAAGCTATATACAAAATAAGTCCCATTGATAAAATCACAATAAATACAGTGCATTTGGCCTTTCTATTGAGGGAAGGTATTTTTTCCTTATGTTTGTTGTCATGAAAATTCGCAAAAGGCAATAGTAAAAATAAGTTATAAGCAAGCTCTGGCAAGTGATGTTCTGCAATACTGTGGATAGCTATCAAAGCGGCAGCAATGGCAAGTTTTCGCTGGCCGTTTTTAATAAAATTTTTTTCGAGCCACATATATTGTATACATAGGGCAGTTAAAACCATCAAACCATATCGAACAAGAATCAAAACATAAGAACAATCCAGAAAATTGTACTCTAACGCCCATGACCATGCGGTACCTCCGCCAAAACCTATCTGCTCAAAAGCAGTGCCAAAGAGCTTGACGCCATATTTTTCTATTGCCATATGTCCTAAATTCAACCGAGTGGAAAGCAGCGCATCTATATGGGTCATCCATGTGTTTGTCGGGCTATAAAAAAATGACAATCCGCACATTAGAACGGCACAGAATAAAAATACCCATACAAGAAATTGATTTCCCCATTTTATCAGCCAATCTGCTGCTCGAGATTTTTCTTTGTATTTTTCTGTCAATCCCCAATATAAAACAGCAAAGAAGGCAAGGAGCAGGACAATAGTGCTGCATTTTGCGTCACAAAAAAAATATACAAAGGCGGCAAGTGATGCCATTCCTAATAATGAGGGAAAAATTCGGATACCCCCATACAATGCCCAGCCTGTCAAAGCAAGGAATGTGACATGAGCTGAAAAATCTGTTGGATAAACAATACCAAAAGAGTGCCTGAGTTGATTGCTATCGCAGTAAATTCTGTCGGGAATACAGCCTAGAATACTTCCCATCACAGTAATCATCAAGGCATCAAGGCATGTCCAAAAGCCCGTCTTTATTATTTTGCCGCCTTGTATTCCTGCGGCCCCCATGCTTAACAATGCAGTATCCAACAAAAAAGAGTATCCTGTGGATTTCCATGACAATAGGAACATGCTGCAGGTTAAAATACAAATAAGCCAATCATATTTGGCATATGAGAATATATACTTTAAACGAAGGAGGAGTACCCCGCACATTAGAACCCGTAAGACGCAGTCGTAATACTTCGGCCATGGTATATTGAAAAGCGTTCCACTCAAAAACTCTTTCAGAATATATAATGCGACCACAGCCAAATACAAAGTTTCAGAGATAATCTCCATGTTAATTTTTTGGGGTTTCCGCAGTACGCTCATTTTAAAGTCTCATGTCTTTCTCTGCCTTTAATAACTATCAACTTTAAAGCAATATATACCCTAACACGGGTTTTCTTAATGTAATGATGAGGTCTTGTTCTCTTTGGATACAATCCATTCGGGATTTTTGCCGTTCTTCTACTAAAATAACCGCATCGCATGCAGTAAGTTCCTTTAGACTGTTGGCGGTGAGGCTTATATTAGATACAGCTAGTAATTTAAGCTCATTTAACAACGGACTTATTGCTTCTGTAAGTTTTTGCAGTTGATTAGTATCTATAGTGCCTGTTAGCAGGATATTACGATTTTGACCGGCTAGACTTGAAATATTTACAGAAATAAGCCGGTACGCTTCACCCTCTTTGGCAATCCGTTCGATATTTTCCAGTCTGTTTATGAAACGGTCAATAAACGCTGCAGGGGTAAATTTACTGTATTGAGGCAATATCCCTAGTAATGGATAGTTATACTTATTCTTTATTTCGTTTCCGTTATGAAGTCTTCCGCCAAATATGTATGCGGATCCATACAAACAAACCGTTAGAAAAACTCCAATAATAAAACCGATAACGATATATTTCTTAAGACCGGAAGGCGGTATCGGTCTTTCCAAATTCTCCAAATTGCCTTGATACTCAATAAGCATTTTTTCGTAATTTGCCACAGTGTCTATATTAGCTTTCTGTGTATTGGCTAGAGAACCGTCAATATAATAAGAAACTGATTGTTCAATAAGGGATAATGTATGTTTGTTGACATTCGTATTTAAGTCTTGGTATCTGTCCATTGTCTGCTGCGTAATAATGTCCAGTATTTGCTGCGCCGTGTTTCCGTCATTGTGTATTACATTTATTGTAAAAGTATTGCTGCTATAATCCGAATTGACCTCAAGCAATTCTTTTAAGTAGATAGATTTTTTGCCTGTAAGCTCTTCAAGCGGCTGCCAGTTGAGGGCTGGTAAAAGACTGGATGTATACGCGGTAATAAGGCTGTCGGCAGGGTCTAAATTTATGTTATTGGGAAGGCCGTCCCATTCTGCATTATCTAGTTTTACGAAAAAAACTGCAGAAGCAGTGGGCCTTTCATAAGGGTCTATTTGCATCAGTACAGAATTTTCCATGTAGGTTTTATGTTGCTCCAATCGTTTTTGACAATCTTCCATATCTAATTTATAGGAAGCCGCGTTTAACTCATATACCGCAAACGCACGTTCATAGTCTCTGACAGCCTTGGGTTTATCGTATTCATCAAGTGTTTCAATAAAATCACCGCCTAATTTATAACATCCGGCCAGTAAAGCAAATACAAATGCTATAAGCAGAATACTTCTCCATTTATGTAACATATAAAAAAACAAATCTCTTAAATCAAGTTCCGGTTCATAACTATTATTGAAATTCATTTGAAATTTCCTCCATACCTTAAATAAAACGTTTAATGATAAGAAATGACTTTAAAACCTTCCTTATGGTATCGGTTGTCCCCATAAGTTATGGTATTCAAACAAAATAAGCACAATTGTGCTATCTGCTATAATCCATATATGATTGTGGTCAGATATTTCAGCCGCTTATCAGTAAGCAAAAATGTATATTCTAATAAAATTGATGTCGGGGTTAAAAGGTCAATTAATACAATAGTTGTTGTGATATTGCATAACAAATAAATTGAAAACATGTCCCAATCAATTCTCTCAAAGTTATTTTTGTTGAAATTGTACAAATTATCGAGAACCTTTACCGGTGCTGACAACCTTCACCGTCAAAAGCAGTATCTTGATATCCGTCCAAATGCTCCAGTTGTCGATATATTCCATGTCCAGTTTTACCACCTCGTCAAAGTCCTTGATATCGCTTCTGCCGCTGACCTGCCACAAGCCCGTCAGCCCCGGCGTCATGCTCAGGCGGCACCTGTGTTTCGCCTCATACTGTTCAAACTCGTCCACCGTGGGCGGCCTTGTCCCAACTAAGCTCATATCCCCCTTCAACACGTTCCAGAACTGGGGCAGTTCGTCTATGCTTGTCTTTCTCAGAAATCTTCCGACCCGTGTAATTCTTGGATCATCTTCCATTTTGAACATTAGTCCGTTTACTTCATTTTGGTCTGCCAGTTCCTTTTTGCGCTCCTCCGCGTCCAAATACATTGAACGGAATTTGTAAAAGGTAAACTTTCGGCCGTTCCTGCCCACGCGGGTCTGTTTAAAAAAAACCGGCCCGGGAGAGTCCAGTTTGATTGCCGGAGCTGCAAAAATGGCTGCAACGCCAAGAATTACCATTCCCAAAAGGCTTCCGATAATATCCAATGTGCGTTTCAGCAGGATTTGTCTTGCGGAAAAGATATTTCTCACGAACGCCACGACAGCGTATTTTCCCACGCGGCCCAGCATTTTTTTCCCGGTGTATGCTATGTCAAAGGCGCTGATATTGACATTTACCAGAATGCCCATCTGGCCCAGTTCTTCAATCCAGCGGACAAGTCTGGATGTGTCGGAAAGCGCGTTTCCGGTGATGAACACCTCGTCCACGCCGTGATGCGCCGCGTAGTCCAAGAGAGTGCTGCTGTCGGCTACCACAGGAATGCCTGCTACAAAGTCCAGCCCCGGGTCGTCAGTGAGGGCTACTCCCGCCAGCTGGCGGAACCATTCGTTATAGCGCATGATGTTGCCGATAGATTCCTCCGCGTCCGCAGTTCCCGTTACAAGGAGAAGCCGGCTGCTGTAGCGGCTTCTGCGGTATCCCTTGAGCATGAGCTGCTTAAAGGCCAAGCGCGCGCCGTAAGAAAGCAGCGCATACGATATTAGAAAATATGCGGACACCAGCCGGGACAAATCCTCTGACTGATGGGCAAGATAGAGAATTGCTAAGACCGCAAGGTACAAGAGCAGTTCGCTTTTCAGCACTTGTTTCAGTTCTTCCATGGGGCCTCTGCGGAAAAAGTGCCGATAGGGCTCCAGCAGAAGAGCGAGAATCATGTAGACTGCTAAAAATAATGTCAGGAGCCATCGGCTGTCCCAAGCACCATATGTTCCGTAGGGCAGGCCGTACCTAGCCCAGAAGCCGATTCCCAGCGCGGCTGTCAGGCATATGAGATCCAGAGCAAGTATCAAAATATTTTCAACGGTTTTCTTCTTACCGTACATAGCAGCATCCCGCCTTGTAAGTCCTTTAGACCAGTATTGTTGCAGTTGAACCGTTATCGCCCGCCGCGCGGCTTCCGCAGGCGCGGAACATATTCGCTGAGGGGCATTTGAGCACGAATGAACAGGACTAAGAGGCGCATATTTTGACGAAGCGCCGACGTCCGCACATTGACGGCCAGCTGCAAAGGGTGAATAATGATTTATATTAATTTTGTTTATTTATAACAAATAAAGATAAATATTCACAAAAGAATAAGAGGAATTCCTCCATACGATATATAAATAAAAGAGGAGGAAGGGTCATATCTGCTGCGTCGGTCAGACGGAAAACAGATTAAAATGTTAATTGAATGGTCTACCCCATTTATTTTTTTTATTGTATTCTGATAAATACAAGTTTTTATACAAAGGAGGAAACAGTATGGTTTTTCAATCTGTATTGGAAATGTGGTTAAAGGAGAAGAAGGAATATGTAAAAGAGTCAACGTATGCATATTATCATTTTGAGGTGACAAATTATATTTCGCCGCTTTTAGGCACGCTGGATCTGAACGATGTAACGGAAGAACGTATTCAGGAAGCGGTTCTGTTCTGGCAGGGAAAGGGAATGGAGAACGGACATGCGTTAAAGAAATCAACCGTACAAAATCTTGTGACCTTAATCAAACAGGTGTTGAAATTTGCCGCCAGAAAAGGAATTATGGAAAATACCATCATAGAAATTCATTTTGCGCCGCAATATTTAGAAAAAGGGCGAAAGGTGTATAATCAAAAAGAACAGGCACAATTAATACAGGCTGTCCTAGACGACCTGAATTACAAAACCTTTGGCATACTGCTTTGTATCAACAGCGGTCTGCGAATCGGGGAAATGTGCGCTTTGAAATGGAGCGACATTAATCTAAACAGCGGCGTCATTCATGTCACCAAGACGCTTCAGCGCATTTACTCGGAAAAAGAAGAAAATAAGACGCAGATTGTCATTACCGCGCCAAAGACAGCGACGTCCATACGCGAGGTCCCTCTTTCCCAGCGGATTCGCTCTATCATTGGGACATTACACTTTCAATCGCTGGAACATTATGTGCTGACCGATTCGGATCATTATATGGAACCTCGAAGTTTTCGACGTTTCTATAAACAATTTCTTAAGAAAAATAATATAAAAGAGCTTAGTTTTCATTGCCTGCGGCATACATTCGCCACCCGATGCATAGAAGGCGGAGCCGATTATAAAAGTCTTAGTGAAATTCTGGGACATGCCACGATTAATACCACATTAAATATGTATGTACACCCCCAAATGGAGGAAAAAAGGAAATGTGTAGAACTGCTGGAATGGAAATAAGCCTACATATTATAATTGTCTTTGCTATAACCTTGTGTTAAAATAATTTTATAGTTTATGACAATATACGGGCCGCAGGCAGCATTGGCGTTTCATGTGCAAAATTATGTATTGGAGTAAATGAATTGGTATTTCATCGAGGGGACGGCTTAAATAAAATAGGGGCATAAAGAATTGTTATGTTGGCATTTCATCTGCGCAGCATGTCGAAAACATGGATTTTATTGGTGAGACATGCATAATTAGGCAAATTTTATGTATTGACATAACTCTTTACTACTATTATAATGATAAAGTCTTTATTTGTTATAAATAGAGGTTCATGAATGCCGCCGCAGGCTGTCGGCCGGCTTTCATGCGAAATATGGGAATTCAAAACAATGCCCTGCCGATTTCGGCTCTGCTTATTTGGCATTTGAACCGCAGCATACGGAATGGCTGACATTTCGGCGCCGGGCGGCAGCGCTTCAATCGCGGCAATACAGGGCCACAGGACTTACAAGGCGGGATACTGCTATGTACGGCAAGAAGAAAACCATTGAAAATATTTTGATACTTGGACTGGATCTTGCATGTCTGACCGCGGCTCTCGGAATTAGTTTCTGGGCAAGATACGGCATGCTTTTTGGTGAATTTGAGGCATGGGACCGCAGACAGCTTTTGACCCTGTTCCTGACAGTCTGCATGGCTCTTGCTTTTTTGACGGATCCCTATCGGCACTTTTTTCGCAGAGGCTTTTTTGAGGAGCTGAAGCAGACCCTCAAGAACGAAATGCTCTTATACCTTGCGGTTCTGGCGCTCCTTTACCTTGCGCACCAGTCGAATGAGCTGTCCCGGCTGGTATCCGCATATTTTCTGCCGCTGTACGCGCTATTCTCTTACAGCGTAAGGCTGGCCTTTAAACAGCTCATGCTCAAGGGCTATCGCAGCAGCCGGTACAGCAGCCGCCTTCTTCTCGTGGCGGGCATGGCAGACGCGGAACAAGCGGTGGCAGATATCATGCGGTACAACGAATGGTTCCGCCAGCTGGCGGGGGTGGCCCTTATCGACGACCCGGGGCTTGACTTTGTAGCGGGCATTCCGGTGGTGGCGGACAGCCGAAGTCTTCTTGATTATGCGGCCCGCCACGGGGTGGACGAGGTTTTTATCACAGGCAGGGCCCTTTCCGATGCGGACAGACTCGGCCGCTGGGTCAGGGAGCTGGGCCAGATGGGCATTCTGGTGAATGTCAACATCAGCGCCTTTGACATAGAATACACAGGAAAAAAGACGCTGGGCCGGGTAGGAAAATACGCGGTGGTTGCTTTCGCAAGAAACATATTTTCCACAAGGCAGATGGTGATGAAACGGACGCTGGACATCATCGGGAGCCTGTTTGGAATGATAATTCTAGGGGCGGCGGTCCTTTTCGTTGCGCCTGCGGTCAAGCTGGATTCCCCGGGGCCGGTCTTTTTCAAACAGACCCGGGTGGGGAGGAACGGCCGAAAGTTTACTTTTTATAAGTTCCGCTCCATGTATGAGGACGCGGAGGAGCGCAGGAAGGAGCTTCTGGACCGGAACGAAGTGGACGGCCTGATGTTCAAGATGGAGGACGACCCAAGAATCACCCGGGTGGGAAGGTTCCTGAGGCGGACAAGCATAGACGAGCTGCCGCAGTTCTGGAACGTGCTGAAGGGGGACATGAGTCTTGTGGGGACGAGGCCGCCGACGGTGGACGAGTTCGAGCAGTACGAGGCGAAACACCGGTGCCGTCTGAGCATGACGCCGGGGCTGACGGGGCTGTGGCAGGTGAGCGGGAGGAGCGACATCAAGGACTTTGACGAAGTGGTAAGGCTGGACATGGAATATATAGACAACTGGAGCATCTGGGAGGACATAAAGATACTGCTTTTGACGGTGAAGGTGGTGGTCAGCGGGAAGGGGTCGAAATAGCTTCCGCGTATTGGGAGAGACAGGAACACCCCGCGCTGAAACCATTGTTTGAAATCTCGGCAGCTTGCAGAAGGTGAGGATAAATGAGCAACGGATATGAACCGGAAATAGATTTAAAGGATATGTTTTTTTTCATCCTATACAGATGGCGCTCTGTTCTGCTGACAGCAGTAATATTCTGCGTGCTTGCATGCGGATATAAGACGGCAGGTGATTTGATAGATGCCAATGCAGAAGGCAATAGCGGAAAGCCCAAAGCAGTCAGGGAGTATGAGATAGCCATAGCCGATTATGAACTGGCCAAGACAACCTATGAACAAAATATGGAAAACTATCAGCAGCGTCTGGAACAGCAGACCGCTTATTTAAAAGAATCTGTATTGATGCAGACAGACCCTTATAACGCGCCTTCCGCATCCGCAGATATCTTTGTAAAGCTTGACAGCGCCGAATGGAAGGATCTTCCCAGCAATACAAGCTTTGACCCTACAGACAGCCTGCTGAGCATATATGTGTCGAATTTCCATTCCAACATAAACTGGGCGCCAATCGAGGCGCTGACAGGAAAAGACGCCCTTTATCTGAAAGAGCTGATCGGCATATCGGCGGATTATAACAGCAATACCTTTACCGTGTCGGTCAGGCACAGCGACAGCGGCATCGCGCAGCAGCTGTTGAATATTATTGTCGAACAGGTGATGGACAGATACCGGAATATGGATGCGGGTATCAACAAACATACAATATCTATTGTAAATACTACTTTGACCTACACGATTGACGATACTCTGGCAGATACCCAGAAAGGGAACATGGATGCAATTTCGTTCTATGAACAGGCCATTATTGACTGCCGCTCCGGTCTGGAACAATTAGAAGAACCTAATCCGCCGTCCGGTTTGAAAAAATATCTTGTCTTGGGGTTTGCAGCCGGGGGCTTGCTGGCGGCAGCGCTCTATGCGGCGGAATATATTCTGGACGGAAGGATACATGAAAAGACGGAAATCAAAGACAGGTACGGCTGCTGGCTTCTGGGTGTGATGCCCCATACTGAGAAGCCAAGACATTTTTCCTTCGTTGACCGGCTTCTTAGGAAATTGGAAGGAACCAACAGACAGCCCTCAGAAGCAGACGCCGGCAGGCTGATTGCGGCAGGAATTATGGCCATGGCGGGAGAACATAAAAAACTTCTGGTAATTGGCACGACAGATTTTGACAGGATACAGAAATTTACCAGCTTGATTTCTCCTATGTTAAAGGATATCACGATGACAGCGGCGGCAGACATCAATTTTATGCCGGATGCGGTCATGAACGTTACCCAGTGCGACGCTGTTGTTCTGGCAGAGGAACAGCATATATCCACTAGGGAGGGGATACAGCGTGAAAACGAATTTATTACTGCATTAGGGAAATCCATCATAGGATACGTTTTATTGTAAGAGAAAGAAGAGCTCTTGTATAGCGATAGAGAAGGGGACAGCGCGTGAAGGGAAAATTGCTGCAGGCCATAAACAGAGTTATATTTGGCACAATGAAATCCACCTGCGAATATATGCTTATGTTATTTATTATTTTGGAATGCAGCAGTGTATATCATTGTGTATGGGGGCGGGCCGATCTCAAATATTACTTAGAACTTGACGCCTTAATATTCGGAACACTGCTGCTGTTCCTCCTATTGGGAAAGGAAAAGAAACGCTGGAAAAGCCTGCGTTCGGTCTGTCCCCTGCTGTGTTTAATTTTGTGCTTTGAAAATCTTTTCCTTTTTTTTAATGCCAGAAAAACTTGGGCCACAGACCATTATATTATAGCTTTTTTAATGTTTCTGCCGCTTATGCTATGTATTTTCCAAGTATACCATTCCATAGGGATTCCATATCGATTGATATATGTGCTGTCAGATATTGTATTTGTATTAGCGGCAGCCTCGGTGGTTATCTGGATTGCGACTGTTTCGGGAAAGCTGCAGCCCACAGGAGATATCATTGTTGACTGGGCTTATGCAAGAGAAACCAAAAACTATTTTAATCTCTGCTTTTATCATCAGATGGAGCGGATTCCGTTGCTGGGGTGGGATGTGGTGAGAAATACGGGCATCTTTCCGGAATCACCCATGTACAATATTTTCTTAAATTCGGCCTTATATACGGAGCTTTTTTTAAGAAACAAAACACAGTGGCTTAAATGCGCAGTATTTACCCTGACAATATGTACGACAATAGGAACATTGGGGATACTGCTCTGCGTTGTGGGATGGACCATTAAATTATTTTCTATCATAAAAAGAAGCCGATTCAAATATTTGGCATATATCATTCTGCTTTCTGCGGTAATCATCGGAGGTATTTTAATACAGCAGAAATGGTACTACGGCAATAGTTCCTTTTTTACGCACATAGATGATTTTGCGGCCCCTGTAAAAGCATGGAAAGAGCGTCCGATTTTGGGGTGCGGCTATGACGACGAAAGTTTTATCCAAAACTTCATGAGCAGTTTCCGAAGGGATAATTTGGGATTGAGCAATTCCGTGGGAATTGTACTGGCAGAAGGCGGCATATTTTTTTTCCTTTTCTACCTGCTTCCCTTTCTGTTCCAGATGATAAATGGAATCAAACTACGGAAAATCAATATTGCATGGTGGGTGTTTGGAATTTGGGGGATATTCTGCACTACAGTTTTTCAGTATAGATTTTACATGATATTTCTGCTTGCGCTTGGGTACTCATTTACATACGTCTGTTTTAGAAAAACAGAAAAGACTGAATTGGGCGGTACAAGTCCGAATATTGATGCGGCAGGAGAAAAAAGCAGAAATTTATTGCTGTATATTATAACAGCCCTGTTGGGTATATGTGCTGCGGCGTCGGCATTCATTCAGCCGTTCAACGCATTTATAACAAACGTATTTAAAAGGTATCGGCTGGGGTTGGAAGAAAGCCAGTGGCGGGCCGTCATTCTGGTTATGCTCCTGCTGATATGCGGCGGCACCGTTAAATACAC
Organism: uncultured bacterium; assembly: GCA_948467735.1. Classification (GTDB taxonomy): domain Bacteria; phylum Bacillota; class Clostridia; order Lachnospirales; family Lachnospiraceae; genus Acetatifactor. Next base: position 35,939 of record CAOKFN010000003.1, read on the forward strand.
GATAGAAACAATCAAAGAAAACAAATATCTGGACGCTGAGAAGAAGCTTTAGCGCCAGCTTGAAGGAAGTGCGGAATGATTATAACCAGAGCGCCATTCAGAGTCAGCTTCTGCGGCGGAGGCAGCGACCTGCCGGATTTTTATGAAAAGTATGGCGGGTGCGTATTAAGTACCACAATCAGGAAATATATGTACCTTACGATTCATAATTACTTTGAGAAAGACCAGATCGTCCTCAAATATTCCAGAACGGAAGTCGTTAAGGAATATGACGAGATTCAGCATAAAATATTTCGGCAGTGCCTCGCCGATTTTGACATAAAAGGTGTTGAAATATCAAGCATGGCGGATATTCCGGCCGGAACCGGCCTTGGTTCCTCCTCCACGTTTACTGTGGCGCTGCTCCATCTGCTTCACACTTATAAGGGCGAATATATATCTAAATATAAGCTGGCAAAGGATGCGTGTACCGTTGAAATCGAAAAATTGGAGGAGCCCATCGGCAAGCAGGATCAATTTGCAGCCGCTTTCGGCGGATTAAAATTTTATGAATTTATGCCTGACGGCTTTGTTCACACGGAGCCTGTCATAATGGCTTCCGACAGCTATAAAAAACTGGAAAATAATCTTCTTATGTTCTATCTGGGCGGGACGCATTCCGCATCGGCAATCCTGAAGGAGCAGTCGCACAATATCGGAAACGCGGACAAAGCCGCAGTTCAAAAGGAAATGTGCCGCACTGCCAGAACGCTCAAGGAAGAGCTGCAGAAAAACAATGTGGATGCCATGGGAGAACTGCTTCATGAAAATTGGGAGCTTAAGAAAACTCTTGCATCGGGGATTTCAAGCCCGGCGATAGATGATGTGTATTCGCAGGCATTGAGAAGCGGAGCTGTGGGCGGAAAACTGCTGGGGGCAGGCGGAGCCGGTTTTATGCTCTTCTATGTCCCCCAAGAGAAACAGGCAGATGTGAGACATGCGCTGGGAAATCTGCGTGAAATGGATTTTGAGATGGATAATTCCGGCGCATCGATTGTTATGACGGACAGGGATTTTATTTGAATCGGAGGGAACGTCAAAAGCGTAGAAGGGAAAATGTTATGAACGTTTTAATTGCGGGCGGAGCCGGTTTTATAGGCAGCCATTTATGCGACGGCCTGTTAGCAGGCGGAAACAATATCATCATTGCGGACAAGCTGATTTTCGGAGACGGGAATATCCGACACCTTCTTTCCGATCATAAGCTGAGCGACGCCGGACGGTTTCAATTCTATCAGGCGGAACTGGCAGATCAGGAACAGGTGGACTGGCTTTTTGCGGAAAACAAGATTGACGCGGTCTACCATCTGGCGGCCAATTCCGATATTCAGAAAGGCGGCAGGGAACCCGCCATTGATTTTAACGACACTCTTCTGACCACAAGGACTCTTCTTGAGGGAATGCGGAAGGCAAATGTAAAAAATCTCTTTTTTGCGTCCACATCCGCCGTCTACGGTGAAATGCCGGATGTTAAACTGACGGAAACCACGGGCGGAATCAAGCCTGTGTCTTATTACGGCGGGGCAAAGCTTGCTTCGGAAGCGCTGATTTCCTCTTATGTTTCCATGTGCGACATGAACGCCGTCATCTTCCGCTTTCCCAATGTCATCGGGCCGCGCCTGACCCACGGCGCAGTATTTGATTTTATCCGGAAGCTGCGGGCAAATCCCCGTGAGCTGGAAATTCTCGGCAACGGAACACAGTGCAAGCCGTATATCTATGTTCTTGATTTGGTGGAAGCCATCCTGAAACTGACAGCCCAGTTTAAGCCGGGAGAAGAAGTCTTTAATATCAGCGTGGAAAGCGAAGGCACAACCGTCACCCGGATTGCGGAAATTGTGACGGAGGCGATGGGATTCCCGGACGTCACATTCCGTTATACGGGCGGCGACAGGGGCTGGAAGGGGGACGTCCCGCGGTTTAGTTATGATATTTCCAAAGTCCTTGGGGCAGGCTGGAAGCCAAGGCATACCTCGGACGAAGCAGTGAGACAGACCGTGGCGGACGCCATTGCCGCGGGTATGTAAAACAAAGGGTGATTATTTATGAAAGCAGTCATAATGGCAGGAGGAAAGGGAACACGCCTTCAAAGCATTGCGGGAGCTATTCCGAAACCGATGGTTCCGATTCTTGGCAGACCGATTCTGGAATACCAGATAGAAAGCCTGAAAAAAAGCGGAATTAGGGACATCATCCTGATTGTCGGCCATCTGGGAGAGGTCATTCGGGAATATTTCAAAGACGGAAGCCGCTTTCACGTCTCCATTGAGTACATAGACGAGCAGACGCCGCTGGGAACCGCAGGCGCATTGTATTATCTGAAAGGCAGAATTACGGAGGATTTTGTGCTGGCCTTTGGCGATCTGATGCTTGACATAGACTGGAACCGGTTTATGGCGTTCCACCGGAAACATCATGCTTTGATTACGCTTTACGCTCATCCCAATTCGCATCCTTATGACAGCGATGTAATTGTCGTCGGCAAAGACGACAGAGTAGAGAAAATAGAATCCAAAAACGCAGAACGGACATTTTATTACCGCAACCTTGTCAATGGGGGCCTGTACTGCATTCATCCAAAACTGCTGGAAAAAATGGACGGCCCGGCAAAATGCGATCTGGAAAAGGACGTCATTGCGCCGCAGATAGGGAAGGGCGCGGTATATGCCTATTCATGTACGGAGTATGTGAAGGACATGGGAACTCCCGACCGACTGGATTCGGTTACAAGGGACGTCATGAACGGAGCCGTGGCGGGCAGAAGCCTGAAAAACAGGCAGAAGGCCATATTTCTTGATCGGGACGGGACGATCAATGTGCTGAAAGGCTTTCTCAGCCGGGTGGAAGATTTTGAGCTGCTTCCCGGCGCCGGGGAAGCGATAAAGAAGATTAATTCCTCCCGGTATCTGGCCATTGGGGCGACGAACCAGCCCGTGGTGGCAAGGGGGGAATGCACCTTGGAAACCTTGGAAAATATTCATAAGAAGCTGGAGACAGATTTGGGGAGGCAGGGGGCTTTTCTGGATGATTTGTTTTTCTGCCCGCACCATCCCCATCAAGGATATCCCGGGGAGATACCGGAGCTAAAATTTGAATGCGAATGTCGGAAGCCCAAAATAGGCATGCTTCTTCATGCCGCGGAGAAATATAATATTGAACTCTCCGAGTCATGGTATATCGGCGATTCTACAACGGATATTCAGACCGGAGGCAACGCCGGGATGAGGACAGTATTGGTATTGACGGGCGAAGCCGGGAAAGACGGGAAATACGACGTCAGGCCCGATTACACGGCAGATACACTGTTGGACGCCGTCAATTATATTTTAAAGTAAACGCTTCAAAATCCTTCCGTTGTCGCAGAATGTTATCGATGCCCCTAGGGGCGGGCATAGGGGTGTAAAAATGGAATTTCAAAATGATATTCAAGATTATATAAGATGTGAAATCGAAACGTTAAAAAAACTGGATGTGGAAGCGGTCAATGCCGCATTGAATCTGCTTTTGGAAACACAGAAAAATCATAAAAGGATTTATGTGTTCGGCAATGGAGGAAGCTCCGCCACCGCCTCCCATATACAGAATGATTTTGGAAAAGGCGTCTCCGAATATACGGAGGACAAGTTTCGTTTTCAGTGCCTGAACGACAATGTGCCCACAGTGATGGCCATTGCCAACGATATCGGATTTGAAGAAATCTTCCGCTTCCAGCTGCAAGGCGTGCTTGAGCCCGGAGACATTATTATGGCAATCTCCGGCAGCGGCAATTCGCCAAATGTAATCAATGCGGTAGAATATGCGAAAGACTGCGGCAGCAAGATCATCGGGCTCACCGGATACGACGGGGGACGGCTGAAAGAATTAAGCGATATTTCCCTGCATGTGCCCGTCAACAGCATGCAGATCACAGAAGACATTCACATGGTGTTCGATCATTTAATGATGAGCATATTTTACCGGCATCTGTGCGGAAGGAGCCATTTGGATTAACATCCGAACAGAAGGATGGATTTTGGCTGTGGATAAGCCGCATGGAACACTTCTATACTCACGAGCAGTCAGATTTGCCATCGGTTCATGATGCTTTCCGCTCGTGAGTCGGGCAGCAGGGCAAATTTTAGCGAACGTCAGTATAAATAGACGGCACAGGATGATTGTTACGGATGCTGGAAGAAGAAAGGGGGATTCCGGTGGATTCAAGACAGATTGATACACAGAGGATACGGTTCCTCAATACATACATAGACAACCTCACTGCCGCCGAGGCAAAAAACGCAGTGGATCAGTTCATCCAGACGGGAGGAACCCATTATGTAGTGACACCCAATTCGGATATCATTGTGAAAATGCAGGAGGACGCTGAACTGAAACAAATATGCGACAATGCGGACCTGATTCTCACGGATGGGCAGATTGTGGTGAAGCTGTCCCGTCATTTGGGCGTCCCCATTAAGGAACGCGTATGCATGACGGATTTTGTATGGGATGTTTTTGATTTGGCCGTCAAAAAGAAGTATAAGGTTTTTTTGTTCGGCGGCAGAGAGGATGTCCTGACAAATGCGGCGAAGAATATCCAGCAGAAAGTCCCAAAACTACAGATTGTCGATTTGTTTTCGCCCCCGTTCGGGTTTGAAAATAATCCGGAACAGCTTGCGGCCGCAAATAAGAGAATCCGTGAAAGCAAAGCAGATATCCTGATTGTATTCCTAGGCTGTCCCAAGCAGGAAAAGTTTATCTACAGAAACAAAGAGGAGTATCAGGTCCCTGTGTCGATTACCATGGGAGGATGCGTGGATTTTATTGCAGGCAGGGTGAAAAGGGCGCCGATGTGGATGCAGAACGCAGGGCTGGAATGGTTCTTTCGGTTCTTGCAGGAGCCGAAGAGGATGTTTAAGAGATACTTTGTGGATGATATGAAAATATTTGGACTGGTGCGGAAATACGGGAAAAAGAAATAATGTCATTATTGAAAAGCAGTAAAAAAGAGTGGTGAGATGAAATCGAAAGTGCATGTAATCATGTGTGGTTCAGATATGTCCGCGGGCGGCGGTGTCACGGCTGTCAGCAGGAATTATTTAGAGTATAATGGGTGGGGAAATATTAAAATCGAATATATCGCAACGCATATAAACGGGAATGCGGCGCAGAAAATTATTTATTTTATTCAAGGGTACTTTAAGATTCTGACTCGTTTATTGGCAGGCAGAGTAGATATATTTCACCTTCATGTATGTGACGGAGGTCCGTTTTACCGGAAATCAATTATATTGTATACGGCAAAACTGTTTAAGAAAAAAGTAATTTTACATCATCACACGGATTACACGGAATTTTTTACAAGTATTTCCGGCGTAAGACAAAGGATAGTCAAAAAAGCCCTCGCAGCAGCAGATATCAATATAGTTCTAGGCAATCATTTGGTTAAGGTTATAAAACAATATGCTCCGGAAGCAAATATTTCCGTTCTGCATAATGCAGTAAAATTGGCAGAGGAAAATAAATATAACGCAAACGGCGACATTATTCTTTTTTTGGGATGGCTTCTTGAACGTAAAGGAGTTTTAGACTTGTTATCTGCGGTAAAGCAAATAGATAATATAATTGACAAAAAATATAAAATAGCGCTATGCGGACAGGGCGATGATGAAATAAAAAATAAGATTGAAAAGATTGGCATCAATTATAGAATAGCATTTATTGGGTGGGCTGACAAAGATAAGAAAAAAGAACTAATGGAAAGAACTATTGTTAATGTTCTGCCAAGCTATCGGGAAGGACTGCCCATGACGATATTAGAAACTATGGCACAGGGTATTCCCAATATCGCTTCTAACATTTCAACCATACCGGAGGTTATTGAAGATGGTGTAAATGGTTTCCTAATTGAACCCGGTAATGTAGAAATGTTAGCTCAAAAACTAGCAAAAATTATTAACGAGCGCAACATGAGATTAGAAATGAGCGAAAAATCATATTGTATGTTGAAAAAAAAATTTACTGTACCAGAACACATTGAAAAGGTAAAACAAATATACTTATCGTTGGTTTAGCTTGACGGAGGGCAGGCATACATGATTAATAGAATAAGAAATATTTATAAATCACTATATATAAAAAGACTTGTGAAGCGTGGTCTCCTAATAGGAGAAAATTTTACTATGGAAAAAGGAGTTAATATAGACGCCAATTTCCCTTGGCTTATTGAAATTGGTCATAATGTGATTTTATCACCTTGGGTTTATATATTATCCCATGATGCCGCCGGAAAGAATCATACAGGAGTATCAAAAATTGGGAAAGTCAAAATAGGCAATAATGTATTTGTTGGCGCAAAAAGTACAATTCTGCCGGGGGTAACAATTGGGGACGGAGCAATTATTGGAACAAATAGTGTAGTTACAAGCAATATCCCATCAAACAGCGTGGCTGTCGGAATACCTGCGAAGGTTATTTCTACAACAGAGGAATACGTCAAAAAATTTAAAACGGAGTCAAATAGAGTTCCTTTTTACACAAGAGAATATACGCTTTGGGGAGGAATTAAGGAAGAACAAAAGAAACAAATGCTGGCTGAAATGAAAGAGGGTATCGGATTTATTAATACGGACAGGCAGGAATCCGGCTGAACTTTGTGGCATGCTCACTTTAATCATTATGATTTATGGCGGTGAGGTTTATGAAAATTAAAATTACTAATTTTTTGGTGATCAAAATATGCTTTTTTTTGCTGCTCTTTCAATCACTGCTGACATATGTTTGGGCAGATAATATCTTGGGCAAAATAGTATCTTATATTGACGAAATTATAGAAATAATTTCGCTTATTTACTTGTTAGTGCATTGCTATAGCTTAAAAAATATGCTGAAGCACTATCGTAAAATAGCAGGACTTCTTTTCGGACTAATGATTATTGGAGTAATATCAACAATTTTAAACAGGGTCAACAGCCTTTTCCCGACTATTGTAGATTGTTTAAACTGCGGTAAATTTATCATTATTTTTTTAGCCTCTATTATATTTATAAATAAAAAAAATAAAATGTCAGTATTTTTGTTTTCAATTAACAGATTAATCAGGATAATTATTGTTCTATTAGGAACTTTGAATTTTATTAATGTGTTTGTTTACCCAATTTTTCCTGTCAGGGACTTTAGAATGTTTATGTATTCTCAGATGTTAATGTGGAGACATCCGGGAGAATATGCAACCGTTATATTAATTTGTATGTTTATACTTATTTATAATTCCAAAATATACAATAATATTTTATATATGATAATAGGCTCATTATGTATTGTGAGTACCATGAGAGTTCGTATTTTAGCCGCGCTCGTAATTATGTGGGCATTGTATATATATTTCATAAAGCTTAGGATAAAAAGTAAAATCTTTTTATATTTGTGTGTTCTCTTGGCGCTGGTTTTGGTTGGATACAATCAGTTTTCTTATTATTATTCAAATACTGATCAGACAAGATATATTGTCACATATAATTCTTTACGTTTAGCAAATGAAGAATTTCCTTTTGGAACAGGATTTGCTTCATATGGAACAAATATGGCGCGTCAGTACTATTCGCCGCTATATTTACAATTAGGATATGATTCAATATGGGGACTTAATCAAGAAAATGATGAATTCCTTTCGGATCAGTTTTGGCCGGCTGTTTTATCCCAATTCGGCTGGATTGGAACACTATTGTTTATCTTATTATTATATGAAATATACCAATTGATTAAACGGACGGCACAAAAAGACATTTATGGCTATACCGCTGCTTTGCTCATATTCATTTATGAGATCATTGCAGCATTTGGCGAAATGGCATATTTTAGTCCGATTGCAGTCATTGTATTTATTATTTTGGCATTATGTATTGACAGCGATATAGAATATCAAAACAGGTATCTTAGTAAAAAATAGATTAAGGCGGCAAATAATTAAATAAAACTTGATATTGTGAAAATTTTGCAATTTCTATAGTGATAATAGGGCCTTAGAGTACAGAGTTTTAAAAGATGGTTAATGGACCCTGTGCTGATTAATTTATTTACAATATAATTTTTAGAAGTAAGGATAGAAAGGTTAATTATATATGAAATCAGCCTTTGTTTGTTGGACCCCATATCAGTTAATGAACACTTTGAATTTTGTGGCACATGACGTAAATGAAAGCAAAAAGAATGCAGATATATTCTTAATCGGCTATGATTCCGTTGCCGGATACATTAATGGCATCAAGGATTGTGGATTGTTTAGTAATGTTACACTAATTAATCCATATTGCTATGAAAATAGTCTCATTGGGCATGTAAAGAAAACTGTTGATATAATTTTTCCTAAGAGCAGCATAAAAAACAAAATATATAATTTTGATATGCATTATTTAATGACCTATAATTATATATATGCTTCGGGCTGGGACAAGTTTTTCGTCAATCTTTCTAATATAAATCCTAAAGCTCAAATAATTTTGCTGGAAGACGGAATGGCCTCATATTTGGGGGATTTTAGAGAGAGAGAAATGTCTGCATTATATAAGCTGGTAAATCGCCTTTCAAAAAAGGGACCATTAAGTATCGATGTTAATCAAATTTATTTGTATGACTTAAAGCTTGCTGTTAAAAATGATATGTATCCAGTTAGTAAACTGCCATCCATTGATGAGAAATCCCTCGAATTAATTAAGAGAGTATTTGAATTTTCTCCTAATGACATATATAAACAACATAAAGTTATTTATTTAGATCAATCATTGGATGATTTTTGGGCTGAAACATTGATAAGTGAAAAACAGATTTTTGAGATTTTATCAAAGTATAAAGATAAGGTTTTAGTTAGAAAACATCCCACACAAAACAGACGTTCTATCGACTTGCAGACAGATGAGGCAGCCTGCTTATGGGAGATATTATGTGGAGAATACATATCCGATGACAGTGTATTAATTAGTGTTTTTTCAACGGCACAGTTCACTCCATACATTCTTTATAAAAAGAGGCCAAAGCTTATACTTTTATATAAACTTCTCTTTAAGGATAATACAAAATTATACGGAGAAATATTTCAATTTGTAGAAAAATATAAAGCGGCAGCAGCAAGTATCGTGTATGAACCCAAAACACTTCAGGAATTTGATGATATATTGCATAGCATCAAGACATAAAATTAGAACCTTCAAGGAACAGTGAAAAAATAATATGCATCTGACAATAGGAAACAATAAAGCGTTAAAATCAGGAATATATTATACCTTATCTACATTTTTAATAAAAGGAATAACATTTATTTCCACACCTATCTTTACCAGACTTATGAGTAAGGATGAATTTGGTTTGTATAATAGCTTTATATCCATGCAAATGATTATTTATACTGTTGTTACATTGAGTGCGGAGGCGTCGCTGATCAGTGCAAAATTTGATTTTAAAAAGCGTATTCATGAATTTATTAACTCAATGATATGGCTTGAAATTTTTTTATGTCTGCTTTGGAGCGCTGTTTTCAACATAGTACTTCCTTTTACACAAAGTAGACTGGAACTTTCAAAAACACAATTATTGTATATTATGCTGTATTGTCTGTTCTTTCAAATAATAGGAATAGAGCAGACATATAATCAATTTACATTTAATTACAAAAAGACCGTAATTATAAATGTCCTGCTTGCAATCATAACAATGGCTCTTTCATTGGTTCTGGTGTGTGTCTGTGAGGATAAAGTAAACGGCAGAATTATCGGAGGCCTTCTGCCTGTCATTATGATTGGAACATATCTGGTAATAAAAAGAAAAATTGGTTTGGCATATAGGGAATGGGTATCCGACTGGAAATATATTATTAAAATATGTATTCCATATGTCCCACATCTTTTGTCTATTACTATACTAAGTTCAATGGACAGAGTAATGATAAATAGTATATGCGGCGCAGAGGATACCGCGCTTTATAGTTTGGCATATAGCTGCGGAGGAATTTTAAGCATATTTGTTCAGGCAGTTAATAGCGCTTATTCTCCTTGGCTGGGCGAAAAACTGGAAGCCAAAGATCATTCTGCTATCTATAAAATGACCAAGACATATGTTTCGGGTTTCTTGATAATAGCTCTTGGAATAATGACCTTGGCGCCCGAAATTTTGCTTATTATGGGAGGGCATCAATATCAGGCCGCTATAGCCGTTATGCCTCCGGTAATTATTGGCTGCTATTTTCAGTTCATTTACACAATGTTTGTAAATGTGGAACAATATTCAAAAAAAACAGGAGGAATGGCGGCTGCAACGGTCTGTGCCGCATTACTTAATTTCGTCTTAAACTTAACATTAATTCCGCGATATGGTTATGCTGCCGCGGCATATACTACATTGGTCAGTTATATTGTATTAATGCTAATACATATGCTGCTGGTAAAAAGGATTAAATTATTAAAGGTTTATAATATAAAAACTATATTAAGCTGCTGTGGCATTTGCTGTTTTGCGGGCTGCGGCATAATATTCAGCTATCAGGTAATGGTTCTAAGAATAATTTTTCTGCTCATTATTGTATTTATATTTCTGTTATATATAAAGAAAATTTGGGATGTAAGGAGAAAGTCATCATGATATTTGATATTAATCAGTTTATAAATAAACATGTAACCCGGCGCCCCCAGAGCATGTTTCTTCAGGACATCGAAGAAAACCGCACGGAGCTTTCACAAAAAATTCAAGGGAAATCCGTTCTTGTCATAGGCGGAGCAGGCTCCATAGGCTCGTCGTTTATTAAGGCAGTCCTGCCTTTCAAGCCTTCCGTTCTGGTCGTGGCAGACATCAATGAGAATGCCCTTGCGGAGCTTACCAGAGACCTCCGCTCTACGAAAGACATGTACATTCCGGATGATTACGCGCCCTATCCCATGGATTTTGCATCCGATGTATTCCGCAGAATGTTCCGCAGCCGGGGCGGCTTTGACATCATAGGCAATTTTTCAGCCCATAAGCATGTCCGTTCGGAGAAGGATATCTATTCCGTGGAAGCGCTTCTTCAGAACAATGTGCTTCACGCCAAGCTTCTGTTGGACCTTATGGCGGAATTCCCGCCGGAGGAATACTTCTGCGTATCCACGGACAAGGCGGCCAATCCGGTAAATATTATGGGCGCAAGCAAGCGGATTATGGAGGATCTCATCTTTTCTTATTCGGACAAGTTCCCGGTAAAGACGGCGAGATTTGCCAACGTGGCATTCTCCAACGGCTCGCTTCCCGCCGGATTCCTAGAGCGGATTCGGAAGCTCCAGCCCATAAGCGCCCCGTCCGATGTAAAAAGATATTTTGTCTCGCCGGAGGAAAGCGGTCAGATATGCATGCTGGCGTGCATGCTGGGCGCAGACAGAGAGATATTTTTCCCGCGGCTGGAAAAAGAGCAGATGATGACATTTGACAAAATTGCGGAAGCGCTGCTTTTGGAACATGGGTACACGATTCTTCCATGCCCAAGCGACGGGGAGGCAGTTGATAAAGCAGAGGCGCTCAAACAGGGAAGCCTCTTCTATCCCGTTCATTTCTCGCCGTCGAATACGTCGGGCGAAAAGCCATACGAGGAATTCTATACGGAGAGCGAAAGCGTTGACTTTAAGCGCTTCCACGCGCTGGGCGTAGTGGGCGGCAAAGGAATTCCGGACAGGCAGAAGCTGCAGGTCCTGCTGGAAGCTCTTGACAAGGCATTTGAGAAAGAACAGACCACAAAGGAGGATGTAGTTGCTATCATAAAATCATATCTCCCCAACTTTGAACATATTGAAACCGGAAAATCTTTAGACAGCAAAATGTGAAAGCATAAGAAGATAAAAACGCGGGCGAAAGGGAGGCGCAGTGCAGAATGGAAAGGTTTATTCCGCTATCTATCCCCAATTTTGAGGGAAATGAAAAAAAGTATGTGCTTGACGCGCTGGAACAGGGCTGGGTGTCCACCGGAGGCGCATATATCACGAAACTAGAGCATCAGCTGGCAGAGTTTCTTCATACGGAAAATGCGGCCGCCTGCCAGAGCGGAACCGCCGCGCTGCATCTGTCTTTAGTGGAAGCAGGCGTCAGGCCCGGCGATGCCGTCATCGTGCCCCCGCTTACCTTTATAGCGGCGGTCAATCCGGTAAAATACCAGCATGCCGTCCCCGTGTTCATAGACTGCGACGACAGCCTGTGCATGGATCCTGTGAAGCTTCAAAGCTTCTGCGAGGAAGAATGCGAGTTTAAAAACGGCGCCCTCGCCTATAAAGGAAAGACCGTCAGAGCCTTAATCGTGGTTCATGTGTTCGGGAACATGGCCGATATGGCCTCCATCATGGAAACCGCTAAGAAATACAATATCAAAGTAATCGAGGACGCCACGGAGGCCTTGGGAACCCGTTATCTGGACGGGCCGTCCGCAGGAAAATATGCCGGAAAATACGCAGGCACAATCGGCGATTTCGGGGCGTTTTCCTTTAACGGGAACAAAATAATCACCACGGGCGGAGGCGGCGCAGTCACCGCAGGAGCGTCAGAAACCGTGGATCACCTGCGCTACCTGTCCACGCAGGCCAAGAACGACCCCCATTACTATATCCATGACGAGGTGGGCTACAATTACAGAATGACCAACCTGCAGGCCGCGCTGGGTGCCGCCCAGATGGAGGAGCTGCCGGAGTTCATCCGCCGCAAGAAAGCAAACTACGAAAGATACAAGAGGCTGTTTGAAGGATTTGAACTGGTAAAAATGCTGGAATTTCGGGAGGACACGGATTCCAACCGCTGGTTTTACTCGCTGGAAATCAACAGGGACAGAATTACCGCGTCCCTGCGTGAAATCATCGGCGAGCTTGAAAAGCGTGGAATTCAGACCCGGGCGGTCTGGGGACTTATCAACGAACAGCTTCCCTACCGGCTGGAAGATACATACAGGCTGGAAAAAGCGCCCTATTACGCGGGCAGAATCCTGAATATCCCGTCGAGCACCCAGATTACTGTAGAGGAAATAGAATATGTAACCGAACAGATCAAGGAAACACTTGAGAGGTTTTCGTATGAATAAACAGCAAATGTCTAAATTTATTGGCAATATCTCTATGACAATCGTGGATGCCATGTCAAAAATAGATGAGAATGCCCAAGGTATCTTGTTTATTGAAGACAACGCCGGTAAATTGTCAGGATGTATTACGGACGGCGACATCAGGAGATGGATTTTAGGAGCGGGTGACATTCATGCCTGCGTGTGTGAGGCAATGACGCATTCACCCAAGTATCTCTATAGTGAAGAATTATCAAAGGCAGCGTATGTGATGAAACGGGAAGTGATTACAGCGCTTCCGATTTTAAATAACCGAAGACACATTGTGGATATCGTCCTTTTGAAAGAGGATGCAGGTTATCAAAACCAAAAGCAAAAAAAGAATCTCTCAAAAGTTCCCGTGGTGATTATGGCAGGCGGTAAAGGCACAAGACTTTATCCATATACGAAAATATTGCCCAAGCCGTTAATTCCTATCGGAGAAACGCCCATTGTAGAGAGAATTATTAATTGTTTTACGGAATATGACGTATCAAAATATTATATGACTGTCAATTACAAAAAAAGCATGATTAAATCGTACTTTGCCGATTTGAATCATACATATGAAATCAAATACATTGAAGAGACGAAACCATTGGGAACCTGCGGCAGCATCAAATTAATTGAGGATAAGTTTGACACCCCTTTGTTCGTAACAAACTGCGATACGCTGATAACGGCTGATTATGGCGATATTTACGAATATCATATGCAATCGGGAAATTCTGTTACGGTGGTCTCCGCTCTGAAAAATATAGGACTGCCCTATGGAGTCATTCACTCAGGGGATAACGGTGAAATCCTGCATATGGAAGAAAAGCCTAAGCTGTCGTATTTTATAAATACGGGTATGTATGTGATAAATCCGGATACAATCGACAGAATTCCACCGGATAAAGTATTCCATATGACGCATCTTGTTGAAATGATTATGGAGGCCGGAGAAAAGGTGGGAATGTATCCTGTCAGCGAAGATTCCTTCTTGGATATGGGTGAATTTAGTGAAATGAAGCGAATGGAGGAGAAACTGAATATTGTTTCTGATTAGGCCATGGAAGATATTTTATTAGTTGGATATGGCGGACACGCGAAAAGCGTGGCTGATTGCATTGAAAGGCAGGAGAAGTATAGAATTATAGGCTATACGGATTTAAAGGAGCATGACTCTAAATATAGATATCTGGGTACGGATGAAGCTTTAAAAGACTGCTATGGCCATGGCGTAAAAAATGCGGCGGTTGGAATCGGCTATATGGGGAAGGACGAGCTTCGCATGAAGCTGTATCAGAAGCTGAAATCTATGGGATTTACTCTGCCGACGATAGCGGACCCTTCAGCTGTTATCGCCGAAACCGCCCGGATAGGCGAGGGAACCTTTATCGGCAAAGGCGCCGTTGTAAATGCCGAAGCTGACATAGGAAAAATGGTTATAGTGAACACGATGGCACTGATAGAGCATGAATGTATGATCGGCGATTACGCCCATATTGCGGTAGCAGCCGTTCTATGCGGACAGGTGGAGGTTGGCAGTTCTGCGTTTGTGGGTGCAAATGCGACGGTGATACAATGCAGAAAAATTGCGCCTCACCAGATTGTACCGGCGGGCGTAACAATAAGATGAGAGGCAGGCGGCGGTATGGAACATGTATGCATTATTGCGGAGGCTGGGGTAAACCATAACGGAAGTTTTGATTTGGCAAAAAAAATGGTTGAGGCCGCCAAAGAAGCCGGTGTGGATTATATCAAATTTCAGACATTTGTCCCTGAAAAATTAGTGTCTAAATCTGCGGAGAAAGCCGAATATCAAAAGGAAACTACCGGTGCGGAGGAATCCCAGCTGCAGATGCTCCAAAAACTGACATTGACAAATGAGAATTTCATCGAGCTAAAAAACTATTGCACAGAAATCGGCATTGGCTTCCTCTCCACGCCTTTTGATTTGGAAAGCGTTGCATTTCTTGAAAAATTTCATATGGACTTTTGGAAAATTCCTTCCGGGGAAGTAACAAATTTACCATATCTGGAAGCAATCGCAAAGACAAAAAGAAAAGTTATCATGTCAACGGGCATGTGCAATATCAATGAAATCAAAGAAGCTGTGGCAGTCCTTGATAAATACGGGGTTCCTGAGATTGTACTGCTTCATTGCAACACACAGTATCCTACGCCGTATGAACATGTGAATCTGCGCGCTTTAGAGACCCTAAAAAGCCTGACAGGAAAAAAGGTTGGTTATTCCGATCACACACAAGGGATAGAAATTCCCACGGCCGCGGCTGCAATGGGGGCATGCGTAATTGAAAAACACTTTACACTGGACAAGACCATGGAGGGGCCGGATCATAAAGCAAGCTTGGAGCCGCAGGAGCTTCGGCAGATGGTTCTGGCGATTCGGAATGTGGAAGCGGCGTTAGGAACGGGATTAAAAGAACCTTCGCCATCTGAGACTGCAAATAGAACAATCGTCCGAAAAAGTATTGTGGCAGGCCGGGCAATCAAAAAGGGAGAAATGCTTTCTGAGAATAATTTGACTGCAAAACGGCCCGGAAACGGCATATCTCCCATGAAATGGCATGAAGTAACAGGCACAAGGGCAATCAGAGATTTTCTAGAGGATGAGTTGATAGAAATATGAAGAAAATAGCGGTGATTACGTCAACAAGAGCGGAGTATGGGCTGTTAATGCCGGTGATTGCCGCTTTGAAAACATATGAAACCAGTGAACTAAAAATAGAATTGGTGGTAACAGGGACACATTTATCAGCGGAATATGGTCATACTCTTAATGAAATTCAAGACAGTGGAATCTATGTGGACCGGACTGTTGAAATACCTGTGGCTTCTAAGAACGCCGCGGACATTTCAAACAATCAAGCGATTACATTAATCAAATTTACGGAACTCTTTTGTACTGCTCAATATGACTGCATTGTGATTCTTGGAGATCGGTATGAAATGCTTGCGGTGGCCATAGCCGCAGGGAACACACAGATCCCTATTTTCCACTTATGCGGCGGAGATACCACGGAAGGCGCGATGGATGAATGGATTCGGCATTCCATCACAAAAATGAGCTATCTTCATTTCCCAACAAATGAGGAAAGCTATCAAAGAATTTTACAGCTGGGAGAAGCGCCGGACAGGGTTTTTAATTATGGCTCGACGAGCATAGATAACATAATTACCATTGCCAATATGTCCAAGGCGGAAGCGCTTGGAAGCTTGGGGATGCAGGATTGCAGCTATGCGATTTGCACTTATCATCCTGTCACCTTGGAAAAAGGAAATATGGATCAACAGATCTTTGATTTCCTTGAAGCGGTGAAAGCATTTCCGGAGCTTGCGTTTATCGTGACAAAATCGAACGCGGACCAAGGCGGCGCATATATTAATGAACTCCTTGACAATGCAGAAAAGGCAATCGAAAATTTACACATATTTTCTTCTTTGGGCGCGGCCCGTTATCTTTCGCTGATGAAATATTCCGAGTTTGTTTTAGGAAATTCCTCAAGCGGTATTATTGAAGCTCCTGCATTTGGGATTCCGACAATTAATATTGGAGATCGGCAGCGAGGAAGACTACAGGCGGACAGCATTATTAATTGTGCGCCGGATAAAGAAAGCATCATTGCTTCTATAAAAAGGGCCCTTGATGAGAAGTTTAAAATCACCAGCCATAATACTGTGAACCCATACGGCAGCGGACACGCCGCCAGACAGATTGCGGCAAAAATCGTGGAGGTTGTGCAGAAAGACGAAATAAATTTAAAAAAGAAATTTTATGATAATAAGTGAGGAAAGATATGAATATTCTAGTCGTTGGTCTGGGGTCCATGGGAAAAAGGCGTATTCGGCTGATACGGGAATTATATCCGGATTTTGAAGTGGCCGGCGTTGACGGCAGGGAAGATCGCAGAAAAGAAGCGTCTGAGCTTTTCCATATTCCCTGTATGGAATCAATCGAGAACGCTCATAAGGCATTGCATATTGAGGCTGCTTTCGTATGCACGGCTCCTCTTTCCCATAGTGCGGTCATTGGGGAATGTCTCCGACATAAATGGGATGTATTTACGGAATTAAATTTGGTGCCGGACGGATATGAATCAAATATGAAGCTTGCCGGAGAAAACGGATGCCGCCTGTTTATGTCGTCCACTTTTCTATACCGAGAGGAAATTAACTACATTCGCAGCAAAATAGATCATCATCAGAAGTGGAATTACATCTATCATGTGGGGCAATACCTGCCCGACTGGCATCCATGGGAGAACTATAGAGATTTCTTTGTCGGTGATAAGCGGACAAACGGATGCAGGGAAATTATGGCCATAGAGCTCCCGTGGATAATCCAGACATTTGGCGATGTGGCGGATACCCATGTCATTTCCGATAAAATGTCTGGCTTACATATTAACTATCATGATAATTACATGATTCAGCTAAAACATGCAAATGGAAATAAAGGAACCTTTATCGTGGACGTTGTGTCGCCTGCCGCTGTCCGAAAGCTGGAAGTTTACGGCGAACATAAGTATTTGGAGTGGAGCGGGACTCCGTCTTCCCTCTATGAATATAACAGCCAGACAGATACGCTGCAGCAGGTTAAGCTATTGGAAATTGAAGAACACATGGAAGGCTACAAGACATTTGTTGTTGAAAATGCATACAAAAATGAAATAATTGACTTTATAGAGTATATTCAAGAGAACAAAGAACCAAAGTATGATTTCCGGCAGGATATGGAAATATTAAAATTGATAGACAAATTGGAGGGACAACAGTGAACACGCTGGATGTTTGCTTTATAGGGATAGGCTCCATTGCCGGAAGGCATATTAAAAATCTTAGAACAATCTGTGCCGAACGTAATATCAAATTAAATATTGACGCCGTCAGACGAAACATCATAAGGGATGAAAAAGCGTCGGAACTTCAGCTTAGAACCGTATATTCCGATTGCAATGCAATCAAGACTCAATATGACGTCATCTTCATAACGAATCCTACGGAGTATCATATTGACAGCTTGAAGAACACAATGGCATACGGCAGAAATTTTTTTATTGAAAAACCTATTTCATCCGTGAATCAAATAAACGACGTGAAAGCCTTGCAGCTCAAGGAACAGGCTGTTTACTATGTGGCCTGTCCCTTACGGTACAATGCGGTCATTCAATACATGAAAGAGCATGTGGATTTTCAGAAAGTCATTTCCATCCGAAGCATTTCATCCAGCTATTTACCGGAATGGCGTCCGGGTACGGATTATCGAAAAACATATAGTGCAAGGAAAGATTTAGGCGGCGGTGTTTCCACGGATTTAATTCATGAGTGGGATTATCTGACATTCCTTGTCGGAATGCCCCAGAAGGTATTCTCTATGTGCGGCAGAAAATCGGCGCTTGAAATAGACAGCGAGGATTATGCCATTTATATAGCGGAGTATTCTGATAAGATAGTTGAACTGCATTTAGACTACTTTGGCAGAAAAACAATCCGCCAGATAATGCTATTGACAGACAGCGATACTATCTGCGGGGATATCGCAAACAATAGGCTGGAATTTATGAGGACAGGTGAAATCATCGATTTTAAGGAGACCCGCGATGACTATCAGATCAGGGAATTAAATCATTTCCTTGATATGATTGAGGGAAAAGTGAAACCTGACAGCAATATTGCCCACGCGGTTGATGTGTTAAATTTGACTCAGGGAAGGATAGGAAAATAATATGAGATTTCTTTTTACGATCTGCGGCAGGGCGGGATCAAAGGGGATAAAAAATAAAAATATCAGGCCCTTTGTGGGAAAACCTTTACCTTATTATACGCTGTCTGCCATTGACCTTTATATCAGGAGATATGGTGCAAAAAACTGTGATATTGTTGTAAACTCTGACAGTCCGGAGCTTCTCTCAATGATGAGCGACAATAAAATTCGTCCTGTGGAATTGATAGAACGCAGTCCGGAGCTTGGCGGCGATACGGTGGGAAAAGTAGATGTGATACATAATTGTCTGGATTTAATTCAGAGCAGAAAAGGATATGCGTATGATGTGGTGGTGGATTTGGATATTACCTCGCCGCTTCGGAGGGTGAATGATATTAAGTGTTTAATTGATACACATATTCGTACAAAAGCAGACGTAACCACTTCGGTTGTGGCGGCAAGGCGAAACCCCTATTTTAACCAGCTGAAAAAGACGGAACGGGGCTTTTGTAAGGTATGTGAATCAAATTTTACCGCAAGACAGCAGGCGCCTGATATTTATGATATGAACGCTTCTTTGTATGCGTACAATCCGGAACATTTAAAGTCCGGAAAACAGGTTCTTGACGGGTATGTAGAGATAATAGAAATGTATGACACGGGTATCTTGGATTTAGATCATGAAAATGATATGGAATTAATGGGGGTGATTGCAGAATATTTGTTTCAAAATAATGAGCAGTTTAAAGAGGTGTATGATAATTGTTTTATATAAACTAGGGAACCCTTCTGGTTCCGACGCCTGCAAAGCAATTTGCAGGAACTGCTAAAAATTACTTTAAGTATTTTCCAGCATTTTTAATTTTTATAGCAATTTCTTAAGCAGGCTTTTATGATAAAACAGCAGGGAGGATGCGTTTATGGGTACGGTATTTATTGTACATTGTATCGATACGGAAGGGCCGTTGTATGAGGAGTTTACAGTTCCGTTTGAAATGATAAAAAATATCTATGGAATTCAGATAGAACCTTCCGAGGAAAATTTAAGGAAATTGAGAAACGGCGAAATTGATCTAAAGGGAAATGAAATTGCTGTTCAAAGCATGATCGATAAGCAGAAAATGGCAACGAAGGGCAGCTGGGAGGAAATCGAAACCATGCTGGCTGAGATTTCTGCCGACGGGTTCCGAAGGGAGCTTCCTGATTCCACAGGCGGCGGCTGGGTGTATAGCTGGTTCTGCATGGATCATGTGGGCTTTACCGGCCAGAATCCCAGAAGGCGGGATGCAGGCCATCATAAGATTTTTGATAAATATTTGAAAATGACAAAAGAACAGAATAAAGGAGATATTGTACAATTCCACCATCATCCGGTATCGCTTTCCGGAAACTATAATGACTCCGGAACGGCTTTTTGGGGAACCGAAAATCTGAATCAAATTCTATGCAGAAAGATTATAGACAGGCAGTGGTTTCCGACGGCATTCAGGCCGGGATTTCACACGGAACGCCCGGATTCTCATTGGTTTCTGGAACAATGGATTCCCTTTGATTATGGAAATCAGTCGTATGAGGAAGAAAAACATGAACAGCTGGATATGAGCGGAGGACGATTCGGCGATTGGCGTCATGCGCCCGCAGAATGGCGTCCATATCACCCCTCTTATACGGATTATCAAAGCAAAGGAACCTGTAAAAGATGGATTACCAGATGCCTGAACATGTATGCAAGAATGCGCCAGCTCACGCAGGAAGAAGTGGATAAGGCATTTCGGATGGCGGCGGAGGGTGAAAACTGCATTTTAGCTTTTACGGATCATGATTATAAAGACATGGTATATGAAATAAAACGAGTCAGAGAATTGATAGCAAAATCTGCTGAAAAATATAAGGACGCCCGGTTTGAATACTGCGATGCTGTGACGGCAATGCGCAAGTGCCTGAATTTAGCGAAGGAAGACATTGGTTTAACGGCAGAAATCAAGGATTCCCGTCTGGTCGTAACCTCAAAAAACAATATTTTTGGAGCCCAGCCATTTTTGGCAGTCAGGGACAAGCATGACAATTATTACTGGGATAACTTTGACTTTGCGGCTGAAAATATGTGGACATATACCTTTGACAATAATACGATTGGCTTGGATTTCGTTGACACGCTGGGAATAGCCGCAAATAATTCTTATGGCAGGTGCGAAATACTTACGTTTTCAGACGGAAAATTTAAAAAAACCATCTTAAATCAGCAATAGACGGACAACTGTTATTGCAGCGTTTGTTTTCACATAGGTAATCAGCATGGCGCATCAAAGGAAAGAGTTTAAAGTCGTTCATTATGGCTTCAAAAAGGAGGATATTAGGTAAATGAATAGAAAAGAATATTGGAATGAAGAATATGTAAAATATTGGAAGTCAGTAACAGCCGAGGCGGACGATGGAGAAGGCGTTGTAAGCAGGATAGAAAAGACAACCCGCGGGGACTATAAAGTACCGGGAGAAAAAGAGGCAATCAATTTATTCCGATGTCTGCAATATGAAAAATCTGATAAACTGCTGGATTATGGGTGCGGGTTTGGGCGGTTTTATCCTTTTTTCAGGGAAATTTCCAATTATTATGGAATCGATCTTTCCAGCGCAATGATTCAAGAGAGTATTCGGCTGTATCCGGAAAATGCGGAGCAGTTTGTAGTGGCAGAGGGTGAAGACCTGCCGTTTGAAGACAATTTTTTTGACAAAATTATCTGCTATGGTGTTTTTGACGCCTGCTATCAGGAAAAGGCTTTGGCAGAAATGTTAAGATGCACTTGCGAGGGCGGTATAATTCTGGTAACAGGAAAGAATGCGGATTATCCGGAGGATGACGAGCAGGCGTTTATCGCGGAAGAAGCTGCGCGCAAAAAAGGACATCCAAATTATTTTACCGATGTAAAAAAATTAATACCGCAGCTTGAAAGATATGCGGATATCAAACAAGAACGATTCTATAGATGTCGAGGAGATTTTGTCAAAGAAGAATTTTCAAGTACAATGTCTGATAAGTTTTATGAGTGGGTATTGATTATACAAAAAAAGAAGCATGAAGAATATAAATTTGAAGGTTTTTCAGATGCTTACTCAAACACATGGCGTATCAAAAATGTATGTAAATCTTAGGCATGTTTGACAGAAGACGTATGTTATTACTTTTTTTGTCTATATTGGTCGATGTAATTTCCTTTACTTCTACAAAAAATGATATTATAATAATCTTGAATAAAAGGGAAATTCAAAGTAAATAAAAGGCGGCTTACCTAAATGGCAGGCCGTCTTTTACTTCTGCAAAAACTGAGTTAACTCCGAGAAAAAATCGCCGCCGCAGTTCCCGTCCATCGTTGAAGTATTCTTCTATAACCTGCTTATATTCCTGTTCTATGCTTTTGTATTTGTTGATCAGCTTTTAACATCAGCAGTTATGGCTCACTGTTTGTTAATTGGGATAACAGCTGGCGTATAGCGGACGAGCACATTGGGGATTGCCAACAGCTGGCAGAGGGAGGATGTGCTGCGAAAAAGGTGAATCAGGAACTGACTTACATGCCAATTTCCCGGGAGCAAAGCTTGTATCTGCAAGGGGTGTATCGTTCATTCGGCGGTATACCAGATGTACTGCGCCAGATGTTTTTCCAAGTACTCTCCCAAAATATATGTTCTTATCCGAGGGTGCTCGTTTAAGAATTCATGCACTGGGGAATACCCCTGTTTTTCATAAAATCGGCGGGCCCGCCTGTTTTCCGGCGCTACATACCAGTAGATGCACTTTAAATGCAGCTGTTCCCTGCCGATGCGCAGTATTTCATTCATGCCGTACCGGGAATATCCCTGTCCCATTGCTTCCAGCCGCACCGCTATGGCAAATTCCGCAGTATCATCCCGGATGTTTTTCAGGCTTGCTGTGCCCATGTAGGTATCGGTTTCATCCACAATTGCCATATGCAGACTGCTTTTGTCCGTATGCGCTGCTTTGATAAAGCGTTTGCAGTCTTCTAAAGTCATTGAAGCAAAGTCCGTCTGTAGAAATTCTACAACGGAAGGGGTATGCATCCACTCCAGCATGAGCGGGGCATCTTTGGGTTCAAGTGTTCGCAGCTTCATTTTGCTCTCCTTTCTGCTTCAGGCAGCATGTAATTGCAAAATTTCTTTCTCAGCCTTCTGCTGAGCGGCTTTTCAAAAACTTCATGCAGCAATACCGCCAAAATAAAACATATTGAAAACGCAAGCAGAATTTTTAGGAAATTATTTTCTATATTGAGCGCTTCCGTTATCATAAACGCAATATCATTTGAGAAAAACTGCGCAAGAAAAAAGGTGTATGATATGGCGCTTAAATATTTTATTGTTTTCGGGTAAGATTTACCCCCCCCCAAATTGCTGCAGCCAAGCAGCATGACAGCAAATATAGGGAGACCAATCCAGCTGTATAAATTAAAATTTCCAATGGCAATATTCAATTTCACAGCTGCCGTAACTCCGATGATTAAAACAGCCGCTTCACCTAAAATGCTGACAGGGTGGAATATAATTTTTGACAGTATTCTACAACTCATAATATCATCTCTCATTGAACACAATATCACTCCAACCAAAAATTCCATTATACGATAAAAGGGACTGTCATATATCCATTGTATTTCAAAGAGCCGGACAACAATAGGCGCATACAGCAGGACAAACACAGCCAGCCCCGCCACTATCACTTTCGCTTTTGGTTTTAACTGTTTTATCATCTGCTGGATAAATGGATAAAGTAAATAGCACAATAAAATACATGATATAAACCACGTGCCTCCATTATGGCTGATTGTAAATAATGTGCTGAAGGTTGTTTGGATTCCCAGTAGTTCCACAGGCAGTAAAACTATATTTTGAAGAAAGGTTTCTTCGCCTTTAAACAATATATATAAAATTGACACAATATAATAGATGGGCATAATACTGATAAACCTCTTCAAATAAAAGGCGGAAGCATTTTCTAAGCGTATCAAATCAACCTGCTGGTAATTTAGGTATAACGAAAATCCCGACAGCATGAAAAAAGCTGTCATAAATATAGCCCCCATTGTGGCAAAAGGCTGTAAAAGGCCGTAATTACAGTTTAAATTTTGGTTTGCTGCGGAATGAAAAGCACATATGGCCGCCGCGGAAACAATCCTGAAAATATCAAGACCTATGTATCTGATTTTATCATGTTTATCCATATTGTTTTATTTTTCTCCTGCAATATTGTAAAATCTGTCATTAGTTACCAGTCGCATAAACTATCGGCCTTGATTTTTATTTTTGATGAGTTCCTTTCAATTTGGCGGTCAGTCCTTTCATGTCCTCCTTGTAAAGCAGCAGGAAAAATCCGCAGCATCCCACAGCGGCCGCTAAGTTCAACAAAACCATTTGACTGCCTATTATTCTACTCAAGATGATATAGGCAGCCGTTATAAGAACTGACACAATAAAACGCCCTCTGATTACCATCAGCTTCATTCTGCAAAGTACAATAACTGCCACAATATCCGCTATTGCATACCCCGTCAAGGTTGCGACAGCCGCCCCTTCAATTCCTATCGCTGGAATCAGGACAAGATTTAAGATTAGGTTGACTATCGCCCCGCTTGTAAGGATAAATAAGTTTGGCCAAGTTTTCTTAATCACAAGAAACTGATTACTGGCTACTTGAAATAACATTTGCAGCAGCGGCGCCAAAAACAGATAGGGGGATACAATATATCCTCTGACATAATCGCCGGTGAATAAGAGGCTGTAAATCGGATGCGCTAATGCAAAGATAAACACGGAACATCCAAAGGAAATTACTCCTAAGTATTCAAAAACCAAGGAATTTGTCTTTACCTGTCCATCCTCTTTCATTGTGGAAAAGGCAAAATACTGCCATCCGCCTGCGAATGCTTGATAAATTAGCTGGCTGGCATTACCCAGTTTAGAGCCTACCGAGTAAATTCCTGCTTCCCCGACATTCAACAGATTGGTAATCATCAGTTTATCACAAGAGTTAAACACCCAGTAAATTAAAAAGTTTGGCAGCAGAGGAATGGCAATCGCCAGCATTTGTTTCAAGTATCCTAAGTGAAACCTTTTAAGGTGAAACCATTTGTGATTTAATAGACCAAAAACCGTTTCTATAATGATGCCTGATAACAAGCCTGCTGCCGGAAGGGCAATGATATAATGACCATTCAGCAGCAGCGGGATGGAAATGGAATAGGACAGCAAAGGGCTTAAGGTATTGGCAATCAGGAAAATCTTCCGTTTATTCTGCATACGGGTCGGTGCGGATATAATGGAATTGCCCGCACTTGCAAGGGCTGCGAAGGCGCCAATATACACCAGAAAATTATACTGACTGTCTCCCAGAAAATATTGTGCAATCTGCTCCTTGAACAGCAGCATAAGTCCAAATACCGCCAGCGATGATGCAGATGTAAAAAGAAATGCGGTAGAACAGATGTCTTTTTTATAATTGTCATCTTCCTTTTCAAAAAACATTCTGTACATTGCATCATACATGCCCATGACAGCCAATGCGGAACAAAGGGAAATTATGGTATTAGTCATGTCGCTGAGGCCAAAATATTTCGTATCGGGCATCAATCGTGTCACGACAGGCAGCATGATTAACGGAATTATTTTGTTGATAATTCCGCCCATTCCATATATTAGAAAATTTTCGATAAATAGTTTTATCTTATTCATTCTGCCCGTTCTCCGTATACCTCCTAATCAGGAGCGTCCAAATCTATAGTAATTGAAATCACTTTTTCCAGTTTTTTAAAGATAGGAAAGGTAACTTTATTATATATTTCATATACAGCCCAGCAAATGATGTAAAGTCCCATTGCAGTAAGAAAAATTACCCCCCCCAATCTTAAAATACCGCCCTGTACAAACTTTTCTGCTCCTACATACGGCAGGAAAATAGGATGCAGCAGGTATACGGAAAATGCTCCTTTTGCAAATTCATTTATCACTTTGTTTGTGCCCATACGAAGGCGTGAAAACAACAGGAAAATCACTACGGCCTCTATAATTACCAAAGGGCTGCAATATTCCCACGCAGTATCTTCATCAAGCAGGCTCCAAGCTGTGAGCACAATTGTCAAAATGCAGAGTATCAAAAGCAGTGATTGTGTTTTATAGCGTTTTTTAGGCCGTTCCGCAGTACGAATATATGCTCCGATTATATATAAAAGAGTAAAATTGACTATGGTATATCCCCATTGGCTGCCCCATGCGCCTATAGTGCTTAGTCCCATCCATTCACGACCGGATGCTGCAGTGAATATATCCACAAGGGATGGATAGATTGAGAATAATACTGCCATTATAATTACTGCCTGCCTTTTTTTATGTTCCGATAATTTTTCCATAGCTAAATTAATATACGGAGATATAAAGTATAATACTACATACAGTATCACAAAGTAATTAGCCGGAACCAGCGCGCCCATCAAAGATTTTAACGCGAAATCCCTGAATCCAAAGATTACCTTGAACAAATAAATCCCTGTTGAGAATATTGTCATCTGTAGTATTAACTGCAGCGGTTTGATAATATTTCGTTTGTTTGTGGTACACATAAAATATCCTGAAATCAAAATAAATACGTCAACGGCACAAATAAAAAGAGACTCTAAAAATCGCAGCATTAACTCATTTGCCGAACCTTGGACAACATAATTAAATCCGCCGCCCCCGTCACGGTGATTGTAATGCAGGATAATAACGCCAATAATTGCTAATATCCGAAGCAGCTCAATATTTGACTGTCGTAGACCTACGGTTGTGTTTTTCTGTGGTTCCTTGTATGATTTATCCATTGTTATTCCGTTTCCTCCAAAGAAACAAATATTTTTTCGGACTGCCCAAACTGGTTTATACAGTTTATCACATATTCAATCTGCCATTCTTCCATACCATAATACATAGGAAGACTAAGCTCCGTAGCGCTGATTTCTTCGGCAATGGGAAGTTGTCCTTTTTTTATGCCTAAATCATGGTAACATTGCTGTAAATGCATTGGAATGGGGTAATGCTTATTGGTGATAATTCCGCGTTCCTGCAAAAACGCCTCCAATGCATCCCTGCGCTGACATCGAACGGCAAAGATATGCCATACCGGTTCCACATTTGGTATTACATGGGGAAGTATAATTTCCGGATTATGAATTCCTTCAAGATATCTTTCTGCTATTTTCCGACGTCCATTATTTACTTTGTCTAAATAGGGAAGTTTCACGGAAAGGAAAGCCGCCTGCAGCTCGTCCAGTCTGGAATTATGTCCTTTGTAAATATGATGGTATTTGTAATCGGAGCCATAATTGCCCAATGCTCTTATTTTATTAGCAAGTACAATATCGTTTGTGACAACTGCACCGGCATCACCCAAAGCCCCTAAGTTCTTGCCCGGATAAAAGCTAAAACCTGCCGCATTGCCAAAGGTGCCTATTTTTTTCCCCTTGTAAACAGCCCCATGAGCCTGAGCGCAGTCTTCAATTACATATAAGCCATGCTTTTGTGCAATTTCCATAATTAAATCCATATCGCAGGGCTGCCCATACAAATGTACCGGCATAATAGCTTTTGTTCTATCTGTAATCAATTCTTCCATTCTATCCGGGTCAATGTTGAATGTATGGATATCCGGCTCGGCAAATACGGGCTGCGCGCCTGCATATGTTACGGCAAGAGCCGTGGCAATATAAGTATTAGAGGGTACAATTACTTCGTCGCCGCCCTGAATGCCAAGAGCTTTTAGTGCGAGAAGCAGCGCGTCCAAGCCATTTCCTGCACCTACACAGTAATCAGCTTCGCAATATGCGGCAAAG
This sequence comes from uncultured bacterium, assembly GCA_948467735.1. GTDB lineage: Bacteria > Bacillota > Clostridia > Lachnospirales > Lachnospiraceae > Acetatifactor. Next base: position 63,630 of record CAOKFN010000003.1, read on the forward strand.
GCTTTTTCAAACGCTTCATCCTCCGAACCGCCGATATACCAGCTTTTTTGATAGACACGTTCAAAGGCGCTCCTTAATTCCGCGTCTAATTCATGTTCTAAGGGTAAAAAACTTACAAAAGGTACTTTTATCGTATTTACAGGATTCATTATTATTCCTTTCAGTCCGTTTCGGCGAACATCTATTGTACGTTTGTATTTTTCACTGCTTCCCGAAATTCGTCATAGCTGCGTATGTAATCTGACTCGTCGTAGGGTTTTGACGCCAGAACCATCAGCACCGCGTCCGGTGAAAAATCATACATTTCCCTCCACATTAAACTGGAAACATATAACCCCTCATAAGGTTTTTCAAGCGGGACGACTTTTATTTCCCGGCCATTGTCTAAACGAATTTTGCAGCTTCCATGTATGCAGACAAGAATCTGCTCTAATGATTTGTGGGCATGACAGCCCCTTGTCACTCCCTCGGCCGTATCGTACATATAGTAAACGCGCCGGATTTTGAAAGGAATGTCCCTAAACTCTTCAAGTGCTATTAACTGTCCCCTCTCATCGCCGTGAGGCTGAAATACATATTTAATTACCTGCATGATGTGTACTCCTTTTTAATCTGCTGCATAAATAATGTTTGATTTTGCTCAAGTGTGCAATTCCTGTAAGTATTATCCCCGGCTCAAAATACTTTTGGGAAGGATTCTTTTTTAGAAAGATATCAACAATTGATTGAAGCGAATATAATTTTTCAACGGCTTGTCTTGCCTGCATCCGATAACTTTCATATTCTTTGTCGTCGAGCCTAATAACCGATTCTATAAATTCTGCTATGTTTTTTCCCTCATCAATTTTTTCTGCTGTTATCCATTCCGGCCTAGTGTGGAAATAGCCTGCAGCCCTGCATTGATAGGTAAACGCAGCAATGGGTATGGCGATTACGGCATGGCTTGCCGCCTCTAAAATCGTCGTTCCCATTCCAATATATAAGGACGCCCTCTGGTAGTACTCTGTCAGATTATCGTTAGGGATGTCCGTCAATAATGCAATATCTGACATCCCTTTCTGCGCAGCATCCTCCATCCACAATTTTATCTGCATTACCGCATCACCGGATGAAATTATGGTCAAGTGGATATTGGGGTATTGTTTTTTTAATTCTGCAGCCGCTTCAATCAGTCCTTTCATGTATCCTTTGAAGGGAAAATCCGCACGGGCTATTGTCAGTATTTCAAAGCGCTGATGTCTTAATACGCTTTGAGGCTTTATTATGTTATTTGAGAGTACTTCAGGTATATCAACCGGTACCCTGAGTATATTACTGCGACAAATGTTTTCATTGACATTAATGTTTAAGGTCTCAATACTGTATGTCATTGTCTGTTCATCCATAAAAAATATATTGCCGCTATTCACTGCATCTGTGATGAAGCGTCCATATTTCTTTTTGCTCAAATAAGGTTTCTTTATAGGCGAAGTAAGAATCAGCTGATGTACAATATATAAGAAAATCTTACAGTCAATTTTATGTTTTTTTGCATAATTATTGCAAAGCACAAAATAATACAAATCATTTGTTAATATAATGTCATTATCTTCCATGTCGTCAAAAATTGGACACTTGTATTCTATATCATATTTACAGATAGTAACCCCCGCATTTTTAAAATCAGTCAACATAATCGGCAGTATGCTATTGCAGTACAGCATGACAGAATGCCCGCTTTTAATAAGACCTCTTGCCAGCCGTAAATACAATATCTGGCCGCCGCCTAAGATAACGCGCTCGTCTATTATTCTTACCATAAGTTCTCCTTCACTTTTATGAAGACTTGTCTAATATTCGTTAGTAAGCAGTATAAGAATATGGCTAAGGGCAGCTTTTAGCTTTTGGGCTGACTTATCGCCTGCCGAAGCTTTTCGGCCGATAATTTCCAATCATAGTCCCTTGGCAGTATTCCTGCCGTCTTTTCTTTTTTACCAGAATAAAATTCCATCAGACACTGTTCCAAAGCAGTCTGATTGTTATTTTCAAAATAGAATGCCGCATCCCCAAGCACCTCCGGCATAGAAGCCGCGTCAGAAGAAATGACGGGGATTCCGCATCCAATGGCTTCTAAAGGAGGAAGGCCAAAACCTTCATATATGGACGGAAATACAAAAACTTCTGCTTTTTTATATATAAACGGCAAATCATTATCATCCACAAAACCGGTTAGATGGATACGGCGGGAACAATCCCTGTCTAAATTATCTAATAAATCTGATATTTTCCAGCCCTTTCTCCCAGCCAAAACCAAGTCTGAATCCAATCTGCCGGCTTTCCACAGCGAGCAGCATGCATCTATCAACAGCCGCATGTTTTTGCGAGGCTCTAGAGTGGAAAGGCATAAAATATATCTTTCCGGAAGATTATATTTCTTTCTAATAATTTCCGAATCTGCTTGAAGACTGCTTGATGTAAAAAGAGAGCCTATGCAGCTATATACAACCGCAATACGCGAGCTTTTCACCTTCAATTTCTGCATTATTCTTTTTTTTGAAAATTCTGATACTGTTAAAATTTTATAGTCTGTCAGCGCCGCCTTTCGGAACAATATTCTGGAAAAATATTTGCTTTTTGTTGTCATTGTATCAGGACAATCCCAGCATCCAATATCATGGATGGCCGAAACCACGCCATGTCTTATGAATACAAAGGGTGCGGGAAATGCCATAAATAAATATCGATCAGCTTTAATTTTGTACATGTGAAACGGCAGAATAATCTGTGTAAACAATAGTTTCTTATATTTTTTTAACGTAATCATATGCACGTTGGCATTGTTCATAAATTCATAGAATAAGCTATGTATCTCTTTTTTAAAGACCAGAATAAAATCATCCGCAGGACAGTTTTTTATCATATTATAAGAAATATTTAGGGCATAACGTTCAATTCCCGAGAAATTATCTGCTAAATCTGTCAAATCAATAGCAATTTTCATGATATACCTAATACCTTTCTTTGATAAGCTCAGATTTATCACAACAAGATACAGACCCAAAGAATTCTTCTTCCAGCATTAAGCACCAGCAATGGTAAATTGGCAGATGGAGTTCCTGAATTAAATAGGTTTCCGTTTCGGGAACTTTGACAGCAGCATCGGCGGCAGATGCCAATATTCCGCCGTCAGCGCCTGTTAATCCAATAACTTTTATATCCAACGCTTTTGCTGTCACTGCGGCATTTATTATATTTCTGCTATTTCCGGAGGTAGAAATTCCAAGAAATACGTCGCCAGCCCGTCCATATCCCAAAAGCTGCTGGGCAAATACACTGGCAGCATTTACATCATTAATATAAGCGGTAGTCAGAGCCTCATGGGCAGTCAATGGAATTGCTGTTAAACAGCATTCCAAATTTTGAGACAATTCCATCCCATATTCGGGATCAATGGCTTTTAATTTTTCACGTAGTTCGACACCGATAGGGCGGGGCAGTTTAAAACTTTTCATCAATTCTCCGGCGATATGCTCTGCATCGGCGGCAGAACCGCCGTTGCCTGCGATCAAAAGCTTGCCGCCGGCTTTATAACTTTTCTCTAAGATGAAATACGCCGCAATAATATCCTTTTTAATGTTCTGTAAGACGGGATATTTGGCCAGTAATTGTTCCATATGTTTTTTAAGTCTGTTATTTAAACCTTCCATCAGCATTCCTCCCGTCTGTGCAGGAATTTCTGCAATAGTGGATTTTAGTATGCTTTAACCGTCTTGTTTTAAACAGGTTTCCACAAACTGTAGTAAAGTAGTTACAGAGGCTGTTTGTCCATAATCCGTTTCCGTGTCATTTAATAATGCCGTGCGACAGCCTGCCGTTATCCCCGCCCTTATATCAGATTCACTATCTCCGACCATCCAAGAACTGCTTAAATCAATATTGAAATCCTCAGCTGCCTTTAACAGCATCCCGGGTTTAGGTTTGCGACAGCCGCAGTCATATTTCAGCTCAGGCACTTCGCCTTGAAAGCCTTTCTGTGGATGGTGGGGGCAGAAATAAATTCCATCAAGATATGCCCCTTCCATTCCAAGCAGAGTTTCCATTTTATTGTGAATTTCCTGCAGCTGAGTAAAGGATATCTCCCCGCGTGCGATAACCGGCTGGTTAGTAATTACAATGGCCAAATAGTTTGAGTCGTTAATTTTTTTTATCGCATCCGCAGTATCAGGCAGTAATTTAAAATCAGTAATATTTCGCAAAAATCCCACATAACTGTTAATGGTTCCGTCACGGTCTAAAAAAACTGCCTTTTGTTTGTTATGCAGATTTCTTGAATGGATTTTTCCGTTTTGAAAATCACGACATACTTTCGCATATCTTTCCGGTGTTCCCATGTCCATGACATATTCAGGACTGTCGTATACAAACAATTGGTTTGTTCCGGCCAGAGGCTTCAGCAGCTGTCGGTCCAAATCAACCTTTGGACCGGATACCTTTGTATCCAAGACCTTAGGAGAAAGAACATGAAGTCCTGCATTGCTCCTGTTTCGATAATATGTCGGGCGCGGGTCCTCCTTGGTCAGCCATTGCAGGACAGCGTTATTCTGATCCGCAATGATTAGGCCGCTGTCATAAGGATGGCTGTTCGGATGTGTAAAGATAGCTGCAAGCCCGCCGCATTTCTTATGCCAATGCACAAAACGCTGAAAATCCACATCAAATACAGAATCCGCGTTAAGCAGAAGGAAATCTTCCGTCAAACGATCCTTGAGCCGAAATAACGCGCCTGCATTGCCAAGCGGCTCTTCTTCAAAATAATATTCAATATGTACGCCGAAGCGGCTGCCGGCTGCCGGTGATATATTGCTTCCATCACCAAAGTAATCCATAATCACATGTCCCAAGTGGCTGACAGTTATGATAATATCTACAAAACCTTGGCTGCGAAGACATTCGATTTCATGTTCAAGCACAGGTTTCCCTTCAATTTTTATCATTGGTTTGGGAATATTTCCGGCAATGGAAGAAATGCGGGTGCCTTTTCCTCCTGCCATGATCACTGTTTTCATAATTTTTCTCACATTCTAGTAAAACAATTAATATTGTCTAAGCTTTATAAATACTTAGTTTAAATTGTTTGGATTTATTTCTTACACCATATAATGGATTCAAAGCCATAATATGTCCATGTGCCAGTCAAAACTTTTCTTTTTTTGTTTGATTTATGTTCATTGAACTTTCCAATAGTTCGCAGTATTAGGGGCGAGTAGTTTTTACAGGCGTAGTTTACTTTTATATTATGTTGTACTAAAAATTTGAGTATTTCGTTCCATTCAGGACACCATATATGTGTAGGATCATCATAAAAATTTAATGTACCCTCTCTATTTGGAAAATGAACTGATTCTTCGGAGGGAAAGGCCAAATATAAACTACCTCCGTCGTTTAGGCATAGGATCATATTTTCCAAAACCTTCCAAGGCTCATTGCAATGTTCAAGATTGTGGGCGCTGATAACAATATCAATACTGTCTTTAAAATCACTGATTTTGTCTGCAAATTTTTCAGGAGATACCACATGGTATTCATCCATCAGCGATTTGGCATTTGAGCCAAGATTGTAATCGCCCACGTCAATTCCAATATAGTAACAATCCGGGCAGCAGCTTTTTACACAATTTACACTGTTGTTTCCACAGCCTATGTCCAATATGCGATTTGCTTTTTCTTTCGCGTGTGCAAGTAAAAAACCTGCTTTTCTGCGTGGTGCAAGTATTTGTTTCATATGTGTTATCATTCTGCTGTCTGCCTTTCTTTGTGATTTCCTGTGTCGAGAATTTACGTTTTGAGTTTTATGTCAGCGTCACCGCCTCATTATTGCGATATATATGTTTCCGGAGTATAATGGATTACCCTTGTACCATCGTTCTCGAATTCAAACGGAACATACATCAGGTTTTCCAATGCAGTGCGAACAGCGTTCTGCCTTTCCGACGGAACATAGAACATTAAGAAGCCGCCCCCGCCGGCTCCCAGCAGTTTTCCGCCAAGAGCGCCGGCATTGATGCCTTTGGCATAAAGAATATCAATGTCATCGGTGGAAACCGTCGTACCGATTTGGCGTTTTAACTTCCATGTATAGTCCAGCAGACGGCCAAATTCATTCAGATCAATGGTCTTATCTGTCAGAAATTTTTCGGCTTTTTCAACGAGAGAATATAATTCTCTTAGCTGCGCCGTCTTGGCTTTTCTGTCCGGCGCATTCTTTTTCTGCATGTCTGATGACAGTCTTGTGAACCCGGTGAAAAACAGCATCAGGTTTTTATTAAGTAATTTCTTCCGCTCGGGCGACAGAATCAGCGGCAGAACTTCATAGCCGTCAGCATTAAAATTGATTCTGTTGAATCCTCCATATGCCGCGGCAATCTGATCCTGCCATCCGCCGGCTTCATCACATAAAACCCGCTCCAGATAAATTGCTTTATCTGCCAGCTCCTTCTTGCTTACATATTTTCCTTTTAGAGCATAAAAGGCATTCAACATTCCTACTGCAAAGGAGCTGCTGGTTCCTAAACCGGAGCGGGCAGGAAGATCGGAGTCATAAGTCAGGCGAAGCTCATGCATGTCCAGCATTTTCATTGCATTGCGGATAGCGGGGTGTTCAATTTCTTCATAGCTGCAGACATATTCGGTTTTGGAGTATGTCAAATGTGTTTTATAATTAAAAAATCTGGGCAGATGCCGTACTGTCACATAGCAATATTTGTCAAATGTCGTGGAAAGCACAGCGCCGTTGTTTTCTCGAAAATAATCTTCCAAGTCGGTACCGCCTCCAAAAAACGACATGCGAAAGGGCGTTTTAGTAATAATCATCCTGCTACCTCTTTTTGTATCACATTTCCATTATCTTCGTGTAAGCATATAATAAAAGCATATAACAGCCAAAATTCAAATGTAAAATTGCAGGCAAAAATCATTAAGATAACCGCACACCAAAAGGCTGTCAATAAAATATCCGTATAGCGATTTCTGCTTTTTTTTAAATCCAAGGTCATTTTTACAAAATTTCTAAAGAGATATGCGGTTCCCAGAATTCCCCAGTACATATTGTAATGCAGAATTCCTGATTTAACGGTAAGCGCCGCGTCCGTGGAACTGTCTGCCAGCCCGACAATCTCCGATGTATTGAATTTAATCGGAAATTTTGAAAATATATACAAATAGCGGGACAGAGCATTCTGAAATACGCCCAGATATACTGCGCCTCCGACACCGCAGGGGAAACATATGCCTATCATAAATCCTATTCCGCAGGTATATAGTCTCGTTGCAACGGAAGTATATTGTTCAATGTCCCTAATAAGACTTTGTGAAAGAGTCGGCAGAAGGGTTGCTGCGAATATCATCATTGCTGCGGCCGCTCCGAAAAGCTTGGCAAGTGTTTTTCTTTGAAGTTTTTTTATGACAATGATGATATAAATTAAAATCGTAATCGCAACAGATGCCATTAATGTCTTTGATTCTGTGGTAAGTATTAAAATTAATACACAGACAAGTGTAATGAACTTTTCGACTTTCTTTTCACTCACCAAAGTCCAATATAAAGAAAGTGCGGAATACACATATATCATCATGGTAGTCCAAGAGCTTTCCGTGGTAAGCAGACGGATTCGCCAGTATGGAAATCCTCCTGCGAAATGCAGGCTTTGAAAAGCATAAGGAGACTGACTCTTCTCAATCATGCATATCACTGTAATTATGATAAGTGTCACAAAGGCATATTTTCCGATATACTTTGTCCCTGTTTTTCTTGTCGCAGCCAAAACTAGGGCGACATATGCCGGATAGGAAAAGTATTGCAGGCATACCTTAAACGCTTTTATCGGCAGAAATTCGGAGACAACCGTTAGGCCGCTGCCGCAGATAAGCCAGACAAATATTGCAATATAGCTGATAATTGTTAAATAGCATCCTAACTTCAACAATTCCTTCAAGCGCGGATTATTGGGTATTTTTTTAGTCAACAGTGTATGGACGACTATTGCAATCAGCGCAAAGGGCATTAATATGGTATATCCTGCGGCTCCAATATATAAGCTCAATGGAGAGTCCTGATAAATTGGCAGCAAAATCAGAAAGAAAAGCAAAATCTTATAAAGTTTTTTTTCTCGCACTATCATCTTCACACATCTCTCTTAATTGCTTCTCAAACTTATTCATTATGCCTGTCCATGAATACTGCTCCTTCATCAAACTATTTGCTTTAGTTCGGATCATGTCATACTGTTCAGGATGATTCATTGCCGAAACGCATAGGTCGGCAAATTCGTTCGGGGAATCCGCCGCCAGCACATGCTGTCCGCTTATAAATTTCATTCCCTCAATTCCTTTATTTGTTGTTATTACAATTTTGCCATAACCGAGCCCTTCTAAAAGTTTTACTTTGACTCCGCCGCCGCTTAAGATTGGAACTATAATCACCGCACTTTTCTCATAATAGGGTTCTACACTGTCCACAGTGCCGGTTATTGTTATGCCGGCATATTTTCTACTCCATTTAATTAATTTCTCGGAGGGATCCTTTCCGACCAAAAATAATTCTGCGTCAGGTATTTTACTGGTCACACGATTCCAGACGTTTTCGATAAACCATATTGCGCCCGTTTCGTTTGGTTCATAAGACATTTTGGCGATAAACGAAATTATCTTTGAATGTACGGCCGGCTTTAATTCCTGTACGTCTGCTCCTGCAGGAACCAATAAAGTATTTTGAATGCCATAATTATTTTCAAAATATTTTTTATCTATTTCTGATACGAAAGTGTATACGGAGATAGGCAGGTTTTTGTATTGTATTTGTTCATAATGCGTTAATTGACGCGCCGCAATTTTATATATAATGCGTCGAAATATATTGTTCGTATGATTTGCGATGCTTGCCATCGACAAATGCTCAATATTGTGCTGATTTAAGATGATCTTGGCATTTTTAATTACTGTATCTGGCAGGTTTCCCAGCATTTGCGGATATTCAACCATTACTAAATCAGGAGTTACTCTTTTATAGCAGGTTTCAATATCGTTTTTCATGTTTTTGTTCCATCTGCTAACAGCTGGATAGGGATAAAACATACTCTTAAATAGGGTATTGAGGGATATATGTCGAACATAAAATCTTACTTCTTGACAAAAGTGTTCAATTTCTGTTTTGTAGTTTATTTCTGACGGACTGTCGGCAATTATGAACAGATAAATATCATTACTTTTCCCAAGAACCTTTATTCTGTTCCATACACCAACACGCCCCCCTGTATTGGCAGGATATGGACATTCCGGCATCAGCCAAATTATTTTCATTTTTCAGCACCTCATTGCATCTTTTTCTTTCTGCCACACTTTTCAGCGCTGCATTTTTAAATGGATTTCTTTTCTATGTTAATTTTTGATATTATTGACGCTAAACTTACCATTAATGGTCTTCCATAAGCCTGTAATAATCCTGAAAGCCAAATAGAAAATTTTCTTGGCATCATATGAAACATAAATACATATATATCAGCAAGGCTTTTTTTCCTTTGGTGCGTCCAAAGTTTATTTAAACGCCAAGGGCTAATTTCTTTATAATATAACCACTTTTCGACATACCTGTGTCTGCATCCTTCATACCAAGGTCTTCTCCCTAAAAAGCTTGTTGTAAAATGTATCAAAACCGGATTGTCAACGGCATTTTTAATCTCTTTTTCAGAATAAAAATAAGGAGGTTTTCGATATGTCAGCATTTCCTGATAACTAAAATCATAAAAAATTGTTACCGAGTTAAAACGCGGTTCAAAACAATATGTATCTTCTGACAGTACCGCATTTAATGCGCCTTGGTCGCCTTGCTGTATCCTGCCGTTCTTTTGGCGAATAAATTGCTTTAACTTTCCTTCAATATTATTTTTTACCCAACGCTCCATATCCACCAGCATTACGCCAGAGTTGAACATAACAGCTTCTTTAGGGAGATTTATATTAGCACGATATTGTCTGCTGAATGCGTCAAGCAATGCTCCGATTATCTTTCCTTGCAGGTCTAAGTTCCATAAATCTGTAAGAGACTGGTTAATGATAATATCACAGTCAAGATATAATACCCTTTCCAAATTAGAGGGCAGCATACTTGATATGAATAATCTTGTGTATTGGCTAATTGAACCGCGATCCGTTGATATGTTTGCTCCTAATTCTTTTATAATGTCTTTGGCGTTAAGCCATTGGGGCTTTGCCCTATTGTACTGAATGCACAATTTTTCTACTTTATTCTTATTTTGTTCCGAAATACCGCTGTCTAAAATATATAGATATATCTGCTTCATTTGGCTATTGTTATAAAACAATGATGTTATGGATACACCCATTATTTCTGCAAACTTATCATCTGCCGCATATACGATATGCATCACATTGCGTTCATACATTTGACATTCTCCTTATCATGTATACAGACAGCTGTTTTTACCATGCAATTAATAAGTATGTGTTCATATATTTTCCCATTGTCACCATGTTTTCAGAGTAAACTATCTGTCATTATCCGACTTTCCCATACCGTATTTCCAGCACCTCCATCTTCACCCCGTCAGGCACAATCAGCAGGAATTCCATATTCGGGCAGTTGGCAGTGAGATTTGTGTCAATGATATAGGTGCATTCCCCGTTTTCATCAAAATCCTCCAAGGCAATGTCCGCCTGATTCCATGTCAGCGTCCCCCAGTCGGAAGATATCTTCACGGATGCGGCGGCGCCTTCGCTCAGGGCATATTCCACAAGCCGAAGCCGGAATTCTACGCGAAGCATCCCGTGATATATCGTGCTTCCCGAGCCGTGCCAAAGGGAATTGTAATAACCGTCCAACAGAAGCGCGCCGCTTTTTGTCAAGGTCAAGTTGTTGCGGAGGGCGGCTTCTTTTAAGTCCACGGCCTGCTGTCTGCTGTAATAGGTCGTCAGCGGGATGCCTGTATTTTCCAGTATCTTTTCTGCGGCTTCGCTGTTGGTGTAGACTGCATGTCCCGAAGGCAGGACGCCGTATACATATCCGGCTTCTAGGGGATAGAGCAGTTCGCCGTCATCTTCTACGATCATCGTAGTATCTTTATCCCGGGCCCTGCTTTCCGGCGGGAATACCATGCCTTTTATGTCGTTGAACTCCCTTTGGTAAATTTCGGGAATATGATCTATATACAGTCGGCCTCCATTTTTTCCACCATTGAGAAGCGCCTCTATAGCCGGTCTGTCCGCTTCTATGAAATTCCGATATTCTGCCTGTGCATGGCGGATAACCAGTTCTCCCTGTATGACTGCAATGAAAATTGCGGGACATAGGGCGCCCAAGCCGATACAAGCCTTCCTTGGCAGGGGAGCTTTATGGATAAACGCAGCCGCCAGCTTAGAGAACAGATACAGGAATAGAGCGGCGGCAGATAGGGCAAGGGATGCCGCCCCCATAAACAGCAGATGCCGTTTGGGATTGTCCAGCCCCATCACATCCACTATTGTTTTTATATAAACGACAGAGAGAGGAAACGTCATAATAATTACTGCCGCTCCCGCAGCTATGGCAGTGTATACCGCATAGGTTCGTCGGGATAGGCCCTTTTTTTCATGAGTTTCGCAGGTTTCCTGTCTCTTTGGTGCGAAACTTGCAAAGGGCAGAAGGAGAAACAGGTTGTAAGCCAGTTCAGGCAGATGGTGCTCTATCATGCTGTGAACGGCGATGAAGGCCGCTGCCAAGGCCAGTTTCCGATGTCCGTTCCGGAGTGCTCTTCTTTCAGTCCATATGTATTGAATACACACCGCCAGCAGAACGGCCAGACCATACCGTATCAGTATCAGAACATAGGAGCTGTCTACAAAGTTATATTCCAAGGCAAACGACCATGCAGTCCCTCCGCCGTAGCCTGTCTGCTCAAAAGCGGTTCCAAACAATGAAACGCCGTATTTGTCCATTGCCGCATGTCCCAGATTCAAGCGGCTGCTCAATATTTCATTAATGCGATTCCAAACGATATTTTCCGTATTAAAAAAATAGGTCAGTCCTATCATTAAAACTGCGCAGAATGGCAGTACATGCGGCAGAAGAGTATCCTCCAGTTTTGTCAGCAGAGGGACTATTTTAAATCTTTCCCTGAATGTTTCTGTCAGGACGTAATACGGTATGCCAATCGCAAGCAGGACCAATACTATCGTGCTGCACTTTGCCTGACAGTAATACAGCACGAAAACAGCGGAAAGAACAGAGCATATAAAGGGACACATAAATCGCCTTCCGCCATACAGTACCCAGCCAATTAATACTAAAAATGTGACATGGGCGGCAAAATCTGTCGGATATGCGATGCCGAAAGCATGTCGAAGGGGTTCGCTTGCGTAGACGCGGTCGGGTATGCAGCCCACAAGACTTCCCAAAAGTGCAAGAAGCAGAACATACAGCCCTGTCCAAAAACCTGTCTTCAAAATTTTCCTGTATGGCATACCCACTGCGCCTATAATAAGCAGGGCTGTGTCAAGGAGGAATATATATCCGGTAGACAGCCATGAAATGCAGAACATGGCGCATGTCAAGAAGCCTACTAACAATTTCTTTCTGGCATACATCAAAGCATATATCAGTCGAATGACAGCCGCAGCCAATATTGCGCCGCGTATAATTATTTCAAAGTTTTCCGGCCAAGGAATATGAAACAGCGTCCCGCTAAAAGACTGTTTTAAGATATACAGTGAAGCCGCAGTCAAATAAAGCACTTCCGATATGGCAATAAAACAAGACTTTTTTCGTTTAAGTGCGGTAATAACGGACTGTATATCTATGCGCTGATACCTTGCAGCTGAATATTCAAAAATTTATATCACCTCTTTATAGCAGTACATAGCCGATCACCTTTTTGTTAAGTGCTGCAATTCCTTCTTGTTCATTCTGGATATCAGCTATTAGGGATTTGTCTCTTTCTTCCACTATGACTACAGCGTCGCATTCTGCCAGCAGCTCAAGGCTTTCTGTATCACGGTTCATATTGCCGCCCGCTTTCAAGATGTAATCGCCCAGCTGTAGTGAAATTTCTTTTGCAAGCTCCTGCTGCCGCCGGGAATCTACGGTTCCTATCATAAGAAGCTCTTTATTTTCGCCGGCCATATTTTTAATATTGGCGGAAATAATAGGAACCGCCGCTTCTCTGTCCAGCTGTTTATTGGTTCCGTCAAGTCTGTTTAAGATATAATCCATCAGGGATAGCCGAGTATTTTTCCCCCTCTTTCTGGGAAGGACGCCTAATAGGGTATAGCCGTATCTGTTTTTTAACTCCTTTTCCCCATGAATCCGGCTTCCAAATAGATAAGATCCTGCATAAAATGACATTGTCAGGAATCCGCCGGCGATCAGGCCAAGGATAAAAAATTTTCGGATGCTGTGGGGCGGGCGGGGTTTCTTTAATTCCATCTGCCCGGTCTGGCATTCAAGGATTGCCTGTTCAAAATCCGATATGGCGTCCAAACCTCGTTTCTGTGCGTCGGCAAGAGTATTGTCAATATTGTAGGTCAAGCTGCGATTGATGATGGATATCGTATGTTTATTCACATCCGTGTCCATTTTTTGGTACTTTGCCATGATCTGTTCTGCTACAATATCCAATATCTGCTGTGCCGTGTCTCCGTCGGTGTACCTGACTGAAACGGTAAAGGTATTGCCGTTGTAGTCAACGCTTACGCTAAACAGCTCTTTCAAATAAATAGTCTCTTTTGCGGTTAAATCTTCTATCTGCGTCCAATCAATCGTAGATTTGAAATTGGAGGTGTAGGCGTTAATCAGGCTGTCCGTAGGATCCATGCTTGTATTGGAGGGCAGATTTTCCCATTCGGTTCCATCCAGCTTTACGAAGATGTCCATGGAAGCCGTGGGCACATTATAGGGAACAATCTTCATTAATATGGATTTATCCATATATGTCTGCTGCTGCTCTAGCTGCATTTGGTAATGCTCCTGATTTCGCTCAAAAGAAGCGACCTCCAATTCATATTCTGCCAGTTTGATTTCGTATTCCCGAAGCTCTGCAGGCTTTCCATACTCTCCCAAGGATTCCAGCGTATTAAGAAGAAATTTACATCCTCCTGCCAATATGCCAAAAACCAGCATCCCCATTAAAATCCTTCGCCATTTATACATCACATAAAAAAACATGTCTATTAGGTCGATTTCTGTTTCATATTCTTTATTCATTGCTCCGGTCCTCCACAAAGGTTTGGAGTATCTGTCGTATTTCTTGAGTTCTTATGGCCGTTTCATGGCAGATATCATCTCGACCCCTTCCCGCTGACCACCACCTTCACCGTCAAAAGCAGTATCTTTATGTCCTCCCAGATGCTCCAGTTGTCTATATATTCCATGTCCAGCCTTACCACTTCGTCAAAGTCCTTGATGTCGCTCCTCCCGCTCACCTGCCACAGCCCCGTCAGCCCCGGCGTCATGCTCAGACGGCACCGGTGTTTCGCCTCGTACTGCTCGAACTCGTCCACCGTCGGCGGCCTCGTCCCCACAAGACTCATGTCCCCCTTCAGCACGTTCCAGAACTGCGGCAGCTCGTCTATGCTTGTCCGCCTCAGGAACCTTCCCACCCGGGTGATTCTCGGGTCGTCCTCCATCTTGAACATCAGCCCCTCCACTTCATTCCTCCCCGCAAGCTCCTTCCTGCGCTCCTCCGCGTCCGCATGCATCGACCTGAACTTGTAGATCGTGAACTTCCTTCCGTTCCTCCCCACCCGCGTCTGCCTGAAAAACACCGGCCCGGGCGAGTCCAGCTTGACCGCGGGTGCCACGAAAAGAACCGCCGTCCCAAGAATTATCATCCCAAACAGGCTCCCGATGATGTCCAGCGTCCGTTTCATCACCATCTGCCGCGTCGAAAAAATGTTCCTCGCAAACACCGCCGCCGCGTACTTCCCCACCCGGCCCAGCGTCTTTTTCCCCGCATACTCTATGTCGAAGGCGCTGATGTTGACGTTCACCAGAATTCCCATCTGGCCCAGCTCCCTGACCCAGCATCCCAGCCTTGCGGCGTCGGACAGGGCGCTTCCCGTGATGAACACCTCGTCCACCCCGTGGTGGGCCGCATAGTCCAGAAGCGTCCGGCCGTCCGCCACCACCGGTATGCCTGCCACGAAGTCAAGCCCCGGGTCGTCGGTGAGCGCCACTCCGGAAAGCTGACGGAACCATTCGTTGTAGCGCAGAATGTTTCCGATGGCCTCCTCGGCATCGGCGGTCCCCGACACAAGGAGGAGCCGGCTGCTGTAGCGGCTCCTGCGGTAGCCCTTGAGCATAAGCTGCTTGAAGGCCAGCCGCGCGCCGCAGGAAAGCAGCGCATATGATATCAGAAAATACGCGGACACCAGCCGGGCCAGCCCGTCCGACCGGTGGGCCAGATAGAGGACCGCCAGAACCGCAAGGTACAGCAGCAGCTCGCTCTTTAGAGTCTGCTTCAGTTCCTCGAAGGGGCCCCTGCGGAAAAAGTGCCGGTACGGGTCCAGCAGGAAGGCGAGAACCGTGCAGGCGGCAAGGAACAGGGCCAGAAGCCCTGCGCGGTCCCATGCCTCGAATTCCCCGAAAAGTCTGCCGTACCTTGCCGCGAAGCTGATTCCCAGCGCGGCCGTCAGGCATAGAAGGTCCAGGGCAAGTATCAAAATATTTTCAACGGTTTTTGTCCTACCGTACATCTCAGCATCCCGCCTTGTAAGTGCTCTGCGGGCCGACGCCGCGGCAGAAGGGCCGCCTGCGGCGCGGCCGTCAGGTACTGCGTGCATTGCGGCCCGGGGCCGAAACAGCGGGGCCGAAGACGCAGGGGTACATAGTCAAAAGCTTCCAGAACATGCATTGAAACCAGCCGCTGGCCGGCGGCTGTGCGACTCTATTTATAACAAATAAAGAAATCCTTCCATTGAAAATCCGCTAAAGTAAGGGATAAATGTGCAATTTATATCCCCAAATAGAACGATAAGGACACAATGCAGCTGTTGAGAAATTTTTTAATGATGGTGGAATGATGATAGATGTACAGAGTATTACAAACGGGTACTGGGGGTAAAGTTAAATTGTGAATGAGCAGCAGGTACAGCGGGGAAAAAGGGACGGAACAGACTCGACGAGTGGGGGCTGTGGTTTGCTGCCAATCTTTTGGATTTACATATGCTCAGAAAAATAGAAACGCAGAAGTTTGTTTATCAGGGGATTTGGTCATTGAAGCCGCATAAAAAGGCATCTGAAGTTCCGAGGCGCTCTGAGTGCCTGACACACCTTCCTGCAGCTAAGAGGGTGGGCAGGCCCGCCTTCTTTTACAGTCTTAGAAAATCTTTATTTTGTTCACTTTCCCGTTATGCTGCCAAAACCGTCAGTGCCTTTGCCGGAGGCACTGACAATCCGTGAAAAAAAATGCCTGTTTTTGGCATTGGCCAAATTCACGGCGCGCCGACGACATCAAAGCAAATTACAGGCGCATTACATCTCCCCACACCTTTTCCTTTAAATTTCGGATAATGGCCTCTTTGTTGGAGGAGCGCAGCTGTTCCGCGTTTTTGATCAGCTGTTCAATGCGGGTGTTCTGGCCTTGGGACAGCCAGTAATCTGCCAGCTGGTAATAGGTGCGGCTGATGTCGGTTCCGGCATTGACGGCAAATTCCATCAGAGCCGCGGCTTCTTCCTTGTACCCGGCTTCCGCCAGCGCATCGGCCCATTTCTGCAGGGTGCGTACCAGCAGGGTAAAATTCTGGTCATATTCGGATAGGGGAGTGATGTTGGCGGTGCCGTATTCCAGCTTTAAATCCGTATTGGACCAGCCGGTTAAATTTACAATGTTCTGGGTCGCAAGGGTTTCTATAATGTCGATGCATTCTGCCACGTTTGAATCGTCATTCAGCAGGTGTGTGGGAAGGTTTTCCAGCGGAATGTGTATGTAGTCCAGTCCGGCCAGAGATTTGTTTCGGACAGAGTTTGCTTCTGCCTCCCGTGCCCAGAAATTTTGCTCTTGTTTGTGGTTTTCTTTTTGCGATCTTTTCGCGCTGACATAAATTATAATTGCGATGCCGATAAAACTTGCCAAAAATCCTAAAATCATATATAATATCCTTTCATAAGGTATCATTAATAAAAAGGAGCAGATTATGTTTCATTTAAATAATAAGAAGACTACAAAACGTATTTCAGCGGTCATAGTGATTCTTTTGGTATTGGCCATGTTAATTTCAACTGTATCATATTTATTCGTGTAATTCAAGTGGGAGTTACGGTATCGGTCTATGTACAGGGTTACGGCATCGGTCTATGTACGAATGAAACAATGTCAGTCTATGGACAGGGCGCGATATAGGCATGGATGCTCCTGCCTGATTGGGCGTTTGCTTGAGTGCAGTACGGGCATGGGGCGGTGAATCGGAAATAGACTGCCGCACAGTGTATGGAGCCGGGAGGATGGATTGTAATAAAAAGAAAGGAATATGTGTTATGAAAAAGTGGATGTTGTTTAGCTGTATCTGGATTCTCTGTTTGTTTCTGCCGGGTATGTCGGCGGCGGCGCAGGGAAGTGATACCATCAAAAAGGGTATTTTCGCGGACGGGATTGACCTGTCCGGCATGAATGCCGCGGAGGCGGAGCAGGCGATTCTGGCCTATGTGGAGCAGCTGGGAAATACGGAGATTACATTGACTGCGGCGGGGAATAAGAAGGTGGTTGTGACCGCCGGTGATCTGGGGATTGCGTGGAGCAATCCGGATCTGGTGACGGACGCTTTGGGCGTGGGCATTCGTGGGAATGTGATTGAGCGCTATAAGAAATTAAAGGATTTGGAGAAGGAGAATCTTGTCTACCCGATTCAGCTGTCCTTTGATTTGAAGGCAATCAGCAATGTGCTGACTGAAAAATGCGTTCTTTACGATGTGGCGGCCGTTGATTACGATTTGGTTCGGGAAAATAATAAATTTCGGATTGTGGAAGGGCGCGAGGGGCAGGCTCTGGATGTGGAGGCCTCCAGCAATACGGTGAAGCAGTATCTGACAGAGGGGTGGAACCGGCAGGCGTGTACCATTGCGCTGGATTTGATAGTGAAGAAGCCCAAGGGAAGTGTGGAGGAATTGTCGCAGGTAAAGGATATTTTAGGAAGCTGCACCACTTCTTTTAAGTCTTCCGATTATAATCGGGGGGCAAATGTGAGGAACGGCTGTAAGCTTATCAACGGTTCGCTGGTGTATCCCGGAGAGGAATTTTCCATGCATGACAAGGTGGTTCCGTTTACTTCCGCAAACGGCTATTACCCGGCGGGCTCTTATGTGAACGGAAGAGTGGTAGACAGTCTGGGCGGCGGTATCTGTCAGGTGTCCACCACGCTTTATGATGCCGTGCTGCTGGCGGAGCTGGATGTGACGGAGCGCTATAATCATTCCATGGTGGTGACATATGTGGAACCTGCCATGGACGCGGCGATTTCGGAGAGTGCAAAGAAGGATTTTAAGTTTGTCAACAATCTGGATTACCCCATATATGTAGAGGGAATCATTGAGAACGAAGAAATTACCTTTAATATCTATGGAAAAGAGACAAGGAACCCCAATCGTGAGGTTCGATATGAAAGTAAAATTTTGGAGGTTTACAACCCTCCTGCCGATATTATCAATGCCGATGCGTCACAGCCGATAGGGTATGTTGTGACAAACGCTTCTCCGTTTATCGGTTATAGGGCGGAGATGTGGAAGGTTGTGTTGGAAAATGGAAAAGAAGTAAGCCGTACACGAGTGAATACCAGCAGTTATAAGATGGTGCCCAGAAACGCGACGGTGGGCGTCGCTACGGAGAACCCGCAGCATTATGAAGAAATGATGGCGGCCATCGGCACCGGAAACCTGCAGCATGTACGCGATGTAATTGCAATTTTGACAGCGCCCGTTGAGGATGATGAAGACGATGAATAATGGGCCGGAGAGTATGACATGAGACTGGGGAAGGTGTCGGGAAATGCCTTAAAGCGCTCTATTTTAGGGCAGGTCAAACATAGAAGAGAAGAGGTGGCAAGTGGCGCAGGATTGGGGGCAGACTGCGCCATTTTTTCGCTCGCGGGAGAAGCGTCGCTGGTGTCCTGCGTTCAGGAGGCGGCGGTGTCTTTGGCAGAGCGGACGGCGGCATCCTCGGAAGAAGGGGCGGCATCTTGGCAAGAGCGGACGGCGGCGCCCTTGGAAGAGGGAAAGGATATGCTCGCTGGCGGCGGTTCCGGGCGGAAAGCGGAGCCGTATATGACTATGGCGCAGCTGATACAGAAATGCGCCAATAATCTTGCAGCGGCAGGAGCGGCGCCCATGGCTGTCACGGCGGCGCTGATACTGCCGGAAAGTACGGAGGAACAGGAGATTAAGGCGCTTATGATGGAAGCGGAGCAGAAATGCGAGGAGCTTTCCATCGAGCTGGCCGGAGGGCAGACCAGAATCACCTGTCAGGTATCGGGGCCGCTGGCGGTGGTGACAGGATACGGCAGGGCCGGGGCGGAAGGGTATCACACCATTCAAATGGCAGCGCCGGGGCAGGAGCTTGTCATCAGCAAGTGGATCGGGCTTCAGGGCACGGCGCTTCTGGCAAAAAGGAATCGGGCAGGGCTGCTTTGCAGATATCCGGCATATTTTATTGAAGAGGCGGCGGGATTTGACCGTTATCTGTCGGTGATTCCGGAGGCCGCGGCGGCGGTGAAGTCCGGCGTCTGCGCTATGCATGATGTTTCGGAGGGCGGAATCTTTGCCGCGCTCTGGGAGCTGGCGGAAGGAGCGGGCGTCGGACTGGATATCGATATGAGGAAGCTGCCGCTTCGTCAGGAGACGGTGGAAGTATGTGAATATTGTAATGTAAATCCTTATGAGCTTCTGTCAGGGGGCTGCCTGATGATGACAACATATCACGGGCAGGCCCTTGCGGCGGCGCTGGAAGCGGAGCACATTCCGGCCGTGTCGGTGGGCAGGCTTACGGAGGGGAAGGACAGGATTCTGCGAAACGGAGAGGAAATACGATATCTCGACAGACCCAGACAGGATCAGATTTATGGGGGCGGCTATTAACGGCGTTGGAGCGGAATTTTTCATAGGAGGTATTGATAATGAGAGAAGAATTATTGAAGGTGATTGAAAAGAACAGTCGTATTGACTTAAAGGAACTGGCGGTGCTTCTTGGCGTGGAAGAGGCCGAGGTGGTAAACGAGCTGGCGGCGCTGGAGGCGGAGGGAATTATCTGCGGCTATCACACCTTGATTAATTGGGAAAAGACGTCCGAGGAAAAGGTGACTGCCTTGATTGAGGTGCGCGTGACGCCCCAGAGAGGGCAGGGGTTTGACAATATTGCCGAGCGGATTTACAATTATCCGGAAGTCCGCAGCGTATATTTGATTTCCGGCGGCTATGATTTGATGGTCATATTGGAGGGTAAGTCCCTGCGGGACGTGTCCGCTTTTGTGTCCGATAAGCTTTCCACCTTGGACAGCGTGCTCAGCACCGCAACTCATTTTATCCTGAAAAAATATAAGGATCATGGTTCGGTGATTTCTTCAAAAAAACAAGATGAAAGGGAGATGATTACCCCATGAGAAATCCGTTAGCAGATAAAGTGGTTGACATTAAGCCGTCGGGGATTCGCAAATTTTTTGACATAGCAAGCGAGATGAAGGACGCCATCTCCTTGGGGGTGGGCGAGCCTGATTTTGATACCCCTTGGCATATTCGCGACGAGGGAATTTACTCTTTGGAGCAGGGACGGACGATTTATACCTCCAATGCGGGATTGAAAGAGCTGCGGGAGGAAATCTGCCGTTATCTGCAGAGAAAACAGGGCGTTACGTATGATCCGCTGAACGAAGTGCTGGTGACAGTGGGCGGTTCCGAGGCTATCGACGTGGGACTGCGGGCCATGATAAACCCGGGGGATGAAGTGCTGATTCCTCAGCCCAGCTTTGTCTCCTATGAACCCTGTGCCATTCTGGCGGGCGCTGTGCCGGTGATTATTAATCTGAAGGAGGAAAATGAATTCCGCCTGACAGCAAAGGAGCTGGAAGAGGCCATTACGGACAAGACCAAACTGCTGGTTCTGCCCTTTCCGAATAATCCTACGGGAGCGATTATGGAGAGAAAGGATTTGGAGGCCATTGCGGAGGTGATTCTGAAGCATGATATTTTTGTCATGTCGGATGAAATCTATTCCGAACTGACATATACGGATAAACACATATCTATTGTGGAAATTCCGGGGATGCGTGAACGCACCATTTTGATTAACGGTTTTTCCAAGGCGTATGCCATGACCGGATGGCGGCTGGGCTATGCCTGCGGCCCGACAGAAATTATCAAACAGATGACTAAAATTCACCAGTTTGCCATTATGTGCGCGCCCTCCACCAGCCAGTATGCCGCTATTGAGGCGCTTCGGAACGGCGACGATGATGTGATTGAGATGCGGACGGCATACAACCAGAGGAGAAGGTTTCTGCTGAATGCCTTTAAGGAGATGGGAATTGCGTGCTTTGAACCCTATGGGGCTTTTTATATGTTTCCCTGTATCAAGGAGTTTGGGATGAGCAGCGATGAATTTGCCACCAGATTCTTGAATGAGGAAAAGGTGGCGGTAGTACCCGGAACCGCGTTTGGAGACTGCGGCGAGGGGTACCTGCGGATTTCCTATGCTTACTCGCTGGAACACCTGAAAACCGCCATGGGCCGCCTGCAGCGCTTTACTGCGCGGCTTAGGGAAGAAAGGGCATAAATGCCGCAGTTTCCCGCAAGTGGGAACCGAAATAAAAAACAGTCTCGGAACGGACGCACCCGGAAGGAATTTTCAGCTGTGTCCTTAACAGATGAAAATTTCTTCCCTAATAAGGGGGCGTGAGAGGAGAGACGGAACTGGAATAAATGTCGCAGCTTCCCGCAAGTGGAAACCAAAATAAAAAACAGTCTCGGAACGGACGCACCCGGAAGGAATTTTCAGCTGTGCCCTTAACGGATGAAAAAGCCTTCCCTAATAAGGGTGCGGGAGAGGAGAGACGGAACTGGAATAAATGTCGCAGTTTCCCGCAAGTGGAAACCGAAATAAAAAACAGTCTCGGAACGGACGCACCCGGAAGGAATTTTCAGCTGTGTCCTTAACAGATGAAAATTTCTTCCCTTGTAAGGGTGCGGGAGAGGAGAGACGGAACTGGAATAGGAGAGAACACGAATGCACATTGTTCTGCATCAACCGGAGATACCGGGAAATACCGGAAATATCGGGCGTACCTGTGTGGCGACGGGTACGCCCCTGCATTTGATAGAGCCGCTGGGTTTTCGGCTGGATGAAAAATCCATCAAGCGCGCGGGGATGGATTACTGGCCTCAGCTTGAGGTACACAGATATGTAAATTTCGCTGAATTTCAAGCGGCACATCCGGGTGTCACAATCTGGATGGCAACCACCAAGGCAAAGCGTGTTTATACGGAGGCGGCGTTTGGAACTGAGGATTTTATTATGTTTGGCAAGGAAAGCGCCGGAATTCCTGAGGAGATTCTTGTGGAGAATGAAGAGCACTGCATTCGTATTCCCATGCTTGAGGATATCCGCTCTTTGAACCTTTCTAATGCGGTATCCATTGTGCTTTATGAGGCGCTTAGGCAGAACGGCTTTGCAAATATGCGGCAGGAGGGCGAGCTTCATAGACTGCAATGGCATTCGGAGGGAGAAGAGTCGGCAGGTTCGGCAGCCGCCATGGCAGAAACAGAATCGGAAACTGTCCTGCCGGAGTATTATATTGCCCCGGGAGCGGTGGTGTCGGGAGACGTCCGATTGGAGGATGGGGTAAGCATTTGGTATCATGCGGTGGTGAGGGGAGACAGGGCGGCAGTCCGCATCGGAAGAGGAAGCAATATTCAGGATAATTCTGTGGTGCATGTGGATGCGGGATTTCCGGTGGAAATCGGAGCAAACGTCACTGTGGGACACGGGGCGATTTTGCACGGCTGTTTCATTGGCAGCAATTCTTTGATAGGAATGGGAGCCATTGTAATGAACGGCTGTCATATTGGCAGGAACTGCATTGTGGGCGCGGGAGCTTTGCTCACCGGCGGCAGCATTATTCCGGATAATTCTTTGGTGGTCGGCAGTCCGGGCAGGGTGAAGCGAACGCTGACGGAGGAAGAAGTGGCAGGAAATCTTAAAAACGCCCGATTGTATGAGGAAGAAGCGAAGAAGGGCGCCCGTAATTTTTTCTGTGATATCATATCCCGCAGCCGTTAGGGTATCGGGAATTTCAGAAATGCCCGCTCTGATATCAATGTCAAATTTGACCTCCGGTATTCCGCCGCCTGTGGATATGTTTTGGCGTGAACCATGTTTTTTTGGCGCGAATGAATTGAAAAAGTATTGGATATGAGTCCGTTTTTCAGTTAAAATAAATATGAGCAGGTTATGCGGAGCGAAACCTCCGGTTTTTTACGGATTGTTGACGGAATGGGTGGATATGAAGATAGCGATTGTGGAAGACGACAGGCGGGACGCCGATATTTTGGCGGCATTGATAAGGCAGTATGAAGAGAAGCATCTTACGGAGCTTCAACTTGCGTATTATCCGTCAGGAGAAGCTTTTCTCGCGGCGTCCGCTTTTGAAACATATCAATTGGTATTTATGGATATTTATATGAGCGGAGAAAAAAGGGGCGGGCAGACGGACGGGACAGGCGGGATAAGTAGAATAGGCGGACATGACGGGATGGACGGAATAGAGACTGCCCGAAGACTGGCCGCGTCCCAAGCGGACAGTCTGATTGTATTTCTCACCGCCAGCAGGGACGACATCTGGCGTGCGGTGGGGATGCACGCATGTTTTGACTATGTGGAAAAAGAGAGTCTTACTTTTGAGAGAATGGAGAAGCTGCTGGACGATGTGCGTCGCAGGCTTCATATGCAGGCAAGGATGCTGGAATTTTACAGCGGAAAGCAGAAGGTGCGTCTCAGCCTTTCCAAAATTCAATATTTGATTTCCCATGATAAATATATTATATTTACGATGGAAGACGGCGGGGAGCAGAGATGCCGTGTTACATTTTCCTCTATCTGTGTCATGCTGGAAAAAGAGAAAAGATTCCTGCTGTGCAACAGAGGAATTATGGTCAATATGGATTACATCAGGAAGGCGGACAGCGAGAGCTTTGAAATGTCCAACGGCATTTTCCTGCCAATCAGAAGACGCAGTCATCTGGAAATCATGAAAAAATATAACGATTATCAGTTTGCAAAGCTTAATGAGGAGCTGTAGCGCGGCGGGCGGGGAAATGTAGAGAAAGGCGGGATAATGAAAATGGATGACGTCAGAAGAGCATTGCTGTTGACAAGAGATACGCTGATGTACCTGCCGCTGGCCTTATTTTGTTTTCTGCCCGTGTATCGCGATATAAAGAGCCGCATGGGACGGCTGATTCTTAAGCTGCTGATTTCCAGCTTGGGGATGGAAATTCTTATGTTTTTGGTATATTTTGTGTTTCCTGATCAAATCAGCAGTCTGGTCGGTATGCTGCTTTTTATGGGAGGATTCTTATATTTGTATCAGAAGGAGGTAGACCTGCCTCGTTTTCGCTTATGGTTTATTTTCATGACGGCCTGTGTGATAGGGGCCTTTTCATATCTTGTTTACCATATAGCGGACATACTCTTGTTTCCTGCTCATACCATAAAGGATTCCGTGGAGCTGACTCCGTTTCTCGTTCAGATAACTTTTGAACTTGCAGCAATACTTATTTTGCTGTATCCGGCGAAGAAGCATCTTGGCTGGCTGGTGCATTGTTTTCAAGAGGAGCGCGTGTGGAGGCTGGTGTGGGTATTTCCTGCCGCTTTTGTTTTCTTTGCCTATTTTTTTGTCCCTTATGACAATAGTGTCATGTATTTGGGCATGTACGAAGGCAGGTTTATGAGAATATATATGCTGGCTCTATTTGTGCTATTGATATTGGTACTTTTCATCTACATCATGTTTTATAAAATCGCTTACAGCTTTGTTGAAAAGCAGGAGATGATTCGCAAGGCCGGGTATCTGGAAATGCAGGCGGAGCAGTACCATACGCTGCTGTCTTATGTTCAGGAGACAAGCCGCCTGCGCCATGATTTCAGACATCAGCTCACTGTGATTGCGGAGATGGCGGCCAACGGGCATTATGAGGAACTGGAAAAATATATGGAACAATACACGGCGGGAATATCCGACATGAGCGTCATTTACTGCGCGTCCTCCGCGGTCAACGCGTTGTTAAATCATTATGCCGCACAATGCCGGGAGCTGGGAATCAAGACCTGCTTCGGCATCCGTCTGCAGGAAAAGATTCTGGTGGAGGATATTGATTTTTGTGTGCTTTTGGGGAATCTGCTGGAAAATGCCGTGGATGAATGCAGGAACCTTCCGGAACCTCAGCGGCAGGTGCATCTGAAAATCGGACAGACCTCGGAGCGCGTGATTGTCCTGCAGATCAGCAATCCCTGCCGAAGCATTGCCCCGATGCAGGAGGGCAGGATTCTTTCGTCCAAGCATAGCGGAGAGGGACAGGGGCTGAAATCCGTCCAATTAATTGCGGAAAAATATAACGGTTTTATGGAGGCCGGAAGGGAAAACGGATTTTTTGCGGTCAAGGTGCTGCTGAATCTTTGAGGCTGTTATTGCCGTGGGTTGAGGGGAAAGCAATATGCTTCAAGGAGATTTTCGCACTTTTGGGAGTCTGCCATGTTTCAAGGAGTCTACCGTGCTTCAAGGAGCCTGCCATGTTCTGGGAGAAGGTTCGGGCTTCACGATTATTTCGGCATATTCCGGGTATTCCTGCAGAAATCGGTCAATGATTTCCGGCTGATCCCAATAATGCATGGGGTATGCCTGTTTTACCAATGCCGTTTGCAGGAAGGTCACAAATCCTTTGGCATAATATTTTCCCAGCCAGGGGTCTAAGGGCAGGAAAGCGACGTCAATGGTTTTTCCTTTTAAAGCGGCGATGGAGGCAAGATAGCTTCCGGTCATCTGGCGGCGTTCCTGTTCGGGAGTCTCCTCCGATATCCAATCGTTTAAATCGCCCCCATGATAAACGGCGCCCTCGGGGCAGGTCAGGTAAAAAGCGACGCCCTTGTCCGTGGAGAGGAGGGTCCGCAGGGTGGTATGAAAGGGAAGGGCATATGTCTGGCTGTGGTAAGCCTTGATAACGGGAATAAAGCCTTCCCTGCGGACGGATTCCATGTTGTCCAATAAAGCTGGCATGAGGCAGGAGGGAAAGCGTTTTTTGTGTATATCGTTGGATAGGACCGCGGTTATGCTCTTCATGCCCATGGAGGCGAGGAAGGAGAAGATTTCGGGATTGTAGTGGTCGGAATGTCCGTGGCTTACGAACACCAGTATGGGTTTTGCGGTATTCATAGGGGGAAGAGTCCCCTTTTCGTAGTCAAAAAGATAATAGGCTTCCGAAGCTTCCACCAGAAAACCGCTGTGATGGATGTAGGTGACTTTCAGATTGTTCTGTGTTTGAGCGGGGGATGTATGGGAATGCATGCTGCCTCCTTGGGGTCTTTCGGATAGATGTTTTGAGGGTTCAAAGGAGCGATGCGGCTGATTCATTAATAATACCGCTAGGGCTCCTTTTTGGCTATTATATAATTTTAGTCATTTCCTGTCAATAAAAAATGACGGTTCATGGAGAAGTAAATATTTATAACAGTTCAGTGTCCTGCCTAAACTGCCGCAAATATTTTTTGCGCGGCCCTCAAATTGTCTCAAGAGCATTTATCTGACCGTCTCATGATTCGGCAGTTTGGAAAAACGCGTCTTATGGAAAACATAATTGAACCTGTTGTGCTAGTGCTCTGGCTCGATTACATTTAGCTAAAAAAGTTTCCTTGCCTGCCAATTATTTTGCGAACAGTTAATTTTGATAGTTATGTTAAATATAATTAGGCCGGCACACTAGTTGATGATTGATATAAAACTTCAGCAAAATATTTCCGGTGTATTTTTCGTTCAAATATTTTAAGTTAAGCAATTTCTGACGATATAAATGATAAAATAAGGAAAAGGGGCTGTCCGCGTGTGGACGGCATCATCACAAGGATGTGGGAGGCATAGTATCATGGATGGATTAAAAGGAGTATCGAGGAGAGGGCTGGCTTCTTACGGAAGCGTCGGCGCGGTGGGGGCGGGCAGTCCGCCGGATGTGAGTAAACCTATGGGCGGAGCGGCGCAGAGCTTTGTGCGGCAGGAAGCCGGGGAGATGGAGAAAAGAGAGCAGGCCGGGTCGGAAAACAATCGGCACACGCAGGAAGACGAGGAGACTTTACAGGGGAGAATACGGGTCATGCAGCAGCATGGGCAGGCGGCGAGGCAGAAGTCTCTGAATACGGAACAAAACATGCCGCCGCAGTCCCAGAGCGCGGGACAGAGTATGGTGCCGCCGTCTCAAGATGCGGAACAGAGTATACCGCAGCACGATACAGGGCATACCGTCGTCCAGAATCCGGAACAGGCGGCACAGCATATTTGGCACAGGCCGGAAAGCGCGCAGGCGGCATGGATGAACGCCCAGAGCGCAGGACAGGAAGTGCGCGGCGACTCAAGAAAAGAGGACGAAAAAGCCGGAAAGAATCAAAGCGAAGAAGCCAAGCTGCAGGAGAAGCAGGATGAAAAACAGAGCGCATGGCTTGCGTATCAGAATTATCTGGAGAGACAGCAGAGTGCAAAGGAGCAGAAAGAGAAGGTCAACAGCTTCATGGAAAAGCTCAGGAAGCAGGAGGAGGCCTTTAAGAAAGCCATGGATCCCAAGAAGCGAAGAAATCTGTACGACGCCACCATGGATTTGACGCTCATTGCCCAGATGGAAAAGGTGCCGGGGCTGAAGGCAATTCAGTCCAGATTATTTTTTCAGATGCGTTCCGTCAAGGCGAGCGGGGCGGAAGCCAGCGAGATTAGATCTGCGCTGAATAAGCTGAAAAAGGTCATCGGCAAGGCGAAGGCAAAGGTTAAGAATCTAGAAAAGGAAGCGCAGCTGGAGAAGAAACGCAAGAGGGCCGCCGAAGCGAAACGGAAAACCAAGGAACGGGCCCTGCGCAGGGAACTGGAGCTGCGCAAAAAGACGCGGAAGATTAGGGAGCATAAGGACATCGAGGAAAGCAGATCGGGGCTGGGAGCCAATTATGGCGGGCCTATGAATGATCCGGAACTGGAATTGATAATGGAAGCATACGAGAGCATGAATACTGCGGCCATGACGATGGAGGCGGGAGCCGTGGTTGACGTGGCGGCGGCTGATGTGGGCGCCGCTGGGGACGCAGGGGGCGCTGTAGGCGCGGTGGATGTGAGTGTGTAAAGGAATTCCAAGTCGGCAGCGTGTGCTGGCTTGGAATTTACCCATTTTGCGAAAACAACGGTCAGCCGCAGGGAAGCGCTGAGAAAATCGAGGAAATGAGCTTTTAGACTTGTCATGGGCTAAGGCCCGGAATTTTAAAAATAGAGAGAAAGAAGGAATGAGATGGCAATTCGTGTAATGGTTCATGTCATACAGCTGCTGGGCGTTCTGGTTCCGCTTGCGGGCTGCGTATCGCTGGTCAGGAGGGTTCAGAGCAGGGCGTCCATGTATCTGCTTTTGGCCAATTTAGGGTGCCTGATTATTAACGGAAGCTACATGCTTCTGCTGCAGACCAAGACCTCTGAGAGCGCGCTGATTGCGCTGAAGATGGAATATTTCGGCAATGTGGTTTTTTATCTGATGTTCGGCATGTTTCTATGGTCGTATCTGAGGATGAAGCGGCATAAATGGGTGAAAGCAGTTTTTGGGTTCTGGTGTGTTTTAGACGTGATGCTCCTGATTTCCATATGGGCCGGGGACGGTTTCCCGCTTGTGTTTCAAAGTCTGCATTTTTACTGGAATGAGCGGTTTGGGCTGGTGTTGATACAGTCCCAGCCGGGGGTATTGTATTTGATGCGCTACAGTGTTGTGTGCATCCTGATGCTCTGCGGAATGATTTATACGACGGTACGGATGTTTCTTGTGAAGGTTTCGTCGGAGCGCAATAACCTTGCAAAACTGGCGGGGGCGCAGCTGGTCATCTGCGCTTCTTTGATTTTGATGCTGGTATTTAATTTCTCCTTTGATATTGTGCCCATCTGTGCTTCCCTGTCCATTTTATCGATGATTATCAGCGTACATAGGGATGAATTCTTCGGCGTCATGGAAATCGGACGAGAATGGGTGTTTGAGCAGATTCAGGACGCCTTTGTGATTGTGGATGAGCTGTACGGCTATCTGGATTCCAATGTCTACGCCAAAAAGGTATTTTCGGAGCTGAATTCCATGCGCAAAAATAAGATGGTTCAGGGGAAATTGTATGAGCTTTTTGTGGATGTGGAGCGGATACAGCAGATTGAGGGAAAATATTATCATAAAAAAATTATGGAGATTCGGGAAAAGGGCGTGCTGTCAGGATACTGCCTGCTGCTTGTGGACGTGACGGAGCAGTATGTGCTGATGGAGCGCGTGAAGGAAGAGAAGGAACGGGCGGATGCGGCAAATCAGGCGAAATCTGCTTTTGTCTCCAATGTATCCCATGAAATCCGCACCCCCATGAACGCCATTGTGGGGATGACCCAGATTATGCTTCGCAGAGACCTGCCCAAGCAGGACCGGGAATACCTCATGAATATTCGCAATTCCGGCAATGCGCTGCTTGCGATTGTCAACGACCTGCTGGATATGTCCAAGATAGAAGCTGGGAAAATGGAGCTGGTGGATGAAGAATACGATTTTATGACAATGTTGAACGATTTGGGAATGATACTTCTGAACCGGATTGGCGGCAAACCTGTGGAGCTGCTCTATGATATCGATCCGGACGTCCCTGCGAGACTTTATGGGGACGCCCTTCGGATTCGCCAGATTATCATTAACTTGATGAACAATGCCACGAAATTTACGGAGGAGGGCTTTGTATGCCTTACGGTCAAAGTAAATCAGGTGAAAGAGGAGGATTTGGAGCTGTTTGTGTCGGTGAAGGATACCGGACAGGGAATTCGGGAGGAGGATCTGGGCAGGCTTTTCGGCACGTTCCAGCAGGTGGATACGGCAAAAAATCATCACAAGGAGGGTACGGGGCTGGGCTTGTCCATTTCAAGACAGCTGGTGGAGCTGATGCACGGAAATATTGGCGTTAGGAGCGAATATGGAAAGGGCAGTGAGTTTTATTTTACCATTCACCAAAAAATTGTGGACGGGAGCAGGGCGGCGCAGATTCGGAAGGATTTTCAGGCCTTGATTATGGGAAATATGAAGAGCGAAGCCGCGAATCGTCTGCTGGAGCGGCTGGCCAAGGGGTACGGGCTTGCCTATGGGGCGGATTTGGGGGCTGCGGAAGCAGCCAAGCTGCCTGTGTTCTATTTCACGGATCAATACGGCGCTCTGAGCGAGGAGGAGAAGCGTAAGACTGCGGATTTGGGCGCCGTAGTCTGCTGCATGCTAAATCCCATGGCAGAAAATGATTTCCCGGAGGGAATGCCTTCCATGAATAAGCCCCTTTACAGCTATAATTTCTGTAATTTTCTGGAAAGCGCAGACGGCCCGGAGGAAGAGACGGAGGGCGAAAACGCACAGGGAACGGCAGCGGGCAGGAACGGACAGGGAACGGCAGCGGGCGGAAACGGACAGGGAAAGACGCGGGGCGAAAATGGACGCAGGGCGGCACAGAGCGGAAACAGGCAGAATGCGGCAGCGGGCGGAAATGTAGAGAGCGCGGCAAAATACGAAAACGGTCAGGGAACGGCAGAGGGCAGGAACGGACAGAGGAAGGCACAGGGCGGAAACGGCGGGAAAGGAAGGACGGGGAATGACGAGATGGATTTCCTTGCACCCGAGGCCTGCGTTCTGATTGTGGACGACAATGAGATTAACTGTATGGTTGCGGAGGAAATGCTAAAGCCCCTGCAAATGCGGATTGAAACTGCCTCCGATGGCCGTCAGGCATTGGAAATGGTGGAAAAGAAACGATATGATTTGATTTTTATGGATCATTTTATGCCGGTGATGAACGGGATCGAGGCGGCGAAGGCCATTAGGAAGCTGGAGGGCGGCTATTATCAGAAGGTGCCCGTGATTGCGCTGACGGCCAATACGGCAAGGGAACAGCAGGAGGAATACCGGCAGGCCGGCATGAACGATTTTCTGTCCAAACCCATTGACATGAACGAAATTTATAAGATGATCAAAAAGTGGATTCCGGATAAAATTCAGGCGGGCAGCAGCTGATGCGGCGGAATTAAAATCAAATATGTATATTTTCCTTCCCGGCGTGAAATGCTAAGTTTGGAAGAGAACTGCTTCCGAACTGCTTATCGGTGCGGTTTTGCAGGACATGCGTCCCGCGAAATGCAGGAGATAAGTTAGAAAATGCAGCGCCGGGGAGGATTTTTTATGGAAGGAAAAGCGGATGAAAAGGGAAATGTGAAGGCGGTGGATGCGGGAACGATTCCGCCGTTTGGTTTTCGTGATAAAATAGGATATATGTTCGGTGATTTCGGAAATGATTTCAGCTTTATTTTCGCCAGCAGCTATCTGATGATATTTTATACCAAGGTATTGGGCTTAAGCGGCTATGTGGTGGGGCTGCTCTTTTTGGGCGCAAGGATTGTGGACGCATTTACGGATGTGACTATGGGACGCATCGTAGACAATATGAAGCCTGCGAATGATGGGCGGTTCCGACCATGGATACGCCGCATGTGCATTCCGGTGGCGGCTGCCAGCACGATAATGTATTTGTATTTTGTTAGGGACTGGGTTTACCCGGCAAAGCTGGCCTATGTGATTTTTACGTATCTTTTATGGAGCAGCTTCTGTTATACGGCCATCAATATTCCCTATGGTTCCATGGCTTCGGTCATCAGTCCGGACGTGGAGGGCAGGGCGTCTCTTTCCACCTTTCGCAGCGTGGGGGCCAGCCTTGCGGGACTTGTGATCGGAGTGCTTGTGCCGCTGATTATATATGAGACGGACGCGGAGGGCAGCCAGATTGTAAAACCGGTGAGCTTTACCGTCACGGCGGCGATTTTCGGAGTATTTGCCATTATCTGCTATGTACTCTGCTATTATCTTTGCAGGGAGCGGGTTTTCTTTGATAAAAAGGAAGGGCAGAAGGACAATGTCTGGGAGATGCTCAAGGGACTTGGGAAGAACAGGCCCCTTCTGGCGCTGGTGTGCGCGGCGCTGATGCTGCTTTTGGCCAGCCTGCTGAGCCAGACCATGAACAATTATCTCTTTCTGGATTATTTTAAGGACGCCAAGGTCATGTCAATCGTCAATGTGATAAGCGTGGCGGGAACGCTGATTCTGGCGCCTTTCGCTTCCAAGATTGCCGCCCGGTTCGGCAAAAAGGAGGCGGGAGCTCTTGGGATGCTGGCGGCGGGAGCTTTATATCTGCTGTTGTTTTTTCTGCGGCTGAAAAGCATACCGCCCTTTATGGTGATTCTTTTCTTTGCGACCATCGGGACGGGATTGTTTAATCTGGTCATCTGGGCGTATATCACGGATATTATCGATTATCAGGAAGTGAGAACGGGAAAGCGGGAGGACGGCTCGGTTTACGCGGTCTATTCCTTTGCCAGAAAGGTGGGACAGGCTCTGGCGGGAGGCGTGGGCGGCTTCGTGCTGACAGCCATAGGGTATGTGTCCGAAGCCCCCGCTCAGACGGATGAGGTGGCGGGCAGGATTTACACCGTCGCAACGCTGGTGCCGGGCCTCTGCTATTTGATTGTATTTCTCATCATACAGTTCGCCTATCCTCTGGGAAAAACGGAAGTGGAGAAAAACACGGAAATACTGCGCGACCGAAAAGACCGTTGAGAATGCCGGCGGCACCGTAACGAAGAGAACGGAATAAGTTCCCATAAGTGGGAACTGGAATAAAAAACAGTCTCGGAGCGGAAGCGCCCGGAAGAAAATTTCAGCCGCGCCCTATGCGGATGAAATTTTTCTTCCCTATAGGGGCGCTGTAGTGTAGGAACGGAACTGGAATAGGAGGACACCGCATGAAATTTGACAGGAGTACGTCCGGCTGCGGGGTGAGCGTCGTATGCAGGCTGGAAAACGGCAAAGCCTTTCTGACATGGGAATTCGCGATTACAGAGGAGGCGTCCGGGGAATGCGGCGCCGCGTGCGGCCCCGCGGAACAGAAAGATGCGGTGATTAAAGTCCGCCTTACGGACAGGCAGGAGAATACGGTATTGGAATGTCGGCAGAGGGCTGGGCAGGAGGAACTCTTGGAGGCCGTTCTGCTGCAGCCCCGTCTCTGGCTGTCGGTGAAAGACCCATATGTATACAGGATGGACGCGAGTCTGGAGGCCAAAGATGGCAGGATGCTGGACAGCCTCTGCGTACCGCTTTCCCTGCGGGAGCTTAGGAGTACGAAAATCTGCGGTATGGAGGAGCTATGGCTGAGCGGGGAAATTTTTACGCCCAAAGCAGTCTGTTATTCTCTGCCAAGCGCGGCTTCGGAGGCGGAACGGCAGAAATTGATTCTGGAAGACATGCAGCTAATGCTTCAGGCAGGGGCAAACTGTATCTGCCTGAGAGAAGAAGGACCTAGGGGGCTCTTTTTGCAGTTTGACAGGCTGTGTACCCGATTGGGCTTTCTGCTGCTTGTCAGGCAGAAAAATCTGTGGGTCTGCGGCTGGGACAGGAAAATCAGAGTGGAAAGCGTGGGGGAAGCGCCGGACTTTCGGGGAGCGGAGCGCAGCTTTTTTCCGCCGGAAGGCCGGATGCCCGCCTCATTATTCTATGAATATAAGGCCAAGTGGAGCGAAACGCCCTTTGTCTATCTTGTGCCGGAGAGCGTCAGGAGGCTGAAAAGCGGGAATTATACGGTGATCTGCTATAGTAACTGCAGCCGGACGGCTCTTTATTCGGACGGGGTTCTCTTTGAATTCCAGAGGGGAGAAGGGGAATTTATCTTTCGGGAAATTCCCGCCAAATATCCCTGCGTCATGCTGACGGCGGAAGGCGACGGCTGCATCGCCTCCTTGTCCGTTGATA
The DNA here is from genome assembly GCA_948467735.1 of uncultured bacterium. Taxonomy (GTDB): domain Bacteria; phylum Bacillota; class Clostridia; order Lachnospirales; family Lachnospiraceae; genus Acetatifactor. The sequence continues at coordinate 97,705 of CAOKFN010000003.1, forward strand.
AGTCGTTGGTAAAACAGGAACAATAGTTTCTCTCCTTAGCAGCCCCCCCCGGATAAAGTTCTCCTGTCCGGGCAAAATGATCCACGCATTTTGCGGACAGTATAGGATACTGCATGGTATAACGCTGCTGCAGTAAACTTCCATAGCGCGTATTTGTATCGGATTCCTCGTCAGAATCTGAATCCACTGTAATATCATAATCATTCTCATTAGAGATATAGACACATTTATCCCCTGTGACCTGTAATAAATTTTGACATATCTTCATAACGGTTGAAATGTGCGCAGCGCTCTTACATATATCATCGCCGCCCTAATCCAGCCAGCAGCAAAGCTGTTTCAGCCGCACGAGGTCGTCTATGCCTTCTAAGGAAACAAATTGAGTTTCTGCCGCCTCCAATACGCGCAGCCGAGGCATCTCCCTTAAGAAAGTCAGATCCTGATATTTTGCCCCATAAAGCCGCAGCACCTCCAGCCCGGTAAATAGACCAATATCCTGCTGTATGCCCCAGCCTGTCCGCTGAAACCATTCTTCGTAAGCATCCTCGTCGCTCGTTTCTTCTCTATATCTTTCGTGCAGGATGGTTTTCTCAAAAGATTTCCGCTGTTCCCAACAATCATCCGGATATTCTTCCATATCTGATTCTTTATATTCTTCTTCATATTGATTCCAAAAAGCATAGCTTGAAAGCTGAAAAGTACGCTCTCCTGTTTCCGAGTCTGTGTAAACAAAGGGGTTTTCCTTTGCATAGTCTATGTATAGCTGAATAAATCTGCCGATCAAAGGTCCGTAGACGTCCGGCTCCCACTCGTCGCCGCAGTATGGGTCGCCGCAGTAGGGTTCCGGCGGCGCCGCCGTGCTCATTTCAAGCGAGTATTCGTAAGCAAAATGACAATCGCCAATACGCAGATACTTGATTTTCTCCATATCGCTTTCATAAATGTCCTCTTTCTGCAGAAGCTTTTTTACTGCGTCCCCAATCCATTTCTGTGTAAATTCAATTTTCTTTTCCTCTCCCATTTCTTCTCCTTTCGCTTGAGAAATATATCTATCCAAAATCCGATCCTTTATTTACAAGGTCGTCAATGCCTTCCTAGGAAACAAATTTAGCTTCTGTCGCTTCCAATACGCGCGGCGGCGTTGGTATAAATGTCCGCTGTCCCGCGGCTTTTCCAAACCATTCTGCAGCATCGTCTAGGTCCGGTTCCTCTCTGTCGTCATCGGCCGGATAACAGGCAAGACTGCACTGCGCAGGCGCAACATTATACTTTATCATTGTGAAACCTCCCATGCAAGCAAAGCCCTTTCTGATATGACCTGCAGCCGCTTTGTCCTGATTATACCACTGTCGGAGGGGCTGCACAAGCTCCCTGTTCCAATCAGCACGTAAATCGGCAGAATCGGCATAAGTCTTTTGTATTGTCAACACAGACAGCTGTTTCCGGCATGGACGCACCTCCGATTCCTTTCATGTCACTGTGTATCCTGTCCGTTATACATCGCAGAACAGGATTTCGCGATTTTCAATGCTGCCCCTTGAGGGTAAAATACCGTTTGTAAAAGGCCGGACTTTGTTTTTTTCATTGACAATACTTCATATTGCGAGTACCATTTCATTAAGCGATTCTATTGCAGGAGGAAGCATATGAAGCTCAATACGACAAGGATAACCATCTCAAATCTATGGGATGTAATACAGGAACACGAAGGAAAAAGTTTTTTGACAAAAAAGGGACTTCCCTTTACCTATGTCATCAAGGGGGGAGAGCTGTTTACCGACAGGCGGGAACGCTCCATCACCAGAAGTACGTTTGAAAAAGCCTATCACAAGCTGATTCAGGATCAAGTGGGGGAGAAGGCGCCTAGGGAAATCATAGGCCCCAAGACGCTGAACGTATACGGGGCCCCGTATGTCTGGGCGGTCTTTACCGGGATTGGGCTGATTGAGGAGCCTAGGTACGTCCAGCAGGAGATAGAACTGGAATAGGAGCGCGGATGAAATTGTAATTGACGAACGCTTTCTTTCTATGTTAAAATAAAGTATCGTTTCAAAAGACAGGAAGTTTAAGCATGATTGTATGGAAACAGATACATAGAGTATTCCATGCAGGCATCATGCTGATTGGAAGTCAAGGACTCAAATTTTATAAGCCTTACGCGCCGACGCGCATCTAACTTGTGAAACGGTCGATAAGAGTGGTAAAAGTAAAGTATCTGCTATATAGACTCTAAAACCATATATCTGTTATCCTCAAGTGTCCGGACAGGGCTGTGACCGCTTTTGATACGGGCTGCGGCCCATAGAAGAGGGTACGGAGTTTTTCAAGGCAGGTGATAAAGCGTCACCTGCTTTTATGATATAAAAAGGACGGCGCTTTTACTTTGATAGAAAAAAGGTGCGGGCGGAATAAGCCGGAGGAGATGAATGGCATCAAAGCGTTTAAGCCTGCCGCAGAAATTGGCAGACGGCCATGGAGTATGCGGCCCTTGCCATTCGCCAAGCTTTGAAAGATGGCGTTATATACGTGCGGGCAGGTCCGCTTGGTTCATTGCTCAACAAGCATTGGATACTCACGGTAATCAAGCGCTGAACAATAGGAAACAGGCTGAAAAATTGATAGGAGAAGATTCGGCCATTGTAGAAAGGAGGCAGGATATGGAATTGTGGTTTTCGCAGCAGCATACGCCCGAGGTACAATTATCTATACGGGTAAACAAACAGCTTTACAGCGGCGAGAGCAGCTTACAGAGAATCGACGTGTTTGAATCGCCGGAGTTCGGGCGGTTTCTGGCGCTGGACGGCCGCGTGATATTGACGGAAAAGGACGAGTTCATTTATCATGAGATGATAGTGCATGTGCCCATGGCGGTACATCCCAATGTGCGCAAGGTACTGGTCGTCGGCGGAGGGGACGGGGGCGCCGTAAGAGAGCTGGCGAAGTATCCGGAAATCGAACAGATTGATTTGGTGGAAATCGACGAACAGGTGGTACAGGCATGCATGGAATATCTGCCCAAGGTCTCCGCCGGTCTGGGGGATGAACGGCTTTATATTTATTATGAGGACGGGCTGAAATTCGTGCGGAACAAGGAAGATATGTACGATTTGATTATTGTGGATTCCACGGGTCCGTTCGGGCCGGGAGAGGGACTGTTTACCAAGGAGTTCTACGACAGCTGCTATAAGGCCCTGAAGGAAGACGGCATTATGGTGAATCAGCATGAGAGTCCGTTTTATGAGGCGGACGCCGCCTCCTGCCTGCGCGCCCATAAGCGTATTGTGGAGAGCTTTCCCATCAGCCGGGTTTATCAGGCGCATATTCCCACTTATCCGTCGGGGTATCGGCTGTTTGGCTTTGCGTCCAGAAGATATCATCCGATTCATGACCTAGAGGGTGAGAAATGGCTGGAACGGGGGATTGAGACAAAATATTATACGCCAAGGCTTCATGAAGGAGCCTTCTGTCTGCCCGCCTATGTGGAAAAGCTGCTTAGAAAAGTCGAAATACGGGACGAAGGGACATGACGGAAGGATGGATTACCGTTCCGGTGCGGAACCGGAACGGTATGTTCTCGGCGTGGGATATTCTGTCGCCTGCCAAAGCCTGCGGCGGTTTATCTTCCTCAGTCGTGACGGACGAAATTTTAAGAGATGAATTGTCAGCGCCCTCCGCAGAACATATCAAAATTATCAAACATTATTTCCAGACGGTCTATTTTTTTAGCCGTATGGAAATGTCCGCAATACCATTTCCTGTATTTCAATCGATCTTCTATTGTATCCAGCCAGATTTCCGTAGACCTGTCCACAGTTCTCTGATCGATGCCCGGCAGGAATACCTCGGTGGGCACGTATTTTAACGGCGTGGTATGGCTTAATACCACGTCCGCCATCCAGCCGAGCCCATCCAGCTGCTGTTCCACATAGGCCTTGATTTCCTCCGAAGGCTGTTCGTCAGGCCACCATCCGTATCCGTAAGTAAGCCGCGTCATTTTGTCTATGCTGTAGGCGCCCCCAATGACGATGGTCTGCCGTCCGTTAAAGTCAAACACTTCGCCGTCCTTTGCAAAAAGAATATGGGGATAAGCCTCCTCGCAATATACGATGCCCTCATGCCACAATGTTTCCTTGTAACCTTCTATGGTGGAGGGGCGCTGTTCATGGTTGCCATGGATGCAGAAAAACGTGATGGGAAGAGATTCAAGGAATTCTTTTTTTGGTTGATCTTGAGCGCCGCCCTCATAATTGATTCCCGCATCGCCCAAGATAATCAGTATATCATCGCGGCTGGTTTCAAATCTCCTGCAGAATGTCTCGATGCGCGCAAACTCGCCATGGGTGTCGCCTGTAATGTAAATCATATTTTCCTCCCTGCGGTGTCCCTTTTCGTAAGTGACGGTGTTTTTCACTGAAAATTTGGGGCATTTGAAAGCTTTTCCGTTTTATTATATAATACAGGAAGGAATAATACAAGGAAAAATTGATTGCTCATGGTTTTGACAACGGGCTTCAGAAAATGAGGGCGGAGCGGTCAGGCGGCGCCGGAACATGCATGGGGAAAAACCGGTTGAAAAAATGAAAGGCGCGTGATACAGTTGTTGTATATCAAGCATTCGGGCAGGGCGGCATGCGCTGTCCGCCTGCGGGAATTACTGATTTTCTATCGCCGGACCGGCGGGGAAAGCGGTAATTTCTGCTATTATACCGAGTATGGGTTGGAGTGAGAGAAAAATGCAGCTAAAAATAGCGATATGTGATGACGACGCTTCTCAAAGAGAGTATCTTTTGGAGCTGGTCGGCCTGTGGGCGAAGAAAAACCGCCATCTTGCCAAAGTCAGGCAGTATGCGGGAGCAGAGGAGTTTCTTTTCGCATATTCCGAGGAAAAGGATTTCGATATTCTGCTTCTGGATATTGAGATGCCGAAAATAAGCGGCATTGAATTGGCCAAGACCGTGAGGCGCGGGGACGAAGCGGTACAGATTGTGTTTATTACCGGATATTATGAATATTTCAGCGACGGTTTTGATGTGTCGGCGCTTCATTACCTGATAAAGCCGGTGGACAAGGGGAAATTGTATCCGGTGCTTGACAGGGCCGTGAAACATTTGGCCTATAGGCAGCGACATGTGCTGATTTCCACTTCGGAGGGGGATATCAAGGTATCGCTGGCGGATATTTTGTATGTGGAAGCGGAAAACGTCCATGTGGTGATTCATACGGAGCAGGGGAATTACCGTACCCGAACGACGCTGGGAAGGTTTATGGAACAGCTGGATGATACTTTTTTTAAGACACATCGATCTTTCGTGGTCGGATTGAAATATATTACAAAAATAACGAAAACGGAAATCACCATGATAAACGGGGATGTAATTCCCATCAGCCGCGGGATGTACAACGAGGTTCACGCCGCGCTGATAAAATATCTGTGACAGAGACGCGGGGGGGCGTGATTGGGTTCAAGCATGGTACGGACGGCTTTCGGCCGTTCCATAGTTTGAATAAGAATTTATATGGATGGTCTTGGACGTCCCATGTGATAATTAAAAAGCTGGGATTTTGACGGGAGGCAGTTATGTTTTTGGATAAATTAATTGCAGGGAGAACGGCGGCGTTTGAAAATGAAATGATGCGGAAGTATTATGACGAGGTGGAGAATATGTATGAAAAAATGCGGGGCTGGCGGCATGATTACCGGCATCATATTCAGACCATGAAGGTTCACGCGGCAAACGGGGAGTATGAGGAAATTGAGAGATATCTTGATATGCTGGATGACGAGCTGACCAATGTGGAGACCGTAATCAAAACAGGGAACCGCATGGCGGACGCTATTTTAAACAGCAAGCTCTCCCTTGCGATTGAAAGGGACATCAAGGTGAAGGCGGAGGCGAAGATTCCGGTATCCGTCCAAGTGTCGGAGCTTGATTTATGTATCGTGATTAGTAATCTGCTGGACAACGCAATGGAAGCATGCATGGAACTGCCGCCGGAGGAGCGGCTGATTCGTATCTATATGGAGATGAAAGGAAATTACTTGTATCTTGTACTGACAAATACCATGGCGGGCGGGAAGAAACAAAACTATCGCACCAAAAAGGGAGAAGGGCACGGATTTGGGATTGCCCGTGTGGACGCCATTGTGAAAAAGTATGGGGGGTATGTGACAAGAGCATCCGAGGAAGAGGCTTTTTCTACCGAGATTTTATTTCCGATGCATGCCTTGCAGCGAATGTCATGAAGGAGGTCTGAGAGTGCGGTTTGCTGTTGTGCATGGCGATATTACGTTGAAAGATTGTGTTTATTTGAAGGTAAAGGATGTTATATGCGTCGTTTACAAGATTCCGACAAGGAAGAACAACGGGAATTTTTGCGGAAGATGGGAGGCAGAAGATATATGTGACCGAGGATGGGACATGTCGGAAATAAGGAGATTAAGGCATGGCAGAAGGAAATAGAGATGAAGCCAAAAGTGCAGTTTGCATCAAATTTTCGACATTTGGTATCAAACCGCACTTTTTTTGTGCTTTTGGTGATATAAAAGTTATATGAGGAGTCAAGAAAGCACAGGATATAGGGGGACATTAGAAATGAATGAAAAAGGAAATAGAAGGAGCGTCAGAGGTTAAGGAAGCGCGAGAAATGGAGGAGATGCTAGAGATTAAGGAAGCGCGAGAAATGGAGGAGATGTTAGGGATTAAGGAAGCGCGAGAAATGGGGAAGGCGTTAGAGGTTAAGGAAGCGCAAGAAATGGAGGAGACATGAGAAATGAAAGAAGCGAGAGAAAGGAAGAGGCATTAAAAATCAAGGAAGTACAGGAAAAGTAAAAGGTATTTGAAATTAAGAAATACGGCATATCAAGGAAAGGAATGAATGTAAGCGTGAAGAAAAAGGACGAAACAAATAGAAAAAGTAATCTCCAAAACCAAAAATCACACCCCGGATCGGCATCCGAATCCGTTCAAAAGTCAAGGGAAAAAAGCAAATATTCCAAGCCGGGCAGTCTTGTGTGGGCGATGAAGAAGCTGTGGAATACACACAAGGGCATTCTCTTTTTTGCATTTGCGAGAGGGCCTTTGGATGTGGCGAGCTCGCTTGTGGGCGCTTATTTTTCAAAGGTTCTTATAGACCGAATAGGGGAAGGGAGGACTTTTGAAGAGCTGGCGGTAACGACACTGACTTTTGTGGCGGCGCTCATGGTTCTGCAGCTGTTAAGCCGATATGTGAGGGGAAAGCTCAGCGGTGTGAACTATTATCCCACAACGGTGTATCAGAATGAGATAGGGGCGTTTGTGGGCTATGAAACGGATTACGAGAATACGGAGAGGCAGGATTTTAAGAAAATAGAGGGCTATGCATGGAGGGATGCCAGCGAGGGAAGGTGTTCGCTGGAATTTATTTGGGAGAATATTTACAACTTTTTTAAGCATGCCCTTGGGATTTTTACTTACGCGTCTCTTATGGCGGCGCTGAACCCGGTTATTTTCGCGGCGGTGGCTTTGGTGTCCGCGCTTTCTTATGTTACGACCCGCTGGCAGACCCGGTATCGTGAGAAAAATAAGCACAAGTGGGAGAAGGAGTCCCGAAAGAAGGAGTATTTGGAGAGGCTTTCCGACAATTTCCCCAAGGCGAAGGATATCAAGCTGTATGGGCTGGAGGAGTGGCTTAATAAATTGATGCGGGATTATCAGGCTTATATTCTCATGTGGGATAAGCGGTGCAGCCTGCGGGGAGTCTGGGCCGCGCTGCTGGCCGGTGTGATGACTCTGTTTCAGAACGGCATTGCGTACATTGTCTTGATTGAGTCTTTGGCGGCGGGAAATATTACCGTGGGAGACTTTGTCTTTTATTTCGGGCTGGTGGGGAGCATCGCGGGATTTCTACAGGGGTTAATCAAAGACATTGCGGGTCTGAGCGCCCGGGCGGACAAGATTGTGTATTACAGGGAGCTTTATGATTATCCCAGCCGTTTCAATCACGGAGAGGGCTGCGCGCTGCCTGCGGGGCCGATCAGAATTGAGCTGAAGGATGTATGGTATCGCTACGACGGCGCAAAGGAGGATACGCTAAAAGGTATTAACCTATGCATTGAGGCCGGGGAAAGTCTGGCGCTGGTGGGCGTAAACGGCGCGGGCAAGACAACGCTGATCAAGCTGATCTGCGGGATGTACATGCCTTCTAAGGGAGAAATTCTGGTAGGAGGAAAGCGGATAGAGGAGTATAACATCGAGGAATATTATTCCATGATTTCCGCGGTGTTTCAAGAAATCTGGCCCGCCGCGTTTACCGTTTTTGAGTTTGTGGCCAGCGCGGATCTTGAGCGGCCTTCCGCAAGAGAGGGGGCGGCGGCCGCGATGAAGGCCGCTGGAATTTATGAGAAAATAGCGGGCCTTCAAAACGGCATGGACACGCATTTGATGAAAGGAATTTACGATGACGGCGTGGATTTGTCGGGAGGAGAGATGCAGAAGCTTGTTCTGGCCCGGGCCATATACAAGGACGGCCCCGTCTTGGTGCTGGACGAGCCCACGGCGGCGCTGGACCCGATTGCCGAGAACAATCTATATCTACAGTATCGCGAGCTGACAAAGGGGAAAACCTCCATTTACATTTCCCACCGTTTCGCCTCCACACGCTTCTGCGACCGCATTGTTCTTCTGGAGGACGGCCGCATCAAGGAAAGCGGAACCCATGAGGAGCTTATGAAGTTAAACGGCAGATACGCCTATATGTTCGACGTCCAGAGCAAATATTATAAAGACGGCCCAAAAGACCAGACCCTCCAAAACATCCCCGAGGGCGCATAAAACCTGTCTCGGAACAAGTTCCCGCTTGCGGGAACTGGAATAAAAGAGACCGGAACAAGTTCTTACAAGCGAGGACTGGAATATAAAAACAGTCTCGGAACGGAAGCGCCCGGAAGGAAATTTCAGCTGTGCCCTATACAGATGAAATTTTCTTCCCCTTATGGGCGCTGTAGTGCAGAGACGGTACTGGAATAGGAGAATAACAATGCGTAAAAATAACATAACAATACAGGCGTTTAAGATGTACAGCGCCTACAATCCCAAATATTTCCCCATCAAGTTTCTGGAGACCATGTTCAACAATATATCCCCTTATTTTAATTTATGGCTGTCCTCCGAGATTGTGACGGCGTTGTATGAGGGGAGGGACCGGGGAGAAATCTACCTGCTTGTGGCGGTGACGCTATTAGGAAATCTCCTGATCAGGGCTTTGGGGGCGCTTTTGAGGAGAACGGCCGATACCCAGCTTGCCGTCTTGGAGAATGAGGAAGCGGCGGCGTTTAACCGAAAGGTATTATCGCTGGATTACGACAAGCTGGAAAATCCGGATATCAGAAAGCACAGGCGGAAAATCATAGAAAACTCGTGGATTAACTGGTATGGGGTCAAGCAGATGAGGGAAACGGTGCATGATATGATGCGCAGCTTCGTCAATTTCTTTTTCTGTCTGCTGCTTTTTATAGAAATGTTTTCTCTGATTGCCAAGGCGGGCTTTCAGGGGATGGGAATTCTTCTTTTTGCCGTTCTTCTAGTGTGTATCGGCGCAAATGTTTTCATGGATTCCTATAGTCGAAAGAAAATGTCGATCTGCTGGAAAAAGATGGGAGACTTGATGCTGGATGAAAACCGTCTGGGACAGGGCTATTCCTTGGCGGGACTGGACAATCGCATTTACCGCCAAGAAGCCCTGAGGTTCAAAATAAAACAGCAAAATGCCGAGACCCATTTAAGGGTGTTTTCCGAGGCGGAACAGAAAGCGCTCCTCTATAATGTACCCACCATCGTCTTGGACTATCTGGTGGAGCTATGCGCCTATTTGATTGTCGTTTTATATTGCGTCATGGGAACGTTCCCTTTGGGCGGCGTGATCAAATATGTGGGGTACCTGCGCAGAATGACGGGCTATATCGGAGACATCTTTGATTTTAACAGCAAAATTAAGGTAAACGAACCATATCTTCAAGTATATCTGGACTTTTTTGCCATCAAAAACGACATGTATCAGGGCAGTCTGGCGGTGGAAAAGCGAAGCGATAAACGGTATGATATTGAATTTAAAAACGTCAGCTTCAAATATGCGGGAGCGGAGGAATATGCTCTGAAAAATATCAATCTGCGGCTGAAGGTGGGAGAAAGGCTTGCGGTTGTGGGCATGAACGGCAGCGGAAAGACGACGTTTATCAAGCTGCTCTGCCGCCTGTACGACCCGGACGAGGGAGAAATCCTCATGAATGATTTCAATATCCGGAAATATGATTACAGGCAGTATCTGGATATTTTCTCGGTGGTATTTCAGGATTACAGCCTGCTTGCCATGCCCCTTGGCAATAATGTGGCGTGCGCCGAGAGCTGGGACAGCGAGAAGGCGGAGAGGCTTTTAGAGGAGGTGGGGTTTGGCGAGCGGTATGCACAGCTGGAAAAGAAGCTGGATACGCCGCTTTATAAGGATTTTGACAAGGACGGTGTGAATATTTCCGGCGGAGAGGCACAGAAAATTGCCCTTGCAAGGGCCCTTTACAGGGACGCGCCCTTTATTATTCTGGATGAACCCACCGCGGCCTTAGACCCTCTGGCGGAGGCGGAGATTTACTCCAAGTTTGATGAAATCGTGGGGGATAAGACCGCAATCTATATCAGCCACCGCCTGTCTTCCTGCCGTTTCTGCGACAAAATCGCGGTGTTTGACAAGGGCAGAATCGTGCAGACAGGCACTCACGAGGAGCTGCTTTCGGATGAAAGCGGCAGATACTATGAGCTTTGGAACGCGCAGGCCCAATACTATACCGAGAAGGTCGAAGCGTGAAGTGTCTGCCGGAGTAAAAAACATCTGCCGAAAGGCGTGCCGTCTGCCAAGGCGTGAAGCACCTGCCGGAGTAAAAGGCATCTGCCGAAAGGCGTGCTGTCCGCCAAGGCATGAGGCATTTTCTGAAATATAAGGCGTCTGCTGAACGAAAGACGATAAATTTGTCGAAAATTGTCGAGACTTGTCGATGAAAGCAGGCGGCCGGATTATCCGCCTTTTCCAAGATACTTGCCGTTTCGGCCAAATTCGTATATAATAACTTTTAATTACATATGCGAAGCGGTCGTTGACCAAGGCATTTACACGGTAAAGCGCCGCCAAAACAGCGGCTGTTATAATTAAAAGATACAAAGGGGAATTTGTGTCTTGGAAATGGGGGAATTGAATATGGCGGGCATTTCGCTAAGGAATAGTCTGGAGGCGTTAAATGCTAACAGGATGCTGGGCATCAATGCGTCTTCAAGAGCAAAGAGTACGGAAAAGCTTTCTTCGGGATACAAGATTAACCGGGCTGCGGACGATGCGGCAGGGCTGGCCATCTCCGAAAAAATGCGCAAATTAATCCGGGGGCTGAATCAGGGCACGTACAACGCTCAGGATGGAGTTTCATGGGTGCAGATAGGAGACGGGGCGCTGGAGGAAGCGCAGGATATGATCAAGAGAATGTCGGAGCTGACAATCAAATCCTTGAACGGAACCAATTCAAGCAGCGACAGGGCCGCCTTGGAGGCGGAATTTGAACAGCTTAAGGAGGAGCTGGATCGTGTCGGAAAGACTACGGAATTTAACGAGATGAATATTTTCTCGGAGCACAAGCCCCTCTGGCATCGCTGTAACGGGGACGTGAAGTGGGAGCCGGATCAGGTGCATGTGGTGACGGCGGGACAGAACGAACTTTCTTTTATGTATCGGGAGACGGAGGCGAGCGAGCCCCAGATTATGACGATCACGGTGCCGCCGGGGGAATATTCCACCGTGGAGCTTTTGGACGAAATCGACGATGCGATCGCTTATTCCATGAGCGACAGTATCAGATTTTTCGTGGAATATAATAAGAACGGCTATGTTGACGCCACATTGGAGGGCGGCGCCATGCTTGACTGCGTTTTCGGCGGTCTGTCCTATCTTCTGTATGATATGTATAAGGGCGGCACCATGGGAGCGCTGATCGGTACGACGATCTTTTCCAGCGAGGCCGCGAGGCTGGATATTGTGGCCAATAAAAACGACTCCATGTCTTTTACCATAGAGTATTTTGACGGAAGAGTGGAGCAGAAGTCCGTGTCCTTGAATGCGGGCAGGTATACCAGATCCCAGCTGATTGACTTAATCAACGCGCAGCTGACAGGCAGTTCCGTGGAGGCGTCCGCATACGGCACCGGCATCAAGCTGGGAAGCTCCGACGCCATTGTCACCGGTTTTAAGGGGAATATGTTCCGAATTGACGGCGCGGATTACACTTCCGTGTTCTACGACAATGTGCATTACGGCAGCGTCTCCCAGTATCACGCGGTATTTCGGGGAGGGTATGTGTTGAATACGGACGCCCGGGACGTGGAGCATGCGAAGATTAAAATCACCGATAACAATAACGTCCTGACCCTGCAGCCCAACCGCAGGGATACGCCCATCGATCTTGTCATCGACAAGGGCGAATACACCATGGAGGAGCTGGCGGGGAAATTAAACGCACTTTTTCAGGCGAACAATCTGGAGCTGAAAGCGTCCGTGATTTCCCAATACGCCTCCGTGGGGGATACAAATGTTCCGTTTAGGGGACTGGAGATTCGTTCCGAGCTCAAGGGCCCGGACAGTCTGGTAAATGTGGACAGGAATTCCAGCGCCTTTGACACCCTGTTTGTCACCAGAAATTATAATGAATACGGATCCAAGGCTCAGGTGAGGAATGAGACCACCGCGGATAAGGACGCATGGTTTCGGGGCAGCAGAGATTTAGTATTTCCCCTCACGTTATCTTCCGGCAATGATACCTTTCAAATTGCTTTTAAAAATACGGATTCCGCCGCCGCGGCAGTGACGCTGCAGCTGAGGGATGGACAATATAACAGCATGGGGGATTTGATTGCGGAAATCAATGCGAAAATAGGGGCGGACAGCGTCAGCAGCGGGAAGCTTCTGGCCAAGGAGGAGAACGGAAGAATTCGTATTGACGGCGTATCGGGGCAGGAGATTGACAATGTGACGGTCAAGGCCTTTGGCAGCGATAACGGCTTTGACACGCTGTTTCAAGGGTATATTGAGACAGTGTACCACACCAGTCAGTCGGGAAGCTCCATTGTGCTGCCCGGAACCGCCTCCTCCGATTCCATGAATATCACCGTGGACGGAAAAACTTATACGGTGAAATTCCCCAGCGCCAATCCCACGCAGGATGAAATCAAAAAAGCCATTGAAGATACGATTCAGGCCAATAAGATTACCGCGGCGAATAACTTTGGCACGGTTTCCGGGAAAGGGTCCAGCAGCGACCGCAATTTCTCCGCCGCCGCCTCGGGCAGCGAGTCGGTCACGCCATGGTCGGATACCGCGTCCGGTTCCTCACAGAAGATTGAGGGAATGGTGGGATTTGAATATAACTATCCGGCGGTTCTGGAGCTGGGGCCCCAGCTTAGGGATGTAATGGTGATAAATTCCGGCAATAATAATATACTGCTGACCGTGGGCGACGAAAACGGAGAGGTGACGAAGGTTATCACCATTCCTTCGGGAACTTATAATCAGCAGAGTCTGGAGGGCGTTCTTCGGGACAAAATCAATGAGGCGTTCGGGGCGGACAAGGGAATTACGGTGTCGCGAAACGGCAATAAAATTACTCTGACGTCCAAACTTCCGGAGGGTATGGACGGGGGCAGGACTTCTATTAAATGCGGCACGGGGGACAGCAGTTTTTTGAAATACTTAAATACTAAGGAGAGTCCGGCGGTCTGCGCCAGCACCGTCTCACTGGCGCCTTCCATCACGATTGCGGCGGGCAGCAATCAGTTTACTTTCCAATATACCGCGGGCGGCAGCACCCGTAACATTACGCTGAACTTGGACGCGGGAAATTATACCCCGTCCTCCATTGTGGCGCAGATTCAGACACAGCTGAATAAAACGGGCACGGGCATTCAAGCCTCCCTTTCCAATAGCGGACAGCTGGTGCTGACCTCCGCCGCCGCGGGAAGCGGGACATCCATTTCCTACCACACAAGTACGGCGGGCAGCGCCATGGAAGCCCTGTACGGGCCGCTGACGGGAGCGTCCCCGGCCAATATTGTGGTTCCCGGCAATATACAGAGTCCCATTACGATTCCCCCCGGGGGACAGGATTTTTCGATTATAGTCAACGGCACAAAGGAGACGGTGACTTTGGACGGCGGGACTTATGATCGGAATCAGTTTCTTACGATGCTGAACAGCAAGCTGAGCGCCAAGAAGGTGGAGGCGTACCTGTCTGGCAATCGGCTGGGTTTCCGCACTGTGGATAAGGGACCGGGCGCGAGCCTTAAGATGGAATATCATAATGGAGGCAGCAGTATGGAGTCCATCTATGGCTTCTCTACCACCATGATTCCGGGTGTGAAGGCCGAGTGGGACAACGGTTCATTGAAGCTGACCGCGGTGGATACCAATGGCAATGAAATGAAGAATAAAAACGTCTATGTCTCCTCCGCCGCCAGCGGCGGCCTGCTGCCGCCCACAGTGGTCAGAAGCAAGAGGGCGACGGCAAATTCCTCCGGATACCATTCCAGAAAATACAGTATTGTGGACGGCGCGAATTTAAACGGCCCGGTGACTATTGATCAGTGGAATAACGATTTGAAGTTTCGGTATACGGAAAACGGCACGAACCATGACGTGTCCATTACAGTGAGCGACAAGGCCCCGTATACTTATGCGGAGCTTCAGGCCGAGCTGCAGGGAAAGATAGACGCGGCGGTGGGGGGAAGCGGCAAAGTCACGGTCACGGTGGATCAGTACGGCGTGGCGTTTACCGCCGTAAATAAGAGCAGCCAGTATCAATTCACAAATCTGTCGGGGGATTTTTATCAGAATGTCATGTGTGCCTGTGCGAAGAAAAGCTCGGCGCAGAATTTCAGCAATAAGGACGGCTCCCAGATTGTGCAGAAGGCGTATGTGGTTGGGCGAAAGGATATCAAGACCCAGCCTGTTGAGATTAACAAGGGCGTCAGCGACGAATTGTCCCTTGACTTAACCTATGCGGGAACGGTTCATAAGATACAGGTAACACTGGATCCGGGCAGATACAGCAGTGAGGACATCAAACGGCACCTGCAGCAGAAAATTGACGAAAAGCTGGTGGATATGGGCATGAAGGCCGGGCTGATTCAGGTGGGAGTCGGCGGCATCAGCAGCGGCGTCGCGGGCGGAAACGATCAGAAGGCGCTGAATTTCAGCCTTTCCGACGCGGTGGCGGCGCCCGGAGAGGGAGATTATATCATCGACGGCGTGAGCGGAAACGCCGCCTTCGAGCTGTTTTATCAAACAGACGGCAAGATGGTTCCCTCTTATATTATGGGAACCAAGGATGTCACCAACGGAGTCGCGGTCAAGCCCGGGGAAACGGAATTGTCCGTCTGTGTGGACGGAAAGGTATATCACATGGAGCTGAGGGAAGGGCCGTATACGGCGGACGAGCTGATTGACGAGCTCAACGATAAGCTGATAGGGGCGGGCGCGCCGCTGTCGGCCTATGTGGATTTCGATACGGGACGGGTGAAGCTTGCCCATAAGCTGATGGACGCCCATGATATCAGCTGGGTGTCGGGAAGCGCAAAGGACGAAATCTTTTTTGAGGAAGCGGGGGATTGGGAGGATTTGGAGCGCCGCGTCCAGCTCAGCGATGATAATCCCGATTACATAGAGCTGAAGAGAAGCGAATTCAGCGCTTCGCTGGTGGGCATCCGTTCCCTGTGCATCACAAAGATAAAGTATGCCACCAAGGCGGTGGACAGGCTGTCCAGCGCGCTGGAAAAGATATCCGCCCTCAGAAGCACGTTTGGCAGCACCCAGAATCGTTTGGAGCATTCCATCAACAACAACAGAAATAAGGCTGAGAATCTGCAGAGCGCGGAATCTAAGATACGGGATACGGATATGGCGAAGGAGATGGTGCGGCAGGCCTCCTATCAGATTCTGCATCAGGCCGGGATTTCCGTGCTGACGCAGGCGAACCAGAGCCGTGAGATGATTCTGGGGCTGCTGCAGTAGGATGGTGCGTTGGGGGGAACCTGCATTGCGGGTTCCTTTCCCATTGGCGCTCTCTTGACATTGCGTCATATCCTGCCTCTGAACTGGAAGATTAGCAGGCGGATGATAAAGCCGGAGCGCTTTCCGGGTTTTCGCACCCGAAAAATCCAGATGTGGGACGTTTTTTGATGAAATCGTGACAATTGTTTTTCATGGTTTGACACTGGACAGATCGCACCGAATACGGATGAAGCGCAGGAATTGAAACAGTTTTAAGGCCGATTTGGCGCCGCCGACAATTAGGGAGAGACAGTATGAAGCATATTTTGATCATAGACGATGACGTGCATATCGGAAACGCCATAGAGGAAATGCTGAAAAAGGAAGGATACGGCGTTTGGCGTGCCTATTCGGGGACGGAAGCGGTCTTGGTTTTGTCTCAGAGGAAGCCGGATCTTGTGCTGCTCGATTTGATGCTGCCGGGATTGAGCGGGGAAGAAGTATTGGGGAAGATCAAAGGCGTTCCCGTCATTGTGCTCAGTGCGAAAGCGGATATTGACCATAAGGCGGAGCTGCTTTTGGACGGGGCGGCGGATTATATCACCAAGCCTTTTCACCAAAAGGAGCTTCTGGCTAGGATTGCCGTACAGCTGCGGGACGCCTCCTGCGCCGGGGGCCGGGCGCTGTTGACTTATCAGGATTTATCCCTTGACACGGACAGGCATATTGCCGTCGCCGCGGGCTGCGAACGGAAGCTGACGCGCACTGAATATGCCATTTTGAAGCTCTTGATGAAGAATCCGTCCCAAGTGGTGACAAAATCGAGGCTCTTGGAGGAAATCAGCGAGGATACGCCGGACTGCACGGAGAGCTCCTTAAAGACCCATATCAGCCACCTGCGGGCAAAGCTGCGGGAAGCGGGGCATAGGGAATATATCGAGGCAGTGTGGGGCATCGGTTTTAAGATGAAGGAAGAATAGATTGTAAAATGATTTCGGTAAGCTATCAAAGGAAAATCTCAACCATATCTCAACTATTTTCTTAACCGTTTTCTCAACCGTTTTGGGTTAGAATAGCTTTATCAGACAGAGGAATTTTTAAGGCGCAGGAGGCGGGAACCGAAGCGTCTGCGAGCGGTCTGCGTCAGCAGACCAAAACTTGGGAGGAAAAGCTATGGAATATGTTTTGAAGACCAATGGTTTGAGGAAGGTGTACGGAAACAACAAGGTGCTGGACGGACTTTCCATGCATGTGCCAAAGGGTGCAATCTACGGGTTTGTGGGCAGGAACGGCGCGGGGAAGACAACGTTAATCCGTCTGATCTGCGGTCTGCAGGAACCCACGGAGGGGGAGTATTTTCTCTATGGGATAGGCGGCAGGGAGAAGGAAATCGAGAAGAGCCGCAGAAGGATGGGCGGGGTGGTGGAGACGCCGTCCATTTATCTTGACATGTCGGCGCAGGAGAACCTGAAGGAGCAGTATCGGATCCTTGGCCTGCCGTCCTTTGAGGAGATTCCCGATCTGTTGAAGCTGGTGGGCCTTGAGGATACGGGGAAGAAAAAGGCGAAGAATTTTTCTTTGGGAATGCGGCAGAGGCTGGGCATTGCCATAGCCTTGGCGGGCAATCCCGACTTTCTGGTGCTGGATGAGCCGGCCAATGGGCTTGACCCTCAGGGGATTGTGGAGATGCGGGAGCTTATTTTGAGGCTGAATAGGGAGTATGATATCACGGTTTTGATATCAAGCCATATTTTGGATGAGCTTTCAAGGATTGCCACGCATTTTGGTTTTATTGACAAAGGGCGGATGGTAAAGGAAATCAGCGCCGCCGAGCTGGAAGCGGCTTGCCGGAAATGCATCCGCGTGACCGTGTCGGATATGAAGGCGCTGTGCCGGACGCTGGATGGGAAGGGGCTGGATTATACGGTGATTTCCGGAAATCAGGCGGATATTTTCGGAAAGATTTCGGTTACGGAGCTTGCCTTGGCTTTGGATAAGGAAAAATGCGAGGTCAATTCCATGCAGGAGTGGGAGGAGAGCCTTGAAAATTATTATATGAGTATTCTTGGGCAGGGATGAAGGAAAGTCCGGCTAAGGAATGTCGAGACGGAACTGGAATATTAAAAACAGTCCCGAAACGGAAACACATTGTGCCAAGGCACATGGGAGAATTTTCAGATGCGTCCTATGCAGCTGAAAATTTCTCCCCTATATGGGCGTTGCAGTGCAGGGACGGAACTGGAATATTAAAAACAGTCTCGAAACGAAGGTGCCCGGAAGGGTTTTCAGACGCGTATGCGGCTGAATAACCCTTCCATTATAGGGGCACCGTAGTGTCGAGACGGAACTGGAATAGGAGATATCAATATGAGCAAGCTTTTGGCGTCTAATTTTTCTCGGTTGAAGAAAAATAAGGTTTTTTGGGTGGAGTGTATCTGTATGGTGCTGTTTGGCCTGTATCTTGTGGGGAGGAAATATCTGGAACGGCTTAAGTATCAGGAAGAATCCGTGCTGGACAACGGCTTTTTCGCGTATGTTCTTGTGATTGGGTTTGCTATGGCGGCATTTGGCAGTTTGTTCTTGGGGACGGAATACAGTGACGGCACCATTCGGAATAAATTGATTGTGGGACATACAAGGATGCGGATTTATCTCGCGAATCTCATTGTCAGTCTGGCGGCGGGCGGGCTTATGTGCCTGTGCTTTATCATTCCGGCGGCGGCGCTGGGAATTTTGCTGCTGGGGATGTTTGAGACGAAGATGAGTACGCTTCTGTGGATACTGCTGGGGAGCTTTCTGCTGACGGCGGCGTTTGGCTCCATCTTTACGCTGTTTGGGATGTTATGCAGCAATAAGGCGGGCGCCGCGGCGGGCTGTCTGCTGCTTGTGCTTGGTTTGTTCATTCCGGCGGTGGTGGTAAACGGCAGGCTGGACGCGCCGGAATATGTTACCAGTTATCGCATGTCGGAGTCCGAGGGAATGGAAGCATATGCGGAACCGAACCCCAAGTATCTGACGGGAACGGCGAGGGAGGTCTATCAGTTCGTCTATGATTTCCTGCCCACGGGTCAGGCAATGCAGTATTCCTTTATGACAGCAATAAATTTGTGGCAGATGCCCTTGTATTCCCTGCTGATTTCAGTGTGTACCACCGGGGCGGGAGTGTTTTTGTTCCGGAAGAAAAATATAAAATAAGGCGGAGGGGTGTGGGTATTATGGTTTGGCTTTTCATACTCTGCGGGGTTCTGGCGGCGCTGTCGGCCGGTCTTATGATGAAGGTAATTTTGATGAGGAGGGCGGCGGATGAAATACGCCAAGGCTTTGAAGAGAAGCTGAAGGAAGATACCAACACCCTGATTTCCATTTCCTCCGGAGACAAGGCCATGCGCAGACTTGCGGGCAGCATAAATATTCAGCTGAGGGCTCTGCGCAGAATCAGGCACCGTTATGTGCAGGGGGATTTGGAGCTGAAGAACGCCATCACAAATATTTCCCATGATATCCGCACCCCTCTCACCGCCGTCTGCGCTTATCTGGATTTGCTGGACGCATGTGAAAAGAGCGCCGAGGCTGCAAAATATCTGGCAATTATCAGAAACAGGACGGAAATGCTTGGGCAGCTTACGGAAGAATTATTCTGCTATTCCGTAACGACGGCTCCCAATCAGGAGTTCGTCATGGAGGAGATTGTGATGAACGGGGTGCTGGAGGAGAGCATTGCGGGTTTTTATGCGGTATTGCAGGAAAAAAATATTATGCCCAAGGTGCGAATCACGGAGAAAAAAATTGTCCGCAGGCTGAACCGGGACGCGCTTCTTCGAGTGTTTGCAAATATTATAAACAACGCCGTAAAGTACAGCGACGGGGACTTGGAGGTTGAGCTGACGGAGCTGGGGGAGGTTATTTTCTCCAACAGGGCCTCCCGGTTAAATGAGGTTCAGGTGGGGAAGCTTTTCGACCGGTTTTATACGGTGGAAGCGTCCAGAAAATCCACAGGTCTGGGGCTGTCGATTGCCAAGACGCTGACGGAGCGGATGAACGGGACGATTCTGGCCGGATATGAAAACGGCAGGTTATGGATTAAGATTGTGATGGGATGAGCGGCCTGCGGGGCGCCGCCTCTCGGCATTCTCTGCCCCAGCCGGGAGACGAGGCGTCTGAAAAACAGTTTCCGGCAGATATGCTCTAATAAAAATATAGCACAATCACTTCTGCAAAAAGCGCCGCAAGCAGCAGGGGGATAATCATGGGTACAATCCCCGCAGCGCCCGCCAGCAGAAGCATAACGGCGGGAACAAGGTATTTTCTTGGGTGGTGCCACAGGTCGCTTTCAATCTTCCAGCCCCGGATGGGATAAAACCATTCCAGCAGAACGGAACAGACCGCGCTCTGGAGGGCAAAGAAAACTGCCGCGCAAATCATCAGCCCGCTGCAATATCCCGTCTGAATCCAAAAGCTGCAAAGAAAGATACTGTCTGCGATGATATTGCACAGGAAAAGGAAGAGGCAGTAAGGGGCAAGGAACATTTTGGCCCTGCCGGGCAGGATGCGCAGAGCCTGTTCCAGCGCGGGGTCGCAGGAGAGCAGAATGCAGACGGGCGTATTCAGGGAAAGGATGGCAAAGCCCAGCAAAACGACGAACAGTCCTTCCGTCTGTCTGAAAAGCAGCGGCAGCACGGAAGCCGCGCCCCACATGACCGCCGTATTCAGCAGGTAGTTTTTGTGCGCGCTTACATACCGAAGGAGATAGCGCAGCACTGAATAGCGCCTGTGTTTGTGCGTGTTCTTCTTTTTCCCTCCCTCTTCAAGATAGAAAGCATATCCGTCCGCCTTCAGCAGAATTAAGAGGGAAAGAAGGAGGCCGACGGCCCAAAACCATGGGCTGCTTTGGAAGATAATCAGCATGGCCGCCACAACAGAGGCGAGGAGAAGGACGGCATACCAATACTTCCTTAGAGAGAAGAGCGCGGCGGCCGTAAACACTCCCCATGCGGCGCAGAGAACGCAGGTTAAGATTTCTCCGGGAGTCCGGACGGAAACTGCCGACACAATCACCAGAAGCGCCGCCGTCTTTGTCAAAAAGGTATAAGCGCCCAGAGCCGCCGTATAGGAGAAGACGAAATTCCGCTGCCGAAAGGGAAGCATCAGCATATTTCGCAGACAGGCGGCGTTGTCCTCCGAAGATAGAGCCTGAAGCATGACGCCTCCGGTAAAGGCAGCGGCCATCCAATATAAATATAAGGGCGCGATTTGCAGTTTAAAATCAGCCGTATGCAGCCCCAAATATATAATCAAGTATACAAACAGCGTCCGTGTCAGCCGCTCGTATTTTACGCCGAACAGTTTTTTAGAAAAAGCCTTAAATGTCATTTTCATCATGCAGAGCCTCCCGAATATTTGCGGCGTCTATCTGACCGCTTTCAAAAGTCTGTCGGATTTGTCCGTGTTCCAGTACGAATACCCGGTCCGAAGTCAAAGTAATGCTCTCCAGAATATGAGAGGAAAACAGGAGAGTCCCGTATTGTTTATAACCAGCAATCTGTGCGTACAAATACTCCGTGCTCTGGAAATCCAGTCCGTTCACCGGCTCATCCAGCAAAAGCAGCTCCGGCTTTAGGGCGAAGGCGGTTATCAAAAATACCTTTTTACGGTTTCCCATGGACAGATCCTTTAACAGAACGTCCCCATAGTTTTCAAAGTGAAACCCCCGTATCAGCTCAGATACATCGGGAAGCTTTTTCCCGTAAGCGGAAAAGACATAAGCGAGGTATTCCCAAAAGGTGAAATATTGAAAAGAGCTGTCCTCGGCGAATACCGTATAGCGGCGGGGCTTGAAATTTCTGTCCCGGAATGTAATGGGTCGTCCTGCAAAACGGATTTCCTCGGCGCGAAAGGCGGCGTGCAGACCGGACAGCACCTTCAGAAAAGTGGTTTTCCCGGCTCCGTTCAACCCAATCAACCCCGCTGTTTCATGCGCCGCAAGATCGATGGAGAAATTTGACAGAACCTTTTTATCGCTGTAATACCATGCGTTTAATTGATTGATAGTGAGAAGAGAGGGATTCATTTTACCTGCCTCCTTTGCCGTTCTTTTCTTTTTTCCATGCCGCGTGGGCGGAATAGAGGAACACGGCGCCCAGAATAACATAGAGCAGAGCCGTTTCCATGCCGCCGGATATGCCGTTTATGACGGCGGCGGCCAGCCAGACCAAAGCTAAAATTCCACGAATATATATATGACGCATCTTGATTTCCTCCTGAAAATGTTTTTTTGTTTGTTGTATTATTATCATAACCGAAAAAGGGAGGCTGTGCGAAGGTGTCCGCAATCGGCAGGTTTTTGACCGCGAAATTTTTCTGCGGGCCTGCGGCGGCTAAAAGGATATCTGATTAGTAGAGAAAAGGAGGCTGTATCAATTATGATGAGTTTATTTGATGATGAACAGATAATGAAAACATATTGGAAGGACATGGAGAGAAGGAAACATTCAGACAACTGCCCAAAGGCGGGCGCAGCCCTGTACAATCAGGGCTGCGGCGTTGCGGGCGCGCCCTGATAAGACAGCGTGACGACTGCCTGAAAGGTGCTGTCCGTATAAGCGGTTCGTATCATGCCGTCGTATTTCTCGGCGGCGGTCCGGGCGCTTTTTAATCCCCAGCCGTGCATCTCTTTTTCCTTTTTCGTGGTTATCAGCACACTGCCTTCTTCCACAGGAGGAACTAGGAAGCTGTTCTCCACTTTTATTACCAGCATTTGATTGATACGGCGAATGGCAAGGCGGACGAAACGCTTTTCAGGTTCCGAAACCTGACCTGCGGCCTCCAGCGCGTTGTCCAGAAGGTTTCCCAATATTGCGCATAAATCGGAGCTTCGCAGGTTTGTATGGCGGGGAAATTCCACCTGTACCTCCATTGGGATTCGGTCGGCTTTCGCCGCCGCGGTTTTGCTGTTTATGAGATAATCCATGGTTTCGTCGCCCGTCCATATGGTATCGGTCATCTCCTGTACCGGGGCCTGCAGCTCGTCCAGATAATGCAGCGCTTCTTCCGATTTCTTATGGGAGAGAAGCTGCCGCAGTACGCCGATATGATTGTGCAGGTCATGAAACAGCTTTGCGTTGACGGCATAGGCGCGATTTAAAGCAGTATAATCCCGTTCCAGCAGTTCCGCCTGCTCGGATTTCAGTTTGGCAAGTTCTTTTTCGATTTCATACTGCCGGTTTACATTGAATATCAATACGGACATCATCAGGATGACGGCCTGAATGGTCCACATATCCAGCGTGTGTTCCTCTATTCCGCAGGCCGCCGGTTCCGGAGCGGCTGCGGATAAGGTCACTATCGCAATAATACCCGCCGCCGCCATCATGGAAGCATATCGAAAAGCCGCTTTTTCAGTGATGCTTTGACGTTTTGAAAAATACAGCGCAAGGAGAACCAGCAGCCCGTGAAACAGCCAGACCGCAGCTTGGCCGTTTCCTGCCTTGGGGTCGAGAAAGTCCGGCGAGTGAAACAGAACTCCCGGCCATGCGGCGGTCAAAAACTGCCAGAAGCAGACTCCGATTTCATAATATATCCCGAGAAAAAGATTCATTCTGGGGGCCGCGTTTTGAAAACGTCCGGCGCAGAAAACGCACCAGCCCGCTTCCAGCGTCATGCGGTATAATTCCGGCAGTCCTGCCGCGATAAAGACAACGGAGAGAACCGTCCTTCCGGCCAATGCCGCCCCGATACATTTTTTCCCCGGCTTTTCGGTGGGTAACAGGCGGGAAACAAGAAATAAGTAGATGAGAATACGAATGCCTCCGGCGGCGGCATCCGAGAGCGCAAGCAGTGAGTCCGTCATATCTGCGCCCCCCAATAATCGTTAATCTGTTCTTTTACCTCCTGCAGATGGGATCGGCTGATGGGGAGCAGCGCGCCGTTTTTCAGAAGGGCGGCGCCGTCCTTTATCTGCATAATGTGTATCATGTTCACAATACAGCCCCGGTCAATGTAGATAAAATCTTCCGAGCCCAGCTCCTCGTAGACCTGCTGGAGACTTTTCCGCACCTTGGACACGCCGCGGGCAGAGATAATGTCGGCATTTTTCCCGTCGCGTTCGATATAATAAATTTCTTTATAGGGAATTTTTTCAAGACGGCTGTTGGTGTGGATGGTATAAGCTTTTCCGTCTTCCAGCAAAATCAGCTTCACCGCATCCTTTATGGCGGCAGGGAGCCGTCCGGCCCTGTCGTCCTTCGGAACATATCGAAAAACGGACAGTTCAAAAGCGTCTATGGCATATTCCATATGGGATGTGATAAAGATAATCTTTACATTCGGGAGAGCGGGTTTGATTTTTTCCGCAAGCTCCATGCCCGTGCTTCCCGGCATTTCTATGTCAAGCAGAATTAAATCAAAGAAGAAGTGATCTTCGATGATATCATAAAGCAGATTATCGCTGACTGTGTATATTGTAATTTTCCCGGCGACGCCGTTCAGATTGTTTTCGACAATTTCCTGATTGACCCGG
This sequence comes from uncultured bacterium, assembly GCA_948467735.1. Classification (GTDB taxonomy): domain Bacteria; phylum Bacillota; class Clostridia; order Lachnospirales; family Lachnospiraceae; genus Acetatifactor. The sequence continues at coordinate 122,267 of CAOKFN010000003.1, forward strand.
ACAATTTCTTTGTCATCGTCACAAATCGCTATGTGCAGCATAGTACCACCTCTCTTACAGAGGACATTATACTACACTTTGATGGAGTTCTCAATCCCCAAAGGATATATGGCCTTCCGGGCGAGATTCTGCCGTATTGACGGACGCAGACGAAGCCCCGGCTCTGCCGAGGCTTCGTTCTAAGGAATAACATGAAAGAGAAAGGGTATATAGGAAACTGCCGAAGCAGTGTTGTTGGTAGTCGAAGCTGGCAGAACCCTAACCTTAATTGTTAAAACCCCACAGCTCCTTTGTTTATGTATCTATCATAACTGATAATTGTGTCTAAAGTTTGACTTTGAACTTAAGGAATTATAAAATCTATTAAAAAAGTGGGACGAGACGTCCTCGCTCATATTGACATATAGGTAACTTGTTGCTATAATCGAAAGCGTAACAAGCTGCCGATAAGGAGGATGGCATGAATTTAGATGATTTGAACGCAAAATTTTCAAGTTCTACGGAAGACCAGAGAAAAGCCGTCTTCAGCACGTTATTTATTGCCGGAAACAAGCTTCAGACGCTTTTTGATAAACGTATTCCGGAGGTATCGTTAAAGCAGTTTATGCTGCTGTCAATCGTCCGGCAGTCAGAGGAGCTGCTGACATTGACTCAATGTGGAAATTTATTGGGCTGTTCAAGGCAGAATATCAAAAAGTTAGCCGACGCCTTGATGAAAAAAGGATTTATTACCATTCGGCAGAGTCCCCATGATACGAGAGCCATGTGCATCTGTCCTACAGAGAAGGTAAACGTCTTTTATGAAAATGACTTTTCAAAATACCAGGAGGAACTGAAATATCTTTTTGAAGTTTATACGGACAAAGAGGTTGAAACCCTTTTCCTTCTTTTATCAAGGCTGTACGCGGGAATAGAAAATTTGGAAAGGAAGGCTGACGGGAAGGATCGGTTGAAATCCCAATAGAAAGTGAAAATGACAGGGAGAGGAAAGCAGATGAAAACAATCGTAATTTATCATTCGCAGACGGGATTCACCAAACGTTATGCCGAGTGGATAGCGGAAGCGGCCGGGGCGGACTGCCTTGAATTATCCGCCGCAAAAAAGAAGGATTTATCCCCATATGAAGCAATTATTTTCGGAAGCTGGGCCTGCGCGGGCAGCATCAGCAAAATTGGCTGGTTTAAGGGAAATATAGACAGGTGGGCCGATAAGAAGCTGATAGCGTTCTGCGTTGGGGCAAGTCCCATAGATAATCCGGAAATCGAAACGGCCCTGACACGGATTTTTGACGAATCGGAGCAGCAAAGGGTGAAAATATTTTATTGTCCGGGAGGATTCAATTATGAAAAAATGTCTGCCCCGTCTAAGCTGATGATGAAAATGTTTATCAAATCGCTCAAGGCAAAAAAGGATAAGACAGAAGAGGAACAGGCAATGATAAAAATGATTTCTTCGTCCTATGATATTTCGGACAAAAAATATACGGAACCTATTTTGCAGTGTCTGAATGTGGAGTGAGATATTCTGAGGGGGGAATATAGGAGAAAAATTATTACATCCTGACTTTATGTAACCGCTTCATAAGATCACGGGTATTTTATTTTCCGACATCCGGCGGCTTGACAATTCTTTGGTCAAAGCGTAAAATAAAGCGCAGAATCATTCAGTGATACTCATGAGCGATAAAAGCAGCCGCCGGCCCGCATGTCTTTTGCTCGTGGGTTCGGGCGGCACGGCGGATTTTAGCAGTCTTTCGTATAAAATACAGAGTGGAAGGAGCATGTGCTACAGATGAGGAATAAAAGTTTTGTATTGAGGAAGGGATTCCTGCCTGCGGCAATGGCAGCGGCATTGATAATTTCCGTTCCCGTGCAGGCGGCGCCTGACTTCGGATGGGACGTCGTGGACGGAAATTATTACTGGTATGAGAACGGCATAAAGCAGGGAACCGAGGGGCGCGGGAAGGAAATCTATGATCCTGCCTCCGATGCATGGTACTGGCTGGATTCTGTGGATAACGGCAGGAGGGCGGTATCAAAGGATGTATATCAGGAATCCGGCGCGGGGCCGTGGGCGGAACAGGAAGACGGTACCGGCAAGTGGGTGCGCTATGATGAGAACGGTCATATGGTAAAAGGCTGGGATGTTGACGAGAACGGCGTTTACTATTTTGACCCGCAATACGGAACCATGGCGAAGGGCAATGTGGAAATCGACGGGGTTCCCTGTAGTTTTGATAAGGAAAGCGGCATCGGAGCCGACCTTGTGTGGATAGAGATAGACGGAAACGAGTATTGGTATGAGGGCGGCGTGCGTCAGGGACTGGAAGGGCGCGGCAGGGAAGTATATGATCCGGGCACAAATGCATGGTACTGGCTGGATTCTGTGGATAAGGGCAGGAAGGCGGTATCAAAGGATGTATATCAGGAATCCGCGGCGGGAGACTGGGCGGAGAATGAGGACGGCACGGGAAAATGGGTGCGGTACGACGGCGAAGGACATATGGTAAAGGGCTGGGATACCAACGAAAAAGGCACTTATTTCTTTGATTACACCTATGGCACCATGGCGAAGGGCGTTGTTGCCATTGAAGGCAAGTCCTATTCCTTTGATGAAAGCACGGGCGTTTATCAGGGCGCTGTCAATGAATCCTATGGCGTGGGCACGGAATACCATACGCAGGAAGAAATCAGAAATTATATGGCAGAGAGCGGGGCGAGCTTTAACCATGGGACGGAGATGGAGACGGAGCCGAATCTTTCCGCGCCTTATGCGGTGGGAAGCGTGAAGAGGACGTCGCTGGAGGACGCGCTTGCCATGCTGAATCAGATTCGCTATATTGCCGGGCTCAACTATGACGTGGCTTTGAATGATGAATATATTCACCTTGCCCAGAGCGGTTCCTTTTTGAATGCGGTGAACCGCCAGATGTCGCATACCCCGGCCAGACCTGAGGGGATGAGCGACGAGATGTATCAGGACGGATACAAGGGTGCTTCCAGCTCCAATATCGCCTATGCCAGCTGGAAAATAAGTCTTTCCTCCTGTATCAAATTATGGATGGACGATTCCGACGCATCCAATATTAGCAGGATAGGCCATCGCAGATGGATACTGAACCCGCCCATGAAGGAGACGGGCTTCGGGTATGCCGTGGGCGGTAACGGGGCCGCTTATGCCAGCGTGTATGCGTTTGGCAATTGGTCCGATAAGACGCCGGTGCGGGGCACGGCATGGCCGGCCCGGGAGATGCCGGTGGAATACTTTGCGGATCATAGCGCATGGAGCTATTCCTATGGGGAAAGCTTATCAAATATCACCGTCCGTCTTGCCTGCCAGAACGCGGGAAGCAGTCAGGTGTGGAATTTCTCGGCAGAGTCCAGCGACGGGTATTTTAATGTGGAAAATGGAAATTATGGTCAAAAGGGCTGTGTGATTTTCCGGCCGGACGGAATTAAAATCAATGCGGGAGATCAGTATCTTGTGACGATTTATCAGGGGGAGGAAGTGCTGGCGAATTATACGGTGAACTTTTTCTGAGAAGCGGGAAGCTGTAAAATGAAATTAGTTTAGGGTACTAAATCCTCTTATCTCACCTGAAAAGGCGAGGTAAGAGGATTTTCTGCATTTAGTCCACAATCACGGCGTTAGGATAAATTCGTTCCATCCGCTCGTCGGGGAAGCGGGTGTCCAAGAAAGCGGTCAGGGCATTTTCTTCCGCCGTTTCCGGCGTGGTATTGCGCTCCGTATACCGCGCCAAGGCCAGAGAAGAGACAACCATATTAATGATCATGAACACCACCATGCAGTTACAAAGAATCCGACCCTGCCTGCAGGGCAGCATTTCTATCAGACGGGATAGCCTCGGATAGATCAGCTTCAGCCATACGACGGCGGCAATGCCCCAGAAGAAACAATACAACAAATTGATGCGCCCGCCCAAGTTAAAGGCAAATCCGCTGTAATCCCAAAATACGGTTCCAAAGACCAGCTCCGTAAATACGCTGCAGACATATTCGTAAATTCCGCCCAGCAGAGTACCCGCAGCGAAGATATAGCGGTCGCTTTTATTGCGGTAGCGATAGAGAAACAGGGTCAGAAGCGCGCATCCCAGCCCCCACACAATGCTGAAGGGCCCCCAGACCACGCTGCTTCGGCTCATCAGCACGCCCATGGTGACGAGGCAGAAAATGGTTTCCGTGATGTCGCCCAGAAACGCTCCGATGAAAAACAAACATACCAGTTTATAAAAGCTGCAGCCCTGTGCAAATACCTTTTTTTCTACAGATGTTTCCTGCGTCTTTTTTTTGAAATCTTCCACCATGTGTTCCCTGTCAATGGAGGGGAAGGATTTCTGCATACGTTTCTGAATGCTGACAGTCAGCTTATTTTCCAGCAGCTTGGAGGTATGATGCATGCCTTCGGACAACTGCGAGAGCCGTTTGGCGGTAATTTCCATGCCAAGGATGGCCATGGAGGTAGTGATGATGTCAAGAATCAGCAGGATGGCCCCGGTCCACTGCACCACAAGAGAAATCGGGCGGGGTATCATATCAAGCATGCCGCACAAAACAGGATTGACAAACAGCATTGTCACCAATGCCAGCGCGCCCCAGAGCAGGGAGTAGCGGACACAGACATAACCGCTCAGATTGTGCTTGATATGAGAATAATCCCACAGCTTTTTCTTGAAAATCCGTTCCATAATCATGCCCGTGGCATATTCCAGCATGGTGGCCAGAAGCAGGCCGCCCAAAAACAGGAAAAAGGGATTTTTCGTCAATTCCGGCAGAAATACTGCGAAGAGAACTGCGCCGACCCCATAGATGGGACACAGGGGGCTGCTGACGAAGCCGCGGTTGACAAAGCGCCGGCGGCAGATGGCGGACCAGCACACTTCAACGCACCATCCGATAAAAGAATATATAAAAAACAGCCAGATGTAATGATTCAAAGTATATTCCATAGTTACCTCTTTTTTATAGTATATTGAAAAGTTATCTGTAAAATGTACAATTGGAAGGTTTCCATTCATTATATTGACGGCCGCTAAACTTTGCCATGTCGGGCTAAAGTGCTTTGTCAGCGGATGGTCAGCCGGAAGGTATCTGCGTTCATTTTGAGGCGGATGCGGTATAAATCGTGCTTCCATGCCTCCTGCAGCCGTTTATCGGTAATCGGCAGCACTTCTACCTCAGTCAACGAGGCTCCGTGGAACACAAGCTCCGCCTCTCCGACTTTTATGGTGTTTCCGGCAATCCGCGGCGGTTCGCAGATAATAAAATTCTCTATGACGTCATGGCTGTCCGTGTGGTCGGTGAGTGTAATAAGGTCTGCTTTTTTGTCAAAAACTACCTTTCTCACAAAAGAAATTTGGGGGTCGGGAAGAGGGTACACTCCCGACAGCTCCATGGAAATAAAGGAAATCTCCGCTTTTTCGGGCAGGGAAGTCACGACGTTGACAGCGCCATAATCGGCGCCCGCACGCTGATCTGCCCCGTTTATGGCGGGCAGGTTGTGGTAACAGGACTGCATGGTCCAGATATCATATCTATCGGAAGAGAAGGTTTTCTTCGTATAACTCTCCACTCCGATATCCGCAAGAACCGGATGCCCGTTCTTGTAGAGGGTGATGCTTCCCGTATCATTGTGATTATGCCCGTCGTCGTTATCCCCGGCCTTGACCGCAAGGCTGAAGGTATCGTTTCGGGAGAGGAACAAGCCCGCGCTGGGATAAAAAATATCCTGATACATCAAAGCGCCGACAGCGTCATAGGCCATAATTTCATCATAACAGAACATGGCCTGCAGCCGGTAAAACAGATTTAGCCGATGGGATTCGTCGGAAAACATTTCCTCCCGGGCGGTCCGGAAATCCTCTGCGGCGAACTGCATCAGCTCCGGCTGATTTGTGTGCTTTCCGAAGAGAAATTCCCTCACTCCGGCCCAGCCCGCTATCGGAGAACAGTCTGCAAAATTAAAATAATAATTATCTTTTATATGGACATGAAAAATGTAGGAGGCGATATTTTTCATCTTCTGTGTCTGCATCAAAGCCGTAAAGACCCCTCCGGCGACTTGATTCAGTACCGTAAAGGCGCCGTCCAGACACAGGCCCGCATGGCGGTAATAATGCGCGCCTTCGTCACAGCAGCCGTCTTCCCCGTAATCCTTTAGAAAATAGTCGCAGCTTTCGGCGGCTTTCAGCAGGACGGCCCTGCAGGCTTCTTCGTCGGCCGCGGCGCTGAGAAAAACGGCGAGCAGCACGTTCTGGGTACACCAAGGGGTCCAGTTGCACATGGGTTCCTCCCCCCGTCCCATCCACCAGAAATGCTCCGTCAAATAAGGGGTGATAATCCGCCGTTCCAATTCGTAAACAATCCGTTTGGTGATATAAGGACTGATCTCCTCCAGCTGTCTGTCCAGAAGATAATGGATGCAGGCGAGCAGCGCTCCCGTTTCACAGGCAAACAAATCCAGAACGGGGCGGGCAGAATCCGGAAGGATATCCTGATGAGCTCCGCGGCCGTAAGAATTATGGGGCGGAAGCTGCCATGCGCTTTCTTCGCAGAGGGCGAAAATTCCATTGATGATATCGTCCAGAAAACGTCCCCGATGCTCCACGCATTCCGCGGCAGTCAGGGAGTTTAACGCATATCTTCTGGCAAAATAAATATCTTCGTAGTCGGTGCGGTTTCCGGTGCGGTGAAAAGCCATAAAATCCGTCGCGCGAATCGCAGGATATCCATAGTCCAGATAGTCCTCGCCCATAGCAATTACTTTTTGCTTCAGCCATGGAGAGAGCGCTTCGTATGCTTCCCGGCAGGACGCCGGGGGAAACGGTCGGAAGGGCTGTATTTTTTTCCCTTCGGATAAAAACGCCTCTGCGGCTTGTTTAAAATACATTTCCATAAATGACGCCTTTCCTGCCCGGACTGCGTTTTGATCCGGCTGTGTTGTATGTAAAAGGGTTCTCCCTCTGATTCGGACCCTTTCATTTGATGATTGTTTGACATAATGATTTTACCACAAACAAATTTGGAATTCCAATAAATATTTTCGGAAGGTCTCCGACTCTCCTTGGGGCATAACATTTTCCAAGGTATTGCAGCTCTGCTTCAAAGAATAAGGGCTTGCATGAGGCTGCGTTATGTAGTATTATTTTTTATAAGTCAATGGAACTGTTAATTTGAGGAGGCCTGCGTATGAGAAAGAAACGAGCGGCTGCTTCAATACGTCATACAGTATCATCAAGAGAATTGCCTCAGTTGAATATGGCATTTCTCGGCATGTGTTGAGGCGCGGTAAGGCTGCGGCAGGGAGCTGGGCATAAATTGTTCGGCGGTGGAATGAAATCATATGGAAAGGAGGGAGGCGGCATGGCGGTTTTATCATTGCAGGTGATTGACAAGGAAGGCGCCGTCGTCTGTTCGGGCTGTGGGGAGGACTTTGTGGATTTGGTCTGCAGACGTTCCTATCAGGAGGGCGACAGGATTTTGCTGACCACATCGGAGAAAAACATTTATTTGAAATGGCAGGCGGACGACGGACTGGGGTCGGCTTTTGTGTATATTACGGGGGATGTGGCATATCAGATTCCTTTTGGCGAGCAGCGCAGGAGTTATTCCGACAAAGCTTTTGCGGGCAGCTGTCATTATTTGTATGCGGAGCGGGCGGGGACGGAGGAGATCGCGTGCTATCGAAATCTGGCGTTAAATCCTGCGGATCAGCGTCAGGATGTGCCTTGTTATCCCCATGCGTCCGCCAATGTGGAGACAAGGGGTGAGGCGACATTTGCGGCGAGGAACGCTATAGACGGAGTGAGGGCGAATCTGTCCCACGGCTCATGGCCCTATCAATCATGGGGCATCAACCGGAGAGAGGACGCGGCTTTGAAAGTGGATTTCGGCAGGATAATCAGTACGGATAAGGTGGTTTTGTATACCCGCTGTGATTTTCCGCATGATAACTGGTGGGTTCGGGCAGCGTTGAAATTTTCCGACGGGAGCGAGCTGGATTTTCCATTGGAGAAATCGGCCAAGGGGCAGGTGCTGACATTCCCTGAGAGGGAGACGGAATGGGTGGAGCTGTGCCGTTTAATAAAAGCGGATGACCCTTCGCCGTTTCCGGCTTTGAGTCAGATAGAGGTGTATGGGAGAGGATGAAGGGAATGAGGCTTGGGAACGGGCGCTTTCTTTGGGATGGTTAGATTCCGGCGAAGCTGTCCGTGTCTTCCGCAGAGGCGATGCCGAGGGAGCCGTTTGATGGGGAGATGAAAAATTACAGCATTATTTGTAAACAGCCTCATTGCGTGGAAAGGTAAGATATATTATGCTTTAAGCAGGAGGTGGCATGTATGGCGAATGAAGAAAACAAAGATTTTAATGCGATGCTGCAGGACTGCAAGGATATGCCCAAGATACAGATAATTACGGATGAAAAAAGTATTGAGAAGTATGGGGGCAGCAGGATGTATTTTGCCCCGCCCATGGATTATGACAGGGTGATGAAGCAGGTTCCTTATGGAAAAGTAATCACGGTTGGAAAAATTCGCGAGTATTTTGCCAAAAAGAGCGGCGCCGATTTTACGGAACCGATTACCGCAGGAATTTTCGTTTCGATTGCGGCTTGGGCAAGCGTCCAGCGAACAGGGGATGAAACGCCGTATTGGAGGACGCTGAAAGCGGACGGCGAGTTAAATCCCAAATACCCGGGAGGCGTGGAAGCCCAGAAGGAAAAGCTGGAAGCGGAAGGGCACACTATCTTAAAGAAGGGAAGAACCAATATTAGGTACTTTGTTAAAAATTATGAAGAATCCCTCTACGGCTTGAGCTTAGATGGTGAGACGGGCTGAGACGCGGAGAGCGGAATAAGTTCCCGCACGCGGGAACTGGAATAGGAGGACATGCAGCATGGGAATGTTATGGTTTGATAAACCGGCGGAAACATGGAGTCAGGCGCTGCCCATAGGAAACGGGCGGCTGGGCGCCATGGTATTCGGAGGAGGAAAAAGCGAAATCCTTCAGCTGAATCAGGACAGTATCTGGTATGGGGGGCCGATGGATCGCGTGAATCCGGATGCAAGAGAACATTTGGAGGAGGTGCGGGAGCTCATTCTGGCAGGAAGGATTCCCGAAGCCGAGAATCTGCTCAGGTACACCTTTTCCGGGACTCCCCGGGGCGAGCGGCCTTATCAGCCGTTGGGAAATTTGGAGCTGACCTTCCACGGAATAGGCAAAGAACTGCCGGAATATCGGCGGGAACTGGATTTGGAGAAGGGAATTGTGACGGAAGAATATGCGCTGCCCGGTCATAAAATCCGTAAGGAGTATCTGGCTTCTTTTCCCCACGGCGTGATTGCCATACATATGGAAGCCAAAGAGGGAAGCATTTCTCTGGATGCGCTGCTTCGGCGGGCAAAATTTTATGACCACGCGGGAAAGCTGGATGAACGGACGATTGCCATGGATGCGGTTCTGGGCGAGGGCGGCGTGTCTTTTCTGGCGGCTGTGCGGGCGCAGGCCGTGGGCGGAGAGGTCAAGGTCCTTGGGGAGCATCTGCTGGTGCGGGAGGCCAAGGAGCTGACCCTCTTTATCGGCTGTGAGACTTCTTATTATGAAAAGGATTGGAAGGAAGCGGTTAGGAACAGTCTGGACAAGGCCTGCGGGGATGGGTATGCCTGCGTGAAGGAAAGACATGTGGAGGATTATCAGGCGTTGTTCGGCAGGGTGACGCTGGAAATTGAGGAGGAAGGCGCGGGAGCCGTCTGCGAAAGAGAGGCGCAGGAAGCGTCGGGTGCGGTCTCGGAGGATATGCCGGGCGGAAACCTGCGGGGAAAGGCCCACAGAGGAGATATTCCCATAGATAAGCGGATGGAGGCCGGAAAGGAAGAAGGCTTTGACGGCGCGTTTGCCGCGTTATATTTCCAGTATGGCAGATATCTGCTGATCTCTTCCAGCCGGCCGGGAAGCCTGCCTGCCAATTTACAGGGAATTTGGAACGAAGAAATGCAGCCCCCATGGGATTCCAAGTTTACCATCAATATCAATACGGAAATGAATTATTGGCCTGCGGAAATGTGCAGCCTGCCGGAGTGCCATCTGCCTCTGTTCACCCATCTGCTTCGGATGCAGGAGAAAGGGAAGGATGCTGCGGAAAGGATGTATGGCTGCCGCGGCTTTGTGGCTCATCATAATACGGATTTGTGGGGGGACTGCGCGCCGCAGGATATTTATATTCCGGCCACCTATTGGGTGATGGGAGGGGCGTGGCTCTGCACCCATATCTGGATGCATTATGCGTATACGGGGGAAGAGGAATTTTTGAAGGTGATGTATCCGCTGTTAAAGGACGCGGTGCTTTTTTTCCATGATTATCTGATAGAGGTGGATGGGAAGCTCGTCACCTGCCCTTCGGTGTCGCCGGAGAATACGTATATCCTGCCCGATGGGGTCAGGGGCTGCGTCTGCGCGGGTTCTTCCATGGATAACCAGATTCTGCGGGATCTGCTGGAGGGGTATCTGAAAGCCTCGAAGGCGCTTGGGATTCGCGACGAGGTTGTGGAGAAGTCGGAGGAAATCCTGCGGAGGCTGCCGGAGACAAGGATTGGAAAATACGGGCAGATTATGGAGTGGATGGAGGATTATGAGGAGGCGAATCCGGGGCACCGCCATATTTCCCAGCTATATGCTCTGCATCCCTCCCATCAGATCACCGTGGATAAGACGCCCGAGCTGGCCGAGGCCGCGTCGAAGACGCTGGAACGCCGTCTGGCCCACGGCGGCGGGCATACGGGATGGAGCTGTGCGTGGATTGTGAATCTCTACGCCCGTCTGGGGGACGGCGAAAAGGCTCTTCAAAATCTTCAAAAATTGTGGAGCCAGTCCACATTCCCGAATTTGACGGATACCCACCCTAGGGGAAAGGGGCATACGTTTCAGATAGACGGAAACCTTGGGGCGACGGCGGCCATTGCCGAGATGCTGGTGCAGAGCGACGAGGACAGGGTGCTGCTTCTGCCCGCTCTGCCTAAGCAGTGGGCAAAGGGGCGTGTGACAGGACTCACCATCTGCGGCGGCGCGAAGATTGACGTGGAATGGGAGGCCGGAAGGCTGAAGGCCTGCTGGGTGCGCTCCCGCAGGGCGATGGACGTTGTTCTGGTATATGGGCGGGAGAAAAAAGAAATTTCCATGACGCCGGGGGCGGAGATTCGGATGGAGTGGTCCTGAAGGTAAGCTATAATGATGTAATGGCGTGAAATAAGAGGTTTATGCATAAGAGGAGGCGGAAGATGAAGCTTTTGTATGGCACGGGGAATCCCGCAAAGCTTGAATTTATGAGGAGGGCGCTGGCGGGACTTCAAGCGGGGGGCTGTGCGGAAGAAGAGCATTCCATAGAGGAGCTTCAGGAAAATCTGAAGGAGGCTTTGGAAATCGTGGGCTTGGAGGATATGGACAGGAAGGCACCTCCCGCAGCGGAGGCCGGGGCCTCGCCCTTGGAAAATGCAAGACAGAAGGCGCTGGCCTACTATCGCTTTTATAAGATACCTGTATTTTCCTGTGATTCCGGCTTATATTTTGATGGACTGCCCGATGAAGTTCAGCCGGGGGTTCATGTGAGGACGATCAATGGAAAATACCTCTCGGATGAGGAGATGCAGGAGTATTATGGCGGGCTTGCCCGAAAGTATGGCGATTTAAGGGCCAGATATCATAATGCAATCTGTCTGGTCATGGATGAGGAACATATTTATGAATGCATGGATGAAAGTCTGGTGAGCAAGGCTTTTCTAATTACTGCGGTTCCGTATTCCAAAGTGCTGCACAAGGGGTTTCCGCTGGACAGTCTTTCGATTGACTTAGAAACTGGAAAGTATTTTTATGAATTGGAGGACAAAAAACTGGATCAGCTGGCGGTGGAGGAAGGATGCCGGGAGTTTTTCCGGAAGCTGTTATCCGGAAAAGATATGCCTGTAAGCTGATAGAAAGCTTTTTTTGCGCTGCTGTGAATAATAGAATCCGGAGCCGGGCATACTTGGATACAAAAGCGGTTAGAGGCAATGTGCCTCAATGGTACATGCCTTCAGTATCCGAACGTAGTCTGCCCTAATAACACGGGAACCCATTGGAGAAGGAATATTTCCCGCAGAATAAAAAACTGCGAGGGACTATCCCCGCAGTTTTTTAACCGCCTTCTCGGAAATCAGGCATTCGGCATGTTCCTTTAATTGTGATGTCTGATCTTCCGCGGCGGCATAAAGCGCGCCAAATTCCAAGGCCTGAATGCAGGCCCTGCTGTATCGCTCATAGGAAGCGCGGCCCTTTAAAAGATACAGATAGTAAAGTCCGTTCATTTCATACAAGGCCGTATCGACCTGTAGATTGCTTGGCAGTGCGGCGGCATATTCCATGATGCTGCCGATGGTGGGAAATACAAATACTGCGAATCCCGGCCGGTTTTCCTGCTGTTTTTGGGTGATTCTGCCTTCCTCCTGCGCAGGCTCCCCCGCTTCCGCAGCGCCTGCCTGCCCCAGCTTTTCACGGGTTCTCTGCAAAAGCCGCTTCATTTCTTTCAAACATTCGATAAATTGATCGCTTTCCTTCATCTCCGGTTCTTTCTCGGAAAAGGTCAGAATCAATCCTTGTTCGGGCAGCATCATAATCTGCAGGTCAAAAGCGAACTTGGGCGGTTTGTAGCCCACAAGTTCTTCCGCCTGCTCGATGATTTCCTGTACAATTTCCCGGGCTTTATCACTGCGCAGAATAAAATCCTTATAGTCGATGTCGTACTCCTCCAGCTCCTCATTGGACAAAAAGCACTTTATTGTCTTGTCATCTACTCGTTCAATTTTCATATTTACTCCCATCTGTGCGCCCCCACGCACATGCAGACCAAGGTTATCCTCCCGAAAATGTAACTTTAAATGATAAATGATTCAGGCCGCCGCAGGAACTGCAGCGATGCTTTTTTTACTTACATAGTTATAATAACATAGTATTCATTTTTTTTCAATTATATAAGTTTTCCATATTCAATTACTTCGCTGTTCAATTTTTGGTATAACTGCTGCTTTTTATTTAGCTATTCCGTGGGTGATATCTTATCCGGCCGGAAATCAGAAGTGTGGGCGGCCTGTTATTTATGGAGAGAACAATCAGTGATATAAGATACATAGTTCCGAAAAGGAAGATTGTGATGGAAGAATGAGGAAAGTTGTGGTAGAATAGACAATGTCCAAGTCAGGACGGGTGTTGGCTATATTTGAAATAAAGAAATGAGGGAATAAAATGGATTCTTTGGAAACGGTGATTATCATACCGGCATTTCGGCCAGACCGAAAGCTGACGTGTCTGATACAGGAGCTTGTGGAGGCGGGATTCAGGCGGATTGTTGTGGTGGACGACGGCAGCGGAGAGGAGTATGAGGAGCTTTTCGGACAGGCACAGGCTTTTGGCTGTCTGACGGCTCGACACGAGAAGAATCGGGGAAAGGGCGCGGCTCTCAAAACCGCATTGGCGGCGGCAGTCTCGAAGTGGGGGGGGCAGGGCTGTATTACGGCGGATGCGGACGGACAGCATTTGGTGAAAGATATTCAGCGGGTGGCGGAGGCGCTTGCGCAGGAACCGGATGCGCTGGTTCTGGGCGTTAGAAATTTTGACGGGGAAAATGTCCCTCCCCGCAGCAGGTTCGGCAATCGTGTGACCAGTGTGTTTTTCCGCCTCATCAGCGGGGTGGCCTGTCCCGATACTCAGACAGGGCTTCGGGGGATTCCGGCGAATCTTCTGGACTTGGCGTTGACGGAGGAGGGAGAGCGGTATGAATATGAGATGAATTTCCTGATGGACGCCGCCAAAAAGGTTCCTTTCCGAATGGTGTCCATAGAGACTGTTTATGAGGAAAAAAATCGTGCGTCTCATTTCCGACCCGTGGCGGATTCCCTCCGGGTCTATGGCAGGTTTGTGCGTTTTGGACTGGCATCATTGGCAGGTTCGGCGGTGGACTGCCTGCTGTTTGAAATATTAACCCTTGTGCTGGCGCTTGGGGAGACGGAGAAAATCGTTCTATCCACAGCGATTGCCAGAATCTGTTCCGGGAGCGTTAATTTCTTCCTGAACCGGCATTTTAGTTTCAAGAGCCGGATGCCTGTGGGAAGGGAGATTTTCCGCTATCTTTTGCTGTTTACAGGGCAGATGACGGCCAGCGCCGTGTTTGTTTCCCTGCTGGCGCATTTGCTGCCCGCGCTTTTGGCGAAGGTGATTGTGGATACCATACTGTTTTTCATAAGCTTCAGGATACAGAAAAATTGGGTGTTTCTGTCCGATTGAGAGGTTTTCTTTTGGCGGGCCTGCGGATTTCTTTATTATTTTTTTAGATTTTTCTGGGGGCATATTAAGAAAGGGATGTTATACTAAAACATGCGAAAGGATAAGCGGGTAAAGGTTTTACTGCGCCAATCTAAAAGTCAGGATGCTTTGCAAGTAAGCAGATTTAGGAAATATGATGTAGAGAGGAGAATGTGCGATGAATATCTTGATATTGACGGGAAAGTTTGGCATGGGTCATTGGAGTGCCTCTCAATCTCTTCGACAGCAGCTGATGCACAGCTTCCCCGACGCAAGGGTGGAGGTAGAGGATTTTCTGGCGTATGCCCTGCCCAATCTTGCGGAAACGATGTATAAAGGATTTAATATGGTAGTTACTCACGGAAGCCCGCTGTTTAACGTTTATTATAAACTTACATCCATGAGCCGCCCCGACGCCCGTCCGCCCTTTGAGGGACTGCTTTTAGATAAGCTGACGGAGCTGCTTCAAAAATATCGGCCGGATGCGGTGATAGCCACACATCCCTTGTGTGCCCAGCTGGTTTCACGGCTGAAGGAGGAAGCCGGGCAGAAGGGGGAATATGGGCTGGATCTGCCTTTGATTACCTGTGTTACCGATGTGAGCTCCCATCCGGAATGGATTAACCACAATACGGACTGCTACATGGTTCCCAGTAAGGAAGTGCGGCAGGAATTGGCCGGGAAGGGCGTGGATCCGGCGCTGATATGCGTCACCGGGATTCCGGTGCGGGAGGAATTTCGTGTATGTCAGGGCTTTCAGTCCACGGAGGCTCGGGAGGAAGATGGCCCTTCTTCGGCTGACGACAGAAAGGGAAGAAAGCGGGAAGTGCTGATTATGGGCGGCGGTTTGGGACTTCTGCCTAAGTCCGCGGGTTTTTATGATTCTCTGAACGGGATTCCCAATACTCATATCACGATTATCACCGGACATAATGAAAAATTATGCAGGCGTCTCCAAGGCCGCTGGGAGAATATTGATGTGGTAGGGTATACCGCGCAGGTATGGGAGTACATGGCGAGGGCGGATTTGATTGTGACAAAGCCCGGCGGCATTACTTTGTTTGAGACTATTTTCGCACAGGTTCCGATTTTGACTTGGCCCCCCGCTCTGCAGCAGGAGAAGGGCAATGCCCGCTGGCTTGCGGAGGAGGGAATAGGCTGGGTGGCCGAGAATAAGAATTGTGCTTGGGAAATTCAGGAGATTTTAATGGATGAGGAGCGCCTGTCATATGCTCAGCGCCGGATGGGGCGGCTGAAGGAGCAGATGAAGGCGGAGAGCTTGGAAGGGCTGATGGAGGTTATCGCCCAAAGCCGGGGGGTGGCAGTATGATACAGGGGAAGAAAAATTGGCTGGGATTATTGTTGATGGCGCTTTTGATGGGCGTGACCGGAGCGGTACTGCTTCGGGGACAGCCGCTGAGCCTGCTGTGGGCCAGCATGAAGCATTTAAAGCCTCAGTTCCTGCTCTTGGGCCTGCTGATGATGCTGGGCTTTGTGGGCTGCGAGGCATTGTGCAGTTATCAGATTCTGGGCAGGCTGGGGCATAAGGTATCCTATCGCCGCTGTCTGGGATATTCTTTTGTGGGCTTTTATGTCAGTTCCATTACGCCTTCCGCTACCGGAGGACAGCCCGCCCAGATTTATTATATGAGCAAAGATCAGATTCCGGCGGCCCATGGAGCGCTGAATATGATGCTGATTGCTTCCTGCTATCAGACGGCGACGCTTCTCTGGGGCGGGGGAATATGGTTTTTCGCGCCCGGCGTCCGGTCGCAGATGGACGGCGGGCTGGGGCTTCTGCTTCTGTATGGGGCGGGCATGATGATTCTGCTCACCGTGGGTATGATGATGGTAATGTTCCTGCCAAAGCCCACAAGGCGAATCTGTGAAGGCACGTTGAAGCTTCTCACCCGGGTCCGCATTCTCCGCAATCCGGAATCCGCAAGGCAGAAGCTGGAGCATCAGCTGGCCGAGTACGCCAGAGGAGCGGACTGCGTGAAGCATAATCCGGGACTGGTGCTCCGTGTGCTGGCGGTATGCATGATTCAGCTGGGGCTGGCGTTCTCCGTGCCGTGGGCGGTGTATCTGGCTTTCGGATTAGAGGGGCATGGCTGGATTCAGGTGGCTGGGATTCAGGCGCTTTTGACGCTGGCTGTGTGCAATCTGCCCCTGCCGGGAGCGGTGGGCGCGGCCGAAGGAGGATTTGTCTCCGCCTTTGGGGCGGTATTCGGCGAGAGCTTGGTCACTCCGGCCATGCTGGTCTCCAGAGGAATCAGTTTTTATTCCTTCCTGCTGGTGAGCTTTGTGGTGTCGATTGCGGTGCATCTGCGCACCAGCCGCGAGGCGAGGGAGAGGGCGCTGCAGGAAATGACCGCGAATCAGACCGGAACAAGGGTGAAGGCTGTGCGCAGGTATTTGAACGCGAGGACGGAAGAAGTGTGACCGTCCGCGCTTCCTACAAAGGTGACAAAACGGAACGGTTTTTGTGGGTAATGCAATAGAAGAAAGGATGTCCGTTATGCGGCAGTTTTCCTGAATGGAGGCTGCCGCTTTTGAAGTCCATATGCTGTCTGCGGGGAGAAGCGTTCGGCTAAACCTGCATATACTGCATAACGCCAGAATTTACCGTACCGCACTGGTTAAACATATATGGCTGGCGTTATGCAGTCAGGTACCTCAGAAAATTTATCCGTTAAGCAGT
>CAOKFN010000004.1 GCA_948467735.1 uncultured bacterium
AATACTGGGGTTACAGCGATTCATCGTCCATACTACTGCCAAAGACGGGATTTTACCGAAAACGTAAAGAATGAAATTCCATAAATATGCAGAATAACCAAAAATAATATTAATAAAAGAGGATTCAATCCCGATTTTCACGCACCGCCCACTGGCAGTAACGGTCGATTTCTCTTCTGGCGGTTTCCACGGCGGAATGGTTTTTGGTACAATGCAGCCTGCCGATATAAATATGCCGGGACAGCTCCCCCACAAAGTCGATACAGCTGTCAAGCTGATCCGGCGTCCAGAGAGGGGAGATAAGTCTTTGCAGCACCAGCAGCTGTCCCGCGTCGGGGGACAATGCCTCCATGAAATCCATCCGATCCTGTTTTAACAGAAGTATCCCGCCGAGGGGATATGTGCCGCAGACGCTGATAGCGGAAGTTCCGCACCATGGCAGGCCGTGGACGACGGGACGCCCGTTTTGGAATGCCAGCAGGTTCAGGTCGCCGTTTAACAGGGGAACTTGCAGCAGCTCATGCCACAAATTGGTATGCGTGGATTTGCCCGTGCCGGAACGGCCGGAAAAGAGCCATGCCCTGCCCCGGTAGAGCAGGGAGGCGGAATGAATCACCGTCATATGATGTTTCAGGGCCAGATACAGGAAGGCGAAGCGGATGGCATGGAACAAATCTTCTTTTAGCGGGCCGCACTCCTCCCCTGTGGGTACGCAGTATACATCCGCCCATGAAGCGTCCTTGGAGAGCAGAAGCTCCTCAACATGCGTCATGGACGGAAAAAGCAGCCGATAATATGTGTCCCCCTCGTAAATGACCAAGTTCTGATTATCCAGAAGCGGCGTCTCTGCGGCGGAGCGCGGGGGAGGCGTTCTGTGGATGCGCAGGGTCTGGTGGATTGCTTCGCCAGTCCCGGCATTTTCGATCTCAAAGGGGGAAAATTCATCGGGAATGATTTCCCGCGGCCCCGCAAGCAGCAGCTTCAAACCCCCTATCCGCAGCAGGCGGCGGGAATCTTCGGAAGCGGCAAAGGCCTGTCCGGAAGCAGGAATATTCTTTTGAAGCGACGTAAGCGGGGGCAAAACTGCCTGTCCGGCATGGGAAGGGGCGTCCTCCAGCATCCCATAGAAACGCAGGCTTTGTAGAAACTGGGAGAGATCTTTTTCCAAAATCGGCAGTTCATCGGAAGCGGCGGCATGGCGGGAGCTTAGAAGCGCAAGAAGTTCCTCCTCCGTGCGTTCCGTGTCCAAAAGCCGCCAAAGCCATGCGCCGGTCTTGTTCAGTTTCATGCCGCGCCGCTGATCCGCGGCGGGCTGGCCCCAAGGCATGAGATAAGGCTCGCCGCCGATTTCGCGCAGAAGAAAAAATTTGCTGTGCCGCATACGTAATTCACCTTTCTAATCCATTGCTGTTTTCCATTGCCGCTCTATTTTATATTTTCTTTAATTTATTATAGCATTATCTACAAAAAAATGCTACAATAGATTAGGAGAATGAGTATGCGGGAAATGGAACGAGAGGTTTTGGCGGAACCGATTTTACAAAAGCGGCCCTCGGAGGAGCCCTCTTCAATAAAGGAGCTTTCGATAGAAGGCCTGCTGGCGGAAGGAAACAGGATATTGATTAAGCCGAGGGGCTATAGCATGTATCCTCTGTTTGTTCCGGGCAGGGACGAGGCGCTGATCGCCCCGGCGGAGGCGAAGGCTTTGAAAAGGGGGGATGTGGTGCTGTATCGGAGGGAAGGAAGTATTCTGGTGCTTCACCGTATCTGGAAGCGCAGGGAGGATGCTTTTTATCTGGTGGGCGACAATCAGAAGGAGATCGAGGGGCCTCTTCGGCCGGAGCAGATCAAGGGCGTTCTGACGGAGATTGTGCGAAAGGGCCGGAGATTTTCCGTCAGGCATCCGGTTTACCGCGTCCTTTCGGGCATATGGCTGGCGCTCAGGCCCCTTCGCCCCATGCTTTCCCATGCCGCGGCGGCAGGAAAGAGAGTGTTTTTCAAGCGGAAGAGCGACGGAGGGATACGGGACGGGAACCCCAAATGATAGTCTGAATGGCGTCAAAAAATTATTAAGCCGGAAATCGGCGGAATGGGTGGAAGAAAATTGAAAGTTTTAAAATACATTTTTTACACGATCATTGCTTTGATTATGATTGGGTGCGTGGGAATTCTTGTATGCGTATTTAACCCGTCCCTGACGAAAATGCTTTCGGAAAAGGTGGACGGTTCCGGGCCGCGGATGGAAGGCGGCATTTTCACGGACGTTTCTCCGGGAATTAATATCGAATGGGTGAACAGCCGGGATAAAGTAAATTATGAGCTTCCCGACAGCAGGCCCGCAAAGCCGCCCGCTTCCGTGAGCAGCAGGACAGGGTACGCGCACATACAGGAGAGCGGCGAGCAGATTGCGCAGGAGGAAGCCGACCATCTGTCCGGAAGTATTTCCGTGGGGAACACGGGCAGCGGTTTCAGCTTTGACAAGGAGTTCTATCCTTATTACGCCATGCTCAACAGCGATATGCAGCAGCTCTACAGCCAGATTTATGCCAACGCGCAGAATCTGATTTCCTCTTTTGCCCCGGTGGTTCCCGTATCCGCGCGGCAGCTGAAAAGCGTGTTTGAAGCGGTTTATAATGATCATCCGGAATTATTCTGGCTGGATTCGGGATATTCCTGCAAATATCTGCCGGATAAAAGCTGTGTGGAAATCACGCTGAAATATAACAGTACCGCTTCAAATTTGGACAGCGCAAAACAGGACTTTACGGCATATTCGGGAATGATTCTGCCGGGGGCTCAGTCGCTGGGAAGCAATGCCGAGAAGGAGCAGTATGTTCATGATGCGCTGATGCTTCTGGCGGATTATGATATGAACGCGCCGCTGAATCAGAGCGCGTACAGCGCTCTGGTACAGGGGAGCAGCGTTTGTGCCGGTTATGCGAGAGCTTATCAATACCTGCTGCAGCAGCTGGGCATTCCATGCTATTACTGCACCGGATATGCGGGACAGGATCATGCTTGGAATATCGTAAAGGTGGATGGAACTTATTATAATGTGGATGTGACGTGGGATGATACGGATCCTTCCACTTATGATTATTATAATAAGACGGACAGGGAGTTTGCAGTCACTCATATGAGAACGGGACTGTCCATTTACCTGCCGGCATGTGCCGCGAATGCTGACGCCGATATGAACACAGGCTCCGGCAGCGGATCGGATATAGCGGAGTTTATCAATCCCAATCCTATGAAGCCGCTGGAGTGGGCGGGGAATCCGGGTTCCAACAATGCCAATACGGGATTGACCGCGGAGGAAAAGAAACAGCTGAATCTGGAAATTGCCGGGATTACGGAGGATCAGGTTCGTGAAACCATGGATGAGTATTATAAAGACTGCTATGATCTGCTTTTGAAGGTAGGTAAAGGGGATAAGCAGTATATTAATATTATTCCCGAATCACTTTGGGATTCCGTGGAGCGCGCTTATGCCAGCGGCGATTACCGCAAGCATTATGTGGAGGATGCTCTGAAAGAGCTTGGAGTGGAGAACTTTGTGATTCATCTGCAGGTGCAGCGGCTGGGGGGCGGATATTATCGTATCTACCACAATGTGTATACGTATTAAGTTCGGATAAAAATTTCGGCCGGACCGAAAGAATAAAGAAAAATAAAAAACAAATAAAACAGGCGCCGTGAGAGAAATGCAGTTTGATCTGCTTTCTTGTGGCGCTTGTTTTTATTTCCGCAGGCGGACATTGCCTGCATGGCAATGAGCTAAGTCGATTGTGCTGCTTTTGCGCCGTGCAGAAGGCCGAGCAAGGGCTGTTTTGGACCCGTGTGTACACGCAGCTTCCTAAAGAAAATACTGACAAGGCGGCGATATTTCTATATAGTACGGATTCCGAAATTTCTAAGGCCGGAATCTAAAAATTTATATGGAATATCCCAGCCTTTTTTTCATATATTGGAGAAAGGGGGACAGGTCGATGGAACAATCAATTCTACAATTATTTCCGTCCAAATATCGCATCTTCTGGCAGCGTACCGCACAGGCGCAGGAGCATATTCAGGAAATCCGGCTTCGTGCGGGCAGGCCGGCGGTGCTGCACAGGGATGGAAAAGAAGTATTTCTCACGGAACAAGGAGAATTTACATATTCATATCGGGGAGCTTACTGCGCCGGAGAGAAAGAACTGGAAGAGATGCTGGAGCATATCTGCCATTATTCCCCCTATGCTTTTGAGGAGGAGCTGCGCCGGGGATTTGTCACCGTTGCGGGAGGACACCGCGTAGGGGTGGCGGGACAAGCAGTATTGGAGGGGAACGGAACCGTCAGAACCTTGAAGCACATTTCTTATCTCAATATCAGAATCGCCCATGAGAAAAAGGGGGCCGCGGATAAAGTGCTTCCCCAAATGTATCGGGACGGAACGCTGAAAAGCACCTTGATTATTTCTCCGCCCGGATGTGGAAAAACTACCCTGCTGAGGGATTTGATACGTCAGATTTCAGATGGCAATGCTTATGGAAAAGGGATGGATGTGGGGGTGGTGGATGAGCGTTCCGAACTGGCGGGTTCTTTTTTGGGCAGACCTCAGAATGATATGGGAATGCGCACCGATGTATTGGACGGATGCCCCAAGGATATAGGAATGCTTATGCTGCTGCGTTCCATGTCGCCTCAGGTCATTGCAATAGACGAGCTTGGCAGCGACGACGAGCTGAGAGCTCTTGAGCGTGCGGCCGCCTGCGGGTGCAGGATTCTGGCCACGGTTCACGGGGAAAACATGAGGGATGTGGAATGCAGGTTTGGATGGGAACAGGCTTTATGGGAGAGAATGTTTGATTTGCTGCTGGTATTGGGCAGGGAAAACGGGGACTGCGTGGTGAAAGGGATTTATGAAAGGGGGGAGGGATTTGCTGAAGCTTTTGGGAGGCTGCATGATTTTTAGCGGATGTCTTGGATTGGGAATGTGGTATCGAAGCCAGCTGGAGGGAAGGCTTAAGGCCCTTCGCTGTCTTAGAAACATTCTGGAGCTGCTTGCAGGGGAAGTGAGGTACGGCAGGTCCACGCTGCCGGAATGCTGCAGCCGGACGGCCAGATATTTGTCCCCGCCCTTTGACGCCGCGTTTCGGGAAATCGGAGAGAAGATGGAGGAAAATACGGGAGAGGCGTTCGGAGAGACTTTTCGGGAAGAAATGGCGGCGGTTCTTTCGCGGCTTCCTATCAAGGACAAAGACCGCGAGGACTTTTTTCGGTTTACATCACAGACAGGGTTTATGGACAGCCAGATGCAGCTGCATGCCATAGAGCAGAGCGTGGAGCTGCTTCGGCTTACGGAGGAGAAGGTGGAACAGGAAAACGCGGATAAATGCAGAATGGCAGTGGGTCTTGGGACAATGGGAGGATTATTGCTGATCTTAATTTTATGGTAGGTGAAAAGCCGGAGGAGTTATGGGAGTAAGTCTGATATTTAAGATAGCGGCAGTTGGAATATTGGTGACGATATTAAGTCAGATACTGAAACACAGCGGCAGAGAGGAGCATGCCTTTTTGATCAGCCTTGCGGGTTTGATTCTGGTGCTTACATGGATTGTACCCTATATCTATGAGTTGTTTCAGACGATACAGACCTTATTTTCGTTATAGCAATGAAAGTACGCATTCTACGGAACAAATATTGTGGTGAATCAAATTATGACGGATGCATTTGGGAGGCGGCTATGACAGAGCTGATTAAAGTAGCGTTTCTAGGCATTGCGGGCGTGCTGCTGGCGCTGCAGTTTAAGGGGAGCAGGCCGGAATACGCCACATACATAGGGCTGGCCGTGGGCATTTTGATTTTCAGCTTTTGTCTGCGGCAGGTGGAGGCTGTGACAGTGCAGTTTGCCAGAATCAAAGAGTATTTAAACGGCGGGGAGGGTTATCTGGCGATTCTGCTCAAGGTCATCGGCATTACTTATATCTGCGAATTCAGTTCCGGTATCTGTAAGGACGCAGGGTATCAGGCGGTGGCGGGCCAGATTGAGGTATTGGGGAAATTGACGGTGATGTTTGCCGGGCTTCCCATATTGTTTGCCGTTATTGAACAGATACAGAGCTTTTTGTGAGTGTCGGCTAAGGGGGTGCGGCGATGGACTTGAATTTTGATTTGGACCTTATCTGGCAGGACTATGGTTTGGATAAAATACAGGAGGGAATTGCCTCGCTGTTTCCCAAATCGGATATCAGCTTGGAGGAATTATTTACCCAAGTGATATCGGGGGATATTCTCGGAGCGCTTGCTTCGCTGTTTCAGGGAAGCATTGCGAATTTTACGGCGCAGCTTTCGGGGATGCGGAATGTGTTTGTGTGGCTGCTGATCTTGGGAATCGTATCCTCTTTGATGACGCATTTTGTAGAAATATTCGACAAGCGCCAAGTGGCGGATTTGGGATTTTACTTTATGTACCTGCTTTTCACGGCGGTGCTTCTAAAATGCTTTGCACAGGCGGCCGATACGGCTGCGGCGCTGATGGAGAACTGTCTCCTGTTCGTAAAGCTGCTTGTGCCCGCTTATCTGATTACCGTGGGAATCTCTTCCGGAGCGGTAACGGCTGGCACCTCCTATCAGCTGATGCTTTTTGCGGTGTATGGGGTCAATTATATTCTGGCGGCGGGACTTCTGCCCCTGATTTACAGTTTTGTCATGCTGTCCGTGATAAACGGAATCTGGATTGAGGAGAAGCTTTCTTTTTTGATTGATTTTTTGGGGAAAATTATCGGATGGGTGCTGAAGGGAGCGCTGGGGGCGGTGACGGGAATCGGAATTTTTCAGTCGCTGATTGCGCCGGTGGTGGATTCGGCCAGAAATTCCATTCTACAGAAATTTATTTCCGCAATTCCCGGCGTGGGAGCGGCCGCGGGCGGGGCCACGGAATTGGTGCTGGGTTCGGCGGTGGTGATCAGAAACAGCGTCGGAGTGATACTTTTATTGCTTTTAGTGCTGTTCTGCGCGATACCGCTCTTAAAGATTGGGGTGATTGCGGGACTGATAAAATGCGCCGCGGCATTTATGGGGATTGTCAGTGACAAGCGTATTACCACCTGCGCGGACAGAACCGGGGACGCGGGGCTGCTGCTGCTGCGAACCACGGGAACGGCGGTGCTTTTATTTATCATTTCCATTGCGGTTACGGCCGCCGTGTAAAACGGTGCTGAGGATTGGGATTATAGAATGCAAAATTGCTTGAGGCATTTGGATGAGAGAGGTTATGATGCAGAATTCATTTTTTCAGGCAATCTGCCGGGTGGGGATTTTTATGATATGCGCGCAGGCGATTGTTCATTTCAGACCGCAGCCGCAGTATGAGAAATATTTGAAACTGCTGGTAAGCGTTATGGTTTTGATCCAGCTTTTTCTGCCCGTGGGCAGCTTCCTCTTGGGAGGGGGCGGGCAGGAGGCAGCGAAGATTCTGGAACAGTTCGGATTGGATTTGGAGCAGAGCATGAAGGAGGCAGCAGAAAATGCCGCCGCGGTAGACGCTGTGTTAGAGCAGATGACTTTGGAAGAAATTATGAGGCAGCTGGAGATGCGGCAGGAAGACTCTTCAGAAAGCCTGTCAGGACAGGAAGGAAACGCGCAGAATACGGGAGAGGAAAACGGCCCGGCGGGGGAGATTGAAATCAATCTGGAGTTAAAGGCTGTGGATCCGATTACCATCAATGTAACGGAACCGTCAAAGGAGGAGCCGCCGCGGACGGTTCCGTAACAATTCCTATTTTGTATTGACATTGGCGTATGTGGAATCGGAATCAAATACCCCGCAGCATTCGCCAAGCCATGGAACATGGCTTGACATGGAACATGGCTTGACATGGAACATGGCTTGACATGGAACATGGCTTTAGACCTAAGCCAGCCCGTGGCTGGCTTTGCGAGCGCGGCACAAAGTCAGCTGCGCTGACTTGGCTCATTGCTCAACGAGCAATGTTTGCTCGCGGGAATAAAAACAGGCAGGTGATAAGATGGGCAGGGACTGGAAAAAGTGGGCGGAGGAGAAGGGAATTCATAAATGGTTCCGAAGGGACAATTTTATTATTTTGGTATTGTCGGGAATTTTGCTGGTCATCATAGCGCTTCCTGCCAAGGAGGATACCGGACAAAAAGACAGTAGTACATTGCTCCCTTCAGACAGGAGTTTCCTGCAGTCCGAATCGGACCGCACGGAACATGACAACAGCGTTTCCGTCGAGCCGGATAACGGTCAGGCGTATGCGAGCGATATGGAAAAACGACTGACGGACGCCCTGTCCCGTATTGCGGGGGTGGGGAAAGTGAAAGTAATGATTACGCTCAAATCCTCCAAGGAGCTGGTGGTGGAAAAGGAACAGCCTGTACAACGTTCTTCCACCAACGAGAGCGATTCCCAAGGCGGGAGCCGCATTACAAGCCAGATGGAATCCGAGGAGAATACCGTTTACCGCACGGAGGGCAGCCTGAGCGAGCCATATGTCGTCAAGACTCTGCCTCCTCAGGTGGAAGGCGTGCTGGTGGTGGCGGAAGGAGCCGGCAGCGGCGCAATTAATCGCACCATAGTGGAAATTATACAGGCGCTTTTTGGCGTGGAAGCGCATAAAGTACAGGTGGTGAAAATGGAATAGGAAAGGGAGCGTCAATTCAAGTCTTGCTAGAATAGGACGTGAACTCAATGCAAAGGGATATAAAAGCAATAGAGCCAGCGGCGCCTTTGCCAGTGTAAAAAATCATGCTTAGTGAAAATGGCGACATAGAAATTGAGTGTAAAATAAAGAGGTTGTTAGACAGTTTTTTCTAACAACCTCTTGTTTATGCTTTTCTTTTACAAGATGGAAATCATTTATAACTTTTTGATCGGAAAAAACATATAATTCTTCCCTGTTTGTGGACAAGTAAAATCGTGGACAGCTCCTACTAATGGAATAGCATTATCTTCCAGATATTTTATTACATCAGAAAAAGTAGAATTAGTTTCACATTCTATATAAATATATTCATAGCTGGGAATAATCCATTTTGTCCAGCCGTCGGGGGCTTCTGCATCCTCCCTGCATTCAACCCCGGCAAGATAAAGTCCTTTGTTGAAATCTTCCCACGGATTGAATGAACGCGAGAAATCAGACATAGCACCCCATATGCCGCCGATATTTCCATTCTCATCTTTCTTAGCCAAATGCTGAACTTCTTCAAAGTGAGAATTTGCATCAGCCCATAATCTTTGAATAAACCCCTCGCCATCTAAAGTCGATCCTTCTTTTCCTATCACAACAAAAGACTCCTTTACACATCTTTCAAGCTTCATATTTTCCTCCTGCAAATTCTGATTTTAGAATAAATTATATCACAATATACATATGAAAACGATATTTTTATAAATATTTTTTTTGCTGATTTTTATAATATAGTGTGTTCAATAAGAATACAGGATTCTTGTGTGCCTTGTTCCTATATTGCTAAAACAATCAAGGAAATTCCACGGTATAATTAAGCAGGATTTCAAAAGAATCATGGCATATATTATTTTCCAAGCTCATACAATGAAGTAGTAAAACAGGAAGAGGAGAATCAAAGTGAAAAACTTAGTCAAAAAGAACCAGCTTATGATAACCGCGCTTGCAATCATGATTGCAATTGCAGGATATCTGCAGTTTGCAGGAAATGGATTGGAGCAAGAGTACCAGAAAGTAGACGACAGCAATGTATACACGGGCAATACCAGCTCGGTGAATTCAGGAGGCGTTATTTCCGAGAATTATACTGCCGAAGGACTGCTGGATTTATCGGAGGAGGATTTGCTGTCGGGACTATCCGATATCGAAAGTTTGGATACCGATGTGAACATCATCGTGGATGATTATCTGAACACCGATATGCAGATAGCCGACGTGTCAGGCACAGCGGAAGGACAGACGGCCGGGCTTACCACTCCCGATGAGGGGGAAATACCGGGAGAAGCGGTATTTACTGGGGCCATGGGCGTAACAATCCTTTCGGACGCCAAACTGTTGAAGGAGCAGACCAGAGCAAAGAATAAGGAAACTCTGCTGGAAATCATCAACAGCGCCGGAATCAGCGATGAACAGAAGCAGGCGGCGGTGGACAGCATGGTGGAGATGACAGCCATCGCTGAAAAGGAAGCCGCAGCGGAAATACTTTTGGAAGCAAAGGGCTTTCAGGATGTGGTGGTGAGCATTAACGGTAATGGGGTGGATGTGGTAGTGAACGCGGCAATGCTGGATGACGCCATGAGAGCGCAGATTGAAGACATTGTGAAACGCAAGACGGAGGTTTCCGCGGAAAACATCACCATCAGCACTGTGGTACAATAGCTGAGGCCGACGGGCATTTGAGAGATACTGCGGATGATTCGGGGAACGGCGGCCGATTTTGATAGGAATGGCAGCATCCTTCCTTCTTTTGAGTTTATTTTACATAACAATTGTGATATACTACTGGTGTAAACAGGTTTTTGGCGACAAGAGAGGACAGAAGAAAACATGAAAAGAGTATTTTTGATTGTTCTGGACAGTTTTGGTATCGGCGGGATGGAGGATGCTGCTTCTTACGGTGATGTGAATGTGAACACTCTGAGAACGGTTTCCTCCAGTCCCCATTTCCATATGCCTCACATGGGCAGGCTTGGGCTGTTTCGGATAGACGGTGTGGAGACGGCCGCTGCCGAAGCAGAAGAGGAAGCACCCATTGGGGCATATGCGCGTATGACGGAAGCCTCCAAGGGAAAAGATACCACCATAGGACATTGGGAGATTGCGGGCGTCTGTTCTCCGAAGCCGCTGCCCACTTATCCCGAAGGATTCCCGAAGGAAGTGCTGGACGCGTTCCGGGCAGAGACGGGCAGGGGTGTGCTCTGCAATCTTCCCTATTCCGGCACTGCGGTCATTCAGGAATACGGGAACGCTCACATGGATTCCGGTGATTTGATTGTGTACACCTCCGCAGACAGCGTATTCCAGATTGCCGCCCATGAGGATGTGGTTTCTCCTGAGCAGCTCTATGAATACTGCCGCATGGCCCGGGAGATTCTTCAGGGAGAGCACGGCGTGGGAAGGGTGATTGCCCGTCCTTTTACAGGGCCTTACGGGGGGCCGTATACCCGAACCGTGCGCAGACATGATTTCTCCATTCTGCCGCCCGCGGTCACAATGCTGGACCAGCTTTCAGAGCAGGGCAGGACGGTCGCGGCGGTGGGAAAGATACAGGATATCTTCGCGGGAAAAGGAATTACGGAGGCAGTGTATACCGGCGGCAATGAGGAGGGCATAGAGAGGACGTTGGAATATCTGGACAAGGATTTTGAGGGATTATGCTTTGTCAATCTGGTGGATTATGATATGCTGTACGGACATCGCCGGGATGTGGACGGCTATGCCAAGGCATTGAGCTATTTTGATGAGAGACTTCCGGAGCTTCTGGGCAAAATGCGGGAAGAGGATATTTTAATGATCACGGCGGACCACGGGTGCGATCCGGGCTATAAGGCCACCACCGATCACACGCGGGAATACACGCCCTTCCTGATGTATGGCAGAACTGTGACGCCGGGAAATCTGGGAACGCGAAAAACATTTGCAGACATAGGCGCAACTGTGTTACAATACTTTGGAATCAAGCCCGCCTTTGCGGCAGAAGGAATGTTAAAGTAAGAACGCTCCCCCATAAGGGCGCCAAAACGCAGAGGCGGAACAAGTTCCCGCAAGCGGGAACTGGAATATAAAAACAGTCTCGAAACGGAAGCGCCCATTGCGTACAAGTGCGCAGGAGAATTTTCATCTGCGCCTTTTGCAGAGGGAAATTGCTCCCCCGTAAGGGCGCTGAAACGCAGAGACGGAACTGGAATAGGAGGTTCTAATATTATATGAGCGAATATACGAAAGAAATCAATCGCCGCCGCACCTTTGCGATTATTTCTCATCCGGATGCGGGCAAGACAACCCTCACCGAGAAATTTCTGCTGTACGGCGGCGCTATCAATCTAGCGGGAAGTGTCAAGGGAAAAGCCACCGCAAGGCATGCGGTTTCCGACTGGATGGAGATAGAAAAACAGAGAGGTATCTCCGTAACTTCTTCCGTTCTGCAGTTTGAATATGACGGTTACTGCATTAATATATTGGATACGCCCGGTCATCAGGATTTCTCCGAAGATACCTACCGCACCCTGATGGCGGCGGATTCCGCGGTCATGGTCATCGACGCTTCCAAGGGCGTGGAGGCCCAGACCAGAAAGCTGTTCAAGGTCTGTGTGATGCGCAGAATTCCGATTTTTACCTTTATCAATAAAATGGACCGGGACGCCAACGATACCTTTGATCTTCTGGATGATATCGAAAAGGAGCTTGGCATCGCCACCTGCCCTCTGAACTGGCCCATTGGCTCAGGCAAAGGGTTTAAAGGCGTTTATGACAGAGAGAAGAACTGCGTCATTTCCTATTCCGATACGGAAAAGGGAACCAAGGAAGGAACTGCCACCGAAGTTTCCGTTGGGGAGGAAGCGGCGTTAAAAGCATTGATCGGCGAGGAAGCGGCGGACAAGCTCTTGGAGGAAATCGAGCTTTTGGACGGCGCCAGCGCGGAGTTTGATTTGGACAAGGTGCGCGCGGGAGAGCTGACTCCCGTGTGCTTTGGCTCCGCCCTGACCAATTTCGGCGTGGAAATCTTCTTACAACATTTTCTGCACATGACCATGCCGCCCCTGCCCAGAAAGGCGGATATCGGCGTCATAGAGCCTGCCGAGCAGGAATTCAGCGCATTTGTGTTCAAGATTCAGGCCAACATGAACAAGGCCCATCGGGACAGGATTGCATTTATGCGCATCTGTTCCGGAAAGTTCGACGCCAGCATGGAGGTCCGTCATGTTCAGGGGGATAAGGTGATGCGGCTTTCACAGCCTCAGCAGATTATGGCGGATGAGCGAAAGATTTTGAGCGAGGCCTATGCGGGGGATATTATCGGCGTGTTTGATCCGGGGATTTTCTCCATCGGAGATACGCTGTGCAGCCCCAAGGACAAATTCAGGTATGAGGGCATTCCTACCTTTGCCCCGGAACATTTCGCCAGAGTGCGCCAGCTTGACACCATGAAGCGGAAGCAGTTTGTGAAAGGGGTTGAGCAGATTGCACAGGAAGGCGCTATTCAGATTTTTCAGGAATTTAATACCGGTTTGGAAGAAATCATTGTGGGCGTGGTCGGCGTACTGCAGTTTGATGTGCTGAAATACCGTCTGGAGAATGAATATAATGTGGAGATACGGCTGGAAAATCTGCCCTATGAGCATATCAGGTGGATTGAGAATAAGGATGAAGTGGACATTGCAAAATTGACCGGAACCTCCGATATGAAGAAAGTAAAAGATATGAGAGGCAATCCTCTGCTTTTGTTTGTAAATTCATGGAGCATCGGCATGACGCTTGACCGAAACAAGGGACTAGTATTGACGGAATTTGGAAAGAATTAAGCAAAGGGGAGCAGTGAATGAAAAAAGAAACGCAAAATTTTGCCCTTACCCTGTGTATGATATTCCTGTGTACGGCCGCCGCAGGCTGCACGGGAATAGAAATTTTGAATGAGATTCCGCAGGATTTTGCACTAATACGTGAGTCGAAAATTTCGGAGAGGACTTCCGGAGACGCGGCCGGAATTGTTTCCGGGGAGATATCGCGGGAGCTTTCTCTCGAAACTGTTGAAGAGGCTTCCGCAAAGGCCTTGGGGGGAACCTGCGTTTCTTTTCTCATGAAAGAGGCGGGCACTTTTGCCTGCGGCAGTTTAAGCGAGACAGAACAGATATGGTATCACGATATGGAGAGGATTCTGGGAAGCTTCGGCGAGGATGTGGAATTAAGCCCCAAAGGTCTGGAAGGGGGCATTGAGGAAGGGGACATTGATAAAATTTTTCAATGTGTCATGTGCGATCATCCTGAAATTTTTTATGTGGACGGGTATTCTTACACGAAATATGTCCGGGGAGAAGAGATTATCAGCGTTAAATTTTCGGGAAATTACTCGATGTCCTTGGATGAGGCGCTGGAACGCAGGAAGGAAATTGAGAACGCCGTGGAGGGCGTCCTTTCCGGCATTGGGAAGGAGGCTTCCGATTACGATAAGGTAAAATATGTGTATGAAACTTTGATCCGCAATACAAATTATGATCTGAACGTTTCGGACAATCAGAATATTTATTCCGTGTTCGTTCATCATCTGTCGGTCTGCCAAGGGTATGCCAAGGCGACCCAATACCTGCTGAACAGGCTGGGAATAGAGTGTGCGTTGGTTCAGGGAATGGTGGAGACAGGAGAAGGCCATGCATGGAATCTGGTAAAAGTGGACGGGAGCTATTATTATGTGGATACTACTTGGGGGGATGTGTCTTATCGGATGGAGGAGACAGGAACAGACGGCGGAGCCCTTCGGGAAGGTATGCCGGAGATAAACTATGATTATCTGAATGTGACCACGGAGGAGATTCTGCGCACTCATACCATCAAAGGCGTGGTGCCGATGCCCCAATGCACGGAAACGGAGGCCAACTATTATAGGAAGGAAGGGGCGTTGTTTGAGGACTATGATCCGGAACGGCTGGGGGCGTTATTTCAAAAGGCGGCCGATATGGGGCAGCGGGATGTGACAGTCAAATGCGCCGACGCCGACTGTTATGAAGAAATCAGGAGGGCGTTAATAGAAGAACAGGGTATTTTCGATTATCTGAAAGACACCAGCGTGGCTTACGCACAGAATGAAAAACAGTTCTCGCTGACATTTTGGGTGACAAATGAGTGAGAGGTATGGTATAATATTTCTATTATGTTGCAATACTTTTTTCAGGAGGTGTTCTAATGGGAAATGAAACGGATAAAAAAGCGGTGGTATTGGCGGAGGAAAATGTAGGAGTGGTACAGATTGCCGATGATGTGGTGGCAATGATAGCTTCTCTTGCCGCTACGGAGGTGGAGGGCGTCAACGCCATGGCGGGCACCATTACCAATGAGCTTATGAGCAAGGCGGGAGTGAAGAAGCTGACGAAAGGCGTGAGAGTGGAGGTAAAGGCCGGGAGCGTGAGAGTCGATCTGGCCGTGACAATGGAATATGGCTACAATATTCCGGCTACCTGCCAGAAGGTTCAGGCAAAGGTAAAAGCCGCCATTGAAAATATGACGGGACTCACCTGCGGCAGCGTCAATATCCGAATTGCGGGAGTAAGGGTAAGGTAATGCAGCCATGGGACGACACGAACAGAGAGAACAGATATTCAGACTTTTATTTCAGGTAGAGTTTCATGAGCCGGAAGACATGCCAAGACAGATGAGGCTGTTTTTGGAGGACAATGAGGAAGTCGGGGGCCAGCAGGACGCCGACGCAATAGAAGCAAGGTGTCAGGCGGTCAGAGAGAAAATTCCTGTGATAGACAAGCTGATAGATGAAAACACGGAGGGGTGGGATACCACCCGTATGGGAAAGGTGGAGCTGGCGGCGCTCCGTCTGGCAGTGTATGAGATGCGCTATGATGAAAATATTCCCGCCGGAGTGGCAATAAACGAAGCGGTGGAAATTGCGAAAACATATGGTCAGGAAAATGCCGGCGGCTTCGTAAACGCCATTCTTGGCAAAATTGTGAAACTGGGTGATTGAGATTCAAAATGTTTATACGGTCGGACAGCTGAATTCTTATATAAAAAATATGTTTACGCAGGATTATCTTCTGCAGAGCCTGTTTGTCAAAGGCGAAGTGAGCAACTGCAAGTACCATTCCTCCGGACATATTTATTTTACGTTGAAAGATGCAAAAGGGACCATAAGCTGTGTCATGTTTGCGGGCAGCCGTTCAGGTCTCTCTTTTCGTATGTCCGAAGGCCAGCAGGTGATTGTGGGCGGCTATGTGGACGTCTATGAACGGGACGGGAAATATCAGCTCTACGCCAGACAGATTCTTTTAGATGGAAACGGACAGCTCTACGAAACATTTGAAAGGCTGAAACAGGAACTAAAAGAGGCGGGAATGTTTGCCCCGGAGCATAAGCGTCCCATTCCCAAATATATCAGGACGCTGGGCGTGGTAACTGCGGATACGGGAGCCGCCGTCAGGGATATTATCCAGATTGCAGGGCGGAGGAACCCCTATGTGCAGATTATATTATATCCGGCCATTGTACAGGGGGAAGCCGCCGTACACAGCATTGTCAAGGGAATCCGGGCGCTGGAGGCCTTTGGGGTGGACGTGATGATTGTAGGCCGGGGCGGCGGTTCCATAGAAGACCTGTGGGCGTTTAATGAGCGGGAGACGGCGCAGGCCGTATTTGACTGTCAGGTGCCGATTATTTCCGCGGTGGGACATGAGACGGATACGACGATTATAGATTTTACGGCGGATTTGAGGGCGCCCACCCCTTCTGCGGCGGCAGAGCTGGCGGTGACGGATATCAGGGAGATTCTGGGGGATATGTCCGCCTATAGAGAAACGCTGCGCCGGCTCATGGGACGCAGAATTGAAAAAGAGCGGGTGCTGCTTGGGCAGACGGAGCTTCGGATGAAAGCGGCAAGTCCTGCCAACAGGATACGCGAGAAAAAAATGGAGCTTCTTACGGCAGAGGAACGGCTGCAGGAACGCATGGATCGGGTGCTTCGGAAGAAACGGCATGAGCTGGCGCTTTCTATTGAGAAAATGAAGGGACTTTCCCCTCTGGAAAAGCTGAATCAGGGGTATTCTTATGTGGAAGACGCGGACGGCAGAAATATCAGGTCCGTGGAGCAGGTCAAAGAAGGGCAGATGCTCAGGATACGGGTCAAGGACGGCCGAATCGAGGCGACAGCGCTGAGGGCGGAGGCGGAGCAGTCTGCGGCAGGCAGCAAGCCGCCGCTGCATAGGAACTGAGCTGGGTGATGCGGCTGGGAACAAAACCGGACGCCGCAGTATAGAAACAGAAGCAAACGAGGAGAGGCAGATGGGTAAAAAGACGGAAATGTACTCTGTGGAAGAAGAGCATGAGCCTTCGCTGGAGGAGAACTTTGCCAGACTGGGGGAATTGATAGAGAAGCTTGAGAACGAAGAGATTTCTCTGGAGGAGGCTTTTCGCACTTACAGCGAGGGAATGGCGGTTTTGAAACAGTGCAACGGGCAGATTGACAGAGTGGAGAAGCAGGTGCTCAAGCTCAGCGAGGAAGGACAGTTGGAGGAATTGGAAGATGGAAATTGAAGGAAAGCAGTCTGTGGAGAAAAAGCATTCCATGAACTTGTTTGACAGGGAGCTTGAGGAGAAAACAGCTTATATTGACAAGGTGCTGAAAAGATATCTGCCAAAGGAAGAGGGCTGGCAGAAAACAGTGATAGAGGCTATGAATTACAGTATGACTGCGGGAGGGAAGCGTCTGCGTCCCATGCTGATGAGGGAAGTTTATCTGATGTGCGGAGGCGAGGAAGACTCGGTGACTGCGCCTTTTATGGCGGCCATAGAGATGATTCACACATATTCGCTGGTGCATGACGACCTTCCGGCCATGGATAATGACGAATACCGCAGAGGGCAGAAGACGACATGGCGCGTATATGGGGACGCCATGGGAATTCTGGCCGGGGACGGACTCTTGAATTATGCCTTTGAGACAGCCCTGTGCGCGCTGAAATCCGGCGGATGCACAAAGCAGTGCGGATGCGGAGAAGAGGGATTCTGCTGTCAGGGAGACTGCGGGGACTGTCAGGAGGAATGTACCTGCTGTCAAGGAGAGGAAGAAAGAGAAATTTCCGCGGCAGAACGGCTTGGACATATGGAGAGAGCGTCGGAAGCGCTTTCGGTGCTGGCCCGCAAGGCGGGAATTTACGGGATGATCGGCGGGCAGACAGCGGATGTTATGTCCGAGGAACAGACGGGGGCTGTGACGGAGGAGCAGATCATGTTTATCCATGAGCACAAGACCGCCGCCTTGATACAGGCCGCCATGATGATTGGGGCAATTCTGGCCGGCGCTTCCAAAGAGCAGATCAGCCGGATTGAAAAATGTGCTTACAATGTGGGGCTTGCTTTCCAGATTCAGGACGATATTCTTGATGTGACCGGGGACAGCCATGAATTGGGCAAGCCTGTGGGCAGTGACGACCGCAATCACAAGCAGACTTATGTGAGCTGGAAGGGACTGGCAAAGTCGCAGGCCGATGTGGAGGCATTGTCCAAAGAGGCGGTTTCCATCTTGGATGAGTTTGCAGGTGAACATGAATTTCTAGAGATGCTGATATTAAAATTGATTCACCGAAAAGCATAAAGGGCCGACGCATAAGGAAGGACGGTGAGCGGATGTTTCTGGAAAACATAGTGCAGGTAAATGATATCAAAAAGATAAAGAAAGAGGATTTGGACGCCTTGGCACAGGAGATACGAGATTTCCTGATCAAGACGATCAGTGTGACCGGAGGACATCTCGGGTCCAATCTGGGCGCCGTAGAGCTGACGATGGCCTTACATCTGGCCCTGAATCTGCCGGAGGACAAAATCATCTGGGATGTGGGGCATCAGTCTTATACTCATAAAATTCTTACCGGACGCAGGTGCGGTTTCGGGTCTTTGCGCCAGTTTCATGGCATGAGCGGTTTCCCTAAACGAAAAGAAAGCGAATGCGACGTTTTTGATACGGGGCATAGTTCCACTTCCATCTCCGCGGGGCTGGGGCTTGTGAGAGCAAGGGAAATTACAGGCGGGAAAAATACCATTGTATCGGTGTTAGGAGACGGCTCCCTCACGGGCGGCATGGCTTACGAAGCCCTGAACAATGCGGCTAAGCTGGAAACTAATTTTATTATTATATTAAACGACAATAATATGTCCATTTCCGAGAACGTGGGCGGCGTATCCAAGTACCTGAACAATATTCGTACCGCCTCGAGCTACCTTGATTTGAAGAGAGGGATTTACAATGCCCTCACAGGCACCAGAAGGGGCGACAGCGCTATCAATAAGATACGCAGGGCAAAAAGCAGCTTTAAGCAGCTGGTGATTCCGGGGATGCTGTTTGAGGATATGGGCATTACATATCTGGGACCTGTGGACGGGCATGATATCGGGGGCATGGTGTCCGTGATCAATGACGCGAAGCGCGTGGAGGGTCCGGTACTGATTCACGTCCTGACCCAGAAGGGCAAGGGATATCTGCCCGCGGAACGTCATCCCGCCAGATTCCATGGGGCGGAGCCCTTTGATATCGAGACGGGGATTCCTTCCCATCCTAGGACAGTGGCAAATTACACGGATATTTTTTCCACGGTTATGTGCAAGCTGGGACAGAGGGATGAGAAAATTGTGGCAATTACGGCGGCCATGCCGGATGGGACGGGCCTGAAACGGTTCCGCAATATGTATCCCGAGCGTTTTTTCGATGTGGGGATTGCGGAGGAGCATGCGGTGACATTTGCGGCCGGACTGGCGGTGGGAGGGCTGAAGCCCATCGTGGCGGTATATTCTTCCTTTTTGCAGAGGGCCTATGACCAGATTCTCCATGATGTGTGTATCCAGAACCTGCCCGTGGTTTTCGCCATAGACAGGGCGGGCTTGGTGGGAAGCGACGGAGAGACCCATCAGGGAATTTTTGATTTTACATATCTGACCGGAATTCCGAATATGCATGTGTGCGCGCCGAAAAACAAATGGGAGCTGTCCGATATGATGAAGTTTGCGGTAAAATTCGGCGCACCTATTGCCATACGCTATCCCAGAGGAACGGCATATGAGGGGCTGAAAGGGTACAGAGCGCCCATTGCGCTGGGCAGAGCGGAGTGGATTTACCGGGAGGGGGATATCGCCCTGTTTGCGGTGGGAAGCATGGTTAAAACCGCGGAACGCGTGCGGGACGCGCTGAAGGAAAAGGGATACTCGGTCAGTCTAATCAACGCCAGATTTGTGAAGCCCATTGACGAGGAAGCGGTGAAGGATGCCTGCACGGAACACGGATTGATTGTCACCATGGAGGAAAATGTCGCCTGCGGCGGTTATGGGCAGAAGGTTCTGGACTGCATGAACCGAAACGAATTAAAGAACCGCTGCCTGAATATCTGTATCCCGGACGCTTATGTGGAACATGGCAATGTGGAGCTTTTGAAACAGGAGATTGGTCTGGACGCGGACAGTATTGTGGAAAAAATATGCGCGGCGCTGGAATCAAATACCCCCATGCACAGCCAATCAGCTATGCCGGCTCGGCATACTGCCCGCGGGAATAAAGGAACGGAATCGGAAGAATGAAAAAAGAACGTCTGGATGTAATATTGGTGAATCAGGGGTATGCGGCTTCCCGGGAGAAGGCGAAAGCGATTATTATGTCGGGAAATGTCTATGTGGACGGGCAGAAAGAGGATAAAGCGGGCACTTTTTTTGACGAAGAAAAGATTCGGCTGGAGGTGCGGGAGAATACACTCAGATATGTAAGCCGGGGCGGATTAAAACTGGAAAAGGCCGTGGAGAAATGGCGGCTGGAGCTTCGGGAAAAGGTCTGTGTGGATATCGGCGCCTCCACCGGGGGATTTACGGATTGTATGCTGCAAAACGGGGCGGTCAGGGTATACGCGGTGGACGTGGGACGCGGACAGCTGGCTTGGAAGCTGCGCGGCGACGAGAGAGTGGTCTGTATGGAGCAGACGAATTTCCGTTATGTTGAGAGAGAGGATATCGGCGAGGATATCGACTTTGCCAGCGTGGACGTGGCGTTTATCTCTTTGACAAAAATATTGATACCCGCCAGAAATCTGCTAAAAGCAGGCGGGCGGATGGTCTGCCTGATTAAGCCTCAATTTGAGGCGGGCAGGAATAAGGTGGGAAAAAACGGCGTGGTCAGGGAACCGGAAACCCACAGAGAAGTAATTTCCAAGATCGTGGACTATGCGGATTTGATAGGCTTTTTTGTATGTGATTTGGATTATTCGCCCATCAAGGGGCCGGAGGGGAATATCGAATATCTGCTGCTTTTGGAAAAAGAGAAGGAGCCGCCCGAACATATCCTGCTGCTTTCGGAGCATGAGGCGGAGGAGCTTCTGCAAAGAGCCATTCAGGAGAACGCCGGATTGTCCCGCACTCCCAAGTGGGAGCGGCTGACGGCCGAAGTTGTGGAAGCGGCGCAGAAGGATGGAAAGCTGTGACAATCCGTACATATGGGAGGCAAGGAGGGGCTATGAAGCATTTTTTAATCTATACCAACAGAGTGAAAGACAAAAATCTCGCAATGACAAACCGCATTCGCAGTTTTTTGGAGCTGAAAGGCCAGCGGGTTACGATCAAAGCGGACGGGGACGACTGGAAAGAGAAAAGCACTGCGAATACGGACGACATTCCCAAGGACGTGCCTCAGGATGCGGACTGCATGATTGTTTTGGGGGGAGACGGCACGGTGCTGCAGGCGGCAAGGGAGACAAAACGGCTGCACATCCCCATTATCGGCGTGAATATGGGGACCTTGGGATATATGACGGAAATCGAGCCCGCCAATCTGGAGGAATCGCTGGAAAGGCTGATTTCAGGGGATTATATTCAGGAGAGCCGCATGATGCTCAACGGCAAAGCATATTATTCGGACGGCAGCACTCCGGAAGGCTGGGCGCTGAACGATATCGTTATTTCCAGAAGCGGTTCCCTGCAGATTATCAAATTTCATATTTATGTCAACGGTCAGTTCCTGAACGCATACAACGCGGACGGAATGATTGTCACCACCCCCACCGGGTCTACTGGATACAATCTTTCCGCAGGAGGGCCTTTGATAGAGCCGCGGGCGCAGCTGATTACATTGACCCCTATCTGCCCCCATTCCCTGAACCAGAGAAGCATTATTCTATCCTCGGATGATGTGATTGAGATTGTAATACCGGAGTACAGAGGGGGCAGGATTCAGACAGTGGAAGCGAATTTCGACGGAAGCCATGTGATTCCCCTTCGGTCCGGAGATAAAATCCGCATTGTGAAATCTGAAAAAATTACGGAGATCATCCAGCTGAATCATGTCAGTTTTCTGGAAGTACTACATAAAAAAATGAAAGAAAGTTAATGGGAGCGGACATGAAGAAAACCAGACAAAGAAAAATCCTTGAAATCATTCAAAAGAATGAGGTGGAGACGCAGGAAGATTTGGCGAGTCTGCTTCAAGGCGAGGGATTCGCAGTGACGCAGGCGACGGTTTCCAGAGATATCCGGGAGCTGAAATTGTTCAAGGTGCAGTCGGAAAACGGCGGACAGAAATACGCGGTTCTGGAACAGGAGGAAGAACAGGCAGGAAACAGGTATGTGCGCGTACTGCATGACGCGTTTTTATCTGCGGAGACAGCCCAGAATCTGCTGGTAGTTAAAACGGTGTCGGGGATGGCCATGGCTGCTGCGGCCGCCCTCGACGCCATGGAATTTCCGGAAATCGTGGGATGCATTGCGGGAGATGACACCATTTTTGCCGCAGTGCGTACTGTGGAAGGCGCGCAGCAGCTTGTAGATAAAATTCACAAGATAATGCGATGAGGACGGATGTCCAAACGCCGGGTAAAGAATCAGTTTGTTCGGGGAAGGTACGGATTTTGGCAAACCGCAGCGGGCAGGCGGTCAGAGCCAAAACCAAAGGAGAGAAGAAATGTTACAGAGTTTACATGTGAAGAATTTAGCGTTAATGGAGGAGACGGAGGTAGAATTCGGCAGAGGGCTGAATATTCTTACCGGCGAGACCGGCGCGGGCAAATCACTGCTGATTGGAAGCGTTAATCTGGCCTTGGGCGGGAAATTTGACAAAGAAATGCTTCGCAAGGGAACGGAAAGCGCGCTGGTGGAGCTTGTCTTTGCAACGCAGGACGAGAGAGTGCGGGAAAAGCTGCTTCAGCTGGATTTGGAGCCGGAGGAGGACGGTACCGTCATTATCAGCCGCAAGATGCAGGTTGGAAAAAGCGTCTATAAAATGAACGGCGAAACGGTTACTGCAAAGCAGGTAAAGGAGCTGGCGGAGCTTTTGATAGACATTCACGGACAGCACGAACACCAATCCCTCTTAAACAAAAAGAAACATATGGAAATTTTGGACGCCTATTGCGGAGAGGAATTTCTTCCCGCCGCCCAGAAGACAGCGAACGCTTACAGAGAATGCAGGGAGCTTGAGAGAACCTTGGAAGAGGAAGCCATGGACGAGGAGGCCAAGGCGAAGGAGCAGGCGCTGGCAGAATTTGAATTGCAGGAAATTGAGCAGGCCGAATTAAAGCCCGGAGAGGATGCGGCGCTGGAACAGCGATACCGGCTCATGGTCAACAGCAAGCGGATTATGGAAAGTCTGTCGGAAAGTTATCAATATACCGGAAATGATTTCGAGAGCGGCGCCGGAAACGCCCTGAGCAGAGCTTTGAGGGCGCTGGGCGGCGTATCCAATCTGGATGGACGCTTGGGAGAGCTGGAAGGGCAGCTGTCGGAGATAGACAATCTGCTGGCCGATTATAACCGGGATTTGGCGGAATATATGGCCGATTGTGAATTTGACGGCGAAGATTTTGCGGCGGTGGAGGAACGGCTGAATACGCTCAATCATTTAAAAGGAAAATACGGAAATACGATAGAAGAAGTCATCGCCTACGGACAAAAGCGGCAGAAGCTTTTGGACAAGCTCTCCGATTATGAGGCCTATATGCGGCAGCTGGAAGAAAAGCTGGCAGGGGCGAAGAAACGTCTGGAAAACGCCTGCGGAGAGCTTTCCGAGATCCGGAGGAAAAACGCGGCGGCGCTTACCAAACAGCTGAAAAGCGCTCTGGTGCATTTGAATTTTCTGACTGTGGAATTTGAAATTGCCGTAAACAAATCCCAGACTGTTACCGCCAAGGGATATGATGATGTGGAATTTCTGATTTCCACCAATCCCGGGGAAAGCCTGAAACCCTTAAGCCAAGTTGCAAGCGGCGGCGAGCTTTCCCGCATCATGCTGGCCATTAAGACGGTTCTGGCAGGAAGGGATTCCATTGATACGCTGATATTCGACGAGATTGACACGGGCATCAGCGGAAGGACGGCATGGAGAGTGTCCGAACAGCTGGACACGGCGGCGCATGCCCACCAAGTGCTGTGCATCACCCATCTGCCCCAGATCGCCGCCATGGCGGACAGGCATTTTGTAATTGAAAAAAGCAGTACGGAAGACAATACCATCACGGATATCCGTGTACTTGAAGAGGAGGAGAGCCTTGGGGAGCTGGCCAGACTGTTAGGAAGCGACGCTCTGACGGAAGCGGCGCTGTCCAATGCAAGAGAGATGCGCGCACAGGCGGCAGGTCACAAAAATCAATTGTCGTTGTAAAAAAAATTGCCAGAATGAAAAGGAAAATATGTCACATACTATTACAGATAACAAATCATTTAAGACTGCGGAGAGTGTGTGATATGAAATGGCGGAAGGGAAAAAACGATAAAAAGTCCTTTTTAAATAGTTCAAATATTGAAATGACGCCCGTCAGAGAGCGGGCGGAAAAGAACAATCGGTCCATTATAAAAATGCCTGTTGGCGAATCGGCCGAAAATAAAGATGACATTATAAAAGAACGGGCAGGCAAAGATATGGTGATTTTGCTGCAGAACTGGAAAAACAGGAAAAAGCGGCACAGAATTTATCATGCCTGCCTGTCGTCGGCACTGGCGCTTTGCTGCCTGATTTTGATTGGCGTGATTTACTATTCCATAGACTGTAGTATTCCTTCCGTCATTAATGTGCGCGCGGGACAGGAAGAATCGTTTCATCTGGGCGTGCCGGCCACGGGGGAGATTGTCAGCGTCAGCGACCAAGGCATGAGCAATATTCCCAAGGGAGCGGTAAATATCGACTTGAGCAGGACAGTCACTTTAAAGGCGGCAATGGAATCCAGCTACCGGATGCAGGTGAAGCTTTTCGGTTTTCTTTCCTTTAAAAATGTTGACATACGGGTGATTGAAGCTCAAGAGCTGATTCCCGTGGGAGCGCCCATAGGGATATACGTCAAAACCAACGGGATTCTGGTGGTGGGTACGGGAGAATTTCAGGGAAGCGACGGCGTCAGTTATTCTCCCGGAAAATACATTTTGAAATCAGGGGATTATATCCGTCGGATCAACGGTGAAACGGTGACGGAGAAAGATGATTTCATTGAGCGCGTGAAAGCCAGCGGAGGCAAAGAGCTTCACCTGACCGTGGAACGGGACGGGGAGCTTATGGATGTAAAAATTATCCCTGTAAAAGATGTGGGCGGCGAATACAAAATCGGCGTCTGGGTGAGGGACAGCGCTCAAGGCGTAGGCACCATGACTTATATCGACAGCCGGGGAAATTTCGGAGCGCTGGGGCACGGCATCACGGATGTGGATACCAGCACCCTGATGCATATGGAGGGCGGTACGCTTTATCAGACGGATATCGTGAATATTCAGAAGGGTTCGGCCGGAAATCCGGGGGAGATGACAGGTATGATTATCTATTCCGACGATCGGATTCTGGGGGATATCACGGACAACAGCATGCGCGGAATTTTCGGCGTCTGCAATCAGAAGGCGCTGGAGATGGGAGTAAGAGAGGCGCTGCCCATCGGCTTAAAACAGGAAATTAAAGAAGGTCCGGCGCAGATACTATGCACGATTGACGGCGCCGCCAGATATTACGATGTGGAAATTACGGCGGTGCGCCTTGACCATGACAATGTGAACCGCGGCATAGAGCTTACGGTCACGGATCCAAGCCTATTAAGCGTCACAGGGGGCATTGTGCAGGGAATGAGCGGCAGCCCCATTATACAGAACGGCAGGTTTATCGGCGCAGTGACCCATGTGCTGGTTCAGGACAGCACGAAGGGGTATGGGATTTTTATTGAAAACATGCTGGAGCATTAGACTGCCGGAACAGGCATGGAATTATCCCAAAATTGTGCGTGCTGCTCCACTGACGGAAATAAAATATATAAAACGTTCCGTCAGGCGTTACATATTTGTTTTTGAGTTACTTAATCCTGACTTTAATAAAGCGTAAAATCAGTTATTGCATATTCCAATCAAATGTGCTATAGTGGCTATAGTAAAATAAAATTAATGGGCAGGACATTCTAATGGCGGAGCGGAAGTTTCGCGGCTGAACATCTGTAGTTCTATTTTCAAACATTTCTGTTTGTATTCATGTGGATTCAATATTGCAGCAGATCAATTAAGGGGATGAAAGAATGCGTATTTATAGAAGATAAGCATTTTAATGAACAAACGCGTTCTGATTCTATAAAAAAGCATTCTATGAACAAGTAGTATTCCTAGAAAGGAGGCATATCATGGAAAGATAGCATTCCAATGGAAGAAAAGCATTCTATGGAAGAAGAGCATTCCATGGAAGAAACTAAATTCTGCAAAAAATGCATTTTATGGAAAAAGAACATTCCTATGAAGTTTTCTCTTTTTGTATACTTAAGATAACGGCAGAATATCTGCTGTTAAAAAAATACAAAGGA
Source organism: uncultured bacterium (assembly GCA_948467735.1). Classification (GTDB taxonomy): domain Bacteria; phylum Bacillota; class Clostridia; order Lachnospirales; family Lachnospiraceae; genus Acetatifactor. Next base: position 26,470 of record CAOKFN010000004.1, read on the forward strand.
GGAAGCAGTATGAATTTTGCAGAACGTTTAGCAATGCTGCGCAAAGCGAAGGATGTCCCTTTGAAGGAGGTCGCCGGATATCTGCGGGTATCGGTAGCGACGTTGTCCAACTATGAATCCGGTATTCATCAGCCTGATTTTGATATATTCGTCAGGCTGGCAGATTACTATGGAGTATCTACGGATTATCTGCTGGGCAGGGGAAGCTGTCTGGTTCGGGAGAGTCCACATGACAAAAATGCGCTGCTGGCGCTTAGGGAAAGGATTTATTTTGAAACCGAAGGTTTGTCGGAAAATAATCTTCTGACATTGGAAAGGCTGGTGAGGATGATGAAAGAGTATGAAATATATGTTGATAAGGAACATTAATTTCTTTGTGCTTTGGCATAAGCGGCTAAGACGACATCTATGGGGGATTGGATTTCTGTTCAGATGATTCAGGACAGTAAGATTATGAAAAAGGACGGTTGGAAAACAGCCCTCAACCGTCCTTTCCTTTTCTACATCCGATTCCTTTAGGAAACCTTCTATTTGATTTTTAATTTATTGCTGCTTATTCCTGGCGGCAGCGCGTTTCCTCATGGTGGGATCCAATATTTTTTTGCGGATTCTTAAGCTGGAAGGAGTGACCTCCAGCAGTTCGTCCGTGTCAATAAAGTCCAGAGCCTGCTCTAAGGACAGGATTCTGGGCGGTACAAGACGGAGAGCTTCATCGGCGCTGGAGGAACGCGTATTGGTGAGCTGTTTTTTCTTGCATACGTTCACTTCAATATCTTCACTCCTGCCGGTCTGGCCCACCACCATTCCGGCGTATACTTTTTCTCCCGGGCTGATAAACAGGATGCCGCGCTCTTGGGCGTTAAACAGGCCGTAGGTAATGGCTTCTCCCGGCTCAAAGGCGATGAGGGAGCCTTGGTTCCTATACTGAATATCGCCCTTATAAGGGGCATAGCCGTCAAATATTGTGTTCATGATACCATTTCCCTTGGTGTCTGTCAAAAACTCGCCACGGTAGCCTATAAGGCCTCTGGCGGGTATGGAAAATTCCAGACGGGTGTAGGTGCCGCCGGAGATGGTGCCCATATTTCGCAGCTCGCCTTTTCTCTGTCCTAATTTTTCGATGACGGAACCGGAAAATTCATTGGGAACGTCAATATAAGCCAGCTCCATCGGCTCCGTAAGCTTTCCGTTTTCGTCGGTGCGGTAGAGGACTTCCGCTTTGCTGACAGCGAATTCATAGCCCTCCCGGCGCATGGTTTCTATTAAAACGGACAGATGCAGTTCGCCTCGTCCGGATACTTTGAAGCATTCTGTGGTTTCCGTTTCTTCCACGCGCAGAGAGACGTCTGTGTTCAGTTCCCGGAACAGCCTGTCCCGAATATGGCGGCTGGTGACGTACTTTCCTTCCTGACCGGCCAAGGGGGAGTCGTTTACCATAAACTGCATGGCAATGGTGGGCTCGCTGATTTTTTGGAACGGTATGGGAAGAATATTGTCAGGAGAACAAAGGGTATCGCCGATGCGAATATCTGCAATTCCGGAGATGGCCACAATGGAGCCGATGCCGGCCTCTTTAACCTCCGCCTTATTCAAACCGTCAAACTCGTACAGCTTGCTCACTTTTACCTTCAGGTGTTTGTCAGGTTCATGATGGTTGCAGATAATCACTTCCTGATTTACTTTGATGGAACCGTTGTCCACTTTGCCCACGCCGATGCGGCCCACATATTCATTATAATCGATGGTGCTGATGAGCACCTGCGTCCCTGCGTCAGGATCGCCTTCGGGCGCCGGAATATAATTTAAAATGGTCTCAAACAGGGGTTCCATGCTTACGCCCGGCTTTGAGGAGTCCATGGAGGCGACACCTGTTTTGGCGGAGGCGTAGACGAAAGGACAATCCAGCTGTGAATCGTCCGCATCCAATTCCAGAAACAGTTCCAATACCTCGTCCACCACTTCATCCGGTCTTGCCTCAGGACGGTCAATTTTATTGATGCATACAATGACGGGCAGCTTTAATTCCAATGCCTTTCGGAGCACAAATTTGGTCTGGGGCATGGCGCCTTCAAAGGCGTCCACCACCAGAATGACGCCGTTTACCATTTTTAGGACACGTTCCACCTCGCCGCCGAAATCCGCGTGACCGGGCGTGTCCACAATATTGATTTTGGTATCCTTATACATGACGGCGGTATTCTTGGACAGAATTGTGATGCCGCGTTCCCGTTCTATATCATTGGAGTCCATGACTCTCTCCGCCACATCCTGACCTTCACGAAACACACCGCTCTGCTTGAGCAGTTCGTCCACCAAAGTAGTCTTGCCGTGATCTACATGAGCGATGATGGCGACGTTCCTTACATTTTCTCTTTTCTGCTTCATAATAAATCATACCTTTCTCTTGCTTTATCAAAGATAGGAATATCATAATTCCTGCTTCGCATGACGTCATAAATGTTTTCGACATATGGAGATTTGCTTTGTCGAATTTCAAACTGTTACAGTATAGCACTATTTGCTCATAGTTGCAAGGTTTATTCAAAGGGCAGAAAATTATTTTACTAATCCGCAAATTTTATTAAATGAAAAACAGCGCATTATTTGAAAAATTTGGCGAAGACTGCGATGAGAAATTGTACTAAAACAGCCAGTTCTATTGTATAAATAGTAATATCCATTCAAATGAATTTTTTATCCTGAATGAATGTAATTGCCGGAAAAAGTCTTAAAACAAGAAGGGAGAACGAAGATGACAGATAAGGTAATTGAAAACAACCAAGTAACGGTTATGGGGGAAATCGTCAGTGGTTTCAGCTATAGCCATGAGATTTTCGGAGAAGGATTTTACATGATGAATGTGAGATGCAAGCGTCTTAGCGAAAGTTATGACATTATTCCCATCATGGTGTCGGAACGTCTGATGGATGTGACGGCGGATTACACGGGGGAATTGATATGCGTAAACGGACAGTTCCGTTCTTACAATCGTCATGAGGAACGCAAAAACAGGCTGGTGCTTTCCGTGTTTGCCAGAGAAGTAAGTTTTGCAAGCGAGTTGGAAGAGAGTTCCAAGACAAACCAGATATTTTTGGACGGCTATATCTGCAAAGAGCCTATTTATAGAAAGACGCCTTTGGGAAGGGAGATTGCCGATCTGCTTCTCGCCGTAAATCGCCCTTATGGAAAATCGGACTACATACCTTGTATCTGCTGGGGTAGAAACGCCCGATACGCAAATAATTTTAAAGTGGGGGAACGCTGCGCCGTATGGGGCAGGATACAGAGCAGAGAATATATGAAAAAACTGGATGAGGAGAATGTGGAAAGAAGGGTGGCGTTTGAGGTATCCGTCAGTAAGCTGGAGCTGCTTGAAGACAGCGAGGCATAATCGGAACATGGCCATATGGCATATCGTCCTGCCGAAGGCTGAATAAAGTTTGCCAAATTTGGGAAAGTATGTTATTCTATATAACAATTACACTACCATTATGGATGAAATGAGGTGCGGTATGGCAAAAGGGTCGGTATATATATACGCCGGAGACGGACGCGGGAAATCGCCTGCGGCGCTGGGCAGGGCTTTACAGGCGGCGCTGGAAGGCAGGAATGTGGTCATTATTCAGTTTTTGAAGGGGAAAGGATTGAAAGATTCGGATTTCCTCCGAAGGATGGAGCCGGAGATAAAACTGTTTCGTTTTGAGAAATCTGACGGAAATTACGAGGCGCTTTCAAAAGAGAAGAAGCAGGAGGAAATCATCAATATTAAAAACGGGATGAATTTTGCCAAAAAAGTTTTGGCTACCGGAGAATGTGATTTGTTGATATTGGATGAAGTGCTGGGATTGGTGGAAAAGGAAATTATATCCGTTGAGGAGTTAAAAGCCATGCTGGAATGTCGGGAAGACACCAGTATTATTATGACGGGTATCAAGCTCAGTGATGATATCTGTTGTCTGGCAGATGAAGTTTCTAAAATTGAGACAGTAAAATTTAAGGTTTGGGATTGACAGTTTTTCTATATGATGATACGATATTGTTAATCAATCATATGAAGTGAATATGGAGAAGAAGATAGAGGTTGCGTTTTTCAAGAGTATCCTTTTTGATGCGGCAGGGGCAGGGGACGAGAGGAAAAAGGGGAATACGCCGAAAGAGGAGATTTCCTGCAGGTCAAATCTTGGGCATACGGTTAAAAGCCGTGTGACTGTCATTCGTTTTCGGATGGGGCGCTATCAGGACGTATTGTAGGATTCATTCGCCGGCGCTTATGTGTCGGCGATATTTTTATGGAGGAAAAACTATGGCAATTTTCAAGGGCGCGGGTGTCGCCATCGTCACACCCATGCATGACAACGGAGATGTAAATTATGAGCAGTTTGCAAAATTGATAGAGTTTCAGATTGCAAATGGGACGGACGCGATCATCGTCTGCGGCACTACGGGAGAGGCGTCCACTTTGACTCATGAGGAACATTTGGAAGTAATCAAGTATTGTGTGAAGGTCACGGCAGGGAGGGTTCCGGTGATTGCCGGAACAGGTTCCAACTGCACAAGCACGGCGGTATATCTCTCCAAGGAGGCGGAGGCGGCCGGAGCGGACGGTCTGCTGGTAGTCAGCCCCTATTACAATAAAGCGACGCAGAACGGGCTGTATGCGCATTTTAAGACCATTGCGGATTCTGTGAAGCTTCCCATACTGCTCTACAATATCCCCGGCAGGACGGGCTGTAATATCCTGCCGGAAACCATTGTAAAGCTGTGCAGGGAAGTGGAGAATATCGTGGGCGTCAAGGACGCTGTGGGAAATATCAGCCAGACGGCGCGTCTTGCGGCGCTTGCGGACGGAAGCGTTGATATTTATTCCGGCGAGGACGGACAGATTGTTCCTATCATGTCGCTGGGAGGGCTGGGGGTAATTTCCGTCCTGTCCAATATAGCGCCTGCCCAGACCCATGAAATGTGTCAGAAGTTTTTGGACGGGGATGTGAAGGGCAGCTGCAAAATGCAGCTGGAAGCGCTGAATCTGATTGACGCTCTGTTTTGCGAGGTCAATCCGATTCCTGTGAAAAAGGCGTTGAATTTGATGGGAATGAATGCGGGAACGCTGAGAATGCCGTTGAGTGAGATGGAACCGGCGAATGTGGAGAAACTGGAAAAGGCAATGAAGGTTTACGGAATATTATAAGGCGGTTGTAATTGTGAACATCTCACCCTGAACATAACACGGGTGGGATGTTTGCAGTTAGAATCTTCCATTTTAATAATGAATTGACGCCTGTTTCAGCAGGCAGGGAGGTATAAGTATGATTAAAATTTTGATGCATGGTTGTAACGGCAGAATGGGGCAGGTGATCAGCAGTCTGCTGGCGGCAGACCCGGAGACGGTGCTGGCGGCGGGAGTGGACGTGCTGGATAATGGACGCAATTCTTATCCGGTGTTTACGGACATTCACAAATGCGATGTGGAGGCGGATTGTCTGATAGATTTTTCCATAGCCGCCGCTGTGGATGACATGCTGGATTATTGTGTGGAACGCAGACTGCCCTGTGTGCTCTGTACCACAGGCTTGAGCGATGGTCAGCTTCAGAAGATTGATGAGGCGGCGAAGAGCATTGCCATATTGAGATCCGCCAATATGTCCTTGGGGATTAATCTGTTGATGAAGCTGCTGAAGGATGCGGCGGATGTCTTGGCGCCTGCGGGCTTTGACATGGAGATAGTGGAGAAGCATCATAACCAGAAATTAGACGCGCCCAGCGGCACGGCGCTGGCATTGGCGGATTCCATCAATGACGAATTTGACGGTTCCTATGCCTATGTCTATGACAGGAGTACAAGGAGGGAAAAGAGGCCGGAGAAGGAAATAGGCATCAGCGCCGTCCGCGGGGGAAGCATTGTGGGAGATCACGATGTGATTTTCGCAGGAATGGATGAGGTTATCACTTTTTCCCATATGGCGTATTCCCGAGGAATATTCGGGAAAGGCGCCGTTCAGGCCGCTAAGTTTCTGGCAGGAAAGCCGGCCGGTAAATATGATATGAGCGACGTGATTGGCGCGGCACAGAGGGAGCGTGTATGAATGAGAATGATAAGAAAATTTTAAAAGTATTGTCCAAGCAGTATCCGAATATTGCGGCGGCTTCCACGGAAATCATCAATCTACAGTCCATTATGAATCTGCCCAAGGGAACGGAGCATTTTCTGACCGACATCCATGGAGAATATGAACAGTTCAATCATGTGCTGAAAAACGGCTCGGGAGCTGTCCGCAGGAAAATTGACGAGGAGTTTGGAAATACCATCAGCGACAAAGATAAGAGAAGCCTTGCAACTCTGATTTATTATCCGGAAGAAAAGCTGGAAATTGTCATGAAAGAGGAGGATAATATTGAGGATTGGTTTAAAATTTCTCTTCACAGGCTGGTTCAGATAATCAAGCGCGTCTCTTCAAAATATACCCGTTCCAAAGTGCGCAAAGCGCTGCCGAAAGATTTTGCCTATGTGATTGAAGAGCTGATTACGGAGAAGGAAGAAATTCAGGATAAGGAAGCTTACTACAATGAAATTCTTCATACTATCATCAGAATCGGAAGGGCTCCCCGGTTTATCGTGGCATTGAGCCAGCTGATTCAATGCCTTGTCATAGATCATCTTCATGTGGTGGGGGATATTTATGACAGGGGACCGGGCCCTCATATTATTATGGACACCCTGTGCTCGTATCATTCCGTGGATGTGCAGTGGGGAAATCATGACATGGTGTGGATGGGAGCTGCCGGCGGCAGCCTTGCCTGCATTGCCAATGTGGTGAGGATGGCGGCGCGATATGGAAATCTTGCCACGCTGGAGGACGGTTACGGCATTAATCTTCTGCCATTGGCGGCGTTTGCCATGGAAACCTACGAACATACCAACTGTGATGTGTTTGCCCTGCACTGCAGCAATACGGATTACAATGCGAAGGATTTAAGCCTTGATACCAAGATGCACAAGGCGATTGCTGTTTTACAATTTAAGCTGGAAGGTCAGCTGATTATGCGTCATCCGGAATTTCATATGGAGGACAGGATGCTGCTTGACAGAATTGATTATGAAAAGGGAACCATTCGTATCGGAGAAAAAGAATATGCCATGCTGGATACGGATTTTCCCACTATAGATCCCCAAAATCCTTTTGCTTTGACCGAAGAGGAGGAAAAGGTGATGGACAGGCTGCAGCATGGGTTTATGAGATGTGAGAAGCTGCAGAGGCATGTGCGTTTCCTTTACGCAAAGGGAGGATTGTATAAAATCTATAACGGCAATCTGTTATATCATGGCTGTGTGCCCGTCAATGAGGACGGCAGCTTCGCCAGAGTGGAGGTATATGGGAAACAATATTACGGCAAGGCTCTGTACGATATTCTGGAACATTATGCCAGAAGGGGATATTATGCCAAAGACCCGGCCGAGCGCATGGCGGGTCAGGATATGATATGGTATATTTGGTCCGGTCAAGGCTCCCCGGTGTTTGGAAAGGAAAAAATGGCTACGTTCGAGCGGTATTTTATCGCGGATAAGGAAACCCATCACGAACGGAAAAACAGCTATTACAAGCTCTTAGAAAACGAGGAAATGGTGGAACGCATTTTGAAGGAATTCGGACTTGAGAGTCCGGACGCGCATATTGTGAACGGTCATGTGCCCGTGGAGCAGATACACGGAGAATCCCCCATTAAGTGCGGCGGACGGCTGCTGATCATTGACGGAGGTTTTTCCAAGGCATATCAAAATAAAACGGGCATCGCCGGATATACTCTAGTGTGTAATTCCAGAGGCATGCAGCTGGTGGCCCATGAGCCTTTTGAATCCGCGCATACGGCAATTGTAAAGGAATCTGATTTGTTTTCCCATTCTATTGAGGTCGAAAACTTCCCGCGCAGAAAACTGGTCGCAGACACGGATATCGGAGCGGAAATCAAGGAGCGGATATATTTTCTGGAAGAACTTCTGGAAGCGTATGGGGACGGTACTACGATGGAGGAAGTGTAAGTTCCTCAGGCGCGGGCCTGCCAAACGGATGAGAACAAAGCAGCTCATATCCGTATTGGGCAGGCTGGCGTCTGAGAAGATGCGCGGACGTTGTCCGGTTCATGGGTATTGTTATAGGAAAGCTAACGCCTTAAAAACCTGCGGAGCCTCCGGCCGTGCCGTTATTTACGCTGTCGCCCGCTGTGGAACCCCCGACGGAAGCGCCGGTTCCGGAATCTGTAGAGCTTCCGGAACCGGTGCCGTTATTACTGCCGACGCCCGAACCGGTGCTGCCGCTATTGTTGTTATTTCCCGTGGCGCCGCCATGAGAGCCGGTATTGCCGACAGCGCCATTGCCTGCCGCATTGCCCCCTGTCGGGCCGTTGTCTCTTCCGGCAGTCACATCATTGACATTTTTGTTGCTGTCTCCGTTTCCGAAAATGTCGTCCGCGGCGTTATCAATGCCGTCCGCCACATCATCAACTACATTTGTAATACCATTTCCGATGTTATTTATGGCGGAGTCATTTTTTCCCGAGGAAGTATTGCTTCCTCCGGCGCCGTTATTTCCTGTCATACCATTATTTCCTGTCGTACCGTTATTTCCCGTTGTGCCGCCTCCGGCAATGCCGTTCGTTCCCGTGTTTAAGTTGTCGGAACCAGTACCGGATTGGGTGCCGTTTCCGGCCATGCTGTCCGAATCATTGTTGTTTTTAGCGCTGTTGGTGCAGGCGGTTGCCATACACATATAGGTGAGTGCCAGACCCAGTGCCAGAAGCTTTTTTGCTCCTGTGGTACTTTTTGATTTTTTCATAATATCCCTCCATTCTGCTGAGAAAGCTTATAAAGCGTGACCAGTAGCCTGATGCGCGGAAAATTTTGTGACGCACAGCAATAGTATGTGAAGTGCGGATACATTTATTCAAAAATAAGAAAACTGGAAAGGTAAATTTTGGAAATGGAATTCAGACCATGTATAGATATTCATAACGGCAGGGTAAAACAAATCGTGGGGGGAAGCCTGAAGGATACGGGAAACCGGGCAATGGAAAATTTTGTAGCCGAACAGGACGCGGCTTTTTTTGCCAGACTTTATCGAAATGCGGGGCTTTCGGGCGGACATGTTATTCTGTTGAATTCTCAGGACAGCGAATATTATAAAGAGACAAAAGCACAGGCATTGGCCGCTCTGGCGGCATATCCGGGGGGACTGCAGGCCGGCGGCGGCATTACGCCGGACAATGCGGCGGAATTTCTGGATGCGGGAGCTTCCCATGTGATTGTCACATCCTATGTGTTTCGGGACGGAAAAATTCATTATGACAGATTGGAGCTGCTCAGGAATGCCGTAGGGAAAAGGAGGCTGGTGCTGGATTTGAGCTGTCGCAGAACAAGGGACGGCTTTCAGATTGTCACGGACAGATGGCAGAACATGACGGGAGAAAGGTTAGATGAGGCGCTGCTTAGCAGGCTTTCCGAGTATTGCGACGAATTCTTAGTACACGCGGTGGATGTGGAGGGCAAGTCCGGCGGCATTGAAAGAGAATTGGCAGAATTGCTGGGAAATTGGGAGAAAAGTCCAATCACCTATGCCGGAGGCGTGCATAGCTATGAGGATTTGGCGCTGCTGCGGGAGCTTGGCCGGAATCATTTGAATGTTACGATTGGGAGCGCATTGGATTTGTTTGGGGGAAATCTATCATGGAACAAGGTATTGGAGCTGTGCGGGGGACAGGCAAAGGAGAAAGAGGAATTGTAAAAATGCACAAAAAATATAAATAATTCAAGCGAAATAAGGCTGTTTTGATTGATTTTATTGTGCAAATATAACAAAAAAGTCAGATTATCGTTGATGTAAGAAGCTATTTATGGTAAAATAAAATTACGTTGTCGGAGGTGACTTTCTATGAAACGCAGCAGGCATAAACGTAAAAACAACCATGTGGTCATTGTTACATCCGATGCAGTGGATGTGGGTGCAAAACAATTCCGGATCAGGCCATGGATTTTACAGATGATAATTCTTATATTGTGTGTGATTATAGGCACACTGATAGGATATTTCAGTTATGAGAAGGATATCTGGGAAAATGAGCTTCAGCAGGCCGAAAAACAGAATGAGGCCATTCATGTGTTAGAGCAGGAAAAAGCGGAACTCACGAAACAGGTAGAGACTCTCGAAGGGCAGGTTGGCGGTATGAAGGAGGAGATTGCCGGTCTGAACGAAAACATTGGCCGTCTGAACGATACTTTGGCCCAGAAGGAACAGACCGCGGCAGAATTGGCGGCGGAACTGGAAAAACAGTATCTGCCCACCATATTTCCCCTGACAAGCGGAAGGGCGGCGGAAGAACCGGCGGAAGGGGAGGAACCCATATGCGTGTTTTCCGTTGCTGAGGGTTCTATGGTAGTGGCTACTGCCGCGGGCACCGTCATGTTTGTCAATGAAGATCCTGAGTACGGCTATAATATCTGGGTGGATCACGGAAACGGCTATACCACGATTTACAAATGCCGGGGCGACGTCAAGGTAAAGAAAGGCGAGATGATAACGCAGGGGGCTGCGATGCTTGTGGTGACAGGGCAGAACAGCAGATTGGGCTACCAGATAATGAGGGACAATGTGTATGTGGAGCCTATGGAAATGCTGGAAATCAGCGGCTGATTTGTTTTGAGAGTGGAGGATTGGAAAATGAGAAAGAAGGAAACACAGATTACAACCATTATCGGAATTGGAGCGGAGTGCAACGGCGATTTCAAGTCGGATACTTCTATCAGAATCGACGGGGTTGTCAATGGCAATGTGATAGTAGCCAATACTGTGATTGTAGGCGCATCGGGTGTGATCAACGGCGATATCAATGCGCAGGTGGTGGTGATTGGCGGAGAAGTGTACGGCAATCTCAATGTACCCGAAAAAGTGGAGCTGACTTCTACGGCCAGAGTAATTGGAGATATTACCACAAGCGGTCTTGTGATTGACGAAAAAGCTGTATTCCAAGGAAGATGTGATATGAATCAGGATGCGGCCAAGAAACTGAAGCAGAACAGCAGAGCATTGAAGGCTGATAAGAAAATGTCCAATTCTGTCGTGGCAGAAGCGCTCAGGCAGGCGGAAGAATCGGCGTCCGATCACGGAGAAGAAGAATCGGCCTGATTGTCTGTTTCTTTTATGCGTCCGAATACTATCGCATAACCATCGTTTCCGTAATTCAACGATCGGTTGACGCGGCTGATAGTGGCTGTGGAGGCACCGGTTTTCTCGGCAATCTCCAGATAGGTATTATGGTTTTTGAGCATGGACGCCACCTCAAAACGCTGCGACATGGAAAGCAGTTCATTGACGGTACATAAGTCTTCAAAAAAACTGCAGCATTCATCACGGGTTTTCAGACATAGAATGGCGTCAAAGAGAGAGTCTACGGCATTGCTCTTGATTTTTTTGTTCATTTGGCTGTACCTCGCAGATATTTTATATGAATGATAGACGGGTTCGTCTTAAAAAATGCAGTTTAGGCATTTTTCCCAAAATTATTTTAACATATTAAAGTTGTGAAGTAAAGGCATGAATTAAAAATATGTTCGTACATCTGCGTTACAGTTTGGCTGAAAACCGAACTGTAACGGCTTTTTGTACTTAATAAGCGAAGATGCTTAATTCTGCGCCTCAATGTCGGCAAGGATGCTTAATTCTGCGTCGCAATGCCGTCAAGTTTGAAAGCTGCATTTCGCAGCGGAGCATAGGCTTGGGGAAAATATTTTTCAGACATGCCTTGACACAATCGTAATGGATAAATCTGACAACATTTGTAGGAAATGGGGGAAGTCATTGTATGACCATTGACAGTAATGATTTATTGAACAGCATACTGGCCAGTTTAGACAGGATACAATATATTAATCCTGATGAAATTCCCGGCATTGATCTGTATATGGATCAAGTCACCACCTTTATGGATAAGCGCCTGCGTTCTACGGCCAGATATCCTGATGAGGACAAAATTCTGACCAAGACCATGATCAATAATTATGCCAAGAATGATTTACTGCCTCCTCCGGTGAAGAAAAAATATTCCAAAGAGCATGTTCTGCTTCTGATATTTATTTATTATTATAAGGGAATCTTGTCCATCAGCGACATACAGACGCTTCTAAAGCCCATTACGGAGCGCTATTTCCAGAACGGAGAGAATTTTAATCTTGAGGATGTCTATCGGGAAGCCTTCAGTATGGAAGAGGAACAGCTTCAAGCGCTGAAGGCTGATGTGACGGCAAAATTCAGAGCCTCTCAGGAGACCTTTCAGGACGCGCCGAAAGAGGATGTGGATTTCCTGCGTAAATTTGCATTTGTCTGTACATTGAGCTTTGATGTCTACATTAAAAAAATGATGATTGAGAAAATCATAGACGAATTATCAGCCGCCGGAAAAGCGGATGGCAGAAAGAACCATTTAAAGCAGGACAGGCAGAGAACGGAAGAATAGACAAAAATAATGAATTTTTGGTAACTTATACAAGCGCCTTTTCATAAGATAGCTTAACATAATAAGCTAAAACAGGATTTGGAGGTTCCTATGAAAAGGTTGTCCTTAAAAAAAGCGGGAGCAGTGTGCATGGCCGTGCTGACGGTGATGTTATCGGCGGTCGGCTGTGGAAACGGCGGTGAGACGACAAAGGATAAAAAGACGGAAGTGGTTTTGAACGAGGTGGCACATTCTATTTTCTATGCGCCCATGTATATTGCGATTGAGGAAGGGTATTTTGAAGAGGAAGGAATTGACCTCACTTTAGTCACCGGTTTCGGCGCGGACAAAACCATGACGGCGGTGCTCACCGGCGAAGCGGATATCGGGTTTATGGGATGCGAAAGCACAATATATACTTATACAGGAGGAACCGAGGATTATGTGGTAAATTTTGCCCAGCTGACACAGCGGGCGGGCAATTTCCTTGTGTCCCGGCAGCCTATCGAAAACTTTTCGTGGAATATGATCGTGGGAAAGAATGTGCTGGGCGGCAGAGCGGGCGGCATGCCGGAGATGGTGTTCGAGTATATTCTGACGAAGAACGGAATCGATCCGAAGACGGATCTCAACATTGATCAGAGCATTGATTTTGGTTCTACCGCGGCGGCATTTTCCGGAGGGCAGGGAGATTTTACGGTAGAATTTGAACCTCACGCCACAGCCTTGGAGCAGAAGGGCGAAGGTTATGTAGTGGCTTCTCTGGGAGAGGATTCCGGATATGTGCCGTACACTTCCTTCTCCGCAAAGAAGAGTTATCTGGAAAAAAATAAAGACGTAGTGCAGGCTTTCACAAACGCCTTGCAGAAAGGAATGGATTATGTGCAGAACCATACGCCGGAGGAAATTGCCAAGGTGATTGCCCCGCAATTCCCTGAGACGGATATGGAAACGCTTACCACCATTGTCGATCGGTATTATCAGCAGGATACTTGGAAAGCCGATTTGATATTTAAGGAGGAGGCATTTACGCTGCTCCAGAATATTTTGAAGGATTCCGGTGTATTGAAGGAGAGTGTGCCTTACAAGGATCTGGTTAATACGGAATTTGCCGGGAAAGCCGCCAAATAAAAGTCCCAAGCTTATGTGATAAGCATCAAAAATATTCCTGACGGCATTCTATGATTGAATCGCTGTCAGGAAATCTGTAATTCTGATAGACAGGCTGTCGTAAATTCCCACTTTAATTGTATCGTCGAAGGAATACTGCATAGAATCCCCGCCGTTATCAAAGGAATAGACTTGTATGGTTTGTTTCATTGGGTTTACAATCCAATATTCCCGAACGCCGGCAGTCCGATATTTAAACAGCTTAACATAATAATCCATGCGCTGGGTGGCGGGGGAAACGATTTCAATGATCCAGTCCGGGGCGCCGCAGCATCCTTTGTCCGTGAGTTTTCCTTTATCGCAGATGACAGAGATATCAGGTTCGACATAATTTTCGGTGTCTGCGTTTATATAGACCGCAAAGGGAGCCGGATAGACTTTGCAGGAGCCGCCGCAGGAGTCTATGAAGTCCGCTATTTTTCGTGACAGGGCGAAGCAGATTTCCTGATGGATTCGGTTTGGCATTGCCATAGAATAAAGTTCGCCGTCAATAAGCTCCCTATGCTGTCCTAAAATATTATTTTGAGTCACGTTCCGCTGCGAAATACTCCACAAGACGTTCTACATCTTCCAGACAGCCTCCGCAGACAGTGCTGGCTCCTGTGGCTTCCTGAACTTCTGCCAGTGTACTGGCGCCGGAATCAACGGCGTCTTTGATCATGCCGCTTGTGACATTCATACAATTACAGACTACTTTTTCAAGATTCATAACGCACCTTCCTTTCCGAAGTAGGATATGGAAATTAAAAAAAATTATACTTGTTTCTTTGTAAAAGCGGTTGAGTGAATGAAAAAAATTTGATAAAATAAAAAGAGTATATAAAAAATCAACTAAAAACCGAAAAAGAAACCGGAGGAAAAAGGAATGGGATTGATAAAAGCGGCAAAGGACGCCGTCCAGTCACTGCTGGCGGATCAATGGAGAGAATATTTTTATTGCGATTCACTGTCAAATGATATTTTAGTAACAAAGGGACAGAAACGTGTTACCGGGGGCCGCGGGGGAAATAAGGGCTCGGATAACGTCATTTCCAATGGCTCCATCGTGGCTGTCAATGAGGGACAGTGCATGATCATTGTGGAGCAGGGGGGGATTGTGGAGGTCTGTGCGGAGGCAGGCGAGTTTGTCTATGATAATTCTTCCGAGCCCAGCTTATTTTATGGGAATCTGGGTGAAAATGTCAAAAATTCGTTCCGCAGCCTTGGCAGGCGTTTTACATTTGGAGGAGGCGCGGCTAAGGATCAAAGAGTGTATTTCTTCAATACAAAGGAGATTATGGATAATCTCTATGGCACTGCGACGCCCATCCCGTTTCGCTACATAGATGACAATATCGGTCTGGATATGGATGTAAGTATCCGGTGCAACGGCTCATACTCTTTTAGAATTGAGGATCCCCTGCTGTTTTATGAGAATGTATGCGGAAATGTGGCCGGCAGTTATTCTCGGTCTCAGATTCAGAATCAGATGAAGGCGGAGCTGATGACCGCCATGCAGCCAGCCCTTGGCAGAATCAGCCGGCTGAGAGTGCGAGTATCCGATATCCCCAATTATGTGATGCAACTGGTGGATGCGGTAAACGAGGAGCTTTCCGAGAAGTGGAGGAAGCTGAGGGGCATCGTAGTGGTCAGCATGACGATGAATCCGCCTTCTATGCCGGAGGAAACGGCCAAGAAGATCAGCGAGCTGCAGAGCACGGCGGCCCTGCGCAATCCCAACATGGCGGCGGCGGTTCTTGCAGGCGCGCAGGCGGAGGCAATGAAGGCGGCGGCATCCAACACATCGGCAGGTCCCATGATGGCATTCGCAGGGATGAACATGGCAAATAACGCAGGGGGAATGGACGCGCAGGCTCTGTTTGCCATGGGAGCGGCGCAGAATCAGAGACAGCAGAATTCAATGCCTGCTCAAAGTACGGCTTCCTCCGAACGGCCGCGAAATGGCGGAGCGGCTGTGCCGGGCTGGACCTGTAAATGCGGTCATGAGGACAATCGGGGGAAATTCTGTGCAGAATGCGGGAGTCCCAGACCTTCCGGCGCAGGCTGGACCTGCAGCTGCGGAACGGTCAATCAAGGGAAGTTCTGTACGGAATGCGGCGCCGGAAAACCTGCCGGGGCATTGGTTTATAAATGTGACAAGTGCGGCTGGGAACCGGAGGATCCTGCGCATCCGCCCAAGTTCTGTCCGGAATGCGGCGACATTTTCGATGAAAATGACAGAAGATAGCGGAAGTCTGCGACGGCGGCATGGAGGTTGGGATGAGCATATATGATACTCTAAATAAGAAACAGAAGGAGGCGGTGCAGCAGACAGAGGGGCCCTTACTGCTTCTGGCGGGAGCGGGAAGCGGAAAAACGCGGGTGCTGACACATCGCATTGCCTATCTAATAGATGAGATGGGAATTATGCCGTGGAATATTCTGGCCATTACCTTTACCAACAAGGCGGCGGGTGAAATGCGGGAACGAGTGGATAAGCTGGTAGGATACGGTTCCGAACAGATTTGGGTGTCAACCTTTCACTCCGCCTGCATTCGTATTCTGCGCCGTCATATCGGAAAGCTTGGGCTGGACAACGGATTTGCCGTTTATGATACGGACGATCAGAAGACGGTGATGAAAGGTATTGTAAAACGCCTGAATCTTGATCCGAAGGTATATAAAGAGTTCGATCTGCTGAAAGAAATTTCTTCCGCCAAAGACGAATTGATTTCCGTGAGCGAATATGCCAAAGAAGCGGCGGGGGATTTTGACAAAGGGGTTTATGCTAAAGTATATAAAGAGTATCAGGAAGCCCTTCAGCAGAATCATGCTCTTGACTTTGACGATATAATTGTAAAAACGGTGGAGCTTTTTCAGAGCTGTCCCGAAGTATTGGATTCCTATCAGGAGCGTTTTAAATATATTATGGTGGACGAATATCAGGATACCAACACGGCGCAGTTTGAGCTGGTGCGGCTGCTGGCGCAGAAGTATCGGAATCTCTGTGTGGTGGGTGATGACGACCAGTCCATATATAAGTTCAGGGGAGCCAATATCAGAAATATTCTTGATTTTGAAAAACATTTTCCGGAGGCAGTATCCATTAAGCTGGAGCAGAATTACCGTTCCACACAATTTATTCTCGACGCGGCAAATGCGGTCATCAGAAACAATGTGGGCCGAAAAGGGAAATCTCTGTGGACGGACAGGGGACAGGGCGATAAAGTTCGCTTCCGACAGTTTGAAAGCGCTTACGAAGAAGCGGATTATATTGCCGCCGATATCGCGGGCAGAGTGAGAAAGGGAGATGTGGAGTATAGGGACTGCGCGGTGCTGTTTCGCACGAACGCGCAGGCTCGTCTGTTAGAAGAACGCATGATTATGGAGGGTGTGCCATATAATGTGGTAGGAGGTACCAATTTTTATTCCAGAATGGAAATCAAGGATGTTCTGGCGTATCTGAAAATCATAGACAACGGCTATGACGAGGTGGCCCTGAGACGCATCATCAATGTTCCCAAACGGGGAATCGGCGGCGCGACTCTTGAAAAACTGGAAGGGTATGCACAGTTAAGAGGCGTCGGATTGTATGAGGCCATGGAGCATGCGGACGAAATCATGGGCATTGGAAAGGCGGCCGCCAAGCTTCATCCCTTTGTGAAGCTGATTGGAGACTTTCGACGGAAACTGTCCTTGGGCGAAGTAACCATTGCGAAGCTGATTCAAGAGCTTGTAAAGCAGACTGCCTATGAAAAATATTTACAGGATTATGATGAGGAGAGCGCCGACGACAGAATATCAAATGTGGACGAGCTGATTACAAAGGCAGTAAATTACACGGACAGCCATGAAGAGCCGACTTTGACGGAATTTCTGGGAGAAGTGGCGCTGGTGGCGGAGATTGACAATGTGGACAGCGACGACAACAGAGTGCTTCTGATGACGCTGCATTCTGCCAAGGGATTGGAATTCCCGAAGGTTTATCTGGCAGGAATGGAGGATGGGCTTTTCCCCGGCAGCAGGGCCGTAAATTCCATAGACCCTTCCGAGATAGAAGAAGAACGGAGGCTTGCATATGTGGGAATCACTCGGGCCATGAACGAGCTGACGCTTACCTGCGCAAACATGCGGATGCTTCGGGGGGAGACGCAGTATTATCCGGTGAGCCGTTTTGTGCGGGAGATACCGGAGGAGCTGCTGGACGGCGCGCCTTCATTCCGCCGCGGGGAAATGGAACGGCGGACGCCGGACAGCCGGATTCCTATGCGCGCGGAAAACGTCGGAAGCCGGAATGAACAAACTGGGTCGGAATTTCGCCCGAAAGCGGTGGTTCGCCCCAAAGCGGCAGTCAAACCGGATAAACCCTTTATTGCAAAAGATATGAGCGGTCTGAATCGACTGGCGGGAATCTCCAAGGGAATACCCTATCAGGCGCCGGCGGAGCTTTCCTATGGAATAGGCGACAGAGTATCGCATATTAAATACGGGGAAGGAAGCGTACTGAACATCGACAGGGAGCCAAGAGACTATAAAGTAACGGTCAATTTCGACAAAGCCGGACAAAAAATTATGTACGCATCCTTTGCAAAATTGAAAAGATTGTAGTAATTTTTTAACATGTGTGATATAATATTCATATCAGCAATGAGCAGTGCGAAAAAAGACGATGAGAAATATGCGTCGTGCTCGCACGAAAGCATATTTTTTATCGCCTTTTTTCATAGGGCGAAGCCCGTGAGCGAGATGAAGCGAAGCGGAATCGAGCGGCACTGCGGGCCATGGAGCCGCCTCATCACACAAAGGCCGCAGGCAGGCTAAAGCCAAAGCAGAATCAAGCGCGCACTGTAATCAGAGCAAAAAATTATTAAAGGCAGGGTATCTGCACATAAGGAGGTAGCTTATGAACAAGCTGGAGAATTTAATGGATATGGCAAAGTTGAATGAGCTTCTGCGCAAGAAGGAAGAAGAGAAGAAGGAGTCCAATGTGCTGGTATGGGTCCTTGCAGTGATCGGCGCCATCGCGGCGGTGGCAGCCATCGCATATGCGGTATACCGTTATATGAATCCCTGCTATATCGATGACTTTGAAGACGAATTCGAAGATGAATTTGAGGACGAAGAATCAGAGGATGACGAAGATGATTTCTTCGTAGACGAGGGAGAGAACTAAGCTGATGAAAAAGGGTCAGGTATATGAAGGGATTGTAGAGAGGGTGGATTTTCCCGGCAAAGGCATCCTGCATGTGGAAGAGCATACCGTTATCGTAAAAAACTGCCTGCCCGGTCAGAAAATAAGGTTCCGTGTGGATAAGGTGAGAAATGGGAAGGCGGAAGGCCGTTTCTTGGAGGTGTTGGAGCAGTCCTCCAAAGAAACAGGCCATCCGTGTTCTCGTTTTGGCGTATGTGGAGGATGTACTTATCTGTCGCTGCCGTATGAAGAACAGCTCAAGCTGAAAGAAGGACAGATGAAGAGGCTGCTGGATACTTGTCTGAACAATCAAAAGGAGCCTTGGGTCTGGGAAGGCATCAAGGGAAGCCCGGCGGCTTATGAATATCGCAATAAGATGGAATTCTCTTTTGGAGACGAGGTAAAAGACGGGCCGCTTGCGCTTGGCATGCACAGGCGCGGCAGCTTTTATGATGTGGTCACAGTGGAAGACTGCTGTATTGTGGATGCGGATTACAGATTGATTCTGCGGACCGTGAGGGAGTATTTTGCGGAAGCGAAGGTATGTTATTTCCACAGGCTGCGGCATGAAGGATATCTGCGCCATTTATTGGTGAGAAAAGCGTCGCGCACGGGAGAAATACTGGCCGCTTTGGTGACGACATCCCAAGACCCTTGGATAAGACGGAGTCAGGATGGGGCATCGGAAGCATCCGAACCTTTCAGCGGTTCGTCCGGCGACAGTGTATCCGCTGAGACAGAAGAACGGCTGATAGATGGATTTTTAAAATGTATGCTCGCCTTGGAGCAAAGCGGAAAGCTGAAAGGGCATTTTGCAGGGATTCTTCACATCGTCAATGATGCTCTGGCAGATGTGGTGCAGAGCGATCGCACGGATATTTTATATGGCCGGGAATATTTCTATGAGGAGCTTTTGGGGCTGAGATTCAAGGTGTCTGCTTTTTCTTTTTTTCAGACGAATTCTTTTGGAGCGGAGATATTGTATGAAACGGCAAGGGAATATATAGGAACGCTGGGGTGCGGCCCCGACGGCAGGCCGGACAAGGTTGTGTTCGACTTGTACAGCGGTACGGGTACGATCGCTCAGCTAACAGCGCCTGCCGCCGGGAAGGTAATCGGCGTGGAAATCGTGGAAGAAGCCGTGGAAGCCGCAAGAAGAAATGCCCATGAAAACGGACTGGAAAATTGTGAATTTATTGCGGGGGATGTACTGAAAGTTCTGGATAATTTGGAATGTTCTTCTGTGAAAACAAAACCGGATATCATTATTCTGGATCCTCCCAGAGACGGAATTCATCCGAAAGCACTGCCTAAAATCATAGCCTACGGCGTGAAACATATCGTCTACATATCCTGTAAACCAACAAGTCTTGTTCGGGATTTGGACGTATTCTTAGGCAGGGGGTATACGGTAGAAAAAGCCGCTGCCATAGACCAGTTTCCGTGGACGGCAAATTGTGAAGTATGCGTCCTTTTAACGCGAAGATAAATACCGCAGGACAACATTTGGGCTGCGGTAATCAATATGCTTGGGGATAAAGCGATATGAAAGACAAAATGGAAGGCAGGATATTGGTAGTGGATGATGCGGAGGAAAATCGTGAAATTCTGCGCGAAATCCTGCTGAACGACTATAAAGTGATAATGGCTGAAAACGGAAGACAGGCGCTGAAACAGCTGGACAGGCATCAAGAGGATATCGCGGCGATTCTTTTGGACCTTCATATGCCGGATGTGGACGGTTATGAGGTAATTGCCGAGATGAAAAAGAAAGGATGGATCAAGAAGATTCCTGTGCTTATCATAAGCAGCGAGGGGACTGTGGAAGTCGAAAATCAATGCTTTAAGCTGGGAGCGATGGATTTTATCCACAAACCATTTGATTCTTCCGTTGTAAAAAACAGAATTAAAAATACGGTGGAGCTCTTCGCATACAAGAATCTTCTTGAACAGAAGGTGGAACGGCAGACAAAGACGCTGAAAAAGCAGGAACAGATTATTGAGATTCAGGCGGAACAGCTGAAGAAAGAAAAGTCTTTTAACAATTTAATGATGCAGTACCGCTGCGCCATCATGGAAGTTGAGACAAAACTCAAAGTATTAAACGAGGAATTTTCCCAAGAATACAATCGAAATCCTTTTGAGTCCATATCCAGCAGATTGAAGTCCCCGGAGAGCATTTTTGAGAAGCTTCTTCGGAAAGGATATCCCATTTCGGTAAAAAATGTGGAGAAGCATTTGGCGGATGTGGCGGGAGTGCGGGTGATCTGTTCCTTTCCGGACGATATTTATCATCTGGCAAAATTAATCAGCAGTCAGGATGACATCGTTGTGCTGGAGGAAAAGGATTATATCAAAAAGCCTAAGGATAACGGATACCGAAGTCTGCATTTGATCTTGGACATACCGATTTTCCTGTCAAATGAGAAAAAATACATGAAGGTGGAGGTGCAGTTCCGTACCATTGCCATGGATTTCTGGGCAAGTCTGGAACACAAGCTGAAATACAAAAAAGATGTGAAGGATACGGAGGAAATTGTGGCGCAATTAAAAATCTGCGCGGATTCCATAGGTCTTTTGGACTATCAGATGCAGGAAATCCGGGATAAGATTGACAGCAGTAAAGTTTAAAATGCCGCGTTTTCCTATCAGTTATACAAATGCGTCTGCCGCTTGTGAATCGGATTCCATGGCAGATTTCAGCGGCCGTCGGTATAAAAAACAGGAGCGGATGGAGGGCGGAAAGATTGCGGTATCAGGAAAAAGCATGGGAAGTGACGGCGCAGGTCGGCGGAGTGATTTTGGGCAAGGAAAAGGAAATAAAGGAGGCCATGCTGGTATTTCTGGCGGACGGGCATATTTTGTTAGAGGATATTCCCGGAGTGGGAAAGACCACCATGGCGCTTGCATTTTCCAAGGCGATGAAACTGGATTACAAGAGAGTGCAGTTTACCCCGGATGTAATGCCTTCGGATTTGACGGGATTTTCCGTTTATCGCAGAGAGGAAGAGAAATTTGTATACCAGCCCGGCAGTATTTTCTGCAATCTGCTGCTGGCAGACGAGATCAACCGGACTTCTCCCAAGACGCAGTCAGCGCTGCTGGAAGTGATGGAAGAGCGAAAATGTACGGTGGAGGGAATTACGCGGGAGGTTCCCCGGCCGTTTCTGGTCATCGCCACACAGAATCCCTTTGGCAGTGCGGGAACGCAGTATCTTCCGGAAGCGCAGGTGGACCGCTTTATGGCCGCCGTGACTTTGGGATATCCTGATTTCGACAGCGAGCTTTCCATGGCGATGACTGTCGGAAAAAAAGGACGGCTGGAACAGGTACGGCCGATTCTGGACCGCGGCATGCTGCTGAAAATGCAGGAAGAGATTCATGATGTTTCAATTAAGGAAGAGGTATACCGCTACATTCTACAGCTGGTGACAGCCACAAGAAATCACCCGTATCTTGAAAGGGGAGCCAGTCCCAGAGCAACCATTGCGCTGGTCAAAATGGCGAAGGCCAATGCGTGGCTGGAAGGCCGAAGCTATGTGACGCCCAACGATGTGAGAGAACAATTTCCATATGCTGCGTCCCACCGCATTCTGCTCAATACGGCGGCCAAAATGGAAAATAAGTCCAAGGCGCAGATTCTGGCGGAAATACAGACACAGGTAAAAAGACCTCCTATGGGGGAGCGGTACATATGAAAAAGCTGGATTTTCTTCTCTTATGTCTTGTGACGGCATATTTGGCGGGAATGTATCGATATCTGCCATTGATGGTTTTATCAAATCTGGCTTTTGTTTTTTTGATAGCGTCATTTTTTTTATCCTGCTATTTCCGAAAGAATTTATCTGTAAAGCTTCTGCTTCATAGCGGTTTCGTGGAAAAGGCGGCCGTTTTGACATGTAACGTCAAGGTTGAGAATACCGGGAAACTGCCCGTGGGGCGTTTTAAAGTAAGGCTTTGCTATGGCTATGGTCAGGAAAAACAAAAAACGGTGAAGTATATGTACGGCGGCTGTGAAAAGGGAGAAAACCTTCTTCATTTTGACATTGTCGGCAGCGGCTGCGGAATGATGCACCTGAATATGAACCGATTGTATGCATATGATTATCTGTCCCTGTTTTCTGCGTCAAAAAAAATGAGGGAAGAAATAAAGATTGCAGTCTTTCCGCAAAAGAGAGAACTGCAGGTGGAGCTGCCATCCATCTTTCGTCAGGAAAGTTATCTGCCGCAGGAAGCGCTGATAGGCCGAGGAGGGGATGCACACAATGAAATCCGCCAGCTTCGGGAATATCGCAGAGGAGACACCAGCCGTTTTATCCATTGGAATCAAAGCGCCAGAACGCAGCAGCTCTGGGTAAAGGAATTTGAGAGGGAGACAGATGATGCAATTCCCCTGTATTTGGAATTGAAAGGCATTCAAGAGGCTGAGTCTTCTGATCTGGACGGATTTTATGAGCTTTTGTCGGCATTGGTGCTGGGATTACTAAAAAAAGTTACCATGCTCAAGGTAACATGGTATCATGAAGGGCAGAAACGCTTTGTGGACATGGAGGTCTGCGATACGGCGCAGTGCAGAGAGATGATGCTTGCGCTTTATCGGATGGAAGAGGAGTATTCCATAGAAGAGGGGCATTCCATGGAAGAGGGGCATTCCATAGAAAAGGTGCATTCCATGGAAATAGAACATTCCATGGAAAAGAGACATTCCATGGAAATAGGGCATTCCATGAAAAAAAACGCACGGAAGAGCGGCGAAAATGTATCGGCCGAAGATTATTCTCACCAAGAAGGATTTCGACTGGATTTGGATTTGGGCTGGTATTGGAAGGAAGCTTTAATTTTTAGATTCTCACTGGAGGAATTGGAGGATCAAATTGCCCACAATATTTTTGTGGTATAATTTCCTAAACTTTTCGTACCGTGGTATAAATTTATCATGCTTTCATAGTATAATAAGACCTTATTCAAGGCGATCAGCGGCCGGATGGCCATCCATACCATGATTGAACTGTAATCATGGTATAATAAGACCATATTCAAGGCGGTCAGCGGCCGGATGGCCATCCATACCATGATTGATTGTAATTTGGCTTTATGCACGACACAATGTCAACACACTTGACTTGGCCCATTTGCTCAGTGAGCAATGTTTGACCGACAGGCAATATCTGCTCAGCGAGCAATATTTGCTCGCAGGAGAAAAGGAAAGGAGGGTTTTTGGCGTCATGAGAGACATGGAAATTCGGATAAATCCTCCAAGATCAGAAGAACTTTCACCGACGGAGCATCCTTCAAAGAAAGAGTTCTCTTCCATAGAAGAAAATTCTTCTATGGTAACAAAGATAAAAAAACGTTCGGCCGCGGAGCTATTGTTTCTGGCCATGGGCGTATTAGGGATATTGTCATTTTTCCGCGCAATGAATGGAATTTCTTTCTCCGAATGGATTGTTTATCCGTCGGCGGCTGCGCTATGCTGGCTGGCATGGTATCTCTCCAATAGCGGGAAAAAAATTTTTATCT
Organism: uncultured bacterium; assembly: GCA_948467735.1. Taxonomy (GTDB): domain Bacteria; phylum Bacillota; class Clostridia; order Lachnospirales; family Lachnospiraceae; genus Acetatifactor. The sequence goes on from CAOKFN010000004.1 coordinate 50,807, forward strand.
TATGCGTTTTAGGCCTTGCAGCGGTTTTCGGCGCCGCTGTTTTTTTGATTCAGGACATTCTTCGGATACAGATTGCGCATATTATAGAATGCATTGCGGACGGAAGCGCCGCCGCGGCCATGCAGGTTACGGAAACCGCTGTTTTGACGGCCGCGGCGCTTGCCTTTATCATCGCTTTGTCGGAATTTTTGTTAAAAAGCCATAGGATACTGTCTCTGCTGACAATGGCCATGCTGCTGCTGTCGCCGCTTTTTGGAATCCGGGCGGGTATGTTTACCATGCTGCTCTTATTTCTATTTCAAATGGTTTTCGGCGCTTGGCAGGAAATTCTGTCAATGGATGATAGAGAGGAATTTGAAGGAGTCGGAAAACAAAAGCTCTCAGTGAAGAGCGGTCTTGCGGCGGCATGTATTCTGATAGGTATTTTCTTGGCGGTGTTCCCTTGGGACTGGATGTATTCGGAGGAATTTTATCGCTCTGTTTATGAGGCGGACGGACTGCTGCGACGTACAATATTAAAGGCTTCCGGAAGAGCCGGGGAACCCGTGGCGGGCGGACAGATTCGCAATGGGAACAATTATCCCACCGGGACGGCGCATTTGGAGCTGGAAGCATCGCTGAAGCCAAGAGAAATGCTGTACCTATGCGGCTTTGAGGGCGATGAATATATTGGAGGCAATTGGACCGGTTCCAATGACGAGGCATTATTATCGGCTATTATGGAGAAGCAGGGCTGGAATGATTGGGCAAACATGGCGGGAACTCTGTTTGATGCGATGTATTATCAGCTCAATGCCAATATGCTGACGGAGTATCCGGCGCAGCCGATCTCCCTTACTATCAAGCATTACGGCGGCGCCTATGATAATCTCTATGTGCCGTATTACAGCCAGCGCAGCCCTCGCTATTATCAGGATGAAAAAGATGGATATTGGTATGATTACGGATATGGCAATACACGGGAAGGGTATGTCTTTTTGTATTATGAACAGCAGGATATGAAAATTCAATGGGATAACGTCTGGCCGGATTTTGCTTTGGAAAGGGATTGGTATCGGGAGCTACAGGGAGCGTACATGAAAGAAATACAAACGGCCTATACGAAAGTTCCCACAAACCTGCTGCCCCGCCTGACCAGATTATGTCAGGAGCATCCATTGGAGAATCTGGAGGAAATCACAACATTCATTCTATGTACTCTGCACAGTAGTGCGGTTTATACATTGACTCCCGGATGGGCGCCATGGAATGAAGATGCTGCGGAATATTTTTTGTTTGAAGGAGGCAGAGGATATTGCGAACATTTTGCGTCGGCCGCCGCTTTGATGTACCGCCTTTATGGAATTCCGGCCAGATATGCCACGGGTTATCTGGTATCGCCGGAGGATTTTGAACAGCAGGAAAACGGAGGCTGGAAGACGATTGTTACGGATGAATCCGCCCATGCGTGGGTGGAGATTTTCCTGCCCGAGTACGGCTGGACGCCCGTTGAGGCCACACCCTCCACAGAAGGAAGGAGCGCGGCGGCTTATCCGGGATTTGACAGCCATGTATTGGAAGAAGTGATGAAGGAACAAAACTGGAGTCAGGAAAATATGAAAACGTCCCGGCAGTCAGGCGACAGCCTGTCCCCGGACAATCAGGAGGAATTGCTTTCTGCTTTTGAGCGGAATATGAAACGCTATGGGAAGGAGCTTTATGCCATTGCGTGGTGTGTTCTTTATTCCCTATGCCTTCTGCCTTTTCTTCTCAACTACAGAAGATGGAAGCGCTTAAAAAAATTAGAAAAGGCCGGCTGTAGAAACATATTTTCCCGGCTGCTTCACATGCTTCAATATGGAGGAATTCTCAAAGGGTATGACGGAACCGAGCCGGACTTTGCAAGAGCGGCAGGAGAAGCGCTTTCCATACCGGTAAAGGATACGGCAAGGCTGCAGGAGATTGTCAGCAGAGCGGCATATGGCGGTGAAGCCCCCACGCCGGAAGAAGAGGAATATGTGCGAAAAACGTATACATGTTTTGGAAAAGCCGTATATAAGAGGCTTGCGTGGCATAGAAAGCTTTTATTCCGTTATTGGAAGGCGTTTTACTAAAGAAAAGCAGCACGGCCGGGAATCATTAGGAATTTTCAGAAAAAGAATTTCGGGGAATGAGCCAAAACAAGAATGTAATCACGATACTCTGGGCAAACTTTTCAGGATAGGATTTTGCCCGAGTATCGGATATACAGCGCACAGCGGCGTATTGCGGAGCCGGGAATAGAAAGGTATAGTTATGAATCGATTTGAATATATTGTTGTGGAGATTGACGGCGATTATGCCCATTTAAAGCGCACCGATGTAAAAATGGATGAAGAGCAATCCATGGATGAAGAATTAAAGCTTGTGGCCCGGGCGCTGCTTCCGCCGGAGACTACGGAGGGGACGAAATTACTTTATGAATGGATGAGCTACAGTGTAATGGAGTGAGACATGATAGAGATACTTTTGTGCGGAAACAGAAAAGTATTTGACGGGGCGCTGACCCAGCTGATATCCATGACCCGAAGAACAAAAGAGGCTATTCATGTGCATTTGATGACAATGGACCTAAGCAGGCTGAATCCGGAATTTGTCTGCATTACTAAGGAACAGACGGCGGCGTTAAATCAGGTGGTTCAGGAGAAAAATCCGGAGAGTCTGGTGGAACGGCTGGATGTGACGAAATTGTATGAGATAGAATTTGGCGGCTGTGTCAACGAAGGGGCTTACTGCACTCCTTATACACTGCTTCGGCTTCTGGCGGACAAAATACCCGCGGCGCCTGACAAGCTGCTTTATCTGGATATGGACATGATGATAGCGGACGATATCAGAAAGCTTTATGAGATTGATATTTCCGAATATGAATTTGCGGCAGTGCGGGAAAAATATGGCTGCTGGCTGATACGGCCGGATTATTTCAATGCCGGTATGCTGCTGCTTAACATGGTTAAAATCAGGCAGACCGGCCTGCTTGTAAAAGCCAGAGAGCTGATACGCAGGAAAAAACTGCTGTTTGCGGATCAGTCCGCTGTTTTTCAATGTACCACCAAAAAACTGCTGCTCCCAAGAATTTATAATGAGCAGTCAAAATTTGATAAGAAGGACACGGTGGTATGCCATTTTTGCAAAAGATTAATGTTCAGGCCCTTTCCACACACGGAGAATTATAAACAGTGGCAGGTGGAGGAAATTCATAGGCATCTTCACTGTCATACCTTTGACCGGGATCTGGAAGAGTATCTGAGACGAAAGCGGGAGATGAGCGAGAAAATCCAAGGGTAAAGGAGCGCGGCGGCATGGATGAAAAGACGGGGAAAGAGATTCCCATATTCTTTGCGGTGGACGACGGCTATTGTCCGTTTCTGGCGGTGGCCATACAATCATTGGTGGATAACGCGTCCAAGGAAAACACCTACCATATCAGAGTGTTAAACACGGATATTTCGGAAGAAAATCGAAATGAGCTTGCAAAGTATGAGAAAAATAATGTCCGAATTAGTTTTGATGATTTGAGCCGCCAGATTGAGAGTACGGCGGATAAACTCTATACCCGGGATTATTATTCCAAAACCACTTATTTCAGGCTGTTTATACCGAATTTGTATCCTCAGTATGACAAAGCGCTGTATTTGGACAGCGATATTGTGATATTGGATGATATTGCCGACTTATACAATATGGATATGGGGGATGCTCTGGTGGCGGCCGCGCCCGACGATGTGATTCAATTCAATGAAGCGTTTCGGGCTTATGCCGAAAAGGTGGTGGGTGTCGCCGATTATCACAAGTACTTCAATGCGGGAATCCTTTTGATGAATCTTCGGGAACTGCGCAGATTCGGACTGGAGGAGAAGTTCCTTTTTTCCTTGGAGAGAGTCCGTTTTGCCGTGGCGCAGGATCAGGATTATTTGAACCGTTTATGCAAGGGAAGAGTAAAGATGTTCGGCAGAATATGGAACCGGATGCCCATTCCGGATCCCGGCATTCGGACGGAGGATGTGAAGCTGATTCATTATAATCTGACATTCAAGCCTTGGCATTTTGAAAATATTCTTTATCAGGATTTCTTCTGGAGATACGCCGGAAAAACTAAATATTTTGATAAAATAAGTAATATCAGGGAAAACTATACGGAAGAAGAGCGTTTCAGGGACAATCGGATGCACGAGGAGCTGATTCATCTGGCTAAGCTGGAAGCGGACTGTGTAGGGGACGACAGAGAATCCAGAAACGGCAGTGAAGGCTGAAAATGGAAGTAGAAAACCCGAAAGACAGCGCAGGAAAAGGACGCGGAAAAAGAGAGATGGGAGGCGGGATCAGGACGGATTCGCCGCAGGATGATTGGGGGGCCGGAGTGAAAGGAAGAGGACATTTCATACAAACGATGGGAATCGAGGAACAGCCATGCAAAAAAGATCCCGAGCGGCTGAAGGTACTCGCGCGTATCTGTCAGCTGGAACAGGAGGGCAGATTTGACGTGGATGCGGAAGACGACCCGCCGTCCCTTCCTTTGATGCCGGATAAGGTCGATTATCTGCGCACAAAACATGCAAGCCGCATCAAAAGAAAGGCGGCTTATATGGCGGCGGAGCTGTTTGTAACGATGCTTCTTCGAGAAAAAAAGCTGGTAATCAAGCAGGTATATGGCATGGAAAACTTAAACGTCGTAGAAAGCGGCGCCGTCATTACCTGTAATCACTTTAACCCCTATGACTGCCTTACGGTGGAATATTTGTTCAAGAAATCAAGACAGAGTGGAAAAAAACAGCTGTTTAAAGTGATTAGAGAGGGAAATTATACCAATTTTCCCGGTTTTTACGGTTTCTTATTTCGCAGCTGCAATACGCTTCCCCTGAGCCGGGAAAAGGAAACCATGCGCAATTTCCTGAAGGCTGTGGACGTTATTTTGTCAAGAGGGGATTTCATTTTGATTTATCCGGAGCAGAGCATGTGGTGGAATTACAGAAAACCCAAGCCCTTGAAAAACGGGGCGTTTCAATTTGCCTCCAAAAACCATGTGCCGGTAATTCCGTTCTTTATCGCCATGGAAGACAGCGAAAGAATGGGAACGGACGGTTTTCCGGTGCAGGAATATACCGTATTCATCGAGCCGCCGATTTATCCCCGGGACGGACTGTCACAGCGGGAACAGATGCAGGAAATGCGGGAGGAAAACGCCAAGGTGTGGAGACGGGTTTACGAGGAATTTTATCAAATTCCTCTTGCTTACGAAAATCTTGACTCAATGGAAGAGCGGAAATCTTTATAATATTTGAGAGAATAAATAGATGCACACAATATAAGAAAGGCTGAGAAAAAGATAAAAAACAGGAAGAAAAGACAGATTATTTATTACAGCGACGAGTGCCATGAGGAATTTTCAAATGCAAGGATTACGCCCAGAGTCATCGACGGAAATTTCCGCTATTTTCATGGCCGTGTATGGGAGTTTGGCTCCTTTGTATTGCAGAATATCCTCACCCTGCCCTTAAAAGTATTGTATACCAAGCTGAAATTCCGCATCAAATATGTGGGAAGAGAGAAATTTAACCTCTGTAAAAACAGAGGCTATTTTATCTACGGAAATCACACCCAGCCCATAGGGGATACCATGATCCCCAGCCTTGGGAATTACCCGAAGAGGAATTTTTTTATCGTCAGCCCCGAGAACGTGTCCATGCCGGGACTTGGCGGTTTGGTTCTGCTTTTAGGAGCCATTCCTGTGCCCTGTGATTTTGAAGGGATGAAGCATTTTATGAAAGCTGTGGAGGACAAAATTCGGAATAATTTTTCCGTCACCATATATCCGGAGGCTCATATCTGGCCTTATTATACTCATATCCGCCCCTATAAGGAGGTTTCTTTCCATTATCCGGTTCAATTATCCTGTCCGGTATATGTTTTGACGAATACGTATCATCAGCGGGGAAGAAACGGGAGAAAAGTACGGATTATCACATATATAGACGGCCCGTTCTTTCCCGACGAGAGCTTAAAATTCAGGGACAGGCTAAAGGAGCTTCGGGACAGAGTGTATGAATGCATGGAGCTCCGAAGCCGGGAAAGCGATTTTGAATACATTGAATACAGGAAAAAGGAATAATGCTGCACGTCGGATATTGTGCGTTTTATGTATCAAATGGATTTTTATAGGCTCCCCCCAAATTTTCAGTTGCCAACACAGCGAAGATATAGTATACTATCCATATAAAAACAAAACAAATGTTTTGCTGCATCCGCAGGATGAGCAGGCAGCAGGCATATCCGCGCGGTTCATTGCCTGTGGGAATATATCCGCTTGGCGCATTGCCCGCAGGAATGAAATGCCGGGAGGTCTATCTGAGGGAGGGGCGGTTTGGAAGCCAGTTATTTTAAGAACAATACATACATTCTCCGGCTGGTATGGCGCATGAAAAAGGGCCTGCTGCTGGGAGAGCTGTTGGAAATCGGTTTGGGTTATGTCTATTGGATATTCTACGATATCATTTTTATCAAATATCTGGTTGAGTCCATGGAAATCGGAAGAAGCTTTCGGGACATCATGTTTTTCCTAGGGGCGGTCACGCTGGTTTTTGCCCTGCCCACGCTTTTTAGCAAATGGTACCGGCATGTGTACAGGCCTCAGGCGAACGCGGATATTTTTGAACAGGTCAATTCCATGCTGTTTCAAAAGGCTTCGCAGGTAGAACTGGAATGTTATGAGAACACGGAATTTTATAACCGTTTTACCTTGGCCATGAAGGACTGTGAACAGCGGTTTGCCCAGATTTGCTCTAATCTGTGTACCATAGTTACTAGCCTGATTGGAAGTATATTTTCCCTTTACTTTATGTTTACCATAGACCCTTTTGTCATTGTCTTTGTGGCAGGCCCCATCATCGGCAATTTTGTGTTCGGTAAAATGATAAACGAAACGAATTTCAAGATGAAAAAAGAGTCCGTTCCCTATGTCAGAGAAATCGATTATGTGAACAGAACGGTCTACTTGGTGGATTATGCCAAAGAACTGCGGATGTCCAACGTATTTGTGGTTCTTCGGAAAATTTACATGGAAGGCTTCAGGGGCGTGCTTGACAAGCTGAAAAGCTATCGGGCGAAACGGGTGTCTTTGAAGTTTATCAAGGATATTTTTACTTTTGTAATCATATTTCAGGGCGTCATGATTTACTCCCTCTATAGGACGCTGGTGACGGGAAGCATGACGTTGAGCGGATTTGCGGTATTGTTTTCAGCCATGACTACGGCCGCGTGGATTGTCATCGATACTTCAAGGGCGGTCATACGAAGTTTTGAAGACAGTCTCTATATTGCCAATCTGAAAGAATTTCTGGAATATGAACCTGTCATAGACGAAAAACAGGACGGGAAAGCCCCCGTACTTCGCGAGGACGGACAGGCCCTTCTGCAATTCCAAGACGTGTCCTTCCGATACAGGGGACAGTCCGCCCCGACGCTGAAGCACGTTTCCCTGTCCATCCGCCGTGGAGAGAAAATCGCCATTGTAGGACATAACGGTGCGGGCAAGACAACATTTATCAAGCTGCTTATGCGTCTGTACGATGTATCGGAAGGGCAGATACTTCTAAGCGGAGAGAATGTGAAGAATCTGAATCTGCAGGCATACCGAAAGCTTTACGGCACCGCATTTCAGGATTATCAGGTATTTTCCCTTTCCGTGGCGGAAAATGTGTTAATGCATAAGCCCGGGGGCGAAGAGGATTATGGGAAAGTGGAAGAAGCTCTGCGCCGAGCCGGTATCTATGATAAAGTATGCACGCTGCCCCATGGCATGGATACCATATTGACCAAGGAATTTGCCGAGGACGGCGCGGTGCTGTCCGGAGGAGAGATACAGAAAATCTCGGTGGCGAGGGCGTTTGCCAAAGAGTATGAAATAGCCGTATTTGACGAGCCCTCCAGTGCCTTAGACCCCATAGCGGAATACAAATTGTATGAAAATATCATTGAAATGTGTCAGGATAAAACGGTTATTTTTATCTCCCACAGGCTTTCCGCCGCCGTGCTGGCAGATACCATTTACCTCTTTGAAAACGGGGAAATTGCCGAACGGGGAAGCCATGAGGAACTGATGGCCCGGAACGGGCAATATGCCGATATGTTCCGCAAACAAGCGGAGGGCTACCGGGAGGGACAGGGCTGAACCGCTGCTATATGCCTTTTTACAGGCAGATCGGAGTTACATGGAAAAAGAGAAACATATCGCTTTGGGCAGATGTTATGCAAACATCCTATTTATGCTGAAAATTGTCTGGAAGAAACTGCCGGGATTTTTTATTAATTTCTGTCTGTATCATATCTATTGCTCCGTGGAGGTATTCATTGAATTCACGGTAACGATGAAGTACCTTCTGGATTTGATTTCCCGGGGCGGGACTCTGAACGAGGCGCTGCGTTTTGTGATGTTTATCCTGTTCCTTGTGATGGCCAAACTGGTCTGGGCGGCATTTATGGAAAATTATCAGATTCCCGCGGCAAAGGAAAAGCTGAAAATGTATCTACAGATGGAATTATACGAGAAAGCGGTTTCCTTAGATTTGGAGCGCTATGACAACCCCAAATACTACAACGAATTTGTCTGGAGCATCAATGAAGCAGGCGGCCGCATGGAACGGATTCTGTCGGATTTTGCCTCCCTGCTGGCGACGCTTACACGGATTGCGGCCAATGGTATTTTTTTCCTGACCTTTGACGCTTTCGGCCTCCTTTTTGTCCTGTTAAGCCTTTTGATTAACACGGCGGCCAATTCCCGCATCGGCCGCCTGCAGTTTGCCATGGATGGGGAGCTGAAACCGGTGGAGAGGAAGCGAAGCTATTTTAACAGGGTTTTTTATTTGAGCGATTATGCCAAGGAGCTTCGCCTGAATCCCCTTGGAGACAGGCTGAAGGAAGAGTTTTCAGAAGCAAACGGCCAAGTATACCCCATTATCAGAAAATATGGCGGAAGGCAGATGCTCGTAAGCTTTCTGGGAGATTTTGTTCCGAATGATATTCTGAGCAATATCGTATATTTGGGGTATCTGGTATATAAGACGGTGGTTTTGAAGGTGTTAAGCTACGGAAGCACCATGGCGCTTTTTAGCGCCGCCTCGTCGCTGGAGCACTCTCTTCGCAGTCTTTCCCAGCTGTTCCCGAAATTTGAACAGCATGGCCTGTATGTGGAAAAAATACGCACCTTCCTCTCTTTTGAGAGCACTTTAAAGACGGGGACGGAAACGCTTGCGCCCGAAGACTTTCGGGAATTGTCCGTGGAAGGAGTTTCCTTCGCCTACGGGGACGGGGAGGATATCCTGCATGATATCACCATGTCCGTGAAAGCGGGAGAAAAGATTGCCATCGTGGGATATAACGGAGCCGGAAAATCCACATTGATAAAACTGCTGCTGCATTTATATGATGTAAAAAGCGGCGCCGTCAAGATAAACGGCCGGGATATTCGGGAATATCGCAGGGATAGCTGCCGGGACTTATTTGCAGCCGTCTTTCAGGATTACAAAATTTTTGCCGCCGATATCGGGGATAATGTGCGGATGGGAGCGCCGGGGGATATAGGGGAGGAAAACGCCGTCAAAAAAGCGCTGGAGAACAGCGGATTTGGGGATCGGCTGGCCTCTCTGCCCAAAGGAATCCATACCCGGCTCACCCGGGAATTTGATGAGGAAGGGATTAATTTATCCGGGGGCGAGGCGCAGAAAATTTCCATTGCGCGAACCTTTTATAAATACTGTCCGGTGATCATTTTAGATGAACCTTCCAGTTCTCTGGATCCTGTCAGCGAATATCATCTGAACGAAACTATGTTAAAAGCGGCGGAGCATAAGGCCGTCATATTTATCTCTCACAGGCTCTCGAGCACGGTGATGGCGGATAGAATCTATATGCTGGAAAACGGCCGGATTATCGAGTGCGGAAGCCACAAGGAATTGATGGGGCAGAACGGCAGATATGCCGAAATGTTCAAGCTTCAGGCGGAAAAATACAGGCAGGGATAATGACATCGATTCTCATGTCATCATTTGAATACAGATTCCCTGCCAGAATTTGAATAATTTTGTTGAAATTTTTCTAATTTTTGGTACACTAATGATAAGAGTAAAAATCGGGGGCTTATCTGCTGAAATCATAACACAGGGCGGCGGGATTGTCTTATCGGATACAGAGCGGTGCCGCAGGGCTTGTCGTATTGATTATAGATTAAAAAATGGGAGGTTACTATGAGTCGTTTGAGAATCGCAACGCCGAATCAGGCGCAGCTCACCGTGGAGCGCTTGTACAAGGACTTGGAGAGGCGTATTATTGCCAGTCCGCCCGGACTTTGTCCCGTGGATCTGCAGCTCTCCTTTTTAAAGCTCTGCCATGCGCAGACCTGCGGGAAATGTTCTCCATGCCGTATCGGTCTGGGACAGCTGCAGAATCTGCTGGAAGACGTATTGGAGGGAAGAGGCAGCCTAAAAACCCTTGATTTAATTCGGGACACGGCTTCCAGCATTATGGACTCCGCCGACTGTGCCATTGGTTATGAGGCGGCCCATATGGTGCTGGCGGGCATGGAAGGCTTCATGAAGGATTACAAGCATCATATCGAACATGGAAAATGTTCCTGCCATATCACCCAGCCCGTGCCCTGCGTGGCCCTGTGCCCGGCGGGAGTGGATATTCCGGGATACATAGCGCTGGTGAGGGAGGAAAGGTACGAGGACGCGGTAAAGCTGATTCGCAAGGACAATCCCTTCCCCACGGCCTGCGCATTGATCTGCGAGCATCCCTGCGAGGCGAGATGCCGACGGAACATGATCGACAGCTCCGTGAATATCAGGGGCTTAAAGCGCATGGCGGTGGACAACGCCAGAGCCAATACGGTTCCGGTGCCTGAGAAGGCGGAGAGTACGGGAAAGAGAGTGGCCATTGTGGGAGGCGGTCCGGGAGGACTTTCCGCGGCTTACTATCTGGAATTGATGGGGCATCACGCGGTGGTATTTGAAGAGAAGGGAAAGCTGGGCGGCATGCTGCGCTATGGCATTCCCAATTACCGTTTCCCCAGAGAACGTCTGCAGGAGGACATTGACACGATTCTTTCCACAGGGGTAGAGGTGCGTCTGAATACCCGGATCGGCAGCGGGGAAGGCGAGATTCCCTTCGGACAGCTGCGGAAAGAATACGACGCGGTTTATGTAGCAATCGGCGCTCATACGGATAAGAAAATCGGCATCGAGGGAGAGGATTCCCACGGCGTAATTTCGGCGGTGGAGATGCTCCGCCGCATCGGGGATGAGGAAATGCCCGATTTTAAGGATAAGACAGTGGTTGTGGTGGGCGGCGGCAACGTGGCCATGGACTGCACCCGTTCCGCAATCCGCCTTGGAGCTAAAAAGGTGGGAATCGCTTACAGAAGGCGGCAGGATGATATGACCGCCCTTCCGGAAGAAGTGGAGGGCGCAATCGCGGAGGGCGCGGAGCTTTACAGCTTGAAAGCGCCCCATAAAATAGAGGCGGACGAGAACGGAAATGTGACGGCGCTGTGGGTGGAGCCGCAGATTATCGGCCCCATTGACGCATGGGGCAGGGCAAGGCCCATCCATGCGGAGGTTCCTTTGCAGAGAATTCCCTGTGATATTGTGGTGGTTGCCATCGGTCAGGGAATCGAGACCCGCGATTTCGAGGAGGCGGGCCTCTCCGTAAAGCGCGGAACCATCGCGGCCTTGAGCGACAGCGAGGTAGAGGATGTGAGGGGCGTATTTGCCGGGGGCGACTGTGTGACCGGCCCGGCCACCGTCATACGGGCCATTGCTTCCGGAAAGGTGGCCGCCGCAAATATCGACGAATATTTGGGCTTCCATCATGTGATCCCCTGCGATGTGGAAATTCCTCCCGTAAAATATGAGGATAAGGAGCCTTGCGGACGGATACAGCTTTCGGAGGAGGAAGCGGGAGTACGGAAAAAGAGCTTCGACGCTTTTGAACGCGGCATGACAAAACAGGAAGCATGCCAAGAGGCAGGCAGATGTCTGCGGTGTGATAAATTTGGCTATGGAAGCCTGAAAGGAGGACGTGCTGCGATATGGTAAATCTTGTGATAGACGGCTTGTCCGTATCGGTTCCGGAAGGTACTACGGTGATGAAAGCGGCGGCGCAGCTTGGAATTGAGATTCCCCACTTATGCTTTCTGGAAGGAATCAACGAAATCAGCGCCTGCAAGGTCTGCGTTGTGGAAATGCAGGGAAAGGATAAGCTGATTACCTCCTGCAACAGCGCCGTAGAGGAAGGAATGGTCATTTACACCAATTCCCCCAAAGTGAGAAAAGTGCGCCGCAGCAATGTGGAGCTGATTCTTTCCCAGCATGACTGCCACTGCGCAACCTGCGCCCGAAGCGGCAGCTGCAATTTACAGAAAGTTTCCAACGATTTAGGAATTCTGGAAGTACCCTTCAAGGAGGAAGTGCCTCAAGTCCCTTGGGACAGTAATTTCCCGCTGATCCGCGATTCCAGAAAATGCATCAAATGTATGCGCTGCGTTCAAATCTGCGACAAGGTTCAGGATATGCGTGTGTGGGACGTGCAGAATACAGGATCCCGTACCACAGTGGACGTTGCGGGCAATAAGACCATTGACAATAGCGACTGTACCCTGTGCGGCCAATGTATTACCCACTGCCCTACGGGAGCTTTGCGGGAGCGCTATGATATTCCCAAGGTATTTGAAGCCTTGGCGGATCCCGAAAAGATTACGGTGGTTCAGGCAGCGCCTGCGGTGCGCACCGCATGGGGAGAGGAGCTTGGGCTGGCTCCGGAGGATTTTACGGAAGGGAAAATGGCGGCGGCCCTGAAACGCATGGGCTTTGACTATGTGTTTGACACGAATTTCGCGGCGGATTTGACCATAATGGAAGAGGGGAACGAGCTTTTAGAGAGGCTGAAAGACCCCGGGAAATACGCATGGCCCATGTTTACCTCCTGCTGTCCGGGATGGGTGAGCTTTGTCTCTAAGAGATATCCCAAGTACCTGCGCAATTTGTCCACGGCAAAATCGCCCCAGCAGATGTTCGGCGCTATGGCCAAGACGTATTTTGCCCAGAAAAAAGGGATTGATCCCCACAATATCTGCAGCATCTCCATTATGCCCTGCGTCTCCAAGAAGAGGGAGGCGGCGCTGTCCTATATGAGAAGCGCCGGAGCCGGGCAGGATGTGGACATTGTATTGACCACCAGAGAATTGGTGCGCATGATGCGTGCGGAGCATATCAATCCGAAGTTTCTGAAGGAGGAACCCTTTGACTCGCCTCTGGGCGAAAGCACGGGCGCGGGAGTTATCTTCGGCGTCACGGGCGGCGTGATGGAAGCGGCCCTGCGCACGGCTTATGCGGTGGTGGAAGGACATAACTGCGAGCCGGACGCTTTCCGGGCGGTTCGGGACACCAAGGGCGAGAACGGTTCCTTGGACATCAAGGAGGCTCAGGGAATCGGAGCTTCGGAGGATGCGCCGGATTTCGGCAGAAGGGAAGCCGATTTTGAACTGGGCGGCAGAATGTTACATACCTGCACCGTCAGCGGTCTGGGCAATGCGGAGAGATTGATGCAGGATATTATCGCCGGAAAGGTGCAGTATGATTTCGTGGAAGTGATGGCCTGCCCCGGCGGCTGCGTGGGCGGCGGCGGACAGCCCATCCATGACGGCTGTGAGATGGCGGGAGTCAGAGGAAGCAAGCTGTACCAGCTGGATGCGGACAGACCGCTTCGGTTCTCCCATGAGAATCCTGAGGTGTTGAAGGCATACGAGGAATTCCTTGGCAAACCTCTCAGCCATAAGGCCCATGAACTGCTTCACTCCAAGCATGTGAACGAGCTGGTATTTGAGACGCATAATTATATTTGATGTGACTTGATGGAATTTCAAGGATAAAAGCGATACTCTTTCACAAGTATCGCTTTTATTTTCGCGAGGGTCACAATTTCATAAAGGAAATGCCAAGGCGTCCAGAGGACGCCTTCAGCTTTGCTGCAAATCAAGCTATAGTTTTAGTCAACGCCTTCAAATACCTCCGCCAAAGTCATTTTGATATGGGGAAACGCCCGAAGGGATATTTCCGTTTCCGCATTATAATATTCCAATTCTTTATCGTCCTGTAAAATGTAACTCTGCTCCAAGGTATATTCTCCGTCTTTCAGATAATATATTTCAATGGATCGTTCCCTCGGAGCTATAATCCAATATTCTTCCACGCCCGCATTCTCATAGATATCCCATTTCTGGGTTCTGTCCCGCTTGGCGGTGGAAGGGCTTAGTATTTCCGCAATAAACTTGGGCACGCCGCTGTAGGAACTGTCTTTTAAATGCTTTCTGTCACAGATTACCATGATATCCGGACATAAGTAATCGTCGTTTTTTTCCGGATGATATTTAAAATCCAAATTTTCCATAGATACAAGGCAGATGCTTCCCTTTAGCCCTTGTTTGATGATGGAATAAATATTGCCGTTAATTATAAAATGTTGATAATTAGGTGACGGCGACATACTATATATCACGCCGTCTATTTTTTCTTCTTTTCTGCGTTCAAATTCTGCCAATCCCATATCGTTTACTCCCTTCTTGATTCCGCAGGCAGTGCGCCATGTCCATTGATTCCTTCATAGGTTTCATACCCCGCTGTCTGCAGCTGAGCCTTTGATTGGCTTTGTGTCGGCGTCTGCTGAAGAATAAAGCCCTGCGCCATGTCAAAACCGACAGCATAATCCATACTCCATATTATTTTATTGTCATAAATTAAAAGCCGGCTTGGCAAATGCAGCGGGGTGTTGACTTAAATTATAGCATACATTCCTATCTAGTGAAAGAAATTATAGGAAATGACTTTAAGACCTTTACTTTAGATGCATTATGCTGGTTGTCATTATAATAACGTTAAGATATTTCCAGCCGCAGATAACGCCGCCGTCCGAGAAAAATTCCGGCCGCAGCAATGGCGGCCCATAGGCCGATGCACCAAAATTCGTTCCCGGGAAAGGAGAGAATCAGTTCGTTTTCCATAAACCAGCCTCCTGCGCAGATCCAGAGCGCGGAAGGGTTCAGGCAGATTAACACATCCGCAAAGCTGGTGAAGCCTCCGGGGACAATCAAATACAATACCATATACAGCATAATTTTTAGGGAAAAAGTAATATAACTGTTTTGCAGCAGCAGCTGAAGCCCTGCGGTCAATCCACCCACAACGATTAAAAGGAGAGCCAGAACCGTCAGGGCCAGAATAAAATATTCCCCCACGTTCAGCCGCCAAAATGTGATAAAGGGATACAGTCCATATGGCCTTTGCTCTGCCAGCATTGCCGAGGACACCGGAACCTCCCACAGCCCTTGAAAGGGAACACAATAGAAAAACATTCCAAAGGTTCCCGCGGACAGGATAGCGCCAAACAGAAGCCCGGTTCCGACGCCGACGATGATTTTATGGCACATGATGCCCTTTCCGGTTTTCGTTCCAATGACGATATCCCGGGTTTTATGAAACCGTTCATAATCCATCAAGTATAGGACGGAAAGCATCATGAGAAGGGGCATTTCCAGCATCAGCCGGCCCACGATTACATTGTATAGGAGACTGTGGATTTGGCTTCCGGTTCCCGGATAGAAACCATAACAGCCTTCCCCGGACACTTTGATTTCCTCCAGACGTTTCTGTAGTTTTTCGTAGTTCTTTTTCAAAAAACGGTCATAGGCTCCTTCAGGATAATAATTCCAGCGCTCCTGTTTCATTTCCAAAATGGCGTACATGTCCAAATTATCGTACAGCCTGCTTTGAATGTCCACATACTTCAGGTAAAATTCCGCCATTTCGTCGTTTCTGTCAAATTCCGGATTTGACTCCCTCAAATTGATTCCGTAATCAAGAACGGTATCATGCAGCCTGTGGAAATGCCTTCTCGCGTCCGCATTCCCCGCATAACCATAAAAAAGCACAAAATTCACCAATAGAAATAAAAAAGTCAGTATCCACAGCATGGGATGACTTATGACTTTGAGAAATTCTTTTCCGGCAATCCGCATTGATATCACCTCCTCATGATACTGTTACAAATTCCCTAATCAAGCCATCAAAAACAGTATTCCTTCTTTGCTATAAATCCCTGATTCGATCTTTTTTTAGCAGGAAAATCAGCAGTCCGCCAGCCGCCGCCAGCCATGCCGCCAGCGCCATGGGTTCCCATAAAGGCACCACGACATTTTCCGTAAATGCAAAGGGCGAGTTAAATAATCTGCGTCCCAGATAGGAGACAACGCACCCTAGGGGAATTGACACAGCAATTCCGGCAATGTAATTGGAACAGCATCGTCCGATCATATAGGCCAGAACCGTATTTCCCATGATAAAAAACCATATCATAAACATATAAAGAGCCATATACGCACCAAAAGAAATATCAAGCCAGAAGGTGTTAAATTCTTCGGGCCATGCAGGGCATTTCCAATATACGGTCAGGCCCTTCGCGGCAAAGATTCCCAGATAAGCCAGCAGCTGAAGAGCGCTTATCAGCCCGCAGCTAAAAATTTCTGCTTTCCATTGTATCCCGAAGATTTTTCTTCCGGTATGGGTGGCGGCGTATAAGGGCGTCACCCCGCATAATCTCTCGTGAATCTGATATGGCACAAGAAGGATCAGGGAACAGATGACAAGAAGAATTGTCATACGGCGCATGTCCTCCCACAAAAGCCATGTGAGCTGATACGGAAGCAGGGAATATTCCCGTTGACAGAATATGGTCTTTGCTTTGAGGAAAAGCGGAGTGGCCCATGTTCCATAATTTTTTATAGTGAGAACTTCCGCCTCATTTTTCGGGACTTCAAATAGATATCCGAACTTCCGCGGTGTATCCATGTTGTCAATTCTTTCAAGCAGGCGGATATATTGCTGGACTTCTGCATTATCTTGAGAAACGGATATTATTTTCAGACAGCGTCTGCGTTCCTCCTCCGATATATCGGAATGGGAGCTATCTGCAAGGGTTTTTTTGTATGTGTCGAAATCGCTGATTCCTAATTCCTGCAAGGCCATGTTTGAGGCGATCGCCTCATCCGCCTTTCCATGTAGTTCCTCCTGTTTCTCTTCCAG
This sequence comes from uncultured bacterium, assembly GCA_948467735.1. Taxonomy (GTDB): domain Bacteria; phylum Bacillota; class Clostridia; order Lachnospirales; family Lachnospiraceae; genus Acetatifactor. The sequence continues at coordinate 67,951 of CAOKFN010000004.1, forward strand.
AAAATGCCAGTCTTCCAAAGTGAGAACCGGGCCGATTTCTTCCACCAGCGCGCGCTGAAAGCTCCATACTGCCGAGGCGGTGGGCGTATTGGGGTAATTCTCAGGGTAATCATCCACATTCATAAAGATTTGGTAATACAGAAGGGTGAACATGGCGATAAGCAGCAAGCGCCGAGGGTCCAGTATCCTGCCGCATTCTTTTGCTATAATTCTCATAAGGCCTCCTTATTTTAATCCGGCCTCCGGCGGCTTTGGGAAATTGACAAATACCGCGAGGGCCGTTTAAAGCTTATAATTTTAATTGACTTGTTCCACTGCCTACAGCATTATCGTTTGAAAGAAAGATACATCCAAACGATGGGACTATAAAGATAATGGAAAATCAATCAGATTGGTATGTGACCAGAAATACATCTTCTAGGTTAGGACGGCAGGGAGAGCGCAGAGGGCTGTCCGCAGAAATATATTCCATGGAACTATATGCGCCGTCCGACGCAGGAAGCGCATGGGAGTCATAGCAGCGCACCAGTACTCCGGCCTTTTCCTGCTTTGCGGAGAGAATCAGGTATTTTTTTTCAAGGCGCTCCAATTCCTGCTCCGGTATGAAGCATTCAAATATTTTTCCCTCCAATTCTTTACAGATATCCGCCGCCGTATCCATCCGGAATAAATGTTTCTCTTTCAGCATAATGACCTGATTGGCAATGGATTCGATATCCGACACAATATGCGTGGATAAAATCACAATCCGGTCCTTGGAAAGCGAGGAAATGATATTCCGAAAGCGGACCCGTTCCTTTGGATCCAGTCCGGCGGTAGGCTCGTCCAAAATGAGTATTTTAGGGTCGTTCAACATGGCCTGCGCGATTCCCACCCGCTGAATCATGCCCCCGGAAAATTTTTTCATTTTTTTGTCTGCGACGTCCGCAAGCCCCACCATCTCCAGAAGCTCCATAATTTTCTGCTTCAGTCCTTCTTTCGGAAGTCCCTTTAAGGCTCCCAGATAATCCAGATACTGCAAAGGGGAATTGTTTTTGTAATATCCGAACCGCTGGGGCAGATAGCCCAGCAGATCCCGGTATTTTTCCCCCATTTTCCCGATTTCCATCCCATTGTATAATATTTCCCCTTCCGTGGGAAACAGAAGAGTGGCAATCATTTTGATAAGCGTGGTTTTGCCTGCTCCGTTTGGAGCCAGCATTCCATATAATCCGTTTTCCATGTGAAAGCTGATATCTTCCACGGCGCGGAATTTCCCATAATCTTTGCTGATATGTGAGAGCGTTAGCATTTTTTTCACCTCTGATTCTTTGTTTTGAAACGGTTTTCGTCTGTTGGCGTCTCGCAGCCGGTCGTTTTTCGGCCGGACGTTTTTATGCCGCCTGTTTTCCCAAAGACTGAACTGCCATGTATTTTAAAAACGCCGCCAGACAGCAGATCGCCGCGGCCAGATGAACGGCAATGGGAACGTCTTCAAACATGATATGGGATATCCGCTCCCCTGCCAGATAGATTCCGGTACAGAGAAAAATCCATACTATCATGAGGAGCGCCAGACAGAAGCTGCTTTTTATTCTGTGATATAGGTACAAGGAACACAGGGCAAATAAAAACATACTGCTGATTCCGGAAGCGCCTGCGGACCAGAGCCTTTGAGGAGCATAGCCGTTTAATTTCGGATGGAGCCGCAGCACACATAAGAGCACAATTTCTAAAAGCATCGCCGCCAAGCCGGAATAGAACATGCGAAGACTGACCATGCGGCTGAAAGAACATTTCAGAGTCTGCTTCAGTTCTATAATCGCCGTCTGTTCTTCCGAATACAGAGCTGTAAACGAAAAGACCAGATACAACAAGGGACAGCATAAAAACGGGAAAAACAGCCGACTTTCTGCACGGGGCGGCGCGAACAGAACACAGGATGCAATAACCAGCAGGTATACCATGCCAGTGATAAGCCATGGAGCGCCGCATTGATAAAAAATAATATGAATTCCCGGCTCCCAGTATATTTCCCTTATTTTTTCACGGAAAGTCAGCTGCCTTGGCATTGCGGCATTTAAGATTACTTCCAGCTGATCTTGAATCGTCTCCTCCTTGGGATATTCAATTTTCATTTGGATTCACCTCCTTTTTTATTTTTCGTATCATGCTGTAAAATCTGGTTTTGACGGTGTTTTCCGGCAGTTTCATCAAAGCGGCAATCTCGGCAAAGGTCTGCTCTTCAAAGCATTTTTTCTGAAAAATCTTTATCCAGTCCCCGTCAAACCCCACGACGATTTCCATAATATGCCGGATAGATTCCCGGTTTATGATGATTTCCAGCAGCGAATCCTCCTCCGGCCACCCTGCTCCGGAGCCGGAATCTGCTTCTTCCAAAAGCAGGGCTGTCTCAATCTGCTTTCTTTTGTGTTCCCTGCTTCGATAATAATCCGTGATTTTATTGGCGGCCACATGATAGGTCCATGTGCGAAACTGTGCCTTTCGTTCGTCAAAGGAGTTCATTCCCTGAAGAATGGAGATAAAGATATCCTGTGTCAAATCCATTGCCATGTCCATATTTCCGGTTTGACGATAGACGTAGGCATAGATTTCCTTATAATATCTGCGAATCAGCTCATCTGCCGCGTCCCGATTTTGATTTCGTTTGATTTTTCGGATCAGCTGTTCGTCCGAGTACACCCCAATCTCACCTCTTTTTTTGACAGTAACATCACTGCGGATAACACAATCCCGCGGCTTCTTTTCCCAAGCTATACTCCCAAGCGGACAAATCTGCCGCCTATTCACGATGCTTTCCGCCCGTGGGTCGGGCGGCTTGGCAGACTTTCGTAATTGCAAGTATAAGCTGAGGCCGTTATATAAAGTATATACGAAATTCATGTGGAAAAAGTTTTATTCTATGATATAATATTTCCATACGATAGAATAATAAGTCCGTATGCAAGACGTGAAACAGCCGAACGGCCATCGATGTCGGCTATTCATAGTACAATGAATAGCCGCATGACAAGACGGCAGAGCTTGATAAGATGAAGATAGAGGAGAAAAACATAAATGGTTTCTCGAAGAAATTTCTTTAGTATCGTTGTGATGATGGCAGTGCTTTTGTTCATGTTCCAGTTCTCCCAAATCATTAAAGAAAACGGCAGCGATTATGACGTAAACGCATATGCCTTGGAGGATGCGGTGTCATATGCGCCTAAATGGCAGGCGGATTCCGCCGGGGTAGCCTCCTGCCCCGCCGGAAGCAGTTCCAATCAGGAAATTAAATTTGAAGAAGAGGGCGTAAGAATCAGTTCTGCTGGCGGAAATTATGTGGTGTTCTGCGGCAGTGAGAAGGACGCGGTTTATCCTGTGGTAGAACAGTGGTGTATTTATACCAAAAGAGGTCTGACGGTATATGCCAATCCGGATGATTACCTTCCGGCAGAAGAAAATCTTCCGGATGCGGTGCTGATAGATTCTGCCAGAATTAATCTAGCCCAGAATTTTCCTGCCTTTTCCCGGCTGACTGATCTGGGCGTCACTTTGATATTCTGCAATCTACCGAACGCCGCCGCATTGAGGGGGAATCAAATCTGTAATCTTTTGGGAATTCAACAGATTCCTTCCGAACACATAGAAGTGGAGGGAGTGCATCTCTTTTCGGGATTCCTGCTGGGAGGAGAAATATGGTATATGGCGGAAAAAGAGGAGGAGAAAAAAAATCAGGATTTGGAATTAAATATTCCATGGTATATTACCGCCGGGGGCACTAAGACATATATGGTGGGAGTATTGGAAGAGCTTTTGAAGGAGGAAGACGCTAAAAACGAATATTTTCCGCCTTTGATCTGGCGCAGCAGCTATGGAAATTCCAAAGTGTTTGTGGTAAACGGGGATTATCTCTCGGATATGACGGGGCTGGGGATATTGGACGCTATGATGTACGAAGCGGCTTCTTATGTAATTTACCCGATAGTGAATGCGCAGAATGCTTTGGTGACAGATTATCCGGAATTTGCGGGAGAAAATGACGCGGTTATGATGGAACTGTACAGCAGACAGATGGACGCCGTACAGAGGGACGTCTGCTGGCCGGATCTGGCGGCGCTGATAGAACGAAATAAACTGAAACTGACCTGTATGTTTGCTCCCCAATACAATTATCTGGATGAATCGGAGCCTTCCGGAGATTCGATGCCTTTTTATCTGCAGCAGCTGAAAGAAACGGAAGCGGAGGCCGGAATGTCCCTTACCTATGGGGAGGGAATTTCATTGCAGGAAAAGCTGGCGCGGGATGAGCAGTTTTATCATTCCATGAACCACAGATATGTGTATACCTCGGTTTTTGTGGCTGCGGAAAATACGGAGCAGCTAAAAGAAGCATTGCCGGAATCGGCATTACTGAAAAATGTAAGGACTGTGGCGGGGGATTATTCCCGGAATGAACCTGTGATATCTTGGCATGGATCGTCAGATCAGGAATATGATATTACTCTGCAGAGCGTTACCAGCGACGTTAAGACACATACTTATTCCAATGATCTCTTTGTGAGAAGTCTGGAAACCGCTTTGGGATATTCCAATGTGAGAATCGATATGCATGATGTGCTGTGGCCGCAGTCAAAGGAGGATCAGTGGGAGAATATGTATGACAGCATGGCCAGTAATTTAAACACTTACTGGAAAGCGTTTTCTTCCTTTGACCACACCACCTTGACGGAAAGCGACAGGCGAATCCGTACTTTTTTGAATATGGATTATAGAGACAGACGGGAAGGAGACCGTGTATTATTGGAAATGTTCGGGGCGGAAGAGGGGTGGTTCCTATTTCGGGTACATGGGGAGGAGATTGCTTCCATCAACGGGGCGGAATATGAGGAGATAGAAAGCGGCACATACCTGCTCCATGTAACCGAAGAGAACGCGGAGATTTGTCTGCGTAAAAACAGAGGGCTTTTGGAATATACTTATCCATAAAGACGACATTGTCTGCGTACCAATAACTAAACGACCATAGTTCAGGAGCCGAAGAACAGGGATGGAAGGGTTTCCCAGAAATCCTCCCATGCGGCGCCGTCGGATGTGGGCAGAACCATAAGCGTTCCCACTGGTACAAGTTCATCTTCCCCCACAGTATCGTTGGCAAACAAGACGGCGCGTTCGGTATATGGATCCGTGAGGCCGAAGGCCATTTCATAAGTACCCTCCGGCAGAGCACGAACAGCCAGAGGAAAGGTAAAAGTGCTTTCTCCGCCCGCTTTAATTGTGCGCACATCCAGCGAAACCGGAACAGATATCCGTATGCCGACGGCGGTATCGCATAAAGTAATTTTTCCCTCGAAACAGCGATAGGAAGGTGCGAATCCCGTATTTTGTATGGTGAGGGAAAAGACGGCGGGGTCGCCTTTGTGGGCGTCATAGAAAAGGGAACTGTCGGTAATTACATAGCGATATCCCAAATGAGCTTCAATATAATCCAGACCATTCATTCCGTCAAAGCAGTCGTCCCCCTCATATACGGAGGCCTTCCATTTATTCAGAACCTCCGCATGATGATCGCGGTTTAAGTAGGATACATGCATCCGCCTCAAATCCCGAACGGCATTCTCAAAATCATTATATGGATTGTCAATGACGGCTTCTCCGCCGTTGGGCACATATTGGCATAGGTATTCCTGAAAAGCAAGCTCTTCCTCCCGCGTCCCCTTTTCTTCCGGTTTTGTGCTGTCCGCAAAAGAAGTGTCGTCATAAGTGCCTAGGTCATAGACGGATCCCAGCATTCCGTCATTAAAAAGTCCTAGTCTGGAAGCAAGAGTTCCGTTAAAGGCAGTTTCGGGCGTAATGGGCCGCCTGCTTTGGGTTACGCCGCGCAGATGGGAGGGAGTCCGTACTGCCAGAAAGATGGACGGGTCAGTGACTTCGGATAAATGCGTCATTAGATAGCGATTGTGTTCATGGGAGCCAAAATGAGTCTGTGTCATTTCGCCGCAGTTTCCCGTGAAAGTACTCTGTATGACCAGCACGGAATCCGCATATTTATTTACCACCTCAGCCACTTGGTCCATGTGGCTGACAATCTGGGAAATCTCTGCAGGTTCCGTCTCCAATGCTTTTCCGTCCCAGTCATAGAGAAACCGGAGAATGACCTGCTTTCTGGCAGAAGAAATTTCGGCAAGAATATTATCCAGCTGCTGTAAAGCGTTATCGCTTAAATCGGAGTCCGGATAATTTTTCAGATTAATTTCCGCCATCATAAGCTGACGGCCGTTAGAATTGACATACTGCCTGCTTCGCACCGCCATGCTTTCCGGATCGTCTTCCGAGAGAAGAAAGCCGCATAAATGAAAGAATCCGCAGAAAGGATTGTCTAATAAGGCGCTGCTTTCCGCATAAGAAGCAGGAGAATAGGATACGGGCTGAAATCGGGAATATAAAACCAATAGAGCAAGCGCCGCGAACAGGGCGATATGGAAAAGGACCGCAAATAAGTGTAGTATTTTTTTCATCATAGCTCCTCGATTTTTTGTGATGCTGCTTATTTCTTTTTGTGGAAGCATTTCCGGAAGTCCGGAAGTTCGTCACTGCTTTTCGTAAACATAGTATATCATCTCGGGGTGGAAAAAGCCACAAGAACATGCGATAACTGTGAGTAAAATGTCATTTCATGGAAAAATTTCCTCAAAAAATAAAATAAATTACTTGCCAAACAGCTTTTTTTATGTTATGATATGAATTGTTGTGAGGGAATAGCAGTAAAAGTTTTTATAAAACGCCGGCGTGTCGGAATGGCAGACGAGGCAGACTCAAAATCTGTTGTTGGCAGCAACGTATGGGTTCAAGTCCCATCGCCGGCATTGATAGAAATCGCTGAAAACCAGTAAATTAATGGGTTCAGCGATTTTTTCATATTCAGCGGAAGTTGATTTAAAATATGATAAATTTATGTCACACTGGAAGATTTTGTTTGTCTAATGATATAGTACGGTTAAAGAAAAGGCTTTGTCAATTCTTCAGTACTAACTGAAATCATTATATTTAGGAGGCAAAAATTAATGGAGAAAAAAACAAATGAAGAACTATTTGCTCTAATTGACGAGGCTGTGGCTGGGGATAAACAGTCTTTGGAAACGATTCTTTTCGGCATACAGGATTTAGTATTTAACCTTTCCCTGAGAATGCTGGGAAACTTTGCGGATGCGGAAGATGCCGCGCAGGATATTTTGCTGAAAGTCATTACGCATTTGTCCTCTTTCAAAAAGGAAAGCTCATTTACCACTTGGGTGTTCAGCATTGCGGCAAATCATCTAAAAAACTGTAAGAAATATATGTTTTCCCAGCATCCTCTCAGCTTTGAATATTATGGGAGCGATATTGAAAACGGTAAAATCCATGACATACCGGATTTGACGCAGAATATTGAAAAGACTATTTTAGCAGAAGAATTGAAGCTCTCATGCACAAACGTTATGCTGCAATGCCTCGATAGCGAAAGCAGATGCATTTTCATATTGGGCACAATGTTTAAAATTGACAGCCGCATCGCAGGAGATATTTTAGGCTTGTCGCCCGAAGCATATCGGCAGAGGCTGTCCAGAATACGCAGAAAAATGGCAGATTTCTTGGAAAAATATTGCGGAGAATATGGAAGCGGCAGATGCAGATGCGGCGAAAGGATAAATTATGCAATTCAAAATCATCGCATAGACCCGGCTCATTTAGACTATACTGCCGCCGAAATATCAAAACAAACCATGATGGATGTAAAAGAGGCCATGGAAGATATCGATGATTTATCCCAGCAGTTTTCTTTCTGTAAATCTTACCAGTCTCCTGAAAAGATTAGGCAGTTTATTCTAAGTTTTCTTGACGGGGCGGCATTCTCAATGATAAAAAATTCATAGGCGTTTATATTCAAATCTCATCCGGCAGAAAGGCCTCCGCTTTTTCTGCCGGATGATTTCCACTTTGCCCTTTACAGTTCAATCATGATACGGATGGCTATTCGGCCGTTTCCTGCCTTGAATAAGGCCTATTTTATCATAACTTTCTCGCAATGGCAATTTCGTGTGATATTATAAATTGACATATGGACAAATCATTCCGGATTGTATATAATTGTAAGTAATTAACATGCTGTAAAGAAACAGCGGCCGAAAGGAGAACATGATGAGTTATTCAAATGAAATCTGCACAGCGATTAAAGGCTTTCTGAAAAAGGATGAATGGAATTATCAATTTGATGAGGAAAACGGTAATTTTACAATGGGAATTACTCTCGACTGTAAAATTAAAAACCTTGAAATGATAATTGATGTACGTGACGACAGTTACTGTGTTATTGGCAGCATTCCATTGAAGGCCGATAAGGAAACGTTCGTAGAAACGGTTCGTCTGTTGAATCGGATTAACTGGGAGACGCTTTTTGGAAGCTTTGAGATGGATGAAAGCGATGGTGAAGTTCGATATCGCTTGTCCGTGGATTGTGAGGATATATCCCTCAGTGAAAGCGTGATTAGGAACAGTATCTATATTACCGCTCAAATGGCAAACAAATACGGGAATGCGCTTGCGCAGGTTATTATGGGATTTTCCAACGCAAATGATGCGTTTTTGGCTGCAAAGCAAGCTGACAAGCCGGCAGATTGACTGCTGATTTGATTTTGGCGCCATCGTTTTTTAAATCTCAGGAAAGCAGTTTGAAAACGCTTCCCTGAGATTTTTATAGTACATGCTCTTTACATGCGCCGCTTATCCTGCTTAAAATTCGTTCCCGGGAAATCGGGGAATGCCGTCAAAGCCTGTCTTTAGCTCTTCGTCTGTGGGAATATAGTCGGTCATCTCACCGTTGTTATATTTTTCATATGCCACCATGTCAAAATATCCGGTGCCGGTCAAACCAAATACGATGGTCTTTTCCTCTCCGGTTTCTTTACACTTCAAGGCTTCGTCGATAGCAGCCCGAATCGCATGGCTGCTTTCCGGCGCGGGCAGGATGCCTTCTACTTTCGCAAATTGTGTCGCGGCCTCAAATACGGCTGTCTGTTCCACGCTGACAGCTTCCATGATGCCGTCATGATACAGCTGGGACAGAATGGGGCTCATGCCGTGGTAGCGCAGACCCCCCGCATGATTGGCGGAAGGAATAAAGCCGCTGCCAAGGGTATACATTTTTGCAAGGGGACATACTTTCCCGGTATCGCAGAAATCATATGCGAATACCCCGCGGGTAAAGCTGGGGCAGGATGCCGGTTCCACCGCAATAATCCTATAATTTTTTTCTCCGCGTACAATTTCACCCACGAAAGGAGAAATAAGTCCGCCTAAATTGGAGCCGCCTCCGGCACATCCGATAATAATATCGGGTGTAATATCGTATTTATCAAGGGCGGCCTTTGTCTCAAGGCCGATAATGGTCTGGTGCAGCAATACCTGATTCAGCACGCTGCCCAAAACATAGCGATAACCCTCGCGGGACGCCTCCGCCTCCACGGCCTCGGAAATGGCGCACCCAAGGCTTCCGGTGGTATTGGGATGTTCCGCAAGAATTTTACGGCCAACTTCGGTTGTCATGCTGGGAGAAGGGGTAACGGACGCCCCGTAGGTCCTCATGACCTCACGGCGGAAGGGCTTCTGTTCATACGAAACCTTAACCATGTATACAAGACAGTCTAAATCGAAATAGGCGCATGCCATGGAAAGAGCCGTTCCCCATTGTCCGGCGCCCGTCTCGGTGGTAACGCCCTTCAGTCCCTGTTTCTTCGCATAATAAGCCTGAGCGATGGCGGAGTTCAGTTTGTGGCTTCCGCTGGTGTTGTTCCCTTCAAATTTATAGTAAATTTTAGCCGGCGTCTGTAGTTTCTCTTCCAGACAGTATGCTCTCACCAGCGGCGAAGGACGGTACATTTTATAAAAATCCTGTATTTCCTTGGGAATGGGAATATAAGCATTGGTGTCGTCCAATTCCTGAGCTGCTAATTCGTCGCAGAAAACGCTTTTTAATTCTTGGGCTGTCATGGGTTTTAAAGTGCCCGGATTCAGCAGTGGAGCGGGCTTGTTTTTCATATCGGCCCTGAGATTATACCATGCGGTTGGAATTTCCGTCTCGTCGAGATAAATCTTATAGGGTATTTTTGTCTGTGTACTCAATTTTTTTCCCTCCATAAAGTGTGCTAGCGTTATCCTAGCACAGAAAAAGGAATTCTGCAATCACTTTTTGGGATTTTCATACCGTGGAATTTGTGATATAATCAATACAGCTTCTCTTAGGACAGGTATCATTCCTTTATGATAGACAGAATCCCGAAGTATAAATTTTTTTAGATGGAGCGAACAGTGAAAGGTCAGGATTTTTCAAACATATTAAACGGAAAAGAATATGATTTTTTAAGAACCAGCGAGCATCTGCGCAGGCATATCATTCTGCTTGGGCTGGGAGGAAGTTATTCTTATGGGACTGACAATGAGGACAGCGATATTGATATTCGAGGCGTGATGCTGGACAGGAAATCCGATTTAATCGGAATGACAAGTTATGAGCAGTATGTGGACAATAATACGGATACCGTAATCTATGCTTTTCACAAAATGATTACCCTTTTGTTAAACAGCAACCCCAACGCGCTGGAGCTGCTTGGCTTAAAGCCGGAACATTATCTGTATTTGAATCCCGTCGGGCAGAGGCTTCTGGAAAATTCCGGCCTGTTTCTGTCCAAACGTGCGATCCAGTCGTTCGGCGGCTACGCGGACGCACAGCTTCGGCGGCTTCAGAATGCGCTGGCAAGGGATTCCTACCCCCCGAGCGAACGGGAACAGCATATATTCCGTTCGGTGAAACATGCAATGCATGATTTTCTGAGCCGCTATGAAAAATTTGAAAACGGTTCTCTTAAGGTATATGTGGATCAGGCCCTAAATCCTGCGTTTGATACGGAAATTTTTATAGACGCACATCTGACTCATTATCCATTGCGGGATTACAAAAATATTTGGAACGAGATGAATAATATTGTAAGGGATTATGATAAAATCGGGAAACGAAATAAGAAAAAAGATGACAATCATCTAAATAAACATGCCATGCATCTGGTGCGCCTGTTTATAATGGCAGTCGATATTCTGGAGCGGGGAGAAATCAATACGTATCGGGAAGCGGAGCATGAACTGCTTGTCAGCATCCGCAGAGGCGATTATCAAAAGAGAGACGGTTCTTTCAGAGATGAATTTTATGAAATTGTCAGGGACTATGAGCGGAAGCTGGAATATGCGTCCCAGCATACGATTCTGCCCGATGAACCCGATATGTCGCAGGTTCAGGAATTTGTCATGTCAGTAAATGAGAAGGTGGTCATAGACGGAATCCCGATTATGGAAGGAATTCGGGAATAATTATCATGGCAAAATGAATCGATTTGTTGTAAAATGGGCGTCTCATGGCTGGACGCGCTTTATGGATGAAGTATTTGACGGAAGGAGAATGGCTCAAGGATGAAATATAAAGATTTTGACGGACCGGCTGAAGAGCTGATTCGCCGAAAATTAAAAGAAATAGAGGAAACAGAACATGTGAAGGTGCTTCATGCGGTGGAATCCGGCAGCAGGGCATGGGGATTTGCCTCGGCTGACAGCGATTATGACGTGCGCTTTATCTATGTAAGGCAGAAGGAAGATTATTTGTGCCTGCAGGACCGAAAGGATTTTATTGAATGGGAACTGGACGAAACTCTGGATATCAACGGCTGGGATCTGCAAAAGGCGCTGCGGCATTTTCATAAATCCAATGCGGTGCTTTATGAATGGCTGGGTTCTCCGATCGTATATGATACGACTCCCGAATGGAAACGGGTGAAAAGTTCGGTAATTCACTATTTTTCCTGCAAGGCAGCCATGTATCATTATTTCGCATCGGCTAATAAAAGTTATCTTACATGTCTGGGGAAAGAAGCAGACGGGATTTCCATGGAAGAAGAGCGTCCCATGGAAGAAAAGCATTCCATGGAAGAAGAGCATTCCATGGAAGAAAAAAATTCCATGATCAAATATAAAAAATATCTGTATATCCTGCGCCCCCTTCTGGCCTGCAGGTGGATCGAACAAAAAGCCTGTCCGCCGCCGGTGCCGTTTCAGCATCTGGCAGATGCGGTTCTGGAAGAATCCATGAAGCCCGTTGTGGAAAAGCTTCTGGAAGAAAAAATGCGTATGACGGAATCCCAAGAAGGAAAAAGAATATTGAAGCTGGATGCGTATCTTGCGGAGCAGCTGGAATATTACAAACAGAAAGCGCATTCCATGGAAGACGACAGGAAGGCGGATTGGGAAGAATTAAATCAGCTGTTTCTTGGAATCGTATCTTCTTTGGAAGGATTATATTAAGCAGCGGCGCAGACAGGACAATATGGAGCGGATTAAATAGAAGGGCAGGAAATTACTATGAAAGCACATAAGTATTGGACAATAGGAATGATACTCTGTATGATTATGACAATTTATACAGGACATAAGATGATTCACAGCCCGGCGGAGTAAGCTTTTTATGAATGGCAGGTACCGCATGGATGGCAGGCTCTGCTTTAGGAAGGATACGATGTATTTTTAAAACGGAGGAACCAATGACAAAAAAACAACGTGCGTTAGAAATCATAGATAGATTGAAAAAGGAGTATCCGGCGACGGATTGTACGCTTACCTATGACCAAGCTTGGAAGCTTCTTGTAAGCGTGCGGCTGGCGGCCCAGTGTACGGACGCCAGAGTGAACATTGTCGTAGAGAAACTGTATGAAAAATTCCCGGATGTAAACGCGCTGGCAGAAGCGCCCGTGGACGAAATCGAAACGCTTGTCCGTCCGTGCGGACTGGGCAGAAGCAAAGCGAGGGATATTAGCGCCTGCATGAAAATGCTCCGTGATACTTACGGCGGAAACGTTCCGAATGATTTTGATAAACTTCTGGCGCTGCCGGGGGTAGGAAGGAAAAGCGCCAACCTGATCATGGGAGACGTGTTCGGGAAACCTGCGATTGTAACAGACACACATTGCATTCGCCTGACTAATCGGATGGGATTGGTGGACGGGATAAAAGAACCGGCAAAGGTCGAGAAGGCATTGTGGAAAATTATTCCTCCGGAAGAAGGAAATGATTTCTGCCATCGCCTTGTGGATCATGGCAGAGCCGTCTGCACTGCCCGGACAAAACCTCATTGTGAAGCCTGCTGTCTTTTGGAAATATGCAAAAGGACGGGAGTACCCACATAGTCCCAAAAAAACGGCGCAGGCAGAACAGAACTGTTCAAGCATGCCGAAGCATAAAATCAGCATTTACACAAATAGAACCTATGAGAATATGCTGGGATATACATTGGGAGTATCGCCTCTGCATAAAGTAAGGTAAGTTTATGTTGGGAGATTGCTTATGGAAATCTATGTGGTAAAGCCGGGGGATAACGTGGACGGCATCGCGGCAGAGTTCGGCGTCAATGTAGAACAGATTATTTATGATAATCAGCTGGAATATCCTTATGCGCTGGCGATAGGGCAGGCGCTTTTGATTAACGAGTATGAAAGAAATGCTGATAGAGCCATATCCGTGAGCGGCTATGCCTATCCTTTCATCAGTCCATGGGTACTGGAGCAGACGCTGCCCTACCTGTCGGAGCTTCCGATTTTTTCCTATGGCTTTACAAAGGAAGGCCGGCTGCTTCCGCCCATTCATGGGGATGATATGTGGATGATTGCGGAAGCGGAACGTTTCGGAACTTTGCCGATACTGACGCTGACTCCTTTGGGTCCAGATGGGAATTTTAATAATCAGCTGATTCATTCGGTGGTAAATAACACGGAGTACACAGATAGATTGATTCAAAATTTACTTGAAGTCATGGGTGAGAAAAAATATCAGGGGCTTGATATTGATTTTGAATATATTCTTGCAGAGGACAGGGACGCGTTTACCGCTTTTGTCCGAAAAACGGCGGAAGCCATGCGCGCAGACGGGTATCATACTTCAGTAGCGCTGGCGCCAAAGACAAGCGCCGACCAGCCGGGACTGCTATATCAGGGAAAAGATTATCGTGCTCTTGGAGAAGCGGCGGATCATGTACTTTTGATGACGTATGAATGGGGTTATACCTACGGCCCTCCCATGGCTGTAGCGCCCATTAATCAGGTGCGCAGGGTAGTAGAGTACGCATTGACGGAGATACCTGCCGCGAAGATAGATTTGGGAATTCCAAACTACGGGTATGACTGGCCCCTTCCATATGAAAGGGGCGTCACCAAAGCCGATACCATCGGGAACGTACAGGCTGTACGCATTGCTGTGGAACAAGGGGCTGAAATTATGTTTGATAATCTGGCAGAAAGCCCCTATTTTACCTATACCAGCGCCGGTGTTTCCCATGAAGTATGGTTTGAAGATGTGAGGAGCCTGCAGGCGAAATTTAACCTAATAAAAGAATATAATCTGCGCGGCTGCGGATACTGGCAGATTATGAAATGGTTCCGGGCAAATTGGGTATTGCTGCAGAATCAGTTTTATATTCTGAAATGATAGTTACAGCTCAATTTCGGGAAAATAATTCATGATTCCATTTTAATAGTCTATCATAACAGTTCAGCCTTGCGGCAGCGCCGATTCACGAATGAAACAGGAAGGCTGAACTGTTATGTCCGCCCGATAAGTTAGATTGTGTAACTTGACGAAAGTGTGTTTGTCTGCTATACTTATAAACAATAGAATTGGCACGGCGCAGATGCCGCCAATAGATTGACAGAAAAGAGGGAAAAGAGATGCTTGTAAATTTTCTTAATTCATTTATGTCCTACTTTTTATTAATGGTGATAATCGTAGTAGTGGCAGGTGTTGCGACAGCTATTGGAATTACCATGGCTAAAAAAAAGAATGCTAATACTGTGTCGGCATCTGATCACGGTAAAAATTGATGGGCCGCTTTACAACAATTTGGTGGGATGTGGACGGCACGCTTCTGGACTTTGTCTATTCCCAGAGATATGCAATTACGAAGTGCTTTCGCACCATCGGCCGTGAAATTACAGAAGACGAGATGAAATTATACGCCCGGATTAACGACGATTATTGGAAACGCCTGGAACTAGGGGAGATTACCAAGAAAGAACTGCTGCCGGGCCGTTTTGTTACGCTGTTTTCGGCATTGGGAATAGAGAATGTGGACGTAGAATCGTTTTGTCAGGAATATCAAAAGGCGCTTGGAAGCGTTTTTTCCTATTTGGATGATTCGCTGACCCTTTGCAGGAATCTGAGGGGGCGCGTAAAGCAATATGTGATTACCAATGGCGTTACTTCCACCCAATACAGCAAATTGAAGCTCTCCGGTCTTGCGGATGTAATGGACGGCATTTTTATCTCTGAGCAGATAGGATTTCCTAAGCCGAATCCGGAATTTTTTGACTACTGTTTGGAACACATGGAAAAGGTACATTCCACGAAAGCATTGGACAAGCGACGGATTCTGATTGTAGGCGATTCTCTAACCAGCGATATTAAGGGCGGAATTCAGGCAGGCATTCCCACCTGCTGGTATAATAACAAAGGAGCCGCCAACCATACATATTATAAACCGGATTACGAAATCAGCTGCCTGAATATGTTATATGATATTATACAATAAAAATTCGCCGGTAGAATCTGCGCATTGATTCTATTGATGTGAATAAAAATAATGTAATAAAAAGTATTGGCAGATGCAGAAGACCTATTATGATATGTTTCCAAGGGGGAACGAACATGGCAAAGTCGGCGGGGCAGAAGCTGAAGCTTTTGTACCTCATTAAACTTCTATCGGAAAATACGGATGAAAACCACCCTGTAAGCACGGCGGAAATTATAGCATACCTTGGCGCCAACGGTATTCATTCCGAGCGAAAAAGCATATATGACGATATTGAGAAGCTGTGTGATTTCGGATATGACATTATTCAGGTACAAAGCAGGCTTGGAGGCGGCTACTATATGGCCGGCAGGGAGTTTGAATTGGCAGAATTAAAGCTGCTGGTGGACGCAGTGCAGTCTTCTCGCTTTATTACGACCCGGAAATCCCGAAGCTTAATTAAAAAACTGGAACAGATGGCGGGAAAGCACGACGCCGGAAAGCTGCAGCGGCAGGTATATGTGGCCGGACGTATCAAGACGGAAAACGAAAGCATTTATTACAGCATAGACAATATCCACAAGGCAATTCAGGAAAATCGGCAGATTTCATTTCAATATTTGGACTGGAATCTAAAAAAAGAGCTTGTCCCCAGACAAAACAGTGACAAAAAAGTAAGTCCATGGGCTTTAATCTGGCAGGATGAGAATTATTATCTGGCGGCCTTTGATCCTATAGACGGTATCATGAAGCATTATCGGGTGGACAAGATGGGAAAGGTCAAAGTATTGAAGGAAGCCAGAGAGGGAATGGAGCAGTTTTCCAAGGTGGATCTGGCAGACTATACCAACCAGACATTCGGTATGTATGGGGGGAAAGAAGAAATTGTGACAATGCAGTTTCCCAATCGGCTGGTGGGCGTAATTCTGGATCGTTTTGGGCGGGAAGCGGATATCCGGCCTATGACGGACCGGGTATTTCGTGTCCGCGCAAAAGTTGCTGTCAGCGGTCAGTTTTTTGGCTGGCTGGCAGGAATTGGCCGGGAAGCCGTCATTATAGGGCCGGCTTCTGTAAAGGAGCAATACAGAAAATGGCTGACGGATATTGTCACCACCATGCAGCTTACGGAGGAGCTGCCCTAAGCGCGTTTGATAATTGCCCTCCTTGGAATACATAGACCGGGGAAACGAATTTTCAAACACGCCTTGGCAGAACTATACGCCCATATTATCGTGTCTGATGACGGGGCGGATCAGAGCAGGAAATAACCGTTATGCAATTAGGAAAGGGATGGATACCATGAGCAGTAATTTTGAACAGGCGGCGAGAGAAGATGTCAATTACGGGGAAGAATTTTTACCCCGCAGGGAAGTATGCGTCATCAAGAAAGACGGAAGCAAAGAAGCTTTCAATGTGCAGAAAGTAATTAATGCCGTGGGAAAGAGCGCATACAGGGCGTTGACAAAATTTACATCAGCGGAAGAACGCCTTATCTGTCAATACGTGATTGATAAAGTAAATGAACTGGACTCTGCCGAAATCCCCATTCCTGTGATGCATAATATTGTGGAGAGCGCGCTGGAGCAGGTGAAGCCCGTGGTTGCCAAAAGCTATCGGGATTATCGCAATTACAAGCAGGATTTCGTCCGAATGCTGGATGACGTCTATAAAAAGAGCCAGTCCATCATGTATATCGGCGATAAGGAGAATGCCAACACGGATTCCGCACTGGTTGCCACCAAGAGAAGTCTGGTATTTAATCAGCTGAACAAGGAATTGTACCAAAAGTTCTTTATGACCACGGAGGAAATTCAAGCCTGCCGCGACGGATATATTTATGTTCATGATATGTGTGCCAGACGGGATACCATGAACTGCTGCCTGTTTGATGTGCAGAATGTGCTGAGCGGCGGTTTTGAAATGGGAAACGTATGGTACAATGAGCCGAAAACGCTGGACGTCGCCTTTGATGTGATCGGCGACATTGTATTGAGCGCCGCCAGCCAGCAGTACGGCGGCTTTACGGTTCCCAGCGTGGATCTGATTCTGGAGCCTTACGCGGAGAAATCCTACCGCCGTTATATAGAGAAATACCTGCGGCTCGGAATTGCCAAGGATACGGCAGAGAAGGAGGCTTACGCGGATGTAGTACGGGAGTTCGAGCAGGGATTTCAGGGATGGGAATACAAATTCAACACCGTCGGAAGCAGCCGCGGGGACTATCCCTTTATCACCGTAACCGCGGGCACGGGGACGGGAAAATTCGCCCGGCTTGCCTCCATTACCATGCTGGAAGTAAGAAGAAAGGGGCAGGGCCGAAAAGAATGTAAGAAACCTGTACTGTTTCCGAAAATTGTATTTTTATATGACGAAAACCTCCATGGACCGGGAATGCCTTTGGAGGATGTATTTGAGGCGGGAGTAAAATGTTCGGCGAAAACCATGTATCCCGATTGGCTGAGCCTGACCGGAAAAGGCTATGTGGCCAGCATTTACAAACAATACGGCCGAATCATCTCTCCCATGGGCTGTCGGGCATTCCTGTCTCCTTGGTACGAGCGGGGCGGAATGCATCCTGCCGACGAGAAGGACATGCCCGTATTCGTGGGACGGTTCAATATCGGCGCCGTCTCCCTCCATCTTCCCATGATTTTGGCAAGGGCAAGGAAGGAAAGCCGTGATTTTTATGAGGTTCTGGATTATTATCTAAACCTGATCCGGCAGCTTCATATCCGCACTTACGCTTATCTGGGAGAAATGCGTGCGTCCACGAATCCGCTGGCCTACTGTGAGGGAGGTTTTTTGGGAGGTCATTTAAAGCTGTCCGATAAAATTAAGCCTTTGTTGAAATCTGCCACCGCCAGCTTTGGCATCACTGCGCTGAATGAGCTGCAGGAATTATATAATAACAAATCCTTGGTGGAAGACGGTGAATTTGCCCTTGAGGTATTGGAATATATCAACAGCCGCGTGAATGAATTTAAAGAAGCGGACGGAAATCTTTATGCCATTTACGGTACGCCTGCGGAAAATCTCTGCGGGCTGCAGGTAAAACAGTTCCGCAATAAATATGGGATTGTGGAAGGCGTTTCCGACAGGGAGTACGTAAGCAACAGCTTTCATTGCCATGTGACGGAGGATATCACCCCCATTCAAAAGCAGAATCTGGAAGAACGGTTCTGGAATCTGTGCAACGGCGGCAAGATTCAATACGTAAAATATCCCATAGACTACAATCTTGAGGCCATTAAGACTCTGATACACCGTGCGATGAAGATGGGATTTTACGAAGGCGTGAATCTATCCCTTGCTTACTGTGACGACTGCGGACATCAGGAGCTGGAGATGGATGTATGTCCGAAATGCGGAAGCCGCAATCTGACCAAAATTGACCGTATGAACGGTTATCTGTCCTATTCCCGCGTCCATGGGGATACTAGGTTAAACGATGCAAAAATGGCGGAAATCGCGGAAAGAAAGAGCATGTAGCATATTTCGCGTTCTTCCCCTAAGTTTCGGTTCGGGCAAAGTCTGTTAAGAAATTTCCCGCTGCGCCGTTAAGCGGCATCCTATCCGCGGCGGAAATCAAAACGTCGGAGATTGGACGTCTGGCGCAATACTTTTAAATGCGGCAGGGAGGACGGTATGAGATACCATAATATAACAAAGGACGATATGTTAAACGGAGACGGACTGCGGGTGGTGCTTTGGACCGCAGGCTGCAGCCATTGCTGCAGGGGATGTCAGAACCCCATAACATGGGATCCGGATGGGGGATTAATCTTTGATGCAAAAGCAAAGGAAGAAATATTTGAACAGCTGAATCAGGATTATATCTCAGGCATTACTTTCTCCGGAGGAGACCCTCTGCATCCTGCCAACAGATTTGAGGTGCGGGAGCTAATGGCGGAGATTAAGGAGAAATATCCCTCCAAGACAATCTGGCTGTATACAGGAGAGCGCTGGGAGAATATTCTCCATTATCCGCTGCTGAAGTATGTGGATGTGCTGGTGGACGGAGAATTCATCATGGAGCAGAAGGATGTGAAGCTTTTATGGAAGGGCAGCGCGAATCAGCGTGTGATTGACGTTCAGGAAACACTTGCCGGTTCCAATCCGCTGATTCCGGTACTGCACTGCGGAGATTACGAACAGGAATACAGGAAGACGCAAAAGCCGAACCATATCAGCGGATGCTGTGATTAGGCTTCATAATTTGATAAAATACGGAGACTCTGGCGGAATAGGTGACAAATGAAAAAAATTGCTCAATTTTTTAAGGTCAGTCCAAATATTTTTATGGATGCTGTGCGGGAAGGCTTCCCCTCTTATACGGAAGCGGAACTAAAAAAAATGTATGAAGAAATATTGCTGCCCCGACGGGCCACCGTGGGCAGTGCCGGTTATGATTTTTTCGCCCCCTTTTCCTTTTCTCTGGCGCCTGCGGGAACAATCAAAATACCCACGGGAATTCGTGTGAGGATAGACGAAGGATGGGTACTGCAGCTTTATCCCAGAAGCAGTCTTGGATTTAGGTATCGCCTGCAGATGAATAACACTGTAGGAATTATCGACAGTGATTATTTTAATTCCGGAAATGAAGGCCATATTTTTATCAAGCTTACGAATGATACCAATGAGGGCAGAACCGTGAGTGTGACACAGGGAAGCGCGTTGGTACAGGGGATATTTCTGGAATACGGAATTACCGTGGATGATGCTGCGGAGGGAATACGCGACGGAGGCCTTGGCAGTACGAATCAAACAATCCCCGCTCCTTCTTCGCATAAATAGCTTCCATTATGGCTATGCTAATTTCAAAGAAAACGGAAACAGCATAGCGGAAAGGAAGTTTACAATATATGGAAAAGGGAAAAAATTTTTCCTCAAGCCAAAGGGATGAACGGGAAAAAAAGCTTTCCATGCAGGCGGAGACCGAGCATTATCTAACAGGCGCTTTGCAGGCGGATATGGCATATTTGAACAAGACATTGGATGTGACTTCAAATTTTGACATAATTTACCGGGTCATTGAAATCGGCGGAAAAGAAGCCTGCATGTATCTGGTGGACGGTTTCTGCAAGGATGATATGGCCCAGAAGCTGCTGCAGTATTTTATGGATATGAAACCGGAGGATATGCCTCAGGACATGCATGGATTATCAAAACAGTTTACTCCCTATGTGGAGGTGGATATTGAGGCCGGATGCGGTACCTTAATAAAATCTCTGCTTTCGGGCATGTTTCTGCTCTTGATAGACGGTTATGACAAAGCCTTGGTACTGGATACCAGAACCTATCCGTCCCGGGGCGTGGAAGAGCCGGAGAAGGATAAGGTGCTCCGAGGTTCTAAGGATGGCTTTGTGGAAACTGTGGTTTCCAATACCGCGCTGATTCGCCGCAGAATCCGCAGTACCGACCTTCATATGGAGATGATGAGCGCCGGAGAAAGTTCTCATACGGACATTGTATTGTGCTACATGAAAAAACGTGTGGATTTAGACTTCTTAGCAGAAATCAAGCAAAAAATTCAGGAAATTCAGGTAGATTCCCTGTCCATGAATCAGGAATCTCTGGCGGAATGCCTTTATCAGCGGAAGTGGTACAATCCGTTTCCGAAATTCAAATATACGGAACGTCCGGATGCGGCGGCGGCACAGATATTAGAGGGCAATATTGTCATTTTGGTAGATAATTCACCCTCGGCAATGATACTGCCGGCCACTATTTTTGATGTGCTGGAAGAAGCGGACGATTACTATTTTCCGCCCATCACAGGAACCTATCTGCGTATGACTAGGTTTCTGATTTCTCTGCTCACCTACCTGATTCCTCCCACATTTTTACTGCTGATGAATCATAATCAATGGATACCTGAAAGTTTTTCTTTCATTATGTTGAAGGAAGAACCAAATATACCGATTATCTGGCAGTTTCTTATCTTGGAGCTCGCCATAGACGGTCTGAAGCTGGCCGCCATCAATACTCCTAATATGCTCAGCACGCCCTTAAGCGTCATGGCGGCATTGGTGCTGGGGGAATTCTCGGTAGAGAGCGGATGGTTTTCGTCCGAGGTCATGCTGTATATGGCGTTCGTGGCCATAGCCAATTATACGCAGGCAAACTACGAACTTGGGTATGCATTAAAATTCCTGCGTATTTTAAACCTGCTGCTGACACAATGGTTTGGATTATGGGGATTTATCGCGGGCAATTTGATTGCGCTGCTGGCAGTCTGCTGCAACAAAACCGTTTCCCATCACAGTTATATTTATCCTCTGATTCCTTTTGACTGGAAAAACCTAAAAAACAGGCTTATCCGAAGACGCCTTCCGGGCGCTATAAAGAAAAAATCTTAACTTGATTTACGAGCGCATGAAGTTATGGTATAATGACCTTATTCATGGCCGGAAGCGGCCGAATGGCCATCCATACCATGATTGCATTGTAATCATGGTATAATGACCTTATTCATGGTCGGAAGCGGCCGAATGGCATTTGTACCATGATTTTTAACAATCATGGTACAAAATAGACTTTGACGGGCAGGGAGGTATCAATATGTTTAAAATTGTAACGGAAAGTACTGCTGATTTGCCGAAAGAATATTTGGAAAAGCACAATATTGGCTGTATGCCCATCAGCTATATTCTTGACGGCGTGACATACGGAAGGGACAAAGAACTGGATTGGAAGGAATTCTATGCCATGATGCGTGAAGAGGGCAAAATGCCCACCACATCCCAAATCAATCCTGTGGAAGCAAAAGAATACTTTGAGGAGTTTATCAAAACAGATAAAGAGATTCTTCATCTGGCTTTTTCTTCCGGCTTAAGCGGCACATACAATAATCTGCGCATGGCGGCCGCGGAAATCATGGAAGAGCATCCGGATGTCAAAATCATTGTGATAGACAGCCTGTGCGCCTCTATGGGAGAGGGATTGTTCGTACATAAGGCTGTGACAATGCGGGATGCGGGAAAAACAATGGAAGAAACCGCCCAATGGCTGCAGGAAAATGTGCAGAATTTTGTCCATGCATTCACGGTAAATGATTTGTTCCATCTTTACAGAGGAGGTCGTGTCAGCAAAACTACAGCGGTAATTGGAACCTTGGCGTCCATTAAACCAACTCTGCATGTGGATAGGGAAGGGCGCCTAATCGTCATTGGCAAAGTACGAGGCCGGAAGAAGTCCCTTCATGCGCTGGTGAATTATATGGAAGAAAAAATGGGAGCCAGAGCACAGGAAAACAGGGATGATATGATTTTTATCAGCCATGGCGATGCTCTGGAAGATGCGGAATATGTCCGTGACTTAATCAAAGAGCGCTTTGGAATGGAACATTTCATGATTAACCACATCGGCCCTACGATTGGCACTCATGCCGGTCCCGGGACGGTGGCGCTGTTTTTTATGGGAGATTCCCGATGACAATGTACCGTTTTGTAATCTGCGACGACAATCCTGCGGATGCGGATTATGTGGCTTCATTGATTGAGGCATGGAGCAGAAATAAAGGTATCATCCTCCGGATAGAGAAATATTCTTCCGCAGAAGCGTTTCTGTTTGCATATGCGGAAGATAATTCCGTTGATGTGCTCTTTCTTGATATTGAGATGGAGAAAATGAGCGGAGTTGAACTGGCAAAACGGCTGAGACAGGAAGGGGCCGGACTTCAGCTTGTCTTTATCACAGGATATATGGAGTATATCGCAGAAGGATATGATGTGGAAGCGCTTCATTATCTGCTTAAGCCCGTGATGTCAGAGAAGCTGAACGCCGTGCTGGACCGCGCGATAGAACGTCTCAAAATAAGAGAAAACTCACTGCTCTTAAAGCTTCCCGGAGGTATTGTCAGACTGCCCTTATATGAAATACGGTACTTGGAATCGGAAAAAAATTATGTCTCAATTCACGCCGATGAAACTTATCGTATAAAGCGCGCCTTGACTGAAATAAAAAAGGAATTGGATGAAAGCTTCTATCAAATTCATCGGTCTTATATTATAAATTTACGATTTGTGCGGAAAGCGGCCAAGATGGAAGTGACATTAAAGGACAGCACGATACTGCCTTTGTCCAAGAAATGGTATGAAGGCCTAAATCGGGCGCTGATAAAATATTTTTAATCATTTCTGCTTTGGACGGGGCTGTGACAGGAGAACTTATAATGATTTGGCTGGATAAATTAATTGATAAGCGGATTGCAGAATACCAGAGCAATCTGCTTGCCACTCACTATGCGGAGGTGGAAAACATGTATCTCCAGACACGGGGCTGGAGGCATGATTATCGCAATCATATTCAAGTTCTGAACAGTTATGCGGAAATGGGAGACCTCGAATCCATAAAAGCTTATTTAAAGGAATTGAGCATCGACCTTGCCTCCGTAGATACAGTGCTGAAAACCGGAAATAAAATGACGGACGTTATTTTAAACAGCAAAATTTCTCTGGCCAGATCTCAAAATATAACCGTGATGGCGGACGCTCATGTACCTGTGTCATTGACCACCTCGGAAATCGATTTGTGTATTATTATAGGGAATCTCTTTGACAACGCCATTGAAGCCTGTATGCAGCTTCCCGAACAGGAACGAATGATTCGCATATATATGGAAATGAAAAATACTCAGCTCTACATGTCTTTCACCAATACCACAGCTCAAAAAAAACAGCGGAAGGAAGCCGGAAGGTTTCACAGCACAAAAGGGGCGGGACACGGCTATGGCTTGGTGCGGACCGATACAATAATAGAAAGACACCAAGGATATATTAACCGAAACAGTGAAGACGGTGCTTTTACGACAGAAATTCTGCTGCCTCAATAGTATGTCTCCCCAAAATTCGTTATTTTTTATCAAGGCGCGTCTGAAAACTGCTTTCTTTGATCTAGGTCAGGGGAATCCGTTTTCAGACGCGCCTTTGTGCCCCATCCGGCCGGAAATCGAAGCTTCCCCTCCATTCCATTGCACAGTTTTTTCTCTTTTTCATATCTTGATATAGAATAAATCTTAAAACCCAAGAAAGGAATCAATATGCAGCAGGAACAGTTTAACGATAACAGTATTGATAAATTTCCGGTTGCTATGGCTTATGTACCATGGCAGAAATTTGACAAGATGTATGATGATTTAGAGAAGGCTTATTGTATCGGTACGATATTTCCAGAACTGAATAAGCCCTTCACGGGAAGGAGATGCGTATCATGAGCGAAAAAGAGCAGCTGTTAAGGGATATTGGAATTGCGGATTTTGTACTGACCGAGCTGACGATGTATTTGGATACACATCCCCATGACCGTCGGGCAATGGAGTACTTCAATCATTACAACAGGCTTAAGCTTCAGATGGAAAAGGAATTTTCACAGAAATATTATCCTTTGAATACCAGATGGGCGGAAAGCAGCAAGGAATGGCGATGGGGAGCGGCTCCCCTGCCGTGGGAAGGAGAGTGCGTATAAATGTGGAGTTATGAGAAGCGATTGGAATTTCCTGTAAATATTAAACAGCCCAATGCCAAATTGGCACAGGTTATCATTTCTCAATATGGCGGCCCGGACGGAGAGATGGGCGCCAGTATGCGTTATCTTTCCCAGCGCTATTCCATGCCTTACCGCGAAGTGGCGGGTGTGCTGACAGATATCGGTGTATCCGCTGCTAAACTGCGCATAAAGGCTGTCCTTTCATGTATTGTTTAGGCAAATTATATATTTCAGGCAATTTAGACAATTTAAAACAAGGGGACGAATCATTGGAAGATATCGAGCAATATCTGCAGGTGGAATATTTTACTGTGGAAAATGATACTGTGGTTAATGAAATGACCGAAAAGGAATTGTATTCTTTCTCACAGCTGATGAAAAACGGAATCTACAAAGAACTTCACCACAGAAAGTTATTGAATGATATGCAGTTAAATTTACTTTTAACGCAAAAAACATGACACAAGGATATCTCAGGAGGCGGCAGACATATGGAAAAAGTTCTAAGAGCGGCGGCATATGCAAGAGTTTCAACGGATAAAGACGACCAGATAAACTCGCTGGAAAGTCAAAAGACCTATTTTACGGAATATATTCTGGCGCGCAGGGGCTGGACCTTGACGCAGATTTACTATGATGAGGGAATCAGCGGAACCCAGACTGAGAAACGGGCAGGTTTTAACGCCATGATAGCTTCCGCCATGCGCGGCGAAATTGATATCATTTTGACAAAAGAAGTCTGCCGTTTTGCCCGAAATACCGTGGATACGCTTTATTTTACAAGACGGCTGAAGGAGGCCGATGTGGGCGTGATTTTTACAATTGACAATATCGATACCAGAGATGCGGACGGAGAGCTGCGCCTGACTATTATGGCCTGTATCGCGCAGGAGGAAAGCCGCAAGACGTCAGAACGCGTAAAATGGGGACAGAAGCGGCGCATGGAACAGGGAATTGTTTTCGGCAGGAATATGCTGGGATATACGGTTAAAAACGGCGTCTTAACAATTAATGATGAAGAAGTTCCTGTGGTACGGGCCATTTTCCACAAATATACCAACGAAGGAAAAGGCGCTCATATAATTGCGAGGGAGCTTATGGAGGAAGGCTTGTACCCCAAATATATTTCCTGTTGGTCGAATACGACGATTCTCCGAGTGCTCCGCAATGAGAAATATGCGGGGGATTTATGTCAGAAAAAAACAATTACTCCCAATTTTCTGACACACCAAAAAAAGAAGAATCATGGGGAAGAAGAGATGATATATTTGACAGATCATCATGCGCCCATCATTGACAGAGACTTATGGAACCGCACCCAAGCGGAACTGCTTCGCAGAAGTCCCTCGGGCGAAGCAAAAGTCAAGTACAGCAATCGATATTGGTGCAGCGGCAGAATCCTCTGCGGGGAATGCGGCAGAAATTTTGTAAGCCATACCAAAAAAACAACCAACGGAACTCTATATAAAGCGTGGCGCTGTTTGGAAAACGCCAGCCATGGAACCAGAAAAAACGACGCCTGCAGCGGCATGGGCTGCGACAATCACTCTGTGAACGAACTGGCCCTTTTGACCTGCGTATGTCATGCCGTGAGGCTTATCGCAGTCAATCGTGAAAAAATAAAAAAGGAAATGATGGCGGAAATCAATCAAATTGCGGCGGCGCCTGTTTTGCAAGAATACTCCTTAGCAGAACGGGCGCATTCCATGGAAAGGCAGACACTTTCTCCGGAAGAAGCGGCAGCTTCCATCGAAAAACTACGGGCTAAAAAACGAAAAGCAATTGATTTAATGCTGGAAGGAATTATTACCAAAGAGGATCTGCTGGTTCAAACCCAATGGTACGACAAGGAAATTGAAGCTCTAAATCAGGAGAAAATAATATCAAAGCAAAAAGGAAAACAAAAGGAAACTTTGCAGGCAGATTTCAAAGAAATCTATTCCTCAGCAATAGATGAAATTCTATATTCCAGCGAAACCAATGGACGGCTGTATCATGAAATATTGGAAAGAATCGTAATACACCGGGACAATTATGTGGATGTGTGGCTGAAATACGTTCCCTTCGGCGTCCGGCTGAAGATAAAGACAAGCGGCAGGCTGACGGCGTTTCATACGGAAATATTAGAGACTCTGTTCCTGAAGAGAAAGAATACTGTGGCCGGAATTGAAGCTTCTCATTAAAATACGGCGCTGACGGTAACAGCCTCAAAAGGAAAAAGAAAAATTTAGCAGAAATAATGACAGATTTATGAATTTATGTTAAAATCTGTTCAAGGGATTCAGGGGGGACTTAATATGGATGAACAGAAAAAAAATTATAATATAATTGAATACGCGCTGACTATGCTGCTCAGCCCTGAGAATCATTTTATTGACACAAGTCATCCCGACAGTCAGGATAAATTGTCAAATACAGCCTGTTCTGAGGATTTTTATAATTATCAGACCGCACAGGAAATCATTAAATTTATGGATGAAATGCCGGGAGGCTTTCTGATTTACCACGCTGATGAAGAAGAAAAAATTATATATGCAAACAAGGCGCTGCTTCGCATTTTTCAATGTGAGTCATTAAAAGAATTCCAAGAATTTACAGGCAATTCCTTTAAGGGAATCGTATTCCATGAAGATTTAGAAAGAGTGGAGCAGAGCATCTGGGAACAGATTACCGACAGTCAGTATGATTTGGATTACGTGGAGTATCGAATTGTCAGAAAGGATGGGCAGATACGCTGGATTGAAGACTATGGGCATTTTATACACAGCGAATTCATCGGAGATATTTTTTATGTGTTCTTAGGCGACGCCACGGAGAAGAGAAAACGCCTGCAGACGGAAACCGCGTTAATTTTGAGGGAGACAAGGCAGAAAGAACAGAGACTGCAGGATTTGATTGACGAATATGACAGAGAGCGGAAATTGATTAATCAGGAACATCTGCGGCGTATGGAAGTAATTGAAGGGCTCAGCGTAAATTATGAATCCATATTGTATGTTGACTTGGACGCCGACCAGATCCTTCCCTACCGGCTCAGCAGCCGTACAGAATGTCAGTTCGGAGGAAGGTATCGTGCCGGCAGATTCTGTAATTATGCCGTCGATTATGTGAATACTTGGGTACATCCTGAGGATCGCGAACT
Source organism: uncultured bacterium (assembly GCA_948467735.1). Lineage (GTDB taxonomy): Bacteria > Bacillota > Clostridia > Lachnospirales > Lachnospiraceae > Acetatifactor. The sequence goes on from CAOKFN010000004.1 coordinate 96,186, forward strand.
GGTGATTAAAGCAACTTCTCCTGCGTACATCCGTGAAAAATTAGCAGAAAACAAAACTTATTACATCAATTATAGAGTAATTGAAAATGACAGAAACCTGTATCTGTAGCTTCGAGTGGTAAACGTGGGCAATAAGGAACATATCTCCCAGATCGTTATGGGATACCGCAGAGTAGATGAAGAAATTATGCATGAGATGGAACGGCAGAAATTTCTGGAGGACGCGTTAAAGAATGTAAACTTGGCTATTGTTGCCAAGAATACATTCCTTTCCAATATGTCCCACGACATGAGAACCCCATTAAACGCGATTTTCGGATATACGGCGCTTGCTCAGAAAACAACCGATAATACCGCCATGGTCCAAAATTACTTAAATAAAATCGAAGCCTCCGGCCGCCAGCTGTTGGATTTGATTAATAAGGTATTGGAAATATCATGGACGGAATCAAACGATTTTCAGCTTGCGGAATCCAAATGCAATTTAAGCGACATATTGCAGGATGTACATAGGGAATTAATTTCAAGGGCGTCGGAAAAAAATATTTCTTTTTATCTGAGTATGGCCGGCTTAGAGCACTGCGATATTATCAGCGACAGGGACAAGCTCAGACAGATGCTTCTTTATTTGGCGGACAACGCGGTAACTTATACAAAAAACGACGGCCGGGTTGATTTGATTGCCATGGAGCTGGAATTACAGCCCAACGATTATGCCGTCTATCAGTTTGTGATTCGCGATACGGGCATCGGAATTAAAGAAGAGTTTCTGGAACATATTTTTAAACCCTTTGAACGAGAGAATAATACCACTGTCAGCGGGATTCATGGCACGGGACTCGGACTTACGATCGCCAGAAATATTGTGCAGATTATGGGCGGCAGCATAGAAGTTGAGAGCGCCGTGGGCGTGGGCAGCACATTCACCGTAACGCTTCCTCTGCGGATACAAAACCAGCCCGTACACATGATGCTGGATATCGATACGGTTATTTCCCAATTGATGAATCATAAAATTCTATTGGTGGATGACAATGATATTAATCTGGAAATTGAATCGGAAATATTGAACGGATTGGGTTTCCTTACGGAAACTGCCGTGGATGGCAGCATCGCCGTTGAAAAAGTAAAAAATTCCAAGCCGGGCGAGTATGCTTTTGTCCTGATGGATATTCAGATGCCGGTTATGAACGGCTGGCAGGCGGCAAAAGCAATTCGTGAGCTGGATAATCCAAAACTGGCTCGTATTCCGATTATCGCCCTTTCGGCCAACGCTTTTGAAAGCGATAAAAGGGCTTCTATTGAAAGCGGCATGGACGCCCATTTGGAAAAGCCCCTTGATGTTCCGGCATTGTTGGAGACAATCGCCAAGACCATACATCAGCGGACGAATACCTAGGGTTTTATCATAAGCAGATATGGCACGGATATAGGTACTGAAGAACTTGCGCACATGGAAATTGTGGCGGCAATCATTCATCAGCTCACTAGGGATTTGTCCATGGATGAGATTGTAAAGAGCGGATTTGATCAATATTATGTGGATCATACCATAGGCGTATGGCCTCAGGCGGCCAGCGGAATGCCCTTCAGCGCCGCCCAGTTTCAAGTGACCGGGGACGTCATCACGGATTTGACGGAAGATATGGCAGCAGAACAGAAGGCGCGCACTACCTACGACAATATTCTGCGTTTGATTAAGGAACCGGACGTATGTGAACCTATCAAGTTCCTGCGTATGCGCGAGGTGGTTCACTTCCAGCGTTTCGGCGAAGCCCTGCGCATCACTCAGGATAAGCTGAACAGCAAGAACTTCTATGCGTTTAACCCGGGCTTTGACAGATGTAAGGACTAAGAGCGAAATCTACGGCCTTTCTTAGAATGTAAAACCGATGCCGACTGCGTATGGATAACCTGCACAGTCGGCATTGTCTGATATCTGAATCACAATAATGTCATAGAGCTTATGATTTCATCCGGTATGCTGCCGTATTTCTTCAAAGCGGCCGAGAACAGATATTCTATGTATTTTTCCGTTTTTATCATGACAATTCTCCTTATGAAAGCTTTCATTCATAAATCACAGAAAATGAATTTGATTCGGGTACAATCAAAAGCGCTTGTTTTATACGGCGCCGCTGGTATTTGACTTGAGTAATCTGTAGAATATTGACGGATAAAAAAGGGGTTTTATGAATGGGGGGATTATGTTATACTTATATATCATGTCATGGATTCGGGAGGAATGAAGATGAAAAAATTATCAAAGTACTTGGCGGTGTTTTTATTGTCATTTATGCTGGCCGGGTGCGGCACGGCGGCGTCGCAGAATGCGGCGGAAATGACTGCCGGAACGGGCAGCTTCGGGCAGAATGCTTTGACAGATAATGATGATTCAGGCGGAAGTGCCAATGAATCAGCAGAGGGAAAAGAAAGCGGCAGGGATTCTCCTTCTGTAGATAAAGACGGGGCTGGCGGAGAAGATTCTGAGAACCATGGAAGCAGTGAAGGCAGAAGTCCCACGGAATCCGGAGGCAGTGCGGGCATTAATTCCACAAAGCCCGGAGGCAGTGAGGCCGGAAATCCGGCTGCAGCAGGCGGTGACGCAGCAGACAGTACGGAATCCGATGAATTTAAGGACTCTTCCACAGTGGAAGAGGACGGAGCATATACTTCCAAGGAGGACGTCGCACAATATTTGTACTTATATGGACATCTCCCATCTAATTTTATCACAAAGAAAGAAGCGGAGAAATTGGGGTGGAAGGGAGGTTCCTTGGAAGCTTTTGCGCCGGGTATGTGCATCGGCGGAAGCCGATTTGGAAATTATGAGGGACTTCTGCCCGAAAAAGAAGGGCGTTTTTATACGGAGTGTGATATTGACACACTGGGCGCTGACAAACGGGGAGCCAAACGGATTGTATTTTCCAACGACGGACTCATATATTATACGGAAGACCATTATAATTCATTTGAGCTTCTGTATGGGGAATAAGTTTTATATGGAAAATAGAAAGGCCTTAAAACCGCTGCAAACTGGATAATCCCCAAACAGAAAATCCGTGTAAAATTTATAATATTTTTAAAATCAACATATACCATCTAAAAATTCGCAGGGTCATCATAAAAACCAAAAACAGCGTGGAGGAAGCTATATTGAAAATATGTATTTTGGACGGGGAAAAAATAGAGGATAACAGGATGCTGCATAATACTTTGGCATCTTCGCTGGATTTTCCCCAATGGTATGGAAGAAATCTGGACGCCCTGTTTGATTGTCTGACCGATATAGGCGAGTCCGTCCACATCCGGATTCTGCATGAAAATGCAATGGAAGAACATTTAGGACGCAGCTATGCCATATCTCTTGCCAATGTAATATGCAGGGCGGCGGAGGCGAACCCTGAAATCAGCTGGGAGATAGAGCCTTAGCGGAGGCGGCGGCAGTACTTGCAAATGGGGGAGTGATTACCGGATAGACGGACGAAAGAACATTTGTTTTGATTAATACTTATCAATAAGGATAAAATGTAATAACGATAAAAAGCTGTCGATATACGACAGCTTTTTTGAGGCACGACTCTATAAAACATCATACCAAATATTTGAAAAAAAGTCTAGTATTTTTTTAATTTTTTTATATACTTTTATATACAAAGTATGAAACCGTCTACAAATCTTAAACATTAGGACGCCATGAAAATCACACAGGAAAGGAGCGCAGAATGAGTCAATCGAACAAGAGGGAAAAAGAAAGTTCCCAGAAAGCAGAAGAGGGTTCCCGCAGTTCCCTAATCCGAAGCACATCGCAGAAAATACGAGGCATTTCCCAGCCGAATACGGAACGAGAGGTTCCGACTGCCAAAGAGAATTCTATAAAAGAGAAGAGTTCGGCGGAAATAAAGAAATTCATGGAAGCGAAAAGTTCCGCGGAAGAAATAAAGTTCTTGGATGAGGAAAGTTCCGCGGAAAAAACGAAATTCATGGATAAGATGAATCCAGTGCAAGCGCATAATTCCATGGAGAAGGAAAGCTCCGAGGAAGAGAAGAAGTTCATGGAAGAAAGAGTTTCCGAGGAACAACATCTGGCACGGACAATTACCGTGATCCAAAATAATCTGGAAAATTACGGAGAACAGGTCTCCAAGATGAAGGCCGATATTGATGAAATGCTGGAGCATTATCACGATGACAACCCTGAATTAAATCTTCTTCTGAACAATACCATCACGCTCCACGACCATATGAAGAGGGCGCTGGAACGAAACGAAAGGGCCTTGAGCAAACCTTATTTCGGCAGAATCGTATTTTGGGACGAGGCGGCAAAAGCGGAAGAATCCCTGTATATCGGCAAAGGCGGCATTTCCAGCGACGCCACCCATCAGGTGGTGGTGGACTGGCGGGCGCCTGTGGCAAATGCCTATTATGAAAACGGATTGGGCAGATGCAGCTATACCGCGCCCGGCGGGAAGGAAATTGAAATTGATCTGCGAATGAAGCGCACCTATGAAATCGAGGGCGGAAGGCTTCTGGACTATTTTGACAGCGAGGTGATCGCCAACGATGAACTGCTGACCAAGTATCTGGCCAAAAACAAGCAGGCGGTATTGGGAGAAATCGTTGCGACCATTCAAAAAGAACAGAATGAAATCATTAGAAAATCTCCTTATCATAATATCATTGTGCAGGGGGTGGCTGGTTCCGGCAAAACCACGGTGGCCATGCACAGAATCTCCTTTATTCTGTATAATTACGCGGAACGGTTCAAACCGGATGACTTCTACATTGTAGGAAGCAACCGCATCCTGCTTAATTATATCACAAGCGTGCTGCCGGATCTGGATGTGCATGGGGTTCGCCAGATGACTCTGGAACAGCTTTTCGTAAGACTTTTATATGAGGACTGGGATGAAAAAAAATACCGTATCCGTAAGAGTACCACCGGAAATAGAGGCAGTGTCAAGGGAAGCTTGGGATGGTTTGAAGACTTGAAGGCCTATTGTGACGAATTGGAATGGAAGGGTATTTTACGAGAATCCCTCTATCTGAATCCTAAACAGTTTGTGGAAGGGTGCCGGAACGGCAGAATAGGAGTGTATGATGAAACAGGCAGTCCTCCGGATTCCGCCATAGGAATTCTGGAACAGGGGGCCGATTCCCGAGGACTGATTCTTCTGGTGGACGGAGCGGCAGTGGAACGCTATATCAGGCAGAACCCAAAGGTTTCCATGCAGAATAAAATCAATATGCTGAATGAGCGTCTGCTTGGCAAAGTGAAGGAGGAATTTCTAGGCAAAGGAATCAAATATACGGAATCGGAGCGGAAGGCCATTCTGAGAGCTTATCGCGGCAGGTATGGCGGAAAGGTCTGGAAAGGGTCTATCTATAAGCTCTATCAGGAGTTTCTTGAAAAGCAGGCGGAAAGGGGAATGAAGGTGGATATTCCCGACAGGGAATTTGATGTATATGATCTGGCGGCGCTGGCCTATCTCTATAAAAGAATTAAAGAGACGGAGGTCATCAGCGAGGCGCACCATATTGTCATCGACGAAGCGCAGGATTTTGGCATGATGGCATATTCCGTCCTTCATTTCTGTATTCAGGCATGTACTTATACGGTTATGGGGGATGTGTCTCAAAATATTCATTTTGGGTTTGGGCTGAACGACTGGGAGGAGTTGAAGGCTCTTCTTCTGCCCGACCCCATGGACAATTTCGGCGTGTTGAAAAAAAGTTACCGCAACACTGTGGAAATATCGAATTTTGCGGCGAATATCCTGAATCACGGGCAGTTTACCGGTTATCCGGCGGAACCCATCATCCGCCATGGAGAATCGGTGGAAGTGCGGCAGAGCGCGGACGACAGGCTGTACCAAGATGCCGCCAAGGTCTGCAGGGAATGGCAGGAAAAGGGATTTGACACCATTGCGGTGATATGCCGAAATCAGGAAAGTTCGGATTTGGCGGCCCGGGAGCTTGGAAAATATGTGGAAGTGCGGGAAAGCGATTTGGAAAAAGCAGTGTTCGGAAACGGAATTATAGCGCTTCCCGTGGAATACACCAAGGGACTGGAATTTGACGCGGTATTGATTTTAGACCCTGACAGAACAGAGTATCCGGTGGACAACGGCCACGCAAAGCTTCTCTATGTGGCGGCAACCCGGGCGCTGCATGAGCTTTGTGTGCTTCACAGGGGAAATCTCACCGGATTGATTGCGGATCCGCTGCCGACAGAGGAGCCGAAAGACGAGACGGCGCAAAACCCGGAAAAAATACACGGGGAAAATAACAAGGCGGATACTCCCCAAATCCGGCCGCAGGATTTATCCAAAGGGCGGACAGCGGCGGGCAGCATATCAAAAACCACGAACGAACCCCGGACGGCTTCGGACAGAACATCCAGAAACACGGACGAACCCCGGACGGCTTCGGACAAAACATCAAGAGGCACAACAGCGCAGCAGGCGGCTGTGACAAGGCAGCGGCCGTCCGCATATCTTCCCAAGACACAGACCGTATCGGCTTCTCCCGGCGGACAGCTGGCCAGATACTATACCAGCTTCCGAAATGAACAAACCGAAAAGCGAATCCCGGCGCCTTCCAAAAACCGAATTCTGCCCAAGTCTGATCTGCCGAATTTCGGAGATATTCCGCCCACGGAGAAACTGCGGCCCGCGGGACATTCCAGACCGGATTTGGCCATACGCTGGATCTCAAGACAGTCTGACGGACTATATCTTCAGAGCCGATACGGAATACTGCGAATCACTCCCGTGGGCAGCGCCATTATGCGCGTCTCCTTTGTCAAAAACGGGCAGCCGGACAGTTCTGCGCCTTATGGAATCGCGGTAAACAGAACGGAGAAATACTGGATGTACAAGGAGTCCCAAAATGTGGTGGAGCTGACCACGGACGAACTGCTTTTGCAGGTGGACAAATCCACCGGGGCGATTCGCTATTTGACTAGGGACAAAAAAATCCTGCTGGCGGAGCGCAGCAGGGAATGCCGCCTGCTTGACACGATGACAGGCGGCGGACTGCGCGCATGGCTTTTTCTGGACTGGCCAGGAAAGGAACAGCTCTATGGTATTGGTCCCGACGAACCAAACGCCGGTTCCTCCTCTGCCTGCGCCAATATACTTCTGCGCGGCACCGCCAGATATCTTTCCCATGGCGGCGGGAACATGGGACTTCCTTTCCTGCTTTCCGACAAAGGCTATGGCCTTCTTCTGCCGACTCAGAATCCGGTATTTAGCTGTGACATTCCCGCCTACGGATCCTATCTGTGTGCGGAAAATGTAAAACAGATGGATTATTACTTTATTTTCGGGAAAAGGCAGGAGACAATTTTAAACGCCTGCGCTTATCTCTGCGGCGTCTGATAGGAGAAGGCCTCCAGCCATTCTTCCACTTTTTGATCATAATCGGCCGAAATTGCCTGAAAAATTTCTTTTGTGGTAATTCCGGCCACCTTTATGCCGTTCTTATCCATCAGAATGACGGCTCCCAGCAGAATTACGGCGGCGAGAAACCGAAGCTTGAAGGAGGAGCCTGCGCCGCCTGTGGATTCGGCGGGATATTCATACATTTCCTTGTAAGGAGACAGATATTCCGACTCCGGAAGCCGGGTGGTTTTTCCGTACAAAATTCGTTCTCTGTTTGACATATCAAATTGATTTTCCTGATATCTGGACCGAACCTGTTGCACCAGCCTCAGTTTCTGCTCCATTGTTACGTTGCTTATGATAATCACCCCAGAAGATAAAGAAGCTTATTTAACTTTATGGCAGGAAAGGATATATTATGCCATGGGAGACCTGTAAAAGTTGACATTTCATGTTTCAAGGTGTTATAGTAGTATCAAATAAAAATACTGCTAAGACAAAGGTTATTGCCGTATTTGAGGGGCATTCATGTCATGATAGGAGCTTAAGTCACGGCATTATGCGGAAAAGGAGTCAACATGAAAGTCAAAGAAAGCGAATTTATCAAACGGAAAAAGCCGATTCTGAAAAAACTGTTGGAAATGCTGTCAGGGCAGTATGCCTATGTATCTATATTGGCGACGGATTCCAAAGCGAAAAACTACATGGTTTCCCGGCGAAATACTGCGATTAGCGAGGACGGGCTGCTGACGGCCAGAGGCTTTGTGGCAAAGGTATCGGACGGAACACATTACGCGGAATACTCTTTTAATCGGCTTTCCGAGGATCAGCTGGAAGAAATATGCGGTAAAATTGCACGGACGGCCGCTTTGTCGAAAAGCGTCGTGCCTGACGGTATCGGTGAAAACGAATATTCGTTTCCCGAGGAAGAAGCTGTTGTATTTACCGACAGCATGGAATATGAGATTGACCCGGAGGAAATGGGGGATGACGTAATATTAAACAGGCTGACCGCGGTAAGGGATAAAGGACTTGCCGTCAGCGATAAGCTGTTGGACTGTTCGGCGAGATGCGGTTATCAAAAATATACAAAACTTTTTCTGTCCCGGCAGAAGGAACTGGAACAGAGCGTGATGTGGATGACGGGCTCGATCTCGCTGGCGGCGCCGAGAGGCGATGAAATTAAGGATTATTTTAAAGGGTATTCCAACTTAGGCGGCGCGGAGGTTCTGGGGCAGATGGAGCATGATGTGGAGGAATGCGCCCATGTCACTTTGGAGCTTCTGGAAAGCGAGCCCATGGTTCCGGGGGAGTACGACTGTGTCTGCGCGCCCGATGTGACGGGCATGATTGTCCATGAAGCCTTCGGACATGGGGTGGAGATGGATATGTTTGTAAAAAAACGGGCGCAGGCGCAGGAATATGTGGGTAAATATGTGGCTTCCGAGCTGGTGACAATGCATGACGGCGCTATGGCCGCCAGCGAAACGGCTTCCTATTTCTTTGACGATGAGGGCACTATGGCAAAGGATACCATTGTGATTGAAAAAGGAATTTTGAAGCAGGGCATCAGCGATCTGCAGTCGGCGCTGGCGCTGGGCACAAAACCCACGGGAAACGGCAGGCGGGAGAGTTATAAGCGCAAGGCATATACACGAATGACCAATACCTATTTCGAGGGCGGCAGCCAGAAAACTTCCGCGGAGGAAATGATTGCGTCTATTTCTCATGGTTTTCTGCTGGAAAATGCCAACAGCGGCATGGAAGATCCAAAGAACTGGGGAATTCAGTGCATGGTAAATATTGCAAGGGAGATACGGGACGGGAAGCTGACAGGGCGCATCTTTTCTCCCGTTGTTCTGACCGGATATGTGCCCGATTTGTTAAAGTCTATTTCCATGATGTCCGAGAATGTGGTTCTTGGCGGAGGAGGTTTCTGCGGAAAGGGCTATAAGGAATGGGTGAAAGTTTCGGACGGCGGTCCCTATATCAAGGCAAGGATAAGGCTTGGTTAAGGGAGATTGAGCCAAGCTTTGCGGAGGGCGTTGAAGCAGAACCAAGATAGAAAGGAGATTACGTTTTGATCGAAAGGATAAAAAAGGGATTAAAGGAAGCGGAGATTGCTGATTATACAATAAACGAAACATGCTCCGAATCGGTGGAATGTTTTTTCATACGCCGAAATCTGGATTTGAAGCGGCGGACAAATCTTCAGGAATATACTGTCACCGTATTCTGTCCTTTTGAAGCGTCAGGAAAGAGGATGCTGGGGGCGTCAACGGTGCAGATTTCTCCGGAAATGGACGAAGCGGAGATAGCGGCCGCTGTAAGGTCTGCCTATCACGGGGCGTCCTTTGTGAATAATCCTTGGTATGAGCTGGTGTCCGGGACTTCGAAAGAAATGATTCCGGCAGCAGGTACTCTGGCAGGCCGCAGTCCTGAAGAGAACATGAAGGATATGACGGAGGCATTATTTGCAGCCGATACGGAGGATACCGTGTTTCTCAATTCGGCGGAGATTTTTTCCAAGCGTTTGGTACGGCGTATCGTAAACGCAAGAGGCGTGGATGTAAGCTATGAGACATGTGAAGTATCCGGGGAATATGTGGTACAGTGTACCGCGCCGCAGGATGTGGAGACTTATCATTCGTTTTCCTATCGGGAACTGGATACGGAGGCGCTTCGCCGGGATGTGACGGAAGCGCTGGAAATGACACAGGCAAGGGCAAAAGCGCTCTCAGCGCCAAAGGCGGGAGAATACAGGGTAATCTTATCAGGGGAAGAGATGCGCACCTTTTTCCAGTATTATATCAGCCGTTCCGGTTCAGGTATGGTTTATCAAAAGTATTCCGGCTATCAGACAGGAATGCAGGTTCAGGGAAATAATATCAAGGGGGATGCGCTGACTATCACGCTAAAGGCCAAGGAGCCTTACAGCGATGAAGGAATTCCCATGAAGGATCGAACGCTTCTGGAAGAGGGCGTTCTGCGCACAATTCATGGAGGCAGCCGTTTCGCCTATTATCTGGGAATCGAGCCTACCGGAGCTTATCAATGCATTTCGGCGCCCATGGGAAGCACGGCGCTTTCCGAGATGAAATCAGGCGCTTACCTGCATATCGTCAGCTTTTCGGACTTTCAGATGGATTCCTTTTCCGGGCATTTCGGCGGCGAAATACGGCTGGCATTTCTGTGCGACGGGCATGAGGTAACGCCTGTTACCGGAGGTTCTATCAACGGAAACATTTTGAAGGTTCAGGAGAATATGATATTTTCAAAAGAGCGATATAAGAACGGAAATTATGAGGGGCCGTTTGCCGTAAGTCTGGAAGGAATACGGGTGGCCGGCTAAGAATTGATATGTGATACTGAGTATGGAAGGTAAGCTGCTATGAACGGTAAAGAATTAGGGGATAGAATTCTCTCCAATATTTCAAAGGTGATTGTGGGAAAGGAGCGGACTGCCAGACTGCTTCTGACGGCGCTTTTGGCGGACGGGCATGTGCTTTTGGAGGATGTGCCCGGAACCGGCAAGACAAAATTGGCAAAAACGCTGGCAAAGAGCATCAGCGCTGATTTTTCCAGAATTCAGTTTACGCCGGATCTGCTTCCCAGCGATGTGACGGGGCTGAATATCTATGACAGACAGAAAAACCAATTTGTTCTGCGCAAAGGTCCTGTGTTTACCAATATTCTTCTGGCGGACGAAATCAACCGGGCCACACCCAGAACGCAGGCCGGTCTGCTGGAATGTATGGAAGAGCGCCAAGTGACCATCGACGGGGAAACCTTCATCCCCGGCAGGCCCTTTTTTGTGATCGCCACCCAGAATCCGGTAGAGACCACCGGCACATTCCCCCTTCCGGAAGCGCAGACAGACCGTTTTATGATGCGTCTTACCATGGGCCTTCCCGACAGGGAGGAAGAGCTTGCCATCTTGGAGAAATATAACGATAAGGAGCCTCTTTTGGAGCTGGAAAGCGTCATGACGCTGGAGGAGCTTGCGGAAGCAAGAAAGGAGGCCTCCGAAGTATTTGTGCATCAATGCGTACAGGAATATCTGGTGGATCTGGTTCATGCCACCCGAAAGGGAGAGCAGATTATCATGGGCGCCAGTCCCCGGGGAAGCCTTGCGCTTCTGCGCTGTGCAAAAGCATACGCCTATCTGGACGGCAGGGACTATGTGACGCCGGATGATATCAAAGCGCTGGCGGTGCCTGTGCTGGCGCATCGCATTGTGCTGGGATATGGCGCGGGCGCCGCCGGCAGCACCGTCAAGCTGGTGGAAAGAGTGCTTTCCTCCCTTCCCGTTCCCACCGAGGAATTTAAGAGATGATAAAATTATTGGTAATCGGCGTCATCGCCTACCTTCTGATTACGGGGCAGAGACAGCTGTATCGGAGGTTCTGGCATGAACATTTGTCCGTGGACGTGTATTTCCCGGAGGATCACATTTTTGAAGGCGATCAGGGGGTATTAAAGGAAACGATTGAAAATAAAAAATGGCTGCCCCTTGCCATGCTGAAGGTAAAGTTTACCACGGACAAACATCTGATTTTTGACAATCACGGCGGATCCCGCACCACGGATCACTATTACCGCAACGACGTATTCCGCATCGGCGGAGGGGAGAGGGTGACTCGCACGCTGCAGTTTACGGGAGGGAGAAGGGGATATTACACCATCGATGAAATCGGCGTTATCGCCTCCGATTTGTTCCTGATGCATCAGATGATTTTAGAGCAGTCCGTGCATACGGAGCTCTATGTGTACCCCAAGCCTTACAACAGCAGCGACCTGCGCCAGTCTTTGATTCAGCTGAACGGGGAGATTCTTTCCAAACGGCGTCTGCTGGAGGATCCCTTTGAATACAGGGGCATCCGGGAATATCAGCCCTATGACGACATGCGCCGCATCAACTGGAAGGCAACCGCCAAGACGGGGGAATTTAAAGTAAACGAAAGAAATTCCACCTCGCTAAAAAGCATCCGAATATTCTTTAATATTCAGGATGACGGCATCTTAAAAAAGGAAGACTGCGTGGAATTGTCCCTGAGGATTGTGGCGTCTCTGTGTTCCTTTTTTCTGAGGCAGGGAATACAAGTGGCCTGTTACGGAAACGGGGTGGACGTCCTGACCCATCAGCCGGTGATGATAGCGCCCAAAGCGGGAGAGGGACAGATGGACGCCGTCAATCGAGCTCTTGCCAGAGTCGATACCGCCCAGCCTGCGGCCGGGTTTACGGAAGCCTTTGAGGGGCGGCTGTTTCGGGAAACGGGTGATACCTTTACCTGTTTTGTGTCTCCCAACCATTATGACGATTTTGTGGAACTATTAACGCGATATCAAAAGGCGGATAATCAGTTCCTGTGGTTTTATCCGGTGACAAGCAGTCAGAGACCCGAACTGCCCCTCTGCTTGGAACGGTTTATCCGCGTGATATATGCGGGGATCTGAACATGGCAGAGGGCGGACGGCGCCCTTTGCCGTACTGCTTTAGAAAGGCTATCATGAAAACGGACAGATTTCTTTTTATCAAAGAGTTATTGACGGAGCAAATGAACCATTGGTTTTTGTTCCCCTTGGCGCTGGTTTTGATGGGAGTCGTCAGGGAGCCGGGAGAGAGCCCCAATCCGGCGCTCTGGCTTTCGCTCAGCGTACTTCCGCTGATATTTTATGCCCTGCGCCGGGCCGTGGAGAAATTCTCCTTTTTGCTGCTGGCGCATATTGTGGCGGCAGTGCTTTCCATTTCGGTGTCCACCCAAGTTTTTCCGGATGACGGCGAACTCTGCGTTCTCTGCATATTGGGCTATCTGTTGCATTCGTTCTTCCTGAAAACCATAGGAAGGCAGTCTTATACCAAACCCATGCCGCTTCCATGGGGAGTGGGAATCTCTGCGGCGGCGGTATTGATACAGCGTTGGGATCAGTGGCTTTCCTATTATTGTTTCGCCCTGATTGCGGCGTCTTCGCTGTTCCTCGTCCTTTACTACATGGATCATTATCTGGAATTTCTGTCCGTCAATAAGAGCAGTACCGGATATATTCCCGCCTTGGAAATGCTTCATTCCGGTCTGGGACTGGTCATCGGTTATTCGCTTCTGGGGGCGGCGCTCATGCTGATCAGCACGCATTTTAGCTGGACGCTGGGATTTCTAGGTTCTCTGAAAAACATGCTCATACGGTTCCTGCGCGGTATCTTTTCCAACTTGTTTCGTGAGGAAGAGGTGGAAAAGCTGCACCCGTCCATAGGGGCCGGGCCGAATATTCCTTCCGAACAGATACCCGTTTCCAACCCCTTCTGGCTGCTGGAGGTTCTCTGGCAGGTCGTAGAATTCGTCTTTGCCGTTTTGCTGCTTTTTACGGCGGTAAAGCTTTTGATAAAATTGATACGATGGCTGGGAGGCTTTATGAACCGGGCCCACAGCGAGGATATTCAGGGGGAGGAGGCCTTTGACGTAAGAGAAAAATGCGATTTGGAGAGGGGCGGCGCAAAAAAGCCAAAAGATTTCTCCGACGTGTTTTCCCATCGGGAACGGATACGAAGGCTGTATAAAAAGAAAATTCTTGCTTTTACGGCTAGAACCTCCGAACGGGCCCAAGGGCGTCTGGATTATTACACTGCCAGAGAATGGGAGCGGAAAATAGAAAGCGACGGCATGGCGGATATCTATGAGCGGGCGCGTTATTCGCAGCTTGAAATGACGGCAGAGGATGTAAAAAAGATGAAAGAAGCCTGCAAAATGTGAGGAAAATATGGCAGAACAAAGTAATCCAAGGGAGGAATTTTCCATGAAAACAGAGCTGCTGGGTGAAAAGCTTGCACTTTCGGACGATATTTTGATGAAAGTAGAAAAACCGGAACGCTATATAGGATATGAGGTGAACGCCGTAGTAAAGGACAAGACTCAGGTAAAGGTTCGGTTTGCCATGTGCTTTCCTGACGTCTATGAAATCGGCATGTCCCATCTGGGGATACAGATTCTGTATGATATGTTCAATTCTATGGAGGATGTGTGGTGTGAAAGAGTCTACTCTCCTTGGGTGGATTTGGACGCCATTATGAGGGAACAGAAGATTCCTTTGTTTGCGCTGGAATCTCAGGAGCCCATAAAAAATTTCGACTTTCTGGGAATCACAATACAATATGAAATGTGTTATACCAATATTCTACAGATATTGGATCTGGCACAGATTCCTCTTATGGCCGTAGAGCGAGGGGAGGACTGCCCCATTGTTATCGGCGGAGGACCATGTACTTATAATCCGGAACCGCTGGCTGATTTTTTTGACGTTTTTTATATTGGGGAGGGAGAGACCAGATATCGGGAGTTTATTTCTCTATATGAGAAATGTCAGGAACAGGGACTTGACCGTGTGGAATTTCTGCGCCGGGCGGCAAAGCTTCCGGGGATTTATGTACCGCGGTTTTATGATGTGTCTTACAGGGAAGACGGAACCATTGAGCGCTTTTTTCCTCTGGAAGAAGGGATTCCGGCCACAATCCGCAAGGAAATTATGATGGATATGTCGGAAGGGGCGCACGCATTTTTCGATTATCCCACAAAACCCGTTGTCCCATTTATCAAAGTGACGCAGGACAGAGCCGTACTGGAAATCCAAAGAGGCTGTATCCGCGGGTGCCGCTTTTGTCAGGCGGGGCAGTTATACCGTCCTGTCAGAGAGCGGGATGTGGAGTCTTTAAAAAAATATGCCGTGGAGCTGCTTCATAATACAGGTTATGAAGAAATTTCTCTAAGCTCCTTAAGCTCCAGCGATTATTCCAAACTGCCGGAGCTGCTGGATTTCCTTATCAAAGAATGCGGCAGACAGCATGTCAATATTTCTCTGCCTTCTCTGCGCATTGACGCCTTTTCTCTGGATGTGATGGGCAAGGTTCAGGATGTAAAAAAATCCAGCCTGACCTTCGCACCGGAAGCAGGAAGTCAAAGGCTGAGAAATGTTATCAATAAGGGCTTGACGGAGGAGGCGATTCTGAAAGGAGCGGCGCTGGCCTTTGAAGGAGGCTGGACAAGGGTTAAGCTGTATTTTATGCTGGGTCTGCCGACGGAAACGCAGGAGGATATCCGGGGGATTGCAGAACTTTCCAACAAGATTGCCGTTACTTATTTTGAAACGGTTCCAAAAGAAAAACGCGGGGGCGCGAGATGCCAGATCGTGGCCAGCACTTCCTTTTTTGTGCCAAAGCCTTTCACCCCTTTCCAATGGGCGGGCCAGTGTACAAAAGAAGAATTTTTAAATAAGGCATATCAGACAAGAACTGCTATTTCGGAACAGCTGAACCAGAAAAGCATTAAATACAACTGGCATGAAGCGGACGCCAGCGTCATGGAAGGCGTGCTGGCGAGAGGAGACAGGCGGCTTGGACAGGTAATCCGCAAGGTCTATGAAAAAGGCGGCATTTACGATGCATGGGGAGAGTACTACCAAAATGACAGATGGCTGGAAACCATAGAAGAATGTGATCTGTCAGTGGAATTCTATGCCCACAGAGAACGGCCGCTGGACGAAATTCTGCCATGGGATTTCATCGACTGCGGCGTGACAAAAGAATTCCTGATACGCGAGTGGAAGAAAGCGCAGAGGGAAGAAATTTCCGAAAACTGTAGACAGAAATGTCAAGGCTGCGGCGCTGCAAGATTTGGCGGAGGTGTATGCGTAGAGCCCAAAACCCCGCCGCAGACAGCGGGGCGTCAAATGGAAGCGCTCTAAGCAGCGTGATTTTTGACAATCACGGCAGCCGCCAAATGCCTGCGGGCGCGTCACAGAGCCAACACAGCCTGCTTGACTCGCTGAGCAGCGTTTGCACAGCGACACGTCTGCTCGCGGGAATAAAAATTTTTCGTGAATAGGAAAGGATTTCATTAAATATGAAGCTTCGCATAAAATTTAAAAAATACGGCCCCGTCCGCTTTATCGGGCACCTTGATCTTATGCGTTTTTTTCAGAAAGCCCTCCGCAGGGCACAGATTGATGTGGCATATTCGGAAGGTTTCAGCCCTCATCAAATTATGGCGTTTGCGTCGCCCTTGGGCGTAGGGCTTGTCAGTAACGGGGAATACATGGATATCGAAATTCGGTCCATGGAACGCCCTTCTTCCATGGAATGCCCTTGTTCTATGGAATGCCCTTCTTCTATGGAATGCCAAGAAATACAGGAGCGGTTAAATGCGGTAAGCGTTCCGGGAATAGAAATTACTTCCGTAAAAATACTGCCAGATACTGCCGGAAACGCTATGGCAAGCGTGGCCGCCGCCGGTTATACGGTACGTTTTCGGGAGGGGCGGGAACCTAATGCAGATATTGAGACTCTTTTGCCAAGGTTTCTTGAAAGAGAGCAGATTCTGATTACCAAAAAAACAAAAAAAGGAAGCAAGGAGCTGGATTTGAAGCAGGGGATTTTCCGGCTTGAATATAGGAAAAGCAGCGAAGACGGCTCAGGCGAAATATTTATGATTGTAGATGCTTCCAGCGCGGGCAATATCAAACCTTCGCTGGTCGTTGAGGCGCTTCTTGCTCAAAATGGTGAAACACTTCAAGAAAATGCTCTGCTGATTACAAGAGAAGAAATATACACTAATATCGGAACAGAACAACAGCCCCAGCTGACGCCGCTTGATGAAATTGGGCATACGGAAGATAGATTGCTGAAAGGAAATGTATCATGAGCAGAAAAATTCCACCAAAAGATTCCTTAACGATTGCGAAAGAAGAAGCGGAATTGTGGAAAACAGAGAACGCAAAACTTTTGTTTACCACTTATCGAGGGCGGAACTGCGCATTGACAATACAAAATAACCGTCTCATGGCTGCTTCTTTTTTTCCACAGCATCCCAGCAAAGTAGGGGCTATTTATATTGGAAAAGTAAAAAATAAGGTCAAAAATCTGGATGTTTGTTTTGTGGAAATTTCAGGAGGAGAATTATGTTTTCTTTCTCTGAAAAATATATCGGCCCCCTTTCTTTTGAATCGTAATTTTGATGGACGTATCTTAGAAGGAGACGAGCTTTTGGTACAGGTGATTCGCGACGCGCAGAAATCAAAACGTGCTTGTTTGACAATGGATGTGTCTTTGTCGAATGATTGCTTTGTGCTGACATTGGGTTCTGAGAAAGCAGGTTTTTCTTTTCAATTAAGTAAAGAGAGAAAAAATGCAATAAAAAAACTGCTCACGGGACAAGCAGTTATCAAAAACGGCCTTCTTGTGCAGAATTATGAGACTTTTCTTCCTGAAACAGAATGCTGCAGACTGAGAGCGGAGGGGATTGCGCCGGAAATGTTAAAGCTTCCTCCCATTGGAATGATTGTCAGAACAATGGCGGGAGACATAAAAAATAACGAAGAGCTGTTGAATTCATTTTATGAGCTTTACACACAATTTGTCAAGCTTTTGTCCATTGCAATGCACAGGAATTGTTTTTGCTGCTTGAAACAGGCGCCTATGGCGTTTGAAACTGTGGTACAGCAATTTATAATGGAAGAGGAGCATTCCATGGAGAACGTATCTTCCATGCAGGAAACAATTACAGCATCTAAAAGCGAAAGGACAGGCATTGCAGTCTATAACAGCGGAAACGCCGACAGCGTCGGCAGGGAAATTATTACCGACCAAGAGTCTATGTTTGATATGCTAAAGGATTATTGTGAGGAATATAGAAAACAACATCCTTTGAATTTGAGCGTCAGATTATATCAGGATGACATGCTTTCGCTTTCCATGATGTATTCCATTGACAGCAGATTAGAGGCCGCTCTAGGCTCTCGTATATGGCTGAAATCCGGCGGTTATCTGATAATTGAGCCAACAGAAGCTTTGACCGTTATTGATGTTAATTCGGGCAAATGCGAGTGGGGCAGGAATCCGGAAGAAACCTATCGCAAAATTAATCTGGAAGCCGCATATGAGACAGCAATTCAACTGAAACTGCGAAATCTTTCAGGAATTATTATTATTGATTTTATCAATATGGAATCCGCAAAAGACAGGGCGGAACTTCTCAGCTATTTGAGAATTTTGGTAAAGCGTGACAAAATACCGACCACCGTGGTGGATATGACGCCCCTTGGTCTGGTTGAAATTACCCGGAAGAAAATAAATAAACCTTTGAGAGAACAGTTTTTATCGGAAACAGACGCGGAAACAAGCGAAGAGCAGTCCTAAAAAAAGAGCTGCTCGTCTAAAATAAATCAAGGAGCATAACAAATGGAACTTATCAATTTTACAAAGGTGAAAGACGGAAAATATTTAAAAAATTATGAACTGACCTATCGAAATAAAGCGGGCAGAGAAAAAGTATATGAAATGGTCAGTCGCAGGGAATTAAAAAAAATTGAGGACATCGGCAGTCGTCCCAGCGGTGTTTCTATTGTAGCCACCTGCGAAGACAAGCTGCTGCTTCTTCACGAGTTCAGAATGGGAGTCAACCGTACTGTTTACAATTTATGCGCCGGAATGCTGGAACCGGAAGAATCCATAGAAAATTGTATCGCAAGAGAATTATATGAAGAAACCGGCCTGAGAGTCAAAAATATTAAAAAGATTCTGCCCCCATCCTTTGCCGCAGTCGCCATTTCAGACACCACCACTTATATTGCTTTTGTGGAGGTCGAAGGACGTTTTGAAGATCATACTTCCGCCAACGAACAGATTGACGCCGGATTTTATACTCGTGACGAAGTAAAAAAACTGATAGAAACAGAACCGTTCAGCTCCAGAGCACAGCTGGCGGCATATTATTTTAGCTGCCATGAAAGTAATTAATTTCACAAAGAAAAGCGTTTATCATAAAAATCAAAGGAGGTACAAATCCTTGAAATACAGCACGGAAAAACAGCGTTTTATCAAATATGCCGCCATCTTTACTGTTAGTTTGGCCGCATTGTACATCCGTTATCTGGGACGCGACATTATCAGTTCCGATTTTGAGCACTGTCTAAGTTCATGGTATCGGGAAGTCACTCTGCCCGGCCCCGGAATCAACTCCCTGCTTTATTATACGGGCGATTATCCTATGCCCTATGCCTTTTTAATCTGGCTGCTGGGAAAACTGCCCGTTCCATTTTTATACAGCCTGAAAACAGTCAACACAATTTTTGATTTCATCCTCGCAGTGCTTATGGGAAAAATAGTCCTGCACTTTAAGCCGGAAAATCCTGACAGTTTTTTTCTGGGGTACAGCATCACCCTGCTTCTGCCAAATGTGATTCTCAACGGCAGTTTCTGGGGGCAATGCGACGGAACCTATTCCGTTTTTCTGCTGGCGGCCTTTTATTGCTGGCTGAAAAAGAAATTTCCTCCCATGATGATTTTTTTCGGACTTGCTTTTTCTTACAAGCTGCAGTCCGTATTTTTCCTGCCCTTTGTTATGATCGCCTATTGGCTGGAAAAAGAATTCTCCATCCTGCAGTTTCTGCTTGTTCCGCTCACTATGCTTATTATGAATATTCCCGCCGTACTTGCAGGATATTCGCCCATGATTACCTTTACCAAGTATATGGGACAGGCCGGCGGATATCCATGGCTTTATTATTTTTATCCCAATCTGTGGTTCTTTTTTCAGGCAAGACCCTACTATTTATTCAGCACCGGCGCCGTTCTGCTTGCCGTCACCGCTCTGCTGATTTTTGTCCTGCTGCTGGTGAAAAAGAAGATAAGGCTTACTTCTGCGACAGCAATGCCCATTCTGCTCTGGACGGCTTATACCTGCGTCTTTTTTCTTCCGTCCATGCATGAGCGGTACGGTTATTTCATGGAACTTATCGCTGTTTGTCTGGCCATTTTAAACATACGTAATCTCTGGATTCCTGTCCTTATGATTTTATGTACCCTCCCCAAATATCTGTTTGCCGTAGGATTTGCAGACAATTCTATAAGTCTCCAGATGCTTGAGGCCATAGTCAATACCTTTTTATATATTGCTTTTACCTGCACCCTATGGCGCAGACTGTTCGCACCTTCCTCCGGCCAGCAGATAATAATGGAAAAAGAGCATCAAGCATTCCACTGACCGAATTATTTTTGTCACAAAAAGGAGCAGAAGCAGATGTTAAATGTAGAAAAAAAGATAATAGAGTGGATAAATCAACATATCGTTTTCATTGCGCTGATTTTTGTTATCATATCGGCCGCTGTGATGCGCTTAGCCGGAAGAAATTATATGGGAAATGACTATCATTTCTCTTTATATGATATTCCGGGCAACTGTCATACGCTGTTGTACCGAACCCTTGCAGAACTGTTGATGAAACGTCCCGATACCGCCGTCACTCTGTTGAAGCTTCTAGCATATGCGGGAGATTTTGCCGTCGCCATTCTTACTTTAGTACTTCTGCACAACAAGACGCAGAAAATCGCAGACCTTCGCACATTTTTTATCACGACGGCCTGCCTGATGTCTCCTGTATCTCTGATTTACAGCGTCAGCGGCATGAAAATTGACTCTGTCTGTATGAGCCTTCTGCTGATAGGCCTTCTGCTTTATAGCAGGAACTTCATTCTCCCTGCCATTTCCGCTGTGCTTCTCACTGCCTTTCTCTCCACTGCCTATTGGCCTATTGCCGCCATGTTTCTGGCTTCTATGTTGGCAAAGCATCGAAAGAAAGGGCACTTTAGCGTTCAATCAATCCTAGCCCTTGTCTTGACGGTTCTCTGTCTGGTGTTATCTTTTGCATTAGAAAAATCCGCCGACGGAAATTACTTTTGGGGAAAAATTTTTATCATAAATCCTTCCACCGGACAATGTTATGCCAACGCTGGACAATGGATCGGAGGTATGTGCGAAATCTACGGATACTTTTTTGCCACAACAGTTCTTATTCTGGCGTTGAAATACAGAAGAATGCGAATCCCCGCCCTAGTTCTACAAATAATTGTAACAATGTATGCAGGCTGGCAGCAAACTTCTTATTGGGCAATATAGAGCATTTCATTGGAAGAGCAGCATTCCATGGAAGAAGAGCATTCCATGGAAGAACTTTTCTTAGAGGTATAATTTATGAAAATTAATATAAATTCTCCAGCTTATTTCAGTCAGCATTATGGCATAGATGATGAAGTTTCTACATTTTGTCAAAGAGTATATGAGTTTTTTCTGGACAAAGAATACAGCGATACTTTGCAAACAATTGGAATTATGCCGGTAATCGCTCCGACAGAAATTTATAATAAAGGGGTATGGAAAGAATCTGTAAAATGGATTGGTAATAAAAGCTGTGCAATTATTACTATAAGAATGGATTTTGATAAATATTATAAGGCAGACAGCTATGAAAAAACGATTCAAATAAAAGAAATGATACTTAAAGCAATAAACAAGGTAAAATCCAAGGGAGGCTTCAATTATAAGCAATTTGAAGAGGATATTTGTTCAATATCCATGGAATAGAGTAAGGTGTCAAGGGGAATATCTGCAACTATTCGCAAAAGACAACTTTAACGAATAGTTGGCCCTGATAGTCATATTGTCGTTATGAAATAGACGTTTTGGCAGATATTGCGTTTAATTTCTTGACATCCTTGCGCCCAAGACCTGCAGCGGCCCCTCGACCGTGCTGAAGCCGACAGCAAAAGCCTTTGTACGAGTTCGCTGCTTGGCTATCATTACGCCAACCGCCGCTTGGCCTGCGGCGGCGTAAAAATCGCGAATAGCTGCCCCGCCTGTCTAAAAGCTGTGAGCTGTCACCAGCCCGCCCAAACCACTTCAGCTTCTGAATCAATTGGTAAAATAATAAAGACTTCTATTGGCGACAGAATCAAATTTTATAAGAAGATGTCCCGCAATCTCAAAAGAATCACCAAATTGATATTCTTCATTATTTACAGCTACTACAACATTATTGGTCTGCATGGGCGCATCTACATAATAATTGTAATAATTATATGCCCAAGTTCTGCCATTATCTAATAAACAAATATAATTAGATGTTTCGTCAATAACTCTGCAGATATCGGCGTCATTGGAACCGTCAAAGAGATAAATATATTCGGCATCAAGCTCACTGACATAAGAACAAAATTCTTTTAGATCAGCATGCTGTTCTTCCTTGGAAAACAATTCTTTATAAGAAACTGCACAGAGGAAAAGAATTGCCACATATCCCGCGGCATAAAGCCAATTCTGCTGTTTCGTCTGTAAATTTCGTATTCTCCCAATAAGAAAAATACAGGTAACGCACATTAAGGGCAGCATTCCTATTAGATGATAACGGTATTCATAGGTGGAGGATCCGCCTCTGGGAAATGAAATAATTAACACAAAAACATTCCAAATAAAGACTGATAATAACAGCAAGGTTCTCAATGAAATACTCTTTTTCCATGGAATACTATTATTCCATGGATTATCCTCACTTGTCCTGAAAGATGCTGTTTCCTGAATCAGATATTTGGGGGAACAGAGTATATTTTTGGCCTCATAGATTCCGGCAATAAGCATTACCAATACCAGCATGCATTTTGCCAGCACCTGAATCCCCTTAACGGACAAAACCTGAAGTTCAAAGCTTTCTGTTGCGCCGCCATACAGTTCAAACATGCCGAAAAAGCAGGTTGATATACTTGCCAGCATTTGATGTACGCTGCACAACGTCATACGATTCCCAACTGCGCCGCCCATCAGCATCGTGTTGATTTTCCATCCCAATAATGTGAAAACACCCGAACAAATCATTAGAAAAATTGTACTGTTTGGCATTCTCTCCCATTTCAAGAACTTATATCCAATATAAGCAGCAAACACCGGAAACACGCCGCAGACTGTCACATAAACGCCGCTGGACATGGAGGACAGAAGAAACAGTCCTAAATAACCAGCCATAAGTAATTTTATAGAGATAGAAAGATGCTCTTTCGCCTGCTGATTATTTAGATGCAGAATCAATCCTGCCAGCAGAAGCGGAATTGATACTTTAATAATATACTGCCCGCCGCCAAAAAATAACATATTATAATAATCCAGCATCCCAATCCGAAAGGGAATTATAAGCAGATTGGTACACAAAAGAGGATATAATAAATCCTCTCCACGGAACAGAAAAAATATAATGCATAAAAAACAGCCAAGAAATAATATATTTGACAGTCCAAATGATAAAACAATATTTTGAGTTACAGCATAAAAAGGGAGCGCAAATATACTGCTGCAATCCCATTCCAATGTAGTCAGATAATCCCAATCAGGCAGAAGGATACTCTTTTGTCTCCAGATCTCCGCTATATGATTGAACAATTTTCCGGTATCACAATCCAAATTCCTATCAATTAAGGTAATATTGCTAAATGAAATCAGGAAAAACTGTATCGCCAACAAAATGGCCAGTGCCATTTTGACGGGTTCTTTTCTGATATCTTTTGCTATCTTCATGTTCAAGCTCACTCCTTTAATTGGGACATCCCTTTCTTTTTCCCATGACTTTATCATCATACTACAATAAAAGATTTTGGTCAACATCAGAAAGTCGTGAATCACAGAAATCGCTTGTCGGAATAAAAATTGATAATGGCAGTATATTTAGGACTATAGGATTTCCAGTCTCAAAATAGGATTTCTATTATCAAAAAAGAATCCTCAAATTCAATATATTTGAAGATTCTTTTATGACATTACAAACTATTTATATCAATTCAAGCCAAACTGTAGAAAACATGGCAAACTGCCCCGCAAAGGCATTCGTAAATTTTACTCATCAATTTGTGACGACTTTTTTTCTACGGCCGCCTTTCCCGCAAGGAAACCGGACAAAACTGCCTGCAGGTCAACTCCTGTTGCTTCCTTTAACCCATCCGTGATCTGTACTACGGTTCCCATAACATCCTTCATCAATTTTGATGAATTGCCGTCCCCATACATCGTAATTCTATCCACACTTGAAAGCGGTTCCGCAGCATTCTTAACAACTTCAGGCAACGCCCTAAAGTACATTTCCAACACTGCCGCCTCTCCCATCTTTGCCATAGCTTCCGCTTTTTTCTCAATACCATCCGCTTCCGCTACGGCTTTTGCGCGGATGGCCTCCGCCTCGGCAAGTCCTCGGGTACGGATACCGTCCGCTTCCTGTTCCATGGTATAACGCTTTGCCTCGGCTTGGGCTTTCATGGCTTCCGCTTCTTTTTCCGTCTCAAACTTTCTTGCTTCCGCTTCTCTCTGCCGCTCATACAATGCCGCGTCCGCAAGCTGCTGTTTTGCGAATTTCTCCGCTTCCGCTTTCTTTTTTACCTGTGCGTCCAAGGACTGTTCCATAACTTCCGCTTCCCGCTGTTTTAACAGAATTTCCTTTTCCTGTTTTGCGATATTGGCGTTGGCAGTAGTAATTTCCACGGTTTTTCGCTGCTCTTCTTCCTGAATGCGGTAAGCTGCGTCGGCCTCCGCACGTTTAATATCGGATTCACGTTTTAATTCCGCCTTCTGAATTGCCAGCTCATTCTGTTTCTTAGCAATCTCAGATTCGGCGTTTACCTCCGCTTCATTTGCTTCTCGTTTGGCGTTTGCCTGTGCCTTTGCAATCTCCTTCTCGCTCTCCGCACGGGAAATGGACGCATTTTTCTGAATTTTAACAATATTATCGACACCAAGGTTTTCAATGACGCCGTTGCCGTCCACAAAGTTCTGCACATTGAAGCTGATAATGTCAAGGCCCATGGCCGCCAAATCAGGCTCCGCGTTTTCTTTTACCAGTATCGCAAATTTCTGACGATCGGAAACCATTTCCTCCAAGGCCATTTTTCCCACAATCTCACGCACGTTGCCTTCCAGAACTTCTCTCGCCACCCCTCCGATATATTCGGCTTTCTTGTTCAGGAAGTTCTGCGCCGCTAATTTCAATCGCTCCTCGTTGTCGCTGATTTTGACATTGACAGTCGCATCCACGTTAATATTTATGTAGTCTGCCGTGGGCACCGCATTTGAAGTCTTCACATCAATGGGAATCAGCTGTAGGTTCAGTTCATCTTTTCTCTCAAGGAAGGGAATCTTAATTCCGGCTTTTCCAATCAATACCTTGGGATTTTTTCTTAATCCGGAGATTATGATGGCAGTGTCAGGAGATGCCTTTACATATCCGGTAAAAAAGATTACCAATAGAAATACCAAAACAATACTTAAAACAATCCATCCAAACATAATTCATTCCTCCTGCTTTTTCATAAATTTATCATCATTTGTTGAAACATTACCCATGGAACCAAAACAAACCCCGGCATCTTTGGAAAGTTCTTCTTTTGCTTTAATCCCTGCGCCCGCATATTTCGTCAGAGTCAAGCATTATGGTAAAAGGGCCGTCATTTACCAATTCCACTTTCATATCGGCGCCAAAGCTCCCCTCTTCCACTATGTCAATCTCCTGCCTGCATTTTTGCAGGATGTACTGATAAAGCTCCTCGGCGCTTTTGGGTTCTCCTGCGTTGATAAAAGACGGACGATTACCCTTACGGCAGTCGGCGTATAAGGTAAACTGGGAAATGAGTAATAATTGTCCCCCTATGGATTTCATATCAAGGTTGGTCTTTCCGTTTTCGTCTTTAAAAATCCTTAACCCCACAAGCTTTTTGACCATTTTGTCCGCAACCTTCGCGTAATAATCTCCCATGGAAGAGCTTTCAACAGCATCCTGACTGCTGATTCCTACAAATACCAGCAGACCCTTTCCGATTCTGCCAAGCTGCCGGCCGTCCACAGATACTTTGGCTTCTTTTACTCTTTGTACTAAAAATCTCATCCTGTTTCCTCTCAAATCATCTTTCGTATTTATTTTTTCCGTTGAAAAGAAGCTATGGACGGAACAATCCAAGATGTGTATAAAAGGCCCCGATTCCCCATTAGACTTCTCTTCTTAATATCAGATTTTCTTCCTGCTTACATTCCTGCAGAAATATTCCCCTGCAGTCAAAATAGCATTTTCAATTACAATTTTCTTTTTCATTTACAGTATGCTGACTGATTGTTTGTTGTGATAATTTTATTATTCTTTCCTGATATTTTCTTCCACGGAATGGTCTCCTTCCATGGAATGCTCTCCTTCCACGAAATGCCCCTCTTCCATGGAATGCTCCTTTTCTATAGAACGCCCCTCTTCCATAAATTCCTCTTCTTCCTTGGATTTCTCCCCATCCGCGTCTTTTTTTCGGACATGAGATTTCTTTCCGGGAAGCTGTAATGAAAATGTATGGGCTTTTCTCTCCGAACGCTTCTGCTGCACCTGCGTCTGATGGATTCCATTCTCATCTATATAATCCACATTTTCGTAATCTTTCGTATTGCTGGGAAGGCTTTTCATATCCAGCATAGAATTCACCACCGACCTGACAGCGGCATAGATAACGGCAAAAATCGGCACGCCCACAATCATTCCCAAGATGCCGTACAGCCCGCCAAAAAGGGTAATTGCAAAAATAACCCAGAATCCGGTCAGCCCGGTAGAGCTTCCCAAAATCTTCGGCCCTAGGAAATTTCCGTCAAACTGCTGTAATATCAGAATGAAAATAACGAAATAAACGGCGTTCAACGGGTGCGTGGGATCAACCACAAAAATTAGAATCGTGCTGGGAATAGCGCCCAGATATGGCCCAAAAAACGGAATGACATTGGTAACGCCGATAATCACGCTTACCAGCACCGCATAGGGCGTCTTAAGGATGGAAGTCCCGATGAAGCATAGAATTCCTATGATAATAGAATCAATAATTTTGCCGCCTAAGAATCCGATAAAGGTTTGATGGGTAAATCGAAAATTTCTAATAATGGTATTCGCAGTGTTTTTCTCAAAAACAGCATAGACGATTTTCTTCGCCTGTCCTGCAAAACGTTCTTTGCTGGCAAGTACATAGATGGAGATAATAAAACCGATAATAAAGTTCCACAAAACATCCAGCACATTGATGACGCTGATGGATACGGTGCGGATGAGCGCGGCGGTACTGGGAATGATATCATTTATCCATTCTTCCAGCTGCTGGGAAAATTTATCTAAAGTTTTCGTGATATAATCGCTGAATTCCGGATTGTCCTCAAGGGTCTGATTTATCCATCGGATGACGTTGTTGATATAGGTGTCAAAATTACCCAAAAGTCCCTGCACACTGGGGACAATTTGAGATATAAGCATGGAAAACAGCATATAGATTAAGGCGATGAACAAGAACGCCGTA
Organism: uncultured bacterium; assembly: GCA_948467735.1. Lineage (GTDB taxonomy): Bacteria > Bacillota > Clostridia > Lachnospirales > Lachnospiraceae > Acetatifactor. The sequence continues at coordinate 123,732 of CAOKFN010000004.1, forward strand.
ATCAATATGCCGATTCCACGGATAACAGATTTTTGCTTTGCGGTTTTCTTTATTTTCCACTTGCCGCAGAGGGGCAGCAGCATTTTCGCTTCCACAAAATTCAATACGGGCGTCAAAAGATACGCGGTCACAAGACCAAATACCACCGGCATTAAAATATTGATAACCGTGCCAAATCCGGCTTTGATATTGGAACTGTGAAAAATAAAGTAATAAAAAGTAATGGCGGCCGCTATGGTTAAAAATGCGGTCAGGCCCCATCGGAAATATTTATTGTTTATTTTGAACTTCATATCCATGCCCTTTCCTGTTATGCCCCATATTCTTTCGAGAAATTTCCTGTAGAATTAGCTTTTCTCATGAGATCCGCTTTTTCAAAAACTCTTCTCTTATAGAATCATCTTTTATATGAAATGCTCTTAACTATCAGAATGCATATCTTCCATGGAAGAATATCCCTCTTACTATCATACTATTAAAAGCGGCACATAACAAGTAGGCGTTTTCTAAATTTTTTATATATTTTTGTTGATGGTCTGCTTTATCTGCCAATACTGGGTATAGGCAGATGCGGCTATCCATCTTATTGGAATGCTCTGACCATACCCTCGTAGGGCGCCAGCTCAAAACGAATAAAATATCCCTGATCGCTATGGCACACAGGGCAGGCAGCGGGCGCTTTCTTTCCCTTCATCACAAAGCCGCAGTGCAGGCACATCCACTCTTCCTCCACGTCGGAGACAAAAAGTTTTCCGTCCCGAATCAGCTGGGCATATCTGCCAAAGCGATCTCCATGAATTTTTTCAATGCCCGCAATCTGCCGGAAAGACGCTGCAATCCGGTCAAAGCCTTCCTCTCTCGCCTTCTCCTCAAAAGCCTTGTAAACGGAAGTTTCTTCTTCATATTCATTGTGCTGGGCCATGGAAAGCAGATCCACGATATTATCCGAGATATCCACCGGATAGCCTCCGTCTATAAAAATCGTTCCGCCTGCCATTTCTTTTAAATGATTGTAGAATACCTCCGCATGCTCTTTTTCTTGAGAAGCGGTGAATCCGAAGACCGCGCTGATTACATATAGTCCGTTCTTTTTCGCTTGGGAAGCGGCGAAGGTATATCTGTTCCTTGCCTGACTTTCTCCGGCGAAAGCCCTCATAAGGTTATCCTTTGTTACGCTGTTAGAAAATTCTACCATAATCGCTCCTTTACATGTCTATTGAATCCAATTAAAGTCCTGTTTCCATAAAATGAACTGCCTTTCATAGTATGTCCATTTTAAAAATAAATTATCATATGGCGCGGCATATAAAAAATATGGCTGTTCTCTGTCAAAAAATTTTTGCCGTATCCGCCGCTTAAGTTCACTTTGTTTGTACACCGATACATGAATTCTACTCTCATTTTCTTGCCAATTTCTTTGAGCGGGAGTATAATACCCTTGTCTAAAGGTTTATTTTTTTCCGACTTTTGCGCTTTCTGCCTGCTGCGTTTTAATCCATCCCGCATCACGGCAGAACCGAAGGTGTTCATAGGACACCTTCAAGGCATTCGCCAAGCCAATTTCTAATTGGCTTTGACATGATACATGGCTTTGCGGACTTTGTTCGCTGCCCGGCGGAATCAAATACCCCGTAGCAAGCTGGCGGGGTATCAACCCGGCTCATTACTCACGGGAATAAAGATGAGAACTATGAGCACAAAAATCGACAAATATGAGGTGTATTAAAAATGAGGCTTCAACAGGTACTCAGCTATGTGCGCAGGGCCGTGGACGACTACCATATGATAGAAGAGGGCGATAAGATCGCAGTCGGCATCTCCGGCGGCAAGGACAGCCTGACACTTCTATACGCTCTTCACGGACTGAAGCGCTTTTATCCGAATCATTTTGATATCCATGCCGTCACGGTGGATCTCGGCTTCCACAATCTAAACCTTGAGAAAGTCAAAGACCTGTGCAGGGAGCTGGATGTGGAATATACCATTGTAAAGACGGATATTGCCCGGATTATCTTTGAGGAACGCAGAGAGGACAATCCCTGTTCGCTCTGTGCCAAAATGAGAAAAGGAGCGTTAAATCAAGCCATCAAAGAGGCTGGCTGCAATAAGGCCGCCTATGCCCATCACAAGGACGACGTGGTGGAAACCATGCTGATGTCCCTGATTTTCGAGGGACGTTTTCACACCTTCGCTCCGGTGACTTATTTGGACCGGACGGGAATTACGGTCATTCGCCCCCTTATGTATATGAACGAAGCCGACGTCATTGGATTCGTACATAAACATAACGTACCCGTTGTAAAAAGCCCCTGTCCCGCGGACGGCTATACCAAACGGGAATATGTAAAGCAGCTGCTCCGACAGCTGAACAACGAAAATCACGGCGTTAAAGAAAGAATGTTTACGGCGATTCAAAATAATAATATGAAAGGCTGGGAAAAATATCATGGCGGTGGTCAATCGGAATAATTATCATGATGAACAGAATATGCAGAATATTATAAAAATGAGGGCGATTCTTGAAACGCTTCCCCCTTTCTGTAAGACTTTTTTCAGAGGAATTGAGGAATATACCTCCGCCCGCACCCGTCTGGCCTATGCTTACGATCTCAGGCTCTTTTTTGAATATCTGCATGAGCAAAACGCCATATGCGCCAAAATGGAAATCAAAGATTTTCCTATCACCCTGCTGGATCAGCTGACCCGTCTGGATATTGAAGAATATCTGGAATATATGTCCCTGTATCAGAAGGACGGAAAAGACATTACAAATGCGGAGAGGGGAAAATCAAGAAAGCTTGCCGCTCTTCGGAGTTTTTATAATTATTTCTATCAAATGGAATTTATTCAAAATAATCCGGCTTCTCTTGTGCCCATGCCGAAACTGCATGAAAAGGAGATTATCCGCCTTGAACCAAATGAAGTCGCCATGCTGCTGAATCAGGCAGAGGACGGCACGAAGCTTACCAAAAAAGAGCTGGAATACCATAAAAAGACAAAACTGAGAGATGTAGCGTTATTGACCCTGCTCCTTGGCACCGGCATCCGTGTCTCAGAGTGCGTGGGGCTGGATATGAATGATGTAAATTTCGACGTCTGTGGAATCAAGATACGGCGCAAAGGCGGTTATGAGGCGGTTATTTACTTCGGGGATGAGGTGGAGACCGCACTTCTGGACTATCTGGAACAGAGAACACATATAATTCCCATGGAAGGACATGAAAACGCTCTATTTCTTTCCCTTCAGAATCGCCGTATGACGGTGCGTTCCGTGGAAAATCTTGTAAAAAAATATGCTTCCAGAGTAACCACGCTCAAGAAAATAACGCCCCACAAGCTCAGAAGCACCTACGGAACCGCACTGTATCAGGAATCAGGCGACATTTATCTGGTGGCGGACGTGCTTGGACACAAAGACGTCAATACCACCCGAAAACACTATGCGGCACAGGAAGATGAACGTCGGCGAAAGGCGGCTCAATATGTACGGCTTCGGGAAAAATAATAAAAATTCAGAATATATGTTTGCTTTTTCTCCTTAGATATGTTATGATAATTGTAGTTAATATAGACGCAGTACACGATTCAGCAAGCATAGGAGGTTAAGGCATGGCATTTGAAAAAACCACTGCAAAACAGCAGGAGATACTTGAGTATATTAAAAATGAAATTTTAAAGAAAGGATATCCGCCTACGGTTCGTGAAATCTGCGAGACTGTAGGATTAAAATCCACCTCTTCCGTACATTCTCATCTTGAGACATTGGAAAAAAACGGCTATATACGGAGAGATCCCACCAAACCCAGAGCCATTGAAATCTGTGACGACGGCTTCCAGATGCTGCGCACGGAAATGGTAAGCCTTCCGATTATTGGCAATGTGGCGGCGGGCATCCCTATTCTTGCGGAAGAAAATATTGAATCTTATTTTCCGGTGCCTGCCGAATTGGTGCCCAATGGAAAATCTTTTGTTTTGAATGTACGGGGAGATTCTATGATAAATGCGGGAATTTTAAATGGAGACAGAGTTTTTGTCAATATGTGCAGCACCGCTGAAAACGGCCAGATTGTTGTTGCCCTGATTGATGATTCCGCCACAGTCAAAAGATTTTATAAAGAAGAAGGTCATATTCGTCTACAGCCCGAAAATGATACCATGGATCCGATTATTGTAGATGACTGCCAGATTTTGGGAAAGGTCTTTGGAATATTTCGAGTATATCGTTAAAGACATATGTAAGACGCCTTCCAAAATGATACATTTATAATCTGCAAAAAAAATGTATAATCCAACAAATTTTGCAGATATTATTCGTGACAATAGAAAACTTGCAGCATGTGGATTCTATTGTTCATGATAAATAAAAACTGCGAAGATTCTATTGTTTAAAATAGCAAAACTGCGGAGCGTGTTTTTCTGTTAGTGAAAAGCAGGATTTTTTACTCTGCTGTGCAGAAACAAGGGTATCACGCCCGTCTTCAGCGGGCAGGGAGGTAGAACATGGGAAATAAATTTTTAGACGGTACCGCTCTCACCATTGCCATAATCGGCGCGATTAACTGGGCGCTGATTGGTTTGTTCCGCTTTGATCTGGTGGCTTTTATCTTTGGAAATATGTCGTGGCTGTCCAGAATCATTTACGCCGTTGTGGGCTTATGCGGACTCTATCTGATTAGCTTCTATATGCACTTAGGGGACAAAAGCGAAGCGTAAATTCGGATAAAGGAAGCTCTGATTGAATAAAACTTTTAGAGCTTCCTTTTATCAAGAAATCTTTTTTCTTAAATTTATGGAATGCATTTCTTCCATGGAGTACCTCATTTACATTTTAAAGGTATCCACATCAATTTGTGTGCCGTCCCGCCAAATACGTTCTAAATCATAAAGCAGCCTGTTTTCTTTGTCGAAAATATGCACAATCACATCTCCGAAATCCATAAGAATCCAGTTTGCGGTTTTATAACCTTCCGTCTGCTTTTCCGGATAACCGGCGCGTCCCAGCTTTTCCAGCACATTGTCGCACAGTGCCTGAATCTGGGCTTTATTAGTACCTCCGGCGATAATAAAATAATCCGCAATAACGGATACTTCGCTGATATCAATGACTCGAATATCTTCCGCTTTTTTTTCATCCAATGCCTGAATGGCAAGTTTTGCTATTTCCATTGCATTTTTATTCTCCATATCTATTCCTCCTGTAAATTTTTACTGCTCCTTTCATGATAATAACGCCATGTTTTTTCCGTTGTGGGATCAATTTCACTGCCTGAAGCTTTTAAATAAGTTAAAGTATCTTCCAATATCGTCAATAGCGCACTATCAAGATTGACAAAGGCAAGTTTTCTGATTTCGGCTAAATTAGGAGCCTGTTTCCTGCCGGGTTCTATATAATCAGCCACAAAAATAATTTTCTCCAACAGGCTCATTCCCCGTCTGCCCGTCGTATGATTTTGAATTGCGTTTAAAATATCCTGATTTGTAATACCGTATTTTTCCTTGGCAAGATAAGCTCCTACCTTTGCATGCAGTAAAAAGGGGCTTCGCCGTTCCGCTTCAGTAATGGGGATGCCGTTTTTTTCACAGATGGAAAGCCGTTTTTCATCCGTGAGACATTTTGCGCAGTCATGAAGCAGACCCGCTGCTTGTGCTTTTCTGATATCGCAGTCATACCTCATAGCCAATGCCGCCGCCGTGTATTCCACACCGATAGTATGCTCAAAACGTTTGGCGTCCTGTTCTTTTTTCATTGCTTTTTTCAGTTTTTTTAAGCCGTATGCATTTTTTTCCTTTTTTTTCATATAACTTCCTCTGAAACAACTTCTTCTGAAACGCTTTCTTTTATGATAAGACAACGCCCTTTAGAAAGGTTCACTTTTTCCTTCACAATATAATCCCTTTTCGTTTATATAAGCTAATACTTGGTCCGGCACCAGATACCTGACGCTTTGTCCTCTGCGAATTCGACTGCGGATTTCAGTAGAGGAGACAGCCATAGAAATAAAAGGAAGCAGTATAATTTTTCCACAGCTTTGGGGCGCGAATTTCTGCTCCAATTCAAGCTTTTTCCGTTCCATTTCCTGCAGCCCGGCATCTCCTCTCACAGCCGCGGCCAAAGTGCAGCAGTCAAATATTTTATCAGGCCGTTTCCAATTTTCTATGGAAAACAGACAGTCCGCACCTGTGATAAAGAAAAATTCCGCTTGAGGATATTCAATCTTCAGCTGTTCCAACGTTTCATAACTGTAGGTATAGCCTTTTCGCCTGACTTCAATATCAATACACTTAAAGGCGGTATTATCTCGAACGGCAAGCTCCGTCATGTAAAGTCTCGTTTCTCCTGACGGCATCTCCCTGTAATCTTTCTTATAAGAAATGCCTGTGGGAATAAACCAGACTTCTTCCAGCTTCAGAGTGTCCAATGCCCATTCTGCCAATATCAAATGACCTATATGGACGGGATTAAAGGTACCTCCCATAATACCGATTCGTCTCATGGCAGTACAATCCTAGGATTCTCTTTGTCGGGCTTATATAATATAAACTTTTTGCCGATGACCTGAACTACCTGAGAATGAGTTCTCTCCGATATCATTTCGGCAATTTCATGGGGATCATCCATGCAGTTCTTTAATACCGCAATCTTCACCAACTCATTTTTATGAAATGCCTCCCTGATTGCTTCCGTCAATTCCGGAGTCAAACTGGACTTCCCTACCTGAAAGATGGGGTTCAGATTCACCCCAAGGCTCTTCAAATATGCTCTCTGCTTGCTTGTCATGATTATTCTTCCTCATTAAAAATATTATTTATAGTAATCGAATTGATGCCCATAGATACGGACGGTATCGCCGTCTTCAATTCCGAGATTCTCCAGCTGCTGCAGAATGCCGGTCTCCTTCAAGAAATTCTGGAAAAACGTAAATCCCTTTTCGCTTTCCAGATTTGTATATCCCAGCATCTTCTCTACGCTGGGCCCTTCCACCACATATTGGTCATTCTTTTCATCATATTTCACAGTATATGGTTCATCGGAAGACTTAACAGCCATCTCAGGAAAATATTCCTGTTCAAATACCGTGACGTCTTCCCCCAAACTTTCCAGCATTTCATTCACATGATACAGAAGTGCTTTTAACCCTTCTCCGCTGACTGCGGAAATCGGGTAAACGGCAATTCCCTTTGGTTCAAATTCCGCTTTGATGGCATCCACAGGATTTGGTTCTTCGGAATCAGTCCCATGATAAATAGCATCTATTTTATTGGCGGCAATGACTTGAGGGCGCTTTGCAATATCGGGATTATATGCTTCCAGTTCTTTGTTAATGGCATAAATATCTGCCACAGGATCACGCCCTTCCGTTCCGGCGGCGTCCACAATGTGAATAATTACCTTGGTACGCTCGATATGACGCAGAAATTCATGTCCAAGCCCCACGCCCTCCGAAGCGCCTTCGATCAGTCCCGGAATGTCTGCTATGACAAAGCCCTTCGTTCCCTCTAAATCTACCACACCCAGATTGGGATTTAAAGTTGTAAAGTGATAATTGGCAATTTTAGGTCTTGCGTTTGTGACCCTGGATAAAAGAGTGGATTTTCCCACATTGGGCAGCCCTACCAGCCCCACATCCGCAATTACCTTTAATTCCAGCATAAGTTTTAATTCCCTTGCGGGCTGGCCGGGCTGGGCATACTTGGGCGCCTGCATGGTGCTTGTGGCATAATGCTGATTTCCACAGCCGCCTCTTCCGCCCTTTAAAATGACAAACCTGCGGTTTTCTCCGGACATATCCATAATCACCTGCCCTGTTTCAGCCTCTTTAATTATTGTTCCGGGCGGTACTTTTAATACGATATCCCTGCCGTCTTTCCCATGACAATTTTTCTTGTTTCCCGGCTCTCCATCCTCCGCTTTATATTTTCTAACGTTACGAAAATCAATTAGAGTGTTCAAGCCCTCATCCACTTCAAATATGACATCGCCGCCGCGCCCGCCGTCGCCGCCGTCCGGCCCGCCTGCGGGAACATACTTTTCACGCCGAAAGGACACATGCCCGTCGCCGCCCTTGCCGCTCTTTATATATATTTGGGCTCTGTCTGCAAACATAAACCTTACCTCTTTCTAAAAATACAGGACTTCAAACGATAAGTTTGAAGTCCTGTAACAAAATTCAGCCCTACAGCACCGCAAATGAAAACTGCACAAAATGCAGTTTTGCGAAACTATCTGAACCAATCCTATTGCTCTACGGGATAAACAGACGCCTGTTTCTTATCCCTGCCCTTTCTCTCGAAACGAAGAATGCCGTCAACCTTTGCGTACAAGGTATCGTCGCCGCCCCTTCCTACGTTGATTCCCGGGTGAATCTTGGTTCCACGCTGTCTGTATAGAATATTGCCAGCCTTTACAAACTGTCCGTCTGCTCTTTTTGCACCTAATCTCTTAGATTCGGAATCTCTGCCGTTCTTAGTAGATCCGACACCTTTTTTATGAGCAAAAAACTGAAGGTTCATATTCAACATGGCTTACACCTCCTCAAATTTTATTTGCAAATACTTGTCGCCATATTCCCTGCTTAGATTTTCCAGAGAAAATACCATAGAATCCATCAGGAAACCTGACTTTTCCTGCAAAACACTCTTAAAATCACATTTGAGGAAACCCGTTCCCTCATCTGCCGTGACAATTAACTGTTCCCCTGCCAGTACCTCTAAAGAATTAATAGTGCCAATAGTCAACGCGGAGACGGCGGCACACAATATATCCGGCCTGCCGCGCTTTGCGTACTCTGCATGTCCCTTACAGTAAAAACCTTTATAGGAACCGTCATGGTCCTTGCGAATCACTACAGTTGTCATAATACTATGCGCTATGATAGATTAAGAATTAATCTTGTCAATCTTGACCTGAGTGTATGCCTGCCTGTGACCGTTTTTCTTGTGGTAGCCGGTTTTGCTCTTGTATTTGTATACAATAACCTTCTTACCTTTTCCCTGAGCCAATACGGTTGCGGAAACAGTTGCGTCTGCAACATCTTTTCCAACCTTCAGGGAGCCGTCACTTACTGCGATTACTTGGTCAAAAGTAACAGTATTGCCTGCTTCTGCATTTAGTTTCTCAACCTTGATAACATCTCCTTCAGAAACTTTATACTGTTTTCCGCCCGTTGCAATAATTGCGTACATATTAAGGCACCTCCTATTCATGGACACTAAATCCATTTACTCGCTGGTCTTGGCGGCATTCCGTGATGGATTATCATTTCCGAATGCGCTTTAAAGCCGAACCAAGCGGCACATATGTCATTCTGTCACAAGTCAACAGCCAAAACATACCATAAAATAATAGCATGAAGCGCCTTTATATGTCAATAGTTTTATTCACTTTTTCTTCTCAAAATCTTCAATATATTGGGTAATCAGCTTTACGGTTCCCTCTTCACCAAGCACGGTGCTGTTAATGCATAGGTCATAACTATCCGCGCGACCCCACTTTTTAGAAGAATAGTAATTATAGTAGCTTTGACGCTGTTTATCCTTTTTGATAATCATGTCTTTTGCCTTGGATTCCGACAGGCTGTATCTTTCCATAATTCTCTTTATCTTCGCCTGTTCGTCTGCATAAATGAACAGATTTACCACATTTTTCCTTTCGGCAAGCGCATAATCCGCACAGCGGCCCACGATGACACAGGGGCCTTCCTCGGCAATCTTTTTGATTGTGTCAAACTGCGCCAGAAATACCTTATGGCTGATGGGCATATCTACAAAGGAGGATGCGTTATATCCGAAGGAATAGGTATCCATCACCAAATTATAGAGGAAAGAGTTAGTGGGCCGTTCGTCATGATTCTGAATCATCTCCTCACAAAAACCGCTCTCCTGTGCCGCTCTGGTCAAAAGCTCTTTATCATAACATTTGATGCCGAAATATTCCGCCACCATTTCACCAATCTCACGCCCCGCAGAGCCAAACTGCCTTCCGATTGTAATTACAGTGTTCATAAAACATACCCCCTTCTTTTTAATTATGACAATAGGAAACTCGCTAAGTGTCCCCCTAAGCACCTGATTCCGTCACTCATATCATGCCATTCTTTTATGCACTTTCGTACATATAGAAATCAAAAGCCGGCACGACGGCCTTTCGGGTCAACATCATACCGCTCTTTCGTTTGATTCAGTACAAAAGAAATCAGAAATTGAAAGAAATCTTCTATGTCAATATTATACCACAAATCAAATTTTGCGACAACAAAAAATTTTTTTCTAATTTTACCTGCTTTCAGAAATAGAAGGAACATGCTCGGGTCTTTAACAGTTCCACAATAAGAAAAATGCCTACAGGCCGCATAAAGCC